>NZ_JAYJJW010000002.1:402500-546640 GCF_035481675.1 Pseudoblastomonas aquimaris | reverse complement strand
TCTGGGTCTCGCGGATCACGTTGCCGTCGCCGTCGAGCAGCGAGATCGTCACGCCCGCCCACGCCTTGGTCGTGCCGCCCAGTACCCCGTCGAGATCCTCGTACTTGTACCCCTCGATCCGGCCGTAGAACGTATTCACGAAATCGACGTCCTGGTCGAAGCCGCTCAGCTGACCATCCAGCATGACGGTCACGTTGCTGATGGCATAGGACCCGTCGGGCGCGGTTTCGCGGACTTGGTAATCGCCGGGGGCGAGCTTTTCGAACGCGTAGTTGCCGTCACCGTCGGTATAGGTGGTGGCAAGGAGATTGCCTGCACCGTCGAGGAGGTCGATCCTGACGCCGGCAAGGGTCGTTCGCCCTTCCACGGTATCGATGTCGCCATCGGGGTCCTCGTACTTCGTGCCGCTGATGCGGCCGAGGCGGTAGTTCCCGAAGTTCATCGTTTCGGTGAAGCCATACCTGCCCGAGATCGAGCCGACGTCGCTGACAAGGTCGTTCTCCGCGAACTTGAAGAAGGTCATGCGATCGGCGACCGCATCGCCATCGTAGCTGTTGACCCAGTTTTCCTTCGCCGCCTCGGTCAGCGTGATCGAATATTCGGTGTTGTTGGCGGCCCCGAGCGGGACCGGGATCACGTAATAGCCTTCGGGATCGACGGCACCGTCACCGTCGATATCGGCGGTACCGTCCGAGGTGATCGTGGACCCGCTGATGGTCACCAGCGGGGCGTTGGCGCCGTTCCCGTCCCTGTAGGTAATGATGTAGTCGATCTTGAAGCCGCCGGCGCCGGTTTCCCCGTTGTTCCACAGGCCGTCGCCGTTGCTATCTTCCCACTTGTAGCCGCTGATGAAATAGCCGCCGAGCTCTTTCGAGACCGACCATTCCTCGAAGCCGTCGTTGGTCGTGTAAGTGCCGTAGATGGCGTTTACGTCGTCGTCGCTTTCGTCGTTGGAGGCATACTGGCTATCGTCGCCTGCAATCAGGTTGTCCGATGCGTCGAGATCGCCCGCCGCGCCGAATTCCGAGTACAGCGTGACGTACGTCTCCGCCGGGTCGACAGCGCCGAAATTGGCGACCGGCACGTAGAAGAACATATCCGACTTGCCGCTGCCGGCCTGCAGCGAATAGTCCAGCAGGATGCTGGAATCGCCGTCCCCGTCGAGGTCGTAGACCTTGGTCGCGTTGGCAGCGAACCATGCGCCATCGATGGTACCTTGCGCGAAATCCGCATCTTCCCCGGCAATGCCGTTGCCGTTTGCATCGATGCTGCTCGTGAAGACCTGGATATTGTCGAGCGAGAGCAGCGGGCTGCTGTTGAGCTGGTTGATGTCGAGCCGGAACTCGTAATATTCGACCCCGTCGATCACCACCTTGGGTACTTCGTCGAGCGTGATGGAGGTGGTGAAGCTGGGTGAGGTGTTCTCCTCGTAGCTGACCGGGCGGGCCGAGGAATTATATCCGTTTTCGAAGCCGGGGGTCGCATCGTTGCCGGTGTCCTGCACGCGGACGATGGCCTGGATCAGGCCCGTGCCGGCCGAACTGTCGGGCTGGTCGATGAAGAACAGGGAACCGTTGATCTCGGCCGCGCTGCCGGTCTTCGTGGTGAGATCGTAAAAGGTCGTCTCGTTGTCGTCCTTCTCCCCATCGTTGTCGAGATCCTGAAAGAATGAGGACTGGTCCAGATCGAGTGGCATTGTTCGCTCCAACTTTGCGGCGATCCGTACGGTCGCCCTGGCAATAGCGATCGCGTCCCCCGAAGCGCGATGCTGCGGCAGGCGATCAAAAGTCGGGAATTCGGCTCGCGTCGTCGCCGCCCCTCCGGACGATCGGCTGGCACGGGGAGAACCCCTTGAAACGACCCAAGAAACGAAACGGTGCGCCCTGCTATGAGGCCGCGACTCGGTTTCGAACTATGGTTAAAATGCTACGCCCAATAGATCAGGAGTCAAGTGACCAATTTATTGTAAAAAGCCGACTTTTTTGGGGCTGTCCTTGTAAAAACGCGTCACGCGAAGGGCGCTTTTGTTAGCTTTCTGCAATTACGTTTCACTTCGAAAAGTGAACTTAGAAATTCTTCGCCCCGTCGCACGTCATTGTTTCTGCTTACAAATCTGCTAATCCGCCTTGGAAGGTCACGATTAGTCCCGCGCGCTCCTGCAACCACCATCGCCGGCGCCAGGTTTTTCACGGGTTCTAGACAGGGGATCGTCACAGCTGGCGCTGGGCGTGACCTATGGAAGCTCGCTCGCGAGGACGGCGCTAGCGCTTCCCCGGTCGAACAGGATTTCGATCTCCCGCGACCGCGCGCGCATCGTGTCGAGCTTTGAGGCGGCCAGGTCGATGTCGCGAAACGGCCAGCTTTCGGGCGAGCCCGCATAGCGATCGAGGAACGCCTTCGCGGTTTGCAGGCTGCGACCGTCCTCTGTTGCAGCGGTCCACAAGTCCCTGTCCACGCATTCACCGATCGTGGCGAGGCGGGCGGCACCCCCCACCACGAAATGCGAATAGTGCCAGCTACGCGTGCGCTCCAGCTCGCGGATAAAGCGGCCCTGCCGGTCCATCTGCGGGCGGAGGCGATAATCCGGGAAAGCATCGACGATATTGACGGCCGCGCTTTCCACGCCGGCGAAGAGGGCGAAGTGTGCGAGGAAGAAATCGTAGAAGACGCCGTGGTTATTCTCGGCCTGCATTTCCTCTTCGCCGTTCTCGCTGGTCGCCAGCCAGACCACAAATTCGCCGAACCAGCTGCGCAGGCCTGCCAGTTCGTCCGCACTCAAAGCGCCGTTCGGGCGGATGAGGCCGATTGCTTCGACCACCGGAGACAGATCGATGGAATCGATGATTCCGATCCCGCGCCCGCTTGTCCGTCCGGGAATGGCTTGCGCAAAGTCGAGGTTCGGGTTCATGCGGGTGGCGGGATCGAGGAACCACGTCCGCAGCAGCGTTGCGGCGTGTTCGGCGTATTCCCCCTCTCCGGTCACATAATGCGCCACCGAAAGTGCGCGCATGTCGGCAGCGAAGTCGCGCAAGCGGGCGCGGTCGAATTCCGCGCCGTCCCGCGCGGGGTTCACTTCGCCGTCGCGCCGCACGTAGGGCAGGCCGCCGGCCTTGCCCGGGTCCGGCCACCAGTAGGGGCCGATTGAGGTGTAGTCATTGGCTGTGGCACCCGGCACGACCGTGGGCTTGTCGGTGACGGAGTACGGCCCCCGCGCGAGCGCCGCGTCGCCTGCCCGCACGATGTCAGCCATGACGGCGGGATCGGCTTGCGCAACCTGCTTGATGCCCATCAGCCATTGGGGGCGCCACAGGAAAGTCCGCCGCCCGCCGAAATCTTCGGCATATCCCATCGCGCCGCGACACTGCGCGGCTGCCGGTCCAACCATCTCTTCCTGCGCCATGGCAGGCGGCGTGATGACGAGTGCCGCCAATGCGAGGAGCGACCTAGCGCCGGACATCCCCGCCCCCGGCCATCGCGGCGTCCAGTTCGTCTTGCGATGCGAGGCTGAAATCGCCGGGCGTGAAATGCTTGAGCGCGGCGAGCGCCATCCCGCTTTCGAGCGCGCCCGACAGGTCCTCGCGGTCGCCAAGCCAGCGGTGGAGCACGCCGGCAGCGAAGGCATCGCCTGTTCCGATACGGTCCACGATACCGGTCAGCAGCCGCTCCGCGCTCGTCGCCGACCCTTCCGGCGTATCCATGCGCCCGACGATCCGGTGGGTGCCGTCTGCCTCCACGTGGCGCGCGGTAGAGGCCATCGCGGCAAGGTTCGGGAACGCCGCAAAGGCCGCTTCCGCCGCCTCCCGCCGCCGCTCTACGCCATCGCCGGAAATGTCGCGTCCGAGCAGGAGGGCGATATCCTTGTGGTTGCCGAAGAAAATGTCCGCGCGTTCGACGAGGGGGGCGATGACCGTGCGCGGGTTCCGGTTGCTGTCCTGCCACAGGGCGGGGCGAAAATTGCCGTCGAACGAAAGCGTAAGCCCCGCATCCCGCGCCCCATCGGCCAGCGCCATTGTCGCGCTTGCCGAAACTTCGCTAACAGCAAGGGATATGCCGGAGACATGTACATGGCAGGCGCCTTCCAGCGCGCGGGCGAAATCATAGTCGGCGCTATTCGCAAAGGCGCTGCCCTCGCGGTCGTACAGGACGGCCCCTTGCCGCGCGCCGCTCGCCGGAGTGAGGTAATAGGCGCCCATGCGGCCGGGCGCGGTCGCGATATGGGCGGTGTCGATGCCTTCGCGGCGCAGGGAGCGCAGGGCGAGCCGGCCAAGGTCGTTGTCCGGAAGGGCGGAAATCATGCGCGCCGGATGGCCGAGGTTGGCGAGCGCGGCCGCCACGTTCGCTTCCGCCCCGCCGCAATGCACGGCAAGCTCGCCCGCATCGCGCATTGTCCCGCCGCCGGTGGGCGAGAAGCGGAGGAGCACCTCGCCGAAACAGGCGACGATCCCGCCAGAAATCCGGCCAGATACGGGGCCAATCACCGGCCCGGTCAACGGGCCAACCAGCCGCCATCGACGGCGAGGATGTGCCCTTGCACATAGCGCGCGGCGTCGGAGGCAAGGAAGACTGCCGCCCCGCCGAGGTCACCCGGTTCCCCCCAGCGGCCCGCCGGTATGCGCTCGAGGATCTGGCGATTGCGATCCGCGTCCGCCTGCAGGGCGGCGGTGTTGTTGGTAGCGATATAGCCGGGCGCAATGGCATTCACCGTGATGCCCTTGGCCGCCCATTCGTTGGCGAGCAGCTTGGTCAGCCCGCCGACCCCGCTTTTCGAGGCGGTATAGCTCGCTACCCGGATCCCGCCCTGGAAGGTCAACATCGAGGCGATGTTGATGATCGACCCGCCGCCATGGCCGGCCATGTGCAGGCCGGCCGCCTGGCTGAGGAAGAACAGGACCTTTAGATTGGTGTCGATCACAGTGTCCCAATCGTCCTCGGTAAAGTCGAGCGCATCGTTGCGGCGGATGATGCCGGCGTTGTTGACGAGGATGTCGAAGCCGCCCAGCGCCTCGACCGTTTCGGAGACGATCCGCTCGCACGGTTCGATGCTCGACAAGTCGGCCATGATCACTGCCGCCTTTCGGCCCGCGTCCTCGATCATGGCGACCGTATCTGCCGGGTCGCGCCGCGCGACGAGCGCCACATCGGCGCCGGCCCGTGCGAGCGCGACTGCGATACCCTGCCCGATGCCGGTATTGGCCCCGGTCACGCAGGCGACCTTGCCGGTCAGGTCGAACGGATTGTCGGCCATGTTTCCCCTCTCCCCAGAAACCTCAGAGGCCTCGCAGGTAATCGCTGATACCTTCGTCCTGCGAATTTGCGTAGAACAGCTCGGCAAATTTCTCGCCCGCGATCGCGCTTCTCAGCAAGTCCTGGTCGACCGATTTCAGGACTGTCAGCATGTCGTGGCAGGTCGCCGCTTTCAGCTCGGCGAGGACACCGCGGTTCTTCGCCATGATCGCGGCGCGTTCCTTCGGATAGCCGACGCCGCTTTCCCCTTCGAACAGCTTGCGATAGCAATCCTGCAGGTTCAGCTCCGCAGCCCAGCCGAAGCCCTTGGCATAAGGCATCGCCACCGCGTTGCCGTCGTTGATCTGGGCAAACAGGAAAGCATCGGTCGGGTCGATTACCAGCCCGCAAAACACCCCCGGCATCGCGTTCGCCGCCAGCATGGACCCGGTGCCGGTGCCGCAGCCGGTCACGACGAAATCCACCGCTTTGGAATTCAGCAGGATGCCGGTCAGCAGCCCCACCATCGGATAGGTCAGCTGCGCGTCGTCCTCTGCCGCATACATGCCGTAATTGTGCACTTCGTGGCCCAAAGGCTCGGCGACGGAGACCAGCGCATCATGGACGATGCAATTCTTCGCGGCTTGGCTGTTCTCGTTGATCAAGGCAATCTTCATGGGGACGGTCTCTCGCGTTTCATCGGCGCGCCGCAGCGCGGGGTTCGACATGTCCTGATTGGTAACCGGTGTCATATCCCCGCGCAAGGGCAGATGCGGTTATACTTCGCCAGCGTCGGCAAGTTATTCAGTCGGAATTCGGCTTCACGACGGAATCGCGCTCGACCAGCGAGGATGGCAGCAGCCATTCTGCGCCCGTCTCCTTGTCCCCTTCCGGCGCGATGAGCTTGCGGGCAGCGGTCCGCGCCATGTCGACGATCGGCCAGTGGACCGTGGTCAGCGAAGGCCACACGTGGCTCGACAGGGGCGTGTCGTCGAAACCGACGATCGACAGGTCTTCGGGTATCGCCAGGCCACTGCGCCGGGCAGCGATCATCACGCCGATGGCCATCTCGTCGTTGCAGGCGAACACGGCCGTCGGGCGGTTCTTGAGCTCGACCAGCGCCTGCCCCGCGGTTACGCCGGATTCGAAAGTGTATTTGCCCGGCCAGATAAGGGCGGGATCGACTTTGAGACCCGCGGCCTCCAGCGCTTCCTCGAACCCGGCGCGCCGTTCGCGCGGGGAGGTGAAGCCTTCCGGTCCTTCGATCAGGCCGATGCGGGTGTGCCCGTGTTCGATGAGATAGGACACGGCCCGGCGCACGGCCTCGCGGTCGTTGGAGGAGACGGTGTGCTCCGCGGTATCCAGCTTGACCGAGCCCATGCGCACGTAGCGCACGCCAAGATCGCCGCACAGTTGCGCCAGTTCCGGCTTTTCGGAGATCGGCGGCAGCAGGACGACGCCATATGGCCGCTGCCGTTCGATGAAATCGCGGATGTCGGCGGCGATGGTCGGCGAATTGCGATCGACCGGCTGCACCATCAGCCCGAAGTCGGTCCCCGCGATCCCCTCCAGCATGCCCTGCTGCACGTTGACGAGGAACTGCGCGTTGGGATTGTCGTGGATCGCAGCGACGATGAAATTGCGCCGCAGGGCCAGGGCGCGGGCCTGCGGATTTGGCACGTAACCGATTTCCGCGATGACGCTTTCGACCCGCTTGCGCGTCTTGTCGCTCAGAAGCGGGGACTTGTTGATGACGCGGCTGACCGTCTTTTTCGATACTTGCGCAAGGCGCGCGACGTCGTTGATGGTCGGCTTGATCGGGGTCCCCATGCCCGGTCCTTATGCAAATGGTCGCCAGTCGCCAAGCGCATTTGCGCCTCACATCATTCCGGGAAGAGCCAGGGAAAGCGCAGGAATGAAGGTGATCAGGGCCAGCGCGGCGACCAGCGTCAGGTAGAACGGCCAGATCGTGCGCACCAGTTCGGCTACCGGCACCTTGCCAACGGCCGATCCGACGAACAGCACAGATCCCACGGGCGGCGTGACGAGGCCGATGCCGAGGTTGATCATCAGGATGATCCCGAAATGGACCGGATCGACGCCCATTTCCATGGCCACCGGCAGGAAGATCGGGGTGCAGATCACGATCAGCGGGGCCATGTCCATGAAGGTACCCAGCGCCAGCAGCATCAGGTTGATAATCAGCAGGGTCAGGATCGGGTTGTCGGTCATCACGCCGATCAGCCCCGCCAGCGCCGCGGGTACTTCCAGCAGGGCTAGCGCGAAGCCGAAGGCGGTGGCGGCAGCGATGATGAACAGTACCATCGCGGCGGTGCGCACCGATTTCTGGCTCGCCTCCCAGAAACCCTTCCAGCCGAGGCTGCGATAGACCAGCGTGCCGACGATGGCGGTGTAGACGACCGCAGCGGCGCTGCTTTCGGTCGGGGTGAAGATGCCCGACAGGATGCCGCCCATGATGATCACACCGGTCATCAGCCCGGGAGTGGCGTATACGGCGGCGCGCAGGAATTCGCGCCAGCCCGGGAAATGTCCGCGCGGCAGCCCCCGCTTGCGCGCGACGAGCCAGGCGGTCGCCATCAGCATCGCGCCCGTCATCAGCCCGGGGATCACCCCGGCAAGGAAGAGATCGCCGATAGACACGCCGATGCCCGACGCGGCGGCATAGATGATCATGTTGTGCGACGGCGGGATGAGCAGGCCGACAATGGCGGCGGTGACCGTCACGTTGACCGCATAGTCGCGGTCGTACCCCTTCTCTTCCATAAGCGGCACCATGGTCGACCCGATGGCGGACGCACTGGCGATGGCCGACCCGCTGACCGCGCCGAACATCATCGAGGCGCCGACATCGACCAGTCCCAGCCCGCCGCGCACCCGCCCGAATGCGGCATCGGCGACCCGTACCAGCCGCTCGGCAATCCCGGCGCGGTACATGAGGTCGCCGGCGAATATGAAGAACGGGATCGCCATCAGGGTGAACACGCTGATCCCCGCCGCCATCCGCTGGACCGCCACGATCAGCGGGATGTCGATCACCGCAAAGCAGGCCAGTGCCGCGCCGAACAGAGCGAAAGCGACCGGCACGCCAAGGGCCAGCAGCAGGAACAGCACGCCGAACAG
The DNA here is from genome assembly GCF_035481675.1 of Pseudoblastomonas aquimaris. Taxonomy (NCBI): domain Bacteria; kingdom Pseudomonadati; phylum Pseudomonadota; class Alphaproteobacteria; order Sphingomonadales; family Erythrobacteraceae; genus Pseudoblastomonas; species Pseudoblastomonas aquimaris. Next base: position 538,276 of record NZ_JAYJJW010000002.1, on the reverse strand, counting down.
GACGAGGATTTCCATCAGGCCTCTCCGCGCCAGCGCTTGCCGATGCGGCCGAGCGAGAACAGGAAAATGAGCGCGCCCGCGATCGGGATCGCCGCATAGGCCCATGCCCGGCTGATGCCGAGCGACGGGATGACGAAGTCGCGCACGCTCCAGACCAGCTGCCCGCCAAACACCACGAAGACCAGGCCCAGCCCCGCGATCAGCGCATGGATGCCGATGCGAAGCCAGCGGACCCGCGCCGGATCGAGCCGGTGTTCGAGAATTTCGATGCGGATGTGGAATCGCTCCCACACCCCGGCCGCGGCGGCAAAGAAGACATACCAGATCATCAGCAGGAGCGCGGTCTGTTCCGACCACGAGGGGCTGGACTGGAGGACGAAGCGGCCGAACACCTGCCAGGCGATCACCCCGGTCATGGCGATCAGCCCTGCTGCGCCCAGCCTGACCAGCAGATCGGACAGGCGGTCGTATACGGTTCGCTTCATGGCTGGCCCCCGCCCGCCGCAAGAATGCGGTCGACGAGGTCGCGCTGCTGCGGCGTCGTCACATATTGCTGCCAAACCCCGGTCATGGCCTTGCGGAAAGGTGCGGGATCGATCTCGTTTACTGCGACGCCGCTATCCATGACGATCTTCATGCTCTTGGCGACCTGTGCGTCCCACAACTCGCGCATATAGGGGACGGACGATTTGGCCGCGGCGCGGATCAGCCCCTGGTCCCGGGCCGACTGGCGGTCCCACGTGCGTTTCGACATGACCAGCACTTCGGGAGCCAGCAGGTGCCGGGTCAGGCTGTAATAGCGGGCCACTTCGAAATGGCGGCCGCTTTCGAAACTGGGCCAGTTGTTCTCCGCCCCGTCGATCACCCCTTGGGCGAGGCTCTGGTACACTTCGTCCAGCGGCATGGGGACCGCGTCCGCACCAAGCGACTGGACCATCGAAATGTAAAGGTCGGATCCCGGAACGCGCAGCTTCAACCCCCGCATGTCGGCCGGGGTCCTGATCGGCCGGCGGGTGTTGTAGAAACTGCGCGAACCGGAATCGTAAAAGCACAGGCCGATCAGCCCGTGTTTGGTCAGCGAAGCGAGGATTTCCTCGCCGACCGGCCCGTCCAGCGTCTTGCGCATGTGCTCGGTCGTCTCGAAGATGAAAGGCAGCGCCGCCACCGTCGTCAGAGGCTCGATCGAGTTGAGCGGCGCCAGGTTGACGCGGTTGAAGTCGAGCCCGCCGAAAGTGGTGATCTCCAGCGTGTCGCGCTCGTTACCCAGCTGGCCGCCGGCATACATTTTCATGCCCAGCCGGTCGTTCGTCGCCCTCGCCAGGATTTCGCCTACACGGATCGTCGCCTGCACGGTCGGATAGTCGAGCACGTGGGTGTCGGCCGCCGTGAACTTTCCTGCAAGACGCGGCGCGCAGCCACCTGCCAGGAGGCCGGCGGAGAGCGCGCCTGCGCCTGCCAGTATCGAGCGCCTGCTGAAGGAAGCGGGACAGGACATCACAGGGACGTAGCGGGGATCAGCTTCAGATCGAAGCGCCCCAGGTCTCCGAAATCGACAGTCGACACTGCGCCCACCGGCGCTTCGTGCACGCCGGTGATCGCGCCCGACGAAACAAGGGTTCCTTCCGGCAATTCGAAACAGCGATCCTGTGAAAGCGCTACGAGGAATGCGAGGGCATCGAGAGCCGGTTCGAACCCGGCCGACACGGCGCCCACTTCCTTCCCGTCGATATCGGTCCGCACAGCAATGGGCGCACGCCGGTTGCGCCAGTCGGGCACTTCGGGGCCGAGCAGCAGGCCGTTGTTGTTGCCGAAATCGCAAATCACGGCGGCGGGGCCGTGGTCGTTTATCGCGGGAACCGGGCTGCTGGCGATCTCTGCGCCGATGAACATCCGGTCTTCCTCGCGCGAGGTGCCGAGGCGGAACACGAATTCCGGCTCGATCGCCGCGAAGCCGCCATCGTATACCGGCATCTCGTTCAGCCCCGCCCCTGCCACACGGATCGACTTCTGCCAGATCGGGCCGGCGAGCGAGCGCGCGTCGAACCGATCGAGATACGCCGGCGGTACGCCGCCTACTTTCCACCCACCGATCTCGTCCGGCCATGCGGCGCGCGACGCCTCCTGCACGCGGTAGGCCTCGTCGAGCGTGGCCGGCACGTCGCCGGGAAAGCCGGGAAGCCCCCGTGCCTCCTTCCGCGCGGAGAGAAGCGCCGAAGAAATGGCACGGAGGCCCGGCCCCAACATATCGCCGGCTGGCGACAGTCTGCCCATCCCGTCCGTCCTAGAACCTGGCGCGGAGGCCGAGGAAATACCTGCGGCCGGAGTAGTTGGCCTCGGCCAGGCTGTCACGCGTGGGGCGGTACATCAGGTTCGGCTCGTCGAGCAGGTTGAGTGCCTGCAGCCGCAGCTGGACACCGTCGTAGATTTCGTAGCTGGCCGAGAAGTCGAGGAAGCCCTGGTCCGCGGTGAAGCGGTTGGCGTCGCTGCGGAAAGGCTTGAAGTACTGCGAACGCCATTTGTACGCGACGCGGGCCGAGAACGGTCCGGTTTCGTAGAACACCGTGCCGTTGAAGCTGTGCTTCGAATATCCGGGGATGTTCGCCGGTTCGGTAAAGTCGGCCAGCGCATTGCCGTCGACCACCGTGGGATCGGGGAATTCGAAATCGCTTTCGGCAAAGTTGTAGCTGACCTGGAAACCGAGGCCGATGTCGAACTGGTGCTGCGCGTTGACTTCGAAGCCATAGAGCGAGCTGCTGTCGTCGGAATTGACCGTGCGCCCGATGATGACTTCCTGCGGCGAACCGTCGACGATGATCGTCAGCGGCGTGACGTCGGTTTCGAACCCGGTCTGCAGATACTTGTAATAGGCCGCCAGCGAAAGCGACGTGGTCGGGCCGGCATACCATTCGAACGAAGCGTCCGCGTTCCAGCTTTTCAGCGGTTCCAAAAACGGGTTGCCGCTGGCGCTGACAATGGCGCCCAGGTTGTCCGCCTCGCCTTCGTCGGCGAACTGTAGGCCCGCCGACATCGCCTCCTGATCCGGCCGGGCGATGGCGCGGTAGGCTGCGAGGCGCAGCAACTTGTCCGGGTCGAGCTCGAGGATCAGGTTCGCGCTCGGCAGCACGTTCCAGAACTCGTTGGTTTCGGTGTTCAGCGTGACATCGCCGACCTGGCTGATGGTCACGGTGTCCGGATCGGGGCCGGGGCTTGTTGCCAAGGCGGAGCTGATGCCGAGCGAAGTGATCTCGGTGCTGATCACGCGCACGCCGAAATTGCCGCGCGCCGGCATGCTTCCAAGCATCGTGTCGAAATTGCCCTGCAGGTAGCCCGCATAGGTCACTTCGGACACATCCGTGTCGTCGGCGGACAGCGTGCTGCCCATCGGCAGGCCGGCATCGCGGCTTCCGGTCAGGGCGGTGAATAGCTGTTCGGCGCGCCAGGTCGCCCAGGTGATGCCTTCCATCGGCGTGTCGGCACCCTGGTAGAGATTATCGACGAGGAAAATATCGGAGCGCGTCGCCCGTGCTTCTGCTGAGTCGTAGCCGCGGACGAGGCTGACTGTTTCGTCGATGCCGTCATCGTGCAGGCGATTGCGCTCTGCATAGCGAACCCCGAAGTCGAGCGAGCTCAGGAACCCGCCCAACTCATACGACCCGTCAAAACGAACGGCGAAAATATCGTCGTAGACGTTTTCGAGTCGGCGCCGGGCGCGCGCGCCGTTGTCGTAGATGTCGTGATTGTCGAGATCGAAAGCGAGACCGGTATCGTCCTCCACATCGGAAACATCGGTGAATGTCCAGTTTGGGATCGTCAGCCCGCGCCGGTCGAATTCATAAAGGACTCGGTCGCTCGTGCGGATGCGCATGTCGAGCTCGTCCTGCTCCCGCGCAGTCTCTGAGTAGCCGACGTCTAGTGCCAAAGAGAGGCGATCACCGAACCACGAGATGTTGCCGCCAAGACCGATATATTCCTCAGCGCGCTGACGCCACACGGTCTGGTTCTCAACCCGCGTTTCACCGGTCCAGGCCAGCAGCGCCCCGGTCGGAGAAATCTCGATCGGCGCGATGTCGCGGCGGCCATCAGCAAGGACGAGGTTGCCACGCTCCTCGATGTCGTCGCGATAGGAGTATTGTCCGTCCAGCGTGATATCTAGGTTGGGGGTGGGCTTCCATTGGACGGTCGCCATGACCGCGTCGCGATCTGCTGTCGTTTCCATGGCCCGGTAGATATATTGGTTCGAAACAAAATAGGTGTCGCTGGCGCCCGTCGGATTGCCAGCCGCATCGGTGTCGTAAGCACAGTTGTTGCTCTGATCGATGCCCTCGATGGTGTTGCAGGGCCGATAGGTCGAGCTGGTGGTGAAGAAATCCTCCGGCGCCGTGTCGCGGCGGAGCTGGCCGCCGATGGCGATGCCGAATTCGCCGTCGCCGACATCGAACTGGTCGACGAAGGACGCGGTCACGCGGGCACTGACCGGATCGCCGCTGACCAGGACGCGATCCTCGTACTCGGAATAGCCGATGAGGCCCTGTATCTGGAAGCGCTGCTTGCCGTAGTCGACCGGCTTGAGCGTCTGCAGTTCGATCACGCCGGAGACGCCGCCCTCGATGAAGCTGGCCTGCTGCGACTTGTAGACGATGGTGCCGTTGATCAGCTCGGACGGGAATTGCCCGTAATTGACGTCGCGCCCGTCACTGCCGGAGGATACCTCGCGTCCGTTGAGCGACGAGGAGCCGAGGAAGGCGCCAAGCCCGCGCACGGATAGTTCCGACGCGCCGCCCTTGAACCGGTCGGACGTGACGCCGACAATCCGCTCCAGAGTTTCGGCCACGGACAGGTCGGGCAGGTCGCCGATATCCTCGCCTACAATCGCATCGCCGATGACGGTGAGCGAACGCTTCGTCTCCAGCGAATTCTCGATCGTGCGAGCAATTTCGCCGGTCACAATGATCGTGCTGTCGTCCTGCAGGGATTGCTCGACCGCATCGGTCGCCGTTCCCGCCTCATCGACCGGCTCTGCATCCTGCGCATGGGCGACGCCCGCAGGCGTCATGGCCATGACAGACACGAGCAGCGCGACGCGAACCGCGCGGCGTCCCGTGCTGGGGTGACCATAAGTTAAAGTTGCTGCCTTGCGCATAATTCCCCTCCGCATATCCCATCGCAGGTCTTGGGCCTGCTGTCTGGTGCCGTGTGCCGAAAGTTTGACACCGGTTACCCGATCTAATTGACACCGGTGGTAATCGTGGTCAATAGCTTGCCTGGAAAAATCGGGATAGGGTGTGGCAAATATGCAAATGTCAGGCAGAACATGGATTTATGCGTCGTGCGGCGCAGCGGCGCTGGCTGCAGGCGCGGCTCTTGCGCAGGATCCCAGCACGAGCCTGCCGGCGATCCTTGCCGATCCGGACGTGGCTCGCGCGAACTACCTGCCCGACTTTTCCTATGCCGGTTACGGTTACGGGCTGGAGCCTGTCCCCACCGTCTCGCGCGCCATCGACGTTGCCGATTACGGCGCGGTCCCGGATGACGGCAAGGACGACAGTGTTGCGTTGAAGGCCGCGCTGGCCGCCGCGCACGACATCGACGGGCCGGTCCGCGTACAACTGGCTCCCGGCCGCTATCAGCTGACCGAGATCCTCTGGATCGAGAAGAGCGGCATCGTGCTGTCAGGCAGCGGCATGGGCGAAGGGGGGACGGAGCTCTACATGCCCCGCCCGCTGAAGCAGGTCGACGGTGGCGGCGCGTTCAAGGAAATCCGCGAATATCTCGTCAAATACGACAAGCGTGAGCGCCAGCCGGAGCAGAACCTCGACGTTCTGTTCAGCGAATACAGCTGGACTGGCGGCTTCATCTGGGCGCGCGTCCCGGGCGGGCGCCATGCGACCTATCTGGAGGAATACGACCGCCCGATCCGCGAGGTTGCGGACATCGCCAGCGGCGCACAGGGTGCGCGCCGGATCGAAGTGCCGAATGCCGAAGCTCTTTCTGTCGGCGACGTCCTGCAGATCCATTGGCATAACCGCGCCGGGCCCGACGGACCGCTGGTCCAGTCGCTTTACGGACAGGGCGCGACTGGCGGCGACCTTCCCATCGGCGACCGGCACTGGATGCTGCCCGACCGTCCGCTTGTCCGGCAGGCCACCCGGATCGAGGCGATCGACGGCACACGTGTGACCATTGCCGACCCGCTTCTGCACGATATCGACGCCGACCTTCCTGCCTATTTCGCCGAGTGGGACCATCTCTCGGACGTCGGCATCCAGGACCTTGCCCTCACCTTTCCCGAAAATCCGTATTTCGTGCATCACAACGAAGCGGGCTATAACGGCATCTATTTCACCGGTGTCCATAACGGCTGGATCCGCAACGTCGCGATCAGCGAGGCGGACTCCGGCATCCTGACCGACGACCTGGCCAACGTGACCATTGCCAATGTCGTGACCAGGGGGAGCCACGTCGCCCACTACGCCATCCACATGGGCAATGTGCACAATGTGCTGGTGACGGGGCACCAGGCCTACAACCCCACGCAGCACACCTTCAGCTTCAACACCCAGGCGACCAAGGCGGTCTATCACAATTCCGCCGCGTGGACCCAGCCGACGCTGGACCAGCACGCCGGGGCCAACCACCAGAACCTCTACGACAACATCACCCTGCGCATCCGGCCCGACAAGACCGCGCCGGACGGCGGCCCGATGTATGACCTCTACCGCGCCGGCGGGGCGGGATACTGGCTGCCGGGGCACGGGCGCTACAACACGATGTGGAACGTCAATATCCTCGTCACGGGCGGCGCAGCACCGGGCGAAGCGGTGACGATCTTCGGCGGGTCCGAAGGGCCGGACGCCCGCGTCATCGGCATGCACGGCAACCGTCCGCTGATCCTGAGCTACGATCCGGCGCCCTATGTCGAGGCGCTCAACCGCTCGCTGATCGCGGCACCTTCGCTTTACGACTACCAACTCGCCAGGCGCAGGCGCTAAGCGGCAACACGCGGAAACGAAAAAGGCCGGCTCGTGAAGAGCCGGCCTTTTAGTATTTGCCTCTGGATTCTCAGAACTTAACGCTGAGCCCCGCCGTGATGCGCCGGTCGGTAAGTCCCTGGAAACACAGGACCGCGCCTTCGTTCACGCAATACAGCTTCTGGTCGCCGCGCAGCAGGTTGATGCCCTCGATCCCGAAGTTGATATTGTCGGTGAAGTCGTAGTTCAACCCGGCGTTGAGCTGCCCGCGGTCACCGGCCACCAGCGGCAGGTTCCAGCGGAACTGGTCGTCGGTGATGTAGTCCGACCGCCAAGTGTAGCGCACGCGGGCATTGAGCCCGTATTTGTCGTAATAGAGCGTCGCGTTGTAGGCGTAATTGGACAGGTTGGTCAGGGTGACCTTGCTCTGCACCGATCCCGCCGGGAAGCCCAGCCCGGTGTCGAGGTTGCGCGTCGTCAGGCCGGTATAGAACGTCTCCGCATCGCCGCCTGCCTCCTGATAGGTGAAATTGCCGATGAAGCCGAAGCCGGAGGCAAAGCCGAGCGCTTCTTCATAGGCCGAAAGGTCGTGCTGGAAGGCGACCTCGATGCCCGTCTGGGTGGTCGATCCGGGCACGTTGAACGTCGATCCCAACGGCGCGCAGATGCCGTTGCCGGGTGTCTGGCTGTTGATGTTCCGGTTGGCGAGCGGGTTGTAGATCCCGCCGCCCGGGCAGGCCGGATCGATCGAGTATTGCGGATTGCCGTTCACGAAGCCGATGGGCGTCGGATAATCGACGATGGGCGAGAACAGGTTGGTCCGGTTCTTGTGGAACACGCCGACGCTGAACACGCTCGATGGGGCGAAATACCATTCCGCCGACAGGTCGTAAGACCATACGAGTTCGGGCACGAGATTTGGGTTGCCCCCTTCGACAATCGCTTCCGCCGATGTGGAGAAGGATCGCGAGGTCGAAAGATCGTCGAAATTGGGCCGCCGCATATCCCGCGAAGCGCCCGCCCGCACGAGCAGGTCGTCGGCAGGCTCGAACACCAGGCTCAGGCGCGGGAGCAGGAAGTCGTAAGAGCTTTCCTGCGTCGTGGTGCCGCTGGCGACCCCGTTGGAGACGTTGTTCCCGGTGGAGGAGAGGTTCGTGGTGACCCAACGGATCCCCGCGTTACCGCGCGTGGGCATGCCGAATATCTCGGTGTCGATATTCATCTGGGCATACAGGGCGTGGGTCGTTTCCTTCACGCTGAAGAAGCCGGCCGCCGACTCGGTGGGACCCTCCAGCAAGGGCACCGCAGGAAAGCCCGGGTTTGCTGCATTGCTGGCGGCAATCGCATCGTTCAGCGCCGCAAGCACCGCGTCCGGATCGTCGAATGCCAGTTGGCCGTCGATGATCAGGAAGTCGGCGAAATAGAGGGTCCGCCCGTCCGCCGAATTGAAGTTGTCGGGCGCCGCGACCAGGATATCGGCGAACAAATTGCCCTCCGGCCGGTTGAAGCGGTTGTTTGCAGGGTTGGTGCTGTTGTTGGTCAGACTGATGTTGTTGGAAAAGACGTTGTTGACTGCGGTGGTCTCGTTCCAGCGATAGCCGAAATCGACGGACGTGACGAAGGGGTTGAGGTCCGTCGTGTCGTAAGTGAAGTCGAGCCGGGCGGCCTTTTCCTCGTTATTCGCGGAATTGGCTCCCTGCGCCACCTGGTTGAGCTGGTAATTGGCAGGATCGAGCAGATCCGCGCTTGACGGCGCAAACGGGCTGGATTCGTCGATACCGAATTGCAGCACGTCGCCCCTCAGGTCGAATTGCAGCGGCGTTGCATTATCCAGGCTGCCCCGCCCGAACACCGGCTGCGGCGCGTTGGGATTGATGAAATCCAGCGTGGTCGAGAAGTTCGGATTGACCGTGTCGGATTTCGACAGGGCCGCCTCGCCGCGCACGACCAGCTTGCCCGCCTCGTATTCGAAACCGAGGTCGAATACCTGGCTGTCGGTGACGCGGGAACCGGTGTCACTGGAAGTCCGCAAATTGGGATCGAGCGTCTGGCCGCTCGCACCGTTGATGCCGATCGTGCCGCGCAGGGTCGATTCCACTGTGCCCAGGTCGATCGGACCGTTCGGCCCGGTGAGCGTGCCGAGATCGATCGTGGTGAACTCGTCGTGGAAGGCCTGGTTGACCGCATTGGACACGCCGGAAAGCTGCACGCGGTTGCTGTTCTGGGCGCGCTGCTGGTCGTTGATCGTGCCGTCGAAATAAAGGAGCAAATTGTCCGATGGCCGCCATTCAAGCGATGCGGTCGCGTTCCACGTTTCGTACTCGTAGTTGTTCGTTTCCTGATTGAGGAACTGGATCTGCAGATAGTCGAACGGCTGGTTCGCGTTGCTGCCCGGCAGGTTCGGTGCCGTCGAGGCCTGCCGCAGATTGTCGCGGTCCACACGAGGCGCAAATACGGCCACGTCCTGGCGGGCGTAGCTGCCGCTCAGCACGACACCGATCTCGCCGGCCCCGGTGTCCCAGCTGTTGCCCACCGTTGCCGACACGCGCGGAAGGGTGGTGTCGGCAAGGTCGCTGTTTTCGAACTGGACGCGGGCGGCCAGCAGCGGGTCGGTGAGATCGAGCGGACGGATGGTGCGCAGGTTGATCGTGCCGCCGACCGAGCCTTCGATCGTCCTGGCCTCGGGCACCTTCACCACCTCGACCGAGGCGATCAGCGCGGCGGGCAAATCCTCGAAGCTGATGCCGGAGCGACCCGATCCCGAACCCACGGTCGACACGCCGTTGATCTCCACCCGGTTGGCATCGGTCCCGCGGATCTGCACCGCATTGCCGACCCCGGCCTGCCGGGTGATCTGGATGCCGGTGACGTTTTCGAGCACTTCGGCCAGGTTCTGGTCTGGCAGCTTGCCGATGTCTTCGGCCTGGATGACCTCGACGAGATTGTCGGAATCCCGCTTTTCCACAAGCGCGCTTTGCAGCGAGGTGCGGATGCCCTCGACAATGATGATGTTGCCATCGTCGACATTCGCAAACTCGTCGTCGACGACCGCGTCGACTGCGCCTTCATCCTCCTGCAGGGCGGGCTGTCGGTCTTGCGCCAGCGCGCTCGCCGGTATCGCCAATGCAGCCAGCGCCGTGCCTAGCAAAAGCCGGGTCGCGAGGCCCGAAGGCGACGCACCCATTCCCAAACGCTCACCGAAATTATCCATCAATCCCTCCCACAGAATCGTGTTCTCGGCATAGAGATACGCTTAATGACACCGCTGTCAATGCGGGCGGCGACGATGGTGTCGACCTTGAGGTGGCCGCAGGTCCTTCCCTGCTGTCTTTCCAATCGGAGGAGTCAGCCTTTCAGCGCACCGATGGCTTCTGAGGCCATGAGAAGTGCGACATCAAGCAGGAAAATTGAAACTTTCCAGGTCGGCGGTCGTGTCGATGTCGACCAGTTCATCCTGTTGCAGCGGATCGATGAGTTCCACATTCGGAAAGTTGAGGCACCGTGCCCCTCGATCCCCCGTTAAGGATGCAACGAAAGGGAAGGCTTCGCGCGGAAAACCGGCCGGGCAGCCCGCATTGCCATCTCCGTAACGACTGAATGCGACCTTTTGCGTAGCGGCAAGCCGGCCGAGAAGCGTGGAAGAAACAAATGGCATATCGGCAAGCACGACGACCACGTATTCGCAGTCGGTCAGGACGCGTATGGCTGCCGCGATAGAAGTGCCCATTCCCTCCGCTGCAGCCGGGTTCTTTATCGTCCTCCACCCCCGCCGGGCTTTGATCGAACCTTCCGTACCGACCACTATAACGCGCTCTGTGAAGCGGGCATTCTCCGAGGCTTGTGCGGCCCATTCCCACAAAGGACGGCCTCGAAACTCGGCGGTGAGCTTGCCCCCGCCGAACCGCTTTCCTTGACCGGCTGCGAGCAGCATCACGCCTGTCTTCAGCTCATGCGACGGCACGCATTTTCTCGTAGCAGCCGACGATTTCCGAAAGCGCCGACAGAGCGATGGTTCGCGGCGACTTGCAGGCAGGCAACAAGCCTACCGGGCTGGTGAGGCGCGCGATCTGCTCCTCAGGAACACCGCGCGCGGCAAGCCCCAGCGTACGATCTGAGCGCGCCCTCTCCCCGCCCTGAGCGCCGACGTAAAAGGCGTCGCTTGCCAGCGCCTGCTCTAGCAGGGCCAACTCCCATTCATGATCGTGGAACAGCAGCAGGCAGGCCGTCCAGGGATCGTAACACACATTCGAGACCCTTCCGCCAAGAGTAAGATCATCTCTTGAGAGCACTTCGACATCAATCTTCATGGCCGCACACAGCGACGCCACGGCCGCAATTTCGGGCCCCTCTCCAAGAACGACCAGCTTCAGCGAAGGCAGATAGGTGCGTTCGAAGAGATGCTCGCCTACGACTATCGAGAGGCGGGCCGGACGCCGCGATTGAAGCGTCTTAAGCGCGGATCGACAAGCCACCCGATCCGGCGCGGGATCCAGAAGGATATCGAGACCGCCTCCACACGGCAGGCGGAAATCTATTGTGGATGAACCGCGACCATAGCGGACGACACGTTTGCTCGCGGATTGCAACAGGTCGGTCGCTAATTGTCTCTCCAAGCAGCCATCGGCAAGATCGCCGACAGTTGAACCATCGGGCAAAACCGCCAGCTGCGCTCCAAGGCGCCGCGAGAAGCTGCCCTCTATTCTTACAATAGTGCAGAGTCCCACACCCGATTGGCACGCCGCAGCCAGCGCGAGGTGATCCTCGTCGTGCTCGATAGCGATTGGACATTTGGCCAACATTAGTCGGGCATCGCCGCGAGAACGCGATCCGGCGTCATCGGGTAATCGTAGAGCCGCGCACCACAAGCGTTGTAGATCGCATTGGCGATAGCTGCCGCACCGCCGCACATACCGAGCTCGCCGATGCCCTTGGCTTGGATCGGACTGGCTGCGCCATCGCGTTCCTCGACCAGCACGACTTCGAGATCGGGTACATCGCGATGGACTGGCACGTGGTACTCGGCCAGGTCGCAGTTGACGAGGTGTCCGTCGCGCGGATCGAATTCCAGCGCCTCGGTCAGTGCCACGCCGATGCTCCAGGTTATGCCGCCGATGCATTGCGAGCGAGCGGTCTTGGCATTCAGCACACGGCCGAAGCCGAATGCGCCTAGCATGCGATCGACGCGGGCTTCCCCGGTGAAGTGATTGACGCGCACTTCAGCGAAGAAGGCGCCGAAGCCGGAGGCGGTGTAATCGTCTTCGATATCGCCCGGCTCGTAATGGCCTTCGCGCACAAGGTCCTTGCCTTCGAGAAGGTCGGTCAGAACCGCGCCGGTAGCGGTTTTGCCATCCTGCAGGTCGAGTTCTTCCTCACTCGTGCCGACCTTAGCGGCCAGTGCCTCGCGGATCGCCTTGCAAGCGATATAGACCGCCGAACCGATCGAAGCCGCGCCCCAGCTGCCGCCCGAGCCGGGGCCGCGCGGGTGGCGCGTGTCGCCCAGTTCGACCAGGACCTGCTCCGGATCCAGCCCCAGCATCTCCCCGGCAATCTGCGCGAGGATGGTGTAGGTACCGGTGCCGATGTCGGTCATGTCGGTTTCAACGAGCGCCGTGCCGTCCGCTTTCAGAGTGACCCGCGCCTTTGCCTCGGAGATGTTGTGTACTCTCGCGGCGCTAGCCATGCCGGTGCCGATCCACCATTCGCCCTCACGCCGCTGGCGCGGTTTGCGGAGGCCTTTGTCCCAACCAAAGGCTTCAGCGCCCTGCTTCAGGCAATCGGCAAGCTTGTGCGAGGAGAACGGCAGGTCTTCCTCGGGATCCCTCTCGGGTATGTTGCGCAGGCGAAGCTCAACCGGATCGATGCCGGCCTTTTCGGCGAGCACATCCATCGCCCCTTCGAGCGCCGGCATGCCCACGGCTTCACCCGGTGCGCGCACCGATCCGGCCGTCATGCGATGGATGCGGGCGACATTGAGCATCAGTTCGCGGTTTTCGCCGCCGTACATGAAATGAGACGATTGAAGCACGGGCTCGGCAAATGTCTCCCCGGGAAGGTTGGACACCAGCGCCTCGTGGCCGAAGCCGGTGAGCTTTCCATCACTATCGGCTGCTAGGCGCAGGCGCTGCGTGGTTTCGCTGCGGCGCATGACCGTCTGGAAAACCTGCTGGCGCGACTGCACGACGCGGACCGGGCACCCGACCGCTTTCGCCGCCAACGCGGCTGCGACAACCTCTTCGCTTATGCCCAGCTTAGAACCGAAACCGCCCCCGACGAAGCGCGATATGAGGCGGATATTCTCCTCTTCCATATCGAGCGCATCGGCCAGTTCGGTGATGTTGTAGTTGAGCATCTGGAGGGAGGCGTGGACGGTCAGCTTGTCGCCGTCCCACTGGGCGATTGCGGCATGCGGTTCCATCGCGGCGGAGGCGTGGCCCTTGGTTGTGTAGGTTACGTCGACGCTATGCGCGGCTTCGGCCATGGCATGCGCCAGATAGCCCTGATGGACCGTCTCGTCCTCCTGCTCTTCCGGTTCGACCGCGTTCGGATCGAGTAAAGCGCCTTTCTCCTCGCGATATTCGACCTTCAGGTGCTTGGCCGCATCGCGCGCCTGTTCGAATGTCTCGGCGACCACCAGCGCGATCGGCTGGCCCCAGTAGCAGACCTGCGTCGGCCCCTGCATGGGCGCTTCGTTGGCCGTCCCCTGCGCGGCGCGGGTGCACATCTTCTCGTCATCGACCACCGCGATCACGCCGGGCATGGACAGCACGCTTGCCCGGTCGATGGAAGTAACCTCGCCGCGCGTGATGGTCGAGGTGACCAGCACACCCTCGGCGCAGTTTTCGACCGGATATTCGGCGGCATAGGGCGCGGTGCCGGTGACTTTGGCCAGTCCCTCGATGCGCGGCAGGGGCTTTCCAAGCACACCCTGCTTCATCCCATCTAGGCGGTTGGAGTTGTCGGGCTCGTCCTGCTTGAAATGGACCGTCATGCCGCGTCCTCCGTAGCCTGCGCCAGGACGGCGTGAAGCGTGCGCCGCGCCAGCGGTATCTTGAAGTCGTTCTCCCCGAACCCGCGCGCATCGCTCAGCAGGATATCGGCTGCCTTGTCGAACAGCGCGTCCGAGGGGGGCTGGCCGATCAGGGCTTCTTCGACCCGCGGATCGTGCCACGGCTTGTGCGCCAACCCGCCAAAGGCGAGATCGGCGCGGGTAAACTTGCCGTCCGTCAGTTCGATCACGGCGGCAACGGAGACCAGCGCAAAGGCATAGGACGATCTCTCGCGCACCTTGCGATAGATCTGCGTGCCCCCGACCGGAGCAGGAAGAACGATACCGGTGATGATCTCGCCCGGTTCGAGGACGTTCTCGATCCATGGCGTATCGCCCGGCAAGCAGTGGAAGTCGCGCACCGGCACCTGGCGCTCGCCCTTGTCGCTCGACATGTGCACCACCGCGTCGAGCGCGCTCAGCGCCACGGCCATGTCGCCCGGATAGGTTGCGATGCACTGGTCGCTCGTGCCCAGGATCGCATGGAGTTTCGCAATGCCGTCGATTGCCCCGCAGCCGCTGCCCGGGTCGCGCTTGTTGCAGGGCTGGTCAGGTTTCGTGAAGTAGAAGCACCGCGTGCGCTGGCACAGATTGCCGCCATTGGTGGCCTTGTTGCGCAGCTGCTGCGTCGCCCCGGCCAGAATGGCGCGCGACAGGACCGGATAGTCGGCGCGAACGCGCGGGTGGACGGCGGTTTCGGTATTCGTGGCGAGCGCACCCAAACGCAGGCCGCCTTCGTCCGTGTCCTCGATATCCGCAAGGCCAAGCCGATTGATGTCGGCCAGCTGACCCGGCGTTTCCACCTGCAGTTTCATGAGGTCGAGCAGGTTGGTTCCGCCCGCAATGGCAAGCGCATCCTCCTCGGCGGTCACATGCGAAGCTTCGGACAGCGAAGGCGCGCGGGTGTATTGGAACGGCCTCATGACTTGCCTCCCGCCGCGACGTCCTCGATCGCAGCGACGATGTTCGCGTAAGCGCCGCAGCGGCACAGATTGCCGCTCATCCGCTCACGTATCTCTTCGCCGGAGATCGCGATCTGCCCCTCGAGACTTTCGCTGGCGTCGCTCGGCCAGTCGGCGGCGATTTCTTCCAGCATGGCGGTGGCGGAGCAGATCTGGCCCGGCGTGCAATAGCCGCACTGGAAGCCATCATGCTCGATGAAAGCGCGCTGGAGGGCGGACGGCTCGTCGGGCGTGCCGAGACCTTCGATGGTCGTCACGCTGTCGCCATCGTGCATCGCCGCCAGCGTCAGGCAGCTGTTGATGCGGATGCCGTTCACGAGAACCGTGCACGCACCGCACTGGCCGTGATCGCAGCCCTTCTTCGTGCCGGTGAGGCCGATGTGTTGCCTCAGGAAATCGAGAAGACTGACCCGCGGGTCGTCGGGAGTGGGGTGGGCGGTTCCGTTTACGGTGATTGTGTCGGCCAAGCGCACCTCCTTTTCTCTTAGAACCGTCCGGTGGGAAAAGGTGTCCGAAAAACATTGGTGGAGAGAACGAAGTGCGATGCATCCATCCGTCCGGCCCAAAGTGACGTGCCTGAATGATGTGATTGGTAGCTAGGCCCAGCACTACGTACTGGCGATTGGCCCCACGGAGAAAGGGCTCGCGAATCTAATCTATCGGACCGCTCGAGCGCTCTCTGCAGACCCGCTTCTGGCCGTGAAGCGCGCAGAACTGCGAGGCTTGCGCGCAAACTGAAAATCGTCCTATATCAATCACTTATGTGTGGCGGAGCGGGAGGGATTCGAACCCTCGATACGGGGTTACCGTATACACACTTTCCAGGCGTGCGCCTTCGACCACTCGGCCACCGCTCCGCGTTCCGGTTCGCACTATCGCTTCGCTACTCGAGTGCGGGGGTGAAGTCACACACCCTCCGGCTTCAAGTAGCGCTTGGCGCGATAGGCCAACAAGAATGCGCGCCTCTAGCTGCATGGGGTTGCGGGTGCAAGGCCGTCGCGCCATGGGTGGGCGATGACGCGGACGATCGGCCTCGCCCCCTCTGCCGAAGAGATGGAAGCCATGGGCCGAGCGACGCTGGATCGCCTGCCCTCGCAATTCGCCGAACACCTCGGCGCGGTGGTCTTCAGCGTCGAGGAATATGCCGACGACGAGACGCTGCAGTCGGTCGGCTGCGAGCATCCCTACGAACTCACCGGCATTTACGAGGGCGTCGCATTGACCGATCAGTCGATCGAGCATTCGGGGACCATGCCCACCCGCATCCGCCTGTTCCGCCGTGCGATCCTGGACGAATGGGCCGAGCGCGGAGACGAGACGCTGGAGCACCTCGTCGCCCATGTGGTGATCCACGAGGTCGGCCACCACTTCGGCCTGTCGGACGACGATATGCACGCGCTGGAGGAGATGGCGGACTAGCGCTGCGCCCGCCTGCGTGGCAGACCCTTGGCCATGAAGAGCCTTCTTACCGCTGCCACCACGCTGGCACTTGCCGCCTGCGCCACCGTCCCGCCGCTCCAGCCAGCCGCCGCGGGCGAACCCGACGGCACCACGCCGGCCGACATGGTCGCGCTGGCGAGCGAGGCGGACTGGACCGCGATTGCGCCCGATGACCTGCTGGTCATGGACCTGACGCCCGATACCGCGGGGCAACCGCGCCGGATCGTGATCCAGCTGATGCCGGAACCGCTGTCGGAAGGTTGGGTCCGGAACGTGCGCACGCTCGCCCGGGCGCACTGGTGGGACGGCACGACCGTCTACCGCGTGGTCGATAATTGGGTAGCGCAGTGGGGCGACGGGGAGGACGACCCGGCCAAAGCCAAGCCGTTGCCCGATGGGCTGCTGACCGTGCCGGAAAGCGAATATGTCACGCCGCGCCCGCGCGACGGGCGCACGGCCGCTTTCCCCGGAATTACCGATCCCTACGCGCCCCACGCGGGCTTCCGTCACGGGTTTCCGGTGGCGTGGAACGAGGCCACGATCTGGCCGACGCATTGCTATGCCAGCGTCGGCGTGGCGCGGGACCTGTCGCCGAACACGGGAACGGGGGCGGAGCTCTATGCCGTGATCGGCCATGCGCCGCGCCGGCTCGACCGCAATATCGCGGTAATCGGGCGGGTCATCGCGGGGATCGAGCATCTCTCGGTCCTGCCGCGCGGTACCGGCGATGCGGGCGTCTACGCCGATGCGGCGCAGCGGGTGCCGATATTGCGGGCGCGGCTAGCCGACGAATTGCCGCAGGGCGAGCGGCCGCGCTTCCGCACGCTCTCCCCCACCAGCGAGGCATTCGCGCGGATGGTAGGCGTCACCGCCAACCGCTTCGACAGCTTCTACCGCGTGCCCGCCGGCGGGGTGGACGTGTGCGGCGTGAGCGTGCCCATCGAGCGGCTGGACGAGGGAAACGCGCCGTGAGGGCGCTGCTCGCCACCGCAGCGGCGCTCGCGCTGGCCCTCCCCGCTGCCGCGCAGGATGAGGCTCCGCTGTCGCCCGGCGAGATCGTGGCGCAGGCGGATGCGGCCGAATGGCAGGCGATCGCGGCGGAGGACCTCGTGGTCATGACCCTCGCCCCCGACCGCGACGGCAAGCCCCGCGAAGTGGTCATCCAGCTGATGCCGGAGCCGTTCAGCCAAGGCTGGATCGCCAACATCCGCACCCTCGCCCGCAGCGGCTGGTACGACGGCACTTCGGTCAACCGCGTGCAGGACAACTACGTCGTCCAGTGGGGCGATCCGAATTACGACAATCCCGAAGCTGATGGCGAGGCCAACCCGCTACCGGAAGGGCTGCGCGTGATGGCGGAGGAGGATTTCACCTTCGAGCCGGAAGATTTCAGCGACACACTGCTTCCTCTAAAAAGTTACGATGTTACTGGCAGTCAGCGTATGGCTGCCGCAAGGCAGCTTTTTGACCCGGCGGAACAGGCCGTTTTGGCGGGCGAATTGGACGCTAGCGAACTTGAAGCGATAATGGACGTCGCGCGTTATCTTCGCGGCGATAGTTTTGCTCTTAACACGCGGATCGTTAGCGGTTGGCCGTTTGCCACTGGCCTGAATGAGGCGGGTTCCGGCGAACTATGGCCCGTCCACTGCTACGGCATGGTCGGCGTGGGGCGGAACTACTCGCCCGACACGGGTTCGGGCGCGGAGCTCTACACCGTGATCGGCCATGCGCCGCGGCATCTGGACCGCAACATCGCGCTCGTCGGCAGAGTAATCGAGGGGATCGAGCACCTCTCCAGCCTGCCGCGCGGGACCGGGGCGCTCGGCTTCTACGAAACGGCCGAGGAACGCGTGCCGATCCTGCAGGTCCGCGTGGCGAGCGACTTGCCGGTGTCCGAGCAACCGCTGTTCGAGTACCTGTCCACTGTGAGCGAGAGCTTCGCCGCCTATGCCGAAGCGCGCGCGAACCGCCGGGACCCCTTCTTCATCGTGCCCGCAGGCGGGGCGGATATCTGCAACATCCCCGTGCCGGTTCGCCGGGTGCAGCCCTGACGGCGGACTTGCCCAGCGACGGGAGCGACGGGCTCAAACGCGCTGCATGATCTCGATGCGGTTGCCGAAGGGATCGACGACATCGCCGCGGCGATAACCGTCGAGCGGCTTGCCGTCGCGGAACTCTACGCCCGCCCTCGCAAAAGCGGCGCGGGCATCGTCGAGGTTGTCCACCAGCAGCGCGGGATGCGCCTTTGTCGCCGGGCGGAAGCCCTCTTCCCGGCCCAAGTGCAAATGGACCCCGCCGCCCGAAAACCAGCAGCCGCCGTTCGCTGAAAGCGACGCGGGCTTGGGCACTTCGGCAAGGCCCAGCACACCGCGATAAAAGGCGCGGGCGCGGTCTTCCCCGCCCGCCGGCATGGCGAGCTGGACGTGATCCAACCCGATGACTTTCATCAGATCCGCTCCGCCTGCGCCACCGCGTCGCTCGCGCGCAGGGAGCTGAGCGTGCGGGTCAGGTGCGCCAGGTCCTGCACTTCCAGGTCGATCTCGTAGGTCTGGAAGGGCTCGTCGCGCTGGGTCAGTTCTAGGTTGACGATATTGCCGCCGTTACGCGCGAAGATGCCGGCCATTTCCGCCATTGTGCCGGGGCGGTCGTACAGCACCACGCGCATGCGGCCCGGCGCGCCGGCGCTGCGTTCGCCCCATTGCAAATCCATCCAGTCCGCATCGATGCCATTGGCCAGCTGCAGGCAGTCGATGGCGTGGACCTCCACCTTTTCGCCTTCCTGCCGCAGCCCCACGATCCGGTCGCCCGGCACCGGGTGGCAGCATTTGGCCAGCTCGAAGCCGACGCCCGCGGTCAGCCCCTTGATCGACAGCTTGTGATCGCGCCGCGCGGCAAGCTGCGCTTCGTCGAATTCCGCCGTCGAGCCGGGGACCAGCGCCTCCATCAGCTCTGCATCGGTCAGCTTGGCAGAACCGATGCGGAACATCAGGTCTTCCTCGTCCTCCAGCTCCAGCCGCTTGATCGCGGCCTTGGTAGCCTTCTTGCCGATATTGGCGGGCAGGCGCTCGGCAATCTCGTCGAACAGCTGGCGGCCGATGGAGGCGATTTCCTCGCGTTCCTTCTGCCGCACGGCGCGTCGGATCGCGGCGCGCGCCTTGCCGGTAACGACGAAGCCCAGCCAGCTCATCTGCGGCTCGCTGTTTTCGGACTTGATGATTTCCACCACGTCGCCGTTCGCCAGCACCGTGCGCAGCGGCACGTGCCGCCCGTTGATCTTCGCGCCCACCGCCTGCGCGCCCAGGTCCGTGTGGACGGCAAAGGCGAAATCGACCGGCGTTGCGCCCTTGGGCAGCTGGTGTAGCGCCCCCTTGGGCGAAAAGGCGAAGATGCGGTCCTGGTAGATCGCCATCTTGGTGTGTTCGAGCAGTTCGTCCGCGTCGTGCGCGGCATCGACGATCTCGATCAGGTCGCGCAGCCAGCCGACCTGCCCGTCGGGCCTCTCGTCCTGCTTGTAGGCCCAGTGCGCGGCGAGGCCGAATTCGTTGGTCCGGTGCATGTCGCGTGTGCGCACCTGCACTTCCACCCGCATCGAGTTTTCGTAAATCAGGCTAGTGTGGAGCGAGCGATAGCCGTTATTCTTCGGCGTGGAGATGTAATCCTTGAACTTGCCCGGGATCATCTGCCACGTGGTGTGGAGCACGCCCAGCGCGCGGTAGCATTCGACCTCGTTCTCGCAGATCACGCGGAACGCCATGATGTCGGTCACCTGTTCGAAGCTGACGTGGCGCTCCGCCATCTTCTTCCAGATCGAATAGGGGTGCTTTTCGCGCCCCGACACCTCGACGTTGAGGCCCGCTTCGGCCAGCGCCTGCTTCATTTCGAAAGCGATCGCATCGACCTGCGCGCCGCCTTCCCCCCGCAGTTCCTCCAGCCGGCCGGTGATCAGCTTGTAGGCTTCGGGCTCCAGCTGTTCGAAGGCGAGCAGCTGCATTTCGCGCATGTATTCGTACATGCCCACCCGCTCTGCCAGCGGGGCGTAGATATCCATCGTCTCGCGCGCGATGCGGGCGCGCTTTTCGGGGTTCTTGATGAAATGCAGCGTGCGCATGTTGTGCAGCCGGTCGCCCAGCTTCACCAGCAGCACGCGGATGTCCTCGCTCATGGCGAGCAGGAACTTGCGCAGGTTTTCAGCCGCCCGCTCGTCTTCCGGCATCTGTTCGATCTTGGACAGCTTGGTGACCCCGTCCACCAGCCGCGCGACCTCGGGTCCGAACTTGGCCTCGATATCGTCGATCGTGGCGAGCGTATCCTCCACCGTATCGTGGAGGAGCGCGGTCATCACCGTGTCCTGGTCCAGCTGCAGGTCGGTCATCAGCCCGGCCACTTCGACCGGGTGGCTGAAATAGGGATCGCCGCTGGCGCGCTTCTGCGTGCCGTGCTTCTGCACGGTATAGACATAGGCGCGGTTTAGCAGCGCCTCGTCGGCGTCCGGATCGTAGGCCTTGACCCGTTCTACCAGTTCGTACTGCCGCAACATCGCACCTGCGAATGTGCGGTGCAGCATGAGCAAGCGCAAGGCCTAAAACGCGCCCCCAGACTGAGACCGGCGCGCCGGCTAGCTGCCGTTCACGATCCGGTCCACGGTGCCGGTGGTAACTGCGTGGTAGCTGGGCCGGGTCCGGGCATAGATCCGCCGCGCGATCGGCCGGCCCCATTCGCCTTCGCCCATCAGCGTGGCGAACAGCGGGGCCACGAACTTGCGCCGGCCGACATTGGCGAGGAACGTCTCGGTCCGCGGCACAACGGCGTCGTAGCGATTGGCGAGCGCAAGGTTGAGCCACAGGAAAAGCTCTTCGTTGTTCGTGCCCTGGGTCAGGCCCAGCGACCGGTCCATCGCGGCCAGCCCTGCAGCGTCGATTTCCTGCGGCAGGCCGCGCAGGTAACGCTGCCTCTCCGCCGAATTCCAGCTCGCCCAGCGTGCCGACGCGACGGGTCCGCTCGCCGGATAGGCGGCAACTGCCGCATCGACCTCGGCGAAGGCACCCGCCGCGGGGCGGGCGACGTTGCCCGGCAGGCCGGGACCGTAGACCCATTCGTCCAGCATCAGCCGCTTTTCCAGCGCCGCATCGCCGCGCACCAGGTTGGCGCGGATATCGGCCAGCATCATCGCGCTGGTCGCGGGCTCGAAAGCATGGCGGTCGAACCAGCTTTCCAGCCATGCGTCGAACCGCTCGCGCCCGACGATGCTTTCCATCGTGCGAAGGAAATAGGCGCCCTTGTCATAGATGATCGCGCTGCCGACCGGGTCGACGTTCTCCGGCTGGTAGAGCGCCGTGCCCGGTGCATTGCCGACTTCGGCCAGCGTGTCCTCGATATTGGCAAAGGCGAGCGCAGCTTCCTGTTCGGCGCGCTCCTTGCCGTAGAGTTCTTCGAGGATGCGGTTCTCGAAATAGCTCGTGACCCCTTCGTTGAGCCAGCTGTCGGCCCATACGGCATTGGTGACGAGGTTGCCCGACCAGCTGTGCGCCAGTTCATGCGCGACGAGGCCGTTGAGGCTCTTGTCGCCGGCGATGAAAGTCGGCGTCAGGAAGGTCATTACCGGGTTTTCCATCCCGCCATAGGGGAAGGCCGGCGGCAGGACGATCATGTCGTAGCGGCCCCAGCGATAGGGGCCGTAAAGCTTCTCCGCCGCCACGACCATGCGTTCGGTATCGGCGACTTCGGCGGCTGCGGCATCGAGCATGGAGGGTTCGGACCAGACGCCCGTGCGGTCGCTCAATGCGCGGAATTCGATGTCGCCCGCGGCAATCGCGATGAGATAGGGCGGGACCGACTTGTCCATTTCGAAGCGGAAGGCGCGGCGGCCGTTGCCGAGGTCCTCGGGCGCGCCTTGCGCTATCCCGCTCATCACCACGGTCAGGGGCTTGGGCGCGGTGATGCGCGCTTCCCACGTCTGGCGAATGCCGGGGCTGTCCTGCGTCGGGATCCAGGTGCGGTTGAGGATCGCCTGGCCCTGGCTGAAGAGATAGGGATGCTCTCCGCCCGCCGTCTGTGCGGGGCTGAGCCATTGCAGCGCCTCGGCGTTCTCCGCCGCGCGATAGGCGATGCGGACCTGGCGCGCGTCGCCCATGCGGATGGTCAGGGGGGCGCCCTTGCCCCCTTCGGCGACCATCGCGCCGATCTCGTAATCAAGCGCATTGCCCGCCCCGTCGGTGACCGAATCGATCCGCAGCCCGTTGCTGTCGAGCACGATCGCTTCCGCATCATCGCGCGCGGCGATGTCGAGCACGGCAGTCCCGCCGAGCGACTTGCCCGCGAAATCGAGCGCGAGGTCGAGCGCGACGTGGGTCACGCGGGCAACCTGGGGCTGCGCGTAGCTGAGCGTGTCGACCGCGTCCGCGCTCGTCAGGATCGGCGCGACCATGCTCGGCTCGCCCGTTGCCACCGGCATTGTGGTGCAAGCGGTGCCGGTCAGGAGCAGGGCGGCGAGCGGCAGGGTGAAAATGGGGCGCATGGGTCGGTCTCTCCGGGAAATTCGAATGTCGTAGTTCGCTTATCGGCCAGCGGCTTACGGTGCGCTGAAGCGCCTGTCGATGGAGTTGGGTCCGCGTCAGCCGCCGCAGCGGGCGAAGCCTTCGATGTCGGCGATGCGGCCCGATACCACCAGCTCGTCGTCCGGCAGGATCAACGTATCGGGCGTCGCGTGGAGGAAGTCCTCCCCCGCCCGCTTCACGCCGACCACCGTCACGCCGAACCGGCTGCGGCATTCGCTCGTCACCAGCGGCAGGCCGACGATGGTGGCGGGCGCCGCCAGCCGCGCAATCGCGAATTCGTCGCCGAATGCGATGAAATCCTTCAGCCGCTCGTTGAGCAGGTGCGCCACCCGCTCGCCCATCCGCTGTTCGGGGAAGACGACGTGATGCGCGCCGGTCCGCTCCAGGATGCGGCCGTGCTTGTCATTGGTGGCCTTCGCCCAGATCGACTGCACGCCGAGGTCGGACAGGGCGAGCACGGTCAGCACGCTCGCTTCGATGTCGGTGCCGATGCCCACCACGGCGGAGCGGAAAGTGGCCGCGCCCAGCTTCTCCAGCGTGGCCATGTCGGTGCAGTCGGCCTCCAGCACCTGCGTCAGCGCGCCGGCGTTTTCCTGAACCAGCGCGGGATCGCAATCGACGCCCAGCACCTCGTGGCCCATCCGCTCCAGCGATCCGGCTACGGCGCTGCCGAAGCGGCCGAGGCCGATGACGAGGACGGGTTCGCGCTTGTCAGCCGACAATGGGGTTCTCCTTCGGGAAACGATAGGGCCGTTCGGACGAGCCTGTAGCCAACGCCGTCGCCACCGTAATGGTCCCGACGCGGCCGACGAACATCAGGATCGCAAGCACCACATGCGCCTGCACGGGAAGCTCCGCCGTGATGCCGGTCGAAAGCCCGACGGTCGAAAAGGCGGAAATGGTTTCGAACAACACGTCGTCGAGCGGCAGCGGCGCGATGGCGAGGATATAGAGCGTAGCGGCCATGATCAGGATGACGGCCATCGTGGTGATCGCCAGCGCCTGACGCTCCAGCCGCTGGTCGATGCGGCGGCCGAAAATGGCCACGTCGCGCTCCCGCCGGATTTCCGACACGACCACGGCCAGCAGCAGGAAGAAGGTGGTGATCTTGATCCCCCCGGCGGTGCCCGCACTGCCGCCGCCGATGAACATCAGCAGGTAATTCACCAGCAGCGTCTCGTCGCGAAACGCGCCGACATCCAGGCTGTTGAACCCGGCCGTGCGCGGCATGACGGAATGGAACGCGGCGTTGAGCAGTTTTGCGCCCGTGTCCATCGGCCCGAGCGTATCGGGATTGGCCCACTCCTTCGCGAGGATGGCGACGAAGCCTGTCGCCAGCAGGATGGCGGTGCCGCTAATTGTGATCTTGCTGTGCAGGGTGAACC
This sequence comes from Pseudoblastomonas aquimaris, assembly GCF_035481675.1. NCBI lineage: Bacteria > Pseudomonadati > Pseudomonadota > Alphaproteobacteria > Sphingomonadales > Erythrobacteraceae > Pseudoblastomonas > Pseudoblastomonas aquimaris. The sequence goes on along the minus strand of NZ_JAYJJW010000002.1, from coordinate 513,922 downwards.
GCCGCCAGACGAGGCCGTGGGCGCGGATGTCCTGCATCACCGGAAACCCCAGCGCCGTGACGATGACGGCCAGCATGATGGGGACGAGGATGACGGCGTCCGACTGGTAGGACATCACGCTGTCGGAAAAGCTGGAAAATCCTGCGTTGTTGAAAGCGCTGACCGAGTGGAACACGCCGTGCCACAGCGCCTGTGCGAAAGGCATGTCGTAAGCGAGCGCGAAGCGGGCTGTCAGGATGGCGGCGATCACGCCTTCCGCCACAAGGGTGATGGTCAGCACCAGCTTCAGCACCGACCGCGCATCGCCCACTTCCAGCCGGTCCCGTTCCACCTGCGTCGCCATCCGGTCGCGCAGGCCGAAGCCGCGCCCCGCCATCAGGCCGAACAGCGTCGCCGCGGTCATGATCCCGAACCCGCCCACCTGGAACAGCAACAGGATCACGCCCTTGCCGAACGGGGACCAGTAGGTCGCGGTATCGACCACAATCAGCCCCGTCACGGCGACTGCGGAGGTGGAGGTGAAGAAGGCCGTCGACAGCGCGGTCTGGGTCCCGTCCGCCGTGGCGATGGGCAGCCACAGCAGCAGCGTGCCGATCGCGATCGCCGTCATGAACAGCAAGGGAATCAGCCTGACCGGATCGCGCAAGAACCGCATGAATTCGCCCATAGCGAAATCGGTCTGCGGCGCATCCGATATTTCGCGCCGCGCCCGGCCTAGTGCGCATGCACTAGCTACACCTGTCCTACAGACGCCGTCGCACGTGCGGCGTTACGCTGCATGCCTCTGACAACCAGAAGGGGAGATTACCATGAACATCGCCACCAAGCGCACCGGCATCGCTTTCGCAGCCCTCGCAGCGCTCGCACCGTCCTTCGCCTCCGCGAACGACATCCGCATCGAATGCAACCAGTATTCTGACACTTGCGAGATCCTCGAATGCACCGATGTGCCCACCACTCCAGATTTCCCCGGCGCGCGCGAGATCTTCGGTGAAACCACGGTCGAAGTCTGCTCCTCGATCGGCACTTTCGGCGCCTGATCCCCGCAGGCGGGCGCGCCGGACCAGTCCCCGGCGCGCCTGCCCTGCTCACCCTTGCCGCCTAGCTCCAGCTGGCCTCCGGCGGTAGGCTCATCAAGATGGCGTCGATATTGCCGCCGGTCTTGAGGCCGAACAGGGTTCCCCGGTCGTAGACCAGGTTGAATTCGGCATAACGCCCGCGCCATTCGAGCTGCCGGCGCTTGTCCGCCTCGTCGAAGTTGCTGGCCATGCGCCCGCGCACGATCTGCGGATAGATGTCGAGGAACGCCTCGCCCACATCTTTCGTGAAAGCCAGATTGCGCTCGAACGCGGCCGCGTCGTCGCATTCCAGGTGGTCGTAGAAAATCCCGCCCACCCCGCGATGCACGCCGCGGTGGGGGATGTAGAAATAATCGTCCGCCCATTTCCTGAACCGCTCGTAATAGGTCGGGTTGTGGGCCGCGCAGGCCGCGCGCAGCCGGGCATGGAAGGCCTCCGTATCCTCGGCATAGGGGATCGGCGGATTGAGGTCCGCCCCGCCGCCGAACCACGACTTGCCGGTGGTCAGGAAGCGCGTATTCATGTGCACGGCGGGCACGTGCGGGTTGGCCATGTGGGCAACCAGGCTTATGCCGGTGGCGGTAAACCCCGGTTTTTCGGCGCTGGCTCCGTTGACCTGCCCGGCGAACTCGGGCGAGAAATTTCCGTGCACCGTCGAGACGTTGACGCCGACCTTTTCGAACACCTTGCCTTTCATCACCCCGCGCACGCCGCCGCCGGGATTGTCGTTGCCGTCTTCCTCCCGCGCCCATTCGGCATAGTCGAATGCGGCATCGGAGCCGGCTTCACGCTCGATGGCCTCGAATTCCCCGCAGATGCGGTCGCGCAGGGTTTCGAACCACGTTCGCGCGGTTTGCGTCCAGTCGTCGGTATCGGTCATGGCATGCCACTTGCCATCGCCGAAACCTTGCGGCAATAGCCGGTCATGGTTCCCGTTTCGTTCGCCCCTTTCGAATTTGCCGGTGAAGAGCTCGTCCTGACCGAGGGGCGCACGCTCTACTGGCCGCGCGAACGCGCGCTGTTGGTGGCGGACCTGCATCTCGAAAAGGCGAGTTTCTACGCCACCACCGGGCAGTTCCTGCCGCCATACGACAGCCGCGAGACGCTGGAGCGCCTGTCGGAGGAAATCCGCCTGACCGACGCGCGGCGGGTGATCACGCTGGGCGACAATTTCCATGACAGCGCGGGCGTCGACCGGCTGGAGCCACATGCCGCGGGCATGCTCGCGGCGCTGACGCGGGCGACCGACTGGGTGTGGATCACCGGCAACCACGATCCGCAGCTGAAGAAGAAACTGGGTGGGACGCTGGCGAAGGAAGTGGAGCTCGGCGGCTTCATCCTGCGGCATATCGCGCGCAAGGGGGAAACCCGGCCCGAGATTTCCGGCCATTTCCACCCGCGCCTGCAGCTGAAAATCCGCCGCCGGGCGATCCGGCGGCCCTGCGCGGTGGTGGCGCGCGGAGCGGAAGGCGCGCGGATCGTCATGCCGGCCTTCGGCGCGCTTACCGGCGGAATGGATGCGGGCGATCCGGCGATCCTGAAGGCGCTGCAGCCTGCCAATACCATCGACGCGGTGGTGCCCACCCGTGGCAAGCTCGCCACATTTCCGCTGTGGCGTGCGGCTGCCTGACCTGCGCCTACTAGCGCGGCGGGGGTTTAGCCCCTACATGGAAGCCTGATTTCAACGAGTCACAGGAGAAAGACTTATACCTCGTCCCCCCCGGCGTATGAACACGCCCCCCGTTAAGAGCGGGCCCCGCTTCGACAATTTCATCCAGTCAGACAAGGTTCGCGTGATCGACGATCAGGGCGAGAACCTGGGCGTGATGTTCACGCGCGAAGCGATCGAACAGGCCGCCGAAGTCGGCCTCAACCTCGTCGAAGTTTCACCCAATGCGGACCCGCCGGTCTGCAAGTTCCTCGATGTCGGCAAGCACCGCTATGAGGCTCAGAAAAAGGCCAACCTGGCGCGCAAGACGCAAAAGACCCAGGACATCAAGGAAGTGAAGATGCGCCCGAACATCGACACGCACGATTACGACGTGAAGATGCGCAACGTGGTGAAATTCATCGAGAACGGGGACAAGGTCAAGGTCACGCTGCGCTTCCGCGGCCGCGAGATGGCGCACCAGAACCTCGGCATGGACCTGCTCAAGCGGGTGCAGGACGACACGACCGAAATCGCCAAGGTCGAAGCATTCCCCCGCCTTGAAGGGCGGCAGATGCTGATGGTGATCTCGCCGAAATAGCCATGCAGAAATCGTGGAGAGGGCACCCGCTGCGGTGCCCTTTTTCATTTGTAGCCCTATCCCGGAAAGAATGAATCCGCGATGCGGTCGCAAGGGAGGGGCAAGTGATGACAGCAGGCAGGATCGGTCTTGTGGCGGGCGCGCTGGCGCTCGCAATCACTACGATCGTGCCCGCGCCCGCGGGCCTGTCGCAGCAGGCCTTCATCGTCGCCGGCCTGGTCGTGCTGATGGCGGCGTGGTGGATGACCGAGGCGATTCCGCTGACCGCCACCGCGCTGATGCCCTTCGTCGTCCTTCCGCTGGCGGGCGTCATGGGCGCGGACGAGACGGCTAGCGCCTATTACGCGCCGATCCTGTTCTTGCTCCTGGGCGGCGCATTCATCGCCCTCGCCATCGAGCGAACGGGGCTGCACCGCAGGCTCTCGCTGGCGATCCTGAAGGCCATCGGCACGGGCGGCGGACAGGCGCGGTTGCTGCTCGCCTTCATGATCAGCGCGGCGGTGCTGTCCATGCTCATTTCCAACACCTCCACCGCGCTCATCATGATGCCGATGGCCCTCGCCGTGCTGGCGGGCGGGGGCGTAGCCATAAATAGCGAACAAGGCACGCCCTCAAGTAGCGAAGCGGTGGGGCCACAACGCCCGCCCTCAAGTAGCGAAGCGGTAGGGCAGCAAGAAGGCCTCGCCGGCGCCCTTCCCATGGGCATCGCCTTTGCCGCGAGCATCGGCGGCCTCGGCACCATCGTCGGCTCGCCCACCAACGGGATTGCGGTGGCGCTGATCGACGACATCATCGGGGTGGAGATCAGCTTCGCGCGCTGGATGGCATTCGGCCTGCCGGTCGTGCTGCTGGGCGTGCCGCTCGCCGCGGCGATCATCTCGCGCGTGCAAAAGGTTGCGGAGCATCCCTTCGACGTGGCGCAGGCGCGCGCCGCGATCGACGACCGCCGCCCGTGGTCGCCGGCGGAAAAGCGGCTGGTCCCGCTGATCGCGCTGACTTTCCTGGCGTGGATGACGCAGCGTTGGGTGGCGCCTTTCCTGCCGGAAGACAGCTGGAAGGACGGCACCATCGCCATCATCGCCAGTCTCGCGCTGTTCCTGCTGCCCGACGGGACGGGCCGCCCGCTGCTGCGGTGGAAGGAAGCCGACCGCGCGCCATGGGGCGTGATCATGATGTTCGGCGGCGGGCTGGCGCTGGCGGCCGGGATGCAGGCGTCCGGCCTCGCCGCGTGGCTCGGGGAGGCGCTGCTGTTCCTCGAAGCCGTGCCCGTCCTCGTCGTCGCCCTCGCCATCGTCGCGATGGTGGTGCTGATCACCGAATTCGCCAGCAACGTCGCCACGGCAAGCGCCATCATCCCCATTGTCGCCAGCCTGGTCGTCGCGCTCGGCGCCGATCCGATGCTGCTGGCGATGCCCGCCGCTCTCGCCGCCAGCTGGGGCTTCATGCTGCCCGCCGGGACCGGTCCCAACGCCATCGCGTGGTCGACCGGCAACATCCGCATCGGCCGGATGGTGCGCGCCGGCTTCGTCCTCGACCTGTGCGGCATAGGGGTGATCGTCGCGGTCTGTTTCGCCGTCGCCGGATTGGCCTGACACCGGACTTTTCGCGCGTCGGACCCGCCCGAAAAAAGATTCCATTCATCGTGCATCCACTTTCCCGAACGCGGCGTAGCTGTTCTCCGAGCGCACTATTCGGGGAGAAAGCTCATGAAAAACAAGCACTATCTATTGGCCGGAGGGATTGCCGCCTGCGCCATGGGCGCGGCCGCCCTGCTGCCGGGCGAGTCCATTCGCTCGGCCGACCACAGCGATCCGCCCAGCCGTACCAGCCCCATGGCGGACGAAACGCCGGACCGGGCCGCTGACATCGCCGACATCTATTCGTGGGCGGACGATACCAATCTCAACATGGTCGTGACCTTCGCAGGCCCGGCCGACACCGCCAGCCCGGCAACCTACGATCCCGACGTCCTTTATCGCGTGTTCCTTTCCACCGATGGCGACGCGCTCAACACCGAGAACGTGATCAACGTGCGCTTTGGCAAGGATGGTGCCGGCAACAACGGCATCCAGATCCAGGGCGTGCCCGGCGCCGGGACGATCACCGGACCGGTGAACCAGGACCTGACCTCGGGCGGCGCACGTGCGCGTGCGGGCCTGTTCGACGATCCGTTCTTCTTCGACCTGCAAGGCTTTATGGAGACGGTGGATACCGGCAACCTCAGCATTTCGAACGAGCGCGATTTCTTCGCCAACGCCAACGTCACGGCCTTCGTGATCCAGGTGCCGCTCGCCAATATCAACCCGACGGGAGCCCTGACCGTATGGGCCGAAACCCGTCGCTTCGGAGGGCAGCTCTGATGAAAAAGACATTCGAAAAAGCTCGCTATGCCAAACTGGGCGGTGTTGCCGCAGCGGCAATCCTGAGCCTGGCCGTGACCGCGTGTTTCGATGGCGACGACGATAACGGCATCACACCGATGCCGACGCCGACTGCCACGATGGACCCTCAACCGCCTGCGCAAAGCAATCTGGATGTGGGGCAATGCCTTACCCAGGAGGTCGCGCCCGGCGTGACGGTTGCCGATCTGGTCATCCCGGACGTCTTGCGAATCGATCCGTCGGCCCCGGCCGGTTTCCCCAACGGCCGCCTGCCTGCGGACCCGGTGGTAGACGTGACGCTGGCCGTGCTCCTGCTCGATCTCAGCGATCCGAACCAGAACGCGCTGACTTTCGCCAACCTGCCGCTCAACCCGGACCAGAATGACATCGGCCCGCCGCCGATGACCTTCCCGTTCCTGTTGCCGCCGCAAGGCAGCCCGCCGATCGCCAGCAGCGGCGGATCGGGCTTCACCTTCCGCAGCGATCCGGCAAGCGCATATGTGCGCGTGGACCGCATGGGCATGCCGGCGGTGTCGACGGCACTGATCCCGTCGGACCTGAAGATCGCCTATAACGATGCGAGCCCGGCGGACGATGCCGCAGGCACCTTCGTCGATCCCATCGTGATGCAGCTGACAGCGATCACCGACGGTATCGACGACGATCTGACCGGCCTCGGCTTCAACATCTGCGCCGACTGATCCGGCCCGCAGACACCGATAATCCGGGGCGCGGGCCTGACCTGCGCCCCGGATACGATTTACCTCGCTGGGGAGAGCGACCGTGAAGAAGCCCGTTCGACTGTCTTTGATGTTGTGCGCCGCCGCTATTGGCGTGGCAGGCATCGGCTATGCCATCGAAGGCGGACCTGCCGCTCCCGCCCATGCGGAAGTCATGCCCGGCGACGTTGCCGTCGGATACGGCGGTGCCGGCATGGCGGAGGCAGCCAGCCTCGCCGACCGTTCGGTCGGCTCGATGCGCAACCGGCTCGCAGCAGGCGACGCGGGCTGGCTGCACAAGGAAGCTCTGGCTCTTGCCCTGATGGACCGCTTCGGCCTTTCCGGTGATATTTCGGATGCGAACGAAGCGGCGGAATTGCTCGATTCAGGTCTCGCCGATGCGCCCGACGGGTCCGGCCCCACCCTCACCCGAGCCGCCCTCGCGATGAGTTTCCACGATCTGGACACCGCAGAGCGCATGCTCGACCGGTTCGCCATCGCCGCACCGCGCCGGACGCAGCACGATCGCGCCGTGGCCCTCGCCTTGCGCGGCGACATTGCCATGCAGCGCGGCGAACTGGGCCGGGCGCAGCAGCTCTACGACCAGGCGGCCAAGATGAACACGGCCCTCGGCTCCGGAATGCGGGTTGCCGACCGCGCGTTGTGGGCGGGAGAGCCCGCAGAAGCAGCGCGCCTTTCGGGCAAGACGCTTGCTGCACAGCGGCCGGAACCGTGGCATTTCGCGAAGGCCGCCCTCCACCGGGCCAACATCGCTTACGCCAGCGGCGAGCTCGAGACGGCGGGCCGATGGATTGCAGCTGCGGACGATGCTTTCCCGGGCTATTGGGTGGCGCAGACCTATGCCGCGCAACAACGCGCCGCGACCGGCGCATGGGACGAAGGCATTGCCGATCTTGAACGCATCGCGCGCGACAGCGGCGAGCCTGAAGTGATGGACGTCCTCGGCGGCTTTCTCGCCCATCGTGGCCGTACACCGGAAGCTGCGCGCTGGAGCGAGCAGGCACGGGTGGCATGGCTCGGCAAGCTTGGCGAAGCGCGCGATGCCTACCGCCTCCATGCGGCGGAACACTTCCTCGACTTCGGCGACGCCTCTAAGGCACTAGAGCTGGCGCGCGAGGAATATGGCATGCGCCGATCGGGCGAAGTCGCCGAAGTCTACGCCTCCGCACTCACCGAAAACGGACGGCCGCAGGATGCCCTCAAAGTGCTCGCCGCCGCCAGCAAGGCAGGCTGGCGTTCCGTCTCCCTGGATCTTGCCTACGCCGACGCCCACCGCGCTTTGGGCGATGACGATGCGGCGGCACGGTGGGAAGACCGTGCCCTCGAACTGAGCCCGCTCGCTCTCGACCCGCGGCGAAAGCTGCTTCGCTTCGGCCATTATTGACGGCGTGCGAACCCGGCCCGGCGTGCTTGAAATAGCCGGTCGGGCGCAGTAATCGGCAGCGCATCCCGCACAGCCCGGCGGAGATGCGTTCCTGCGGAGGTTAGGATCGCCAGCGCCCCGGGCCGCGCCCGATCCGGCTCCTGCCTTCCTGGGAGCGACCGTTACAGGAAGCACCGTCATGACCGACGCCATCGACGCCACCGACAAGCCCACCCCGCGCCGCAATCCGAAGCCCGAAGTCGGCAAGCTGAACGGCCGCCAGATGAAGCCCGCCACGCTGATGATGGGCCACGGCTACGACCCCGCCCTGTCCGAAGGCAGCCTGAAGGCGCCGATCTTCCTCACCAGCACCTTCGCTTTCGAGAATGCGGCAGCAGGCAAGCGGCATTTCGAAGGCATCACCGGCCAGCGCCCGGGCGGCGCGGAAGGCCTGGTTTATTCCCGCTTTAACGGCCCGAACCAGGAAATCCTGGAAGACCGGCTGGCGATCTGGGACGGCGCAGAGGATGCGCTGTGCTTTTCCAGCGGCATGACCGCGGTGACCGTGCTGATGCTGGCCTATTGCAGCGTGGGCGACGTCATCGTCCATTCCGGCCCGCTCTACGCCGCGTCCGAAGGGTTCGTGTCGAAAGTCCTGTCGAAATTCGGCGTGACCTATCTCGATTTTCCCGCCGGCGCTACGCGCGAGGAGCTGGACGATGTCCTCGCCAAGGCGAAGGCGCAGGCCGACGAGCAGGGCGGCAAGGTCGCCATGGTCTATCTCGAAAGCCCGGCCAACCCGACCAACGCTCTGGTGGACGTGCAGGCGGTGCGCGATGCGCGCGATGCGGCGTCACTCGAGTCTCCCATCGCTATCGACAACACCTTCCTCGGCCCGCTGTGGTCGCGCCCGCTCGATCACGGGGCGGACATCGTGGTCTACTCGCTGACCAAGTATGTCGGCGGCCATTCGGACCTTGTCGCAGGCTCCATCGCCGGCGCGAAGAAATGGATGGACCCGGTCCGCGCGCTGCGCAACACGATGGGCGGTATCGCCGATCCCAACACCGCATGGATGCTGCTGCGCAGCCTCGAAACGGTCGAACTGCGCATGCAGCGCGCGGGCGAGAATGCCGCGATGGTCTGCGAATTCCTGCGCGGGCACGACAAGGTGGAAGGCCTCGGCTACCTCGGCTTCATTTCCGACGCGCGGCAAAAGGACATCTACGACCGGCACGACCTTGGGGCCGGCAGCACCTTCAGCCTGTTCATCAAGGGCGGGGAGGAGGAATGCTTCCGCTTCCTAGACGCGCTGAAGATCGCCAAGCTGGCCGTCAGCCTCGGCGGCACCGAAACGCTCGCCAGTCACCCGGCCAGCATGACGCACCTGTCCGTGCCGCATGCTCGCAAGCAGTCGCTCGGCATTTCCGACAATCTCGTGCGCATTTCCATCGGGATCGAGGACGCGGACGACCTGATTGCCGACTTCGACCAGGCGCTGGGCGAAGTCTGACACATGGCGGCCCGGATCGGCTTCCTTGCCTGTCCGGGCACGCTTCCCGCCTCGCCCGAACGGCGCAGCGACGCCTACGAACACGACCGGCAGGTCGACGCGCTGCGCCCCGCATTGGCGGACCGCGGGTTCGAGCTGATTGAGATCGACTGGGCTGCGCCGCTAGCTGATTTCGAGGGGCTCGCGCTCGTGATGCTGGGCACGGCGTGGGATTACCAGGACCGGCTGGACGAATTCCTGACGCGGCTAGAGGCGCTGGAAGCGCGCGGCATCGCGGTCTGCAATCCGCCGCATGTGGTGCGCTGGAACGCCCGCAAGACCTACCTGCAGGACCTGGCGGAGCGCGGCGCGGCGACCGTGCCGACGCTGTGGCTGGACGAAGCCTCGCGCGGCGATGTCCTCTCCGCCTTCGATCGTTTCGGAACGGACCGCGTCGTGGTGAAGCGGCAGGTGGGTGCCGGCGCGCTCGGCCAGCACAGCTTTACGCGCGACGATACGCCTGCTGCCGGCTGGACGCTCGGCCATCCGGCGATGATTCAGCCTTTCCTTCCCGCCATCGCGGAAGAGGGCGAATACAGCTTCGTCTTCATCGGCGGCGCTTTCAGCCACGCGATCCTGAAGCGGCCGGCGGCGGGCGATTACCGCATCCAGTCCATGTTCGGCGGCATCGACACGGCGATAAAGCCTGCCCCGGCCGACCTTGCCGCGGCCGAGGCCGTTCTCGCCAGCCTTCCCTTCCACGACCTGCTTTATGCCCGCATCGACATGATCCGCGCGGGCGGCACGCTGGCGGTGATGGAAGCGGAACTGATAGAACCGTTCCTCTATCCGTTAGAAGGGCCGGGCCTTGGGACCCGCATCGCGGACGCCGTCGCCCGCTTGCTCGCCTAGTTCAGCCGCGCCACTCGCGGCGTTCTTCGGCGGCTTTCAAGACCTCGTAAGCCACGCTCACGGCTTGGAATTGCTTCGCCGCTTCCGCGTCGCCGGGCTTCACGTCCGGGTGGACCTCCTTGGCCTTGGCGCGGAAAGCCTTCTTGATGTCGGCGAATTCGACATGCGGTTCCAGTTCCAGCACTTCCAGCGCGCGCATCTCATCGGCGCTGCGGGTGCCGTCGCCGCTGCCGCCCCAGCCGTAATGCGCCGCTTCGGCATAGCCCGCATTCTCCGCCTGTTCGGCGCTGGCGCGCTTGGCGGCCTCTTCCTTGTCGAGGCCTTCGAAATAGTCCCAGCCCTTGTTGTATTCCGCCGCGTGGCGCTGGCAGAAATACCATCGGTCGGGGCTGTTCGGGCTCTTGGGAGCGGGGCAATCGCCTTTCTCCTCGCACCCGTGGCGATCGCACAGGCGCACGGTTTCCGCCTCGCGGCTGGCTTCGTAGCCGCGCCAGCGGGGAAAACCCCAGTCGTTGCTGCGGCCCTTAGCAGCCATGGTCGTGCGTGCGCCTCATTTCACGGGCCGAGATAGGGGACGGGGAGCGAAAGTGCCACCCGGAGGGGGAACTTAACCCGCAATCAAGGTTTCAAAGCGCAATGTTGCAGTTGCACAATCCAGCTGCGATCCCGAACTGCAAGAGATGATGAGCAAGCAACTCGCCCTGTCCGCCGCCGCGTCGGTCTTCGCCATGTCGGCCTTTGCGCTGTTCGCACCGCATGTCGCGGGCGACGGCGAACGCGGGGCCGCGCCCTCTTTCATGCAGATCGAAGCGCAGGCGCCGGACATCCCGGCGCCCACAGACTTCTTCAGCCGCTGATCAGTTGACCACCACGGTAACGGCGCGGCGGTTCTGCGCCCAGGCCGCTTCATTCGAACCGAGCGCCACCGGGCGTTCCTTGCCGTAACTGACGGTGCGGATGCGCGCGGCGCTGATGCCGAGGCCGACGAGGTAATTCTTCGCCGCATTCGCGCGCCGTTCCCCCAGCGCAAGGTTGTAATCGCGCGTGCCGCGTTCGTCGGCATGGCCTTCCACGGTCACCGTGATGCTTGGGTACATCCCCAGGTAGCGCGCCTGCGTCTGCAGGGCGGCGGCATCGGCGCTGTCGATGTTGTAGCGGTCGGTGTCGAAATAAATCACGTTCTGCCCGCTCACGCCGGCCACGAAATGCTCCTGCGTGCCGAGCTGCGCGACGCCTGCGGTGTCGTCGCCGTAATCCGGCATGCCTGTGTCGGTCACGGGGGGCAGCGGTTCGGGCGGCAGTTCCTTCGGTTCCTTGGAAGCGCAGGCGGAGAGCGCCAGCGCGCCGGCGGAGGCTATCAGGATGGTATGGAAACGTGTCATCGGCATAACTCCCAAGGGCCGTTGAGTTGGTTTGCGACCCAAGCTCGAAAACAAAAATCGATCATGGCAGGACCGGTCCCCAGGCGGGGTCGGACGCGCCCACGGGCGTCGGCAGGCGGCGTTCGTTGCGGCCCGTCAGGTCGACCTGCCACAAGGCCGCCTCGCCCGAACCGCGTGCGGTGCGGAAATACTGGATGATGCGGCCGTTGGGCGCCCAGGTCGGCGCCTCGTCCTGCCAGCTGTCGGTCAGGTAGCGCAGGCCGCGGCCCTGCGGGCTCATCACCGCGATACGGAAATTGCCGACGATGTGGGTGAAGGCGATCTGGTCGCCGCGCGGGGACCATTCGGGCGTTGCCGCACGGCCGCCGAAGAAGGTGATCCGGCGCTGGTCGCTGCCGTCGGCGTCCATGACATAGACCTGCTGGCTGCCGGACCGGTCGCTTTCGAACACGATCTGGCGACCGTCGGGGCTGTAGGAGCCGCCGACATCGATCCCCGGCGCATCGGTCAGCCGGGTCCAGCTGCCGCCGCTCGCGGGCACCGAATAGATATCGGTATTCCCGTTCACCGCCATCGAGAACAGGATCGTCCGCCCGTCCGGCGACCAGCGGGGGGCGAAGGTCGGGTTGCCCGTTTCCGCGACCAGCGTCTGCTTGCCCGAGCCGATGTCGTAGATGTAGATGCGCGGATTGCCGTCCTTGTACGACAGGTAGACGATCTGCCGGTAATCGGGCGAATAGCGCGGGGTCAGCGCAGTGGTGCTGCCGCTGGTGATGAAGCGGTGGTTGGCCCCGTCGCTGTCCATGATGGCGAGCCGCTTCACGCGGTTATCCTTCGGCCCCGTCTCGGCGATATAGGCGATCTTGGAATCGAAGAACGGGCTTTCGCCGGACAGGCGCGAATAGACGAGGTCGGCGCATTTATGCGCCGCGCGCCGCCAGTCGCCGGGCTCCACCACCCAGCCTTCGCGCACGAGTTCGTTCTGCAGCGCGACATCGTAGAGATAGCAGCCAACCGTCAGCCGCCCGTCCCCGCCGGCGCGGACATAGCCCTGCACCAGCATTTCCGCATCGCGGCCCTGCCACGTGGGCCAGCTCGGCGCAGTGATCTGCGGGTATGTCGGACGCGGCAGCCCTGCAGGGCCGGTGGGTTCGAACAGGCCGTTGAAGCGCAGGTCGTTGTAGATGACATCCGCGATCGCATTGCCGAGCGCGGTCGTGTTCCCCGGTCCTGCAGCGGTCGAAACTTCCTGGTTGGTCGCAAAGGCCGGGATGGCGATGCCGAGGTTCTGCCACTCACTGGTATCGGTCACGGTCCCAGTCAGGCCGTCACCATCCTGCCCTGTCTCCGACGCTTCGATGGGGGTTGGCGTAGCCGGGCCATCTTGCCCCATCGCCATCGAAGGGAAAGCGACCAAAAGGGCAGCAAAGAGCGAGACGGATGCAAGTTTCGTTTTAATCATCAGAGATTCCTGTCGAAGCTCCATGTGTTGGTTTTCCAAGCCTCATGATACTGGGCAGGAAGATTGAAGGGCGATGCGGCGCGAACGGCTCTTATGGCACGCTCGCAATGGACGTCCTTCTGCGCGCTGTTCGAGGCATTCACCCCTGTCGTGCTGATACAGCGTGGCGAGCCCGACAGACTGCCGTCGCGATTGAGGCTGAAGCGCACGCGCGTGACCAGCAGTTCTACGTCGACACCTTGCGGCGCGCTCCAGTGGGGGCGCAGCTGCCGCGTGATTTCCGCCGCCAGCGAATTGCGCACCGCCGGCCCTATCTCCGCCGCTTGCGTGCCGGAATTGCTGCTGCTCTGGCTCGTCCCGGAACCGTTGCCGAAGGCGCCGTCGAAGCCGGTTTCGCGGCGGGAGGACGGCGTGGGCGTCGGCGCGCTGCGGCTGGCTCGCGACGAGGGAGTCGGCGTGGAGCGAGGCGTCGGTGTGCGGGACGACGCGCGCGATGTGGGGGTCGGCGTCGGTGGGCGCCGCCGCGTGGCGCGGCTGGTCGGTGCCGGGGATGGGCGTGCTGCGGGCGTAGGGGTCGGCAACGGCGCGGGCGTGAAGCTGTCGGGCACGCTGGCCGGCGGCGTATCCGGCAGGTTCGAGCTGGAAGGCGGCGCCATCGCGGCTTCGGGCACCGGATCGGGCGCGGTAGAAGTGAGGCCGACATCGGTCGACAGGGTCACCACCACCGGCTTCGGCTTGATCTCCGGCACCGGCACCGGCTCCTCGCGGGTCATCAGGACCCACGCCAGTGCGACATGGGCGACCGCCGCGACGCCGAGGCCGATCCGTTCTTCGCGCGTGATGCGGGCGAATGCCATGGACAATCGGCTATGGCTCGACCGATGAACCGGCACTGACCATCTCAATGCGGTTGAAACCGGCGCGGTTGAGTTCGCCCATCACCGCCATCACCCGGCCATAGTCGAGCTGCTTGTCCGCCCGCAGAGTGACCTGCGGCGGGCCGCCCCCGCCTTCGCGCGGGATGCCGGCCAGCGCCACCGGGAAACCGCCCACCGGCACCTGCTCGTCGGCGATGAAGATGTAGCCTTCGCTGTCGAGCGAGATTTCGATCTGGTTCGCCTCCTGCTGCCCCAGCGCGTTGGCGCGGCTGTCGGGCAGGTCGATGGGCACGCCGGTGGTCAGGAGCGGCGCGGTGACCATGAAGATGATCAGCAGCACCAGCATAACGTCGACCAGCGGGGTCACGTTGATCTCCGCCATCGGCGCGCGGCGGCGCCCCCTGCCCGGGCGCGAATGGGCGTGCATCCCCATCGCCATCAGCGGGTCTCGATCTCGCGGCTCAGCGTCGCGTGGAAGCGGTCGGCGAAGCGTTGCAGGCGGGCCTCGAAGGAATTCACCCGGCCGGAAAAGCGGTTGTAGGCGATGACCGCCGGGATTGCGGCAAACAGGCCGATGGCGGTGGCGAACAGCGCCTCCGCGATGCCAGGCGCAACCACGGCGAGCGAGGAGTTCTGCTGCGCGCCGATCTGGAAGAAACTGTTCATAATGCCCCAGACGGTGCCGAACAGGCCCACGAAAGGCGCGACCGAACCGAGCGTGGCGAGGAATCCCAGCCGGTCGGCCAGCGTATCCGCCTCTACCGCTACCTGCGCGCCCATCGCGGTCGCCATGCGTTCGCGCGCGCCGTCACGGTCGACCGCGCCCTTCCCGGTGGAGCGCTTAAATTCGCTCATGCCGCTGCGGGCCACGCGGGCGCTGGCGATATCGCTCTTGCCGCGCAAATCGGGGATCTGCCCCTCGGCCTCGCTTTCCCAGAAGTCCCGCTCGAACCGGGTGTTGGCGCGGCCCATCCTGCCGATGCGCAGCGAAAAGCCGATGATGATCGCCCAGCTGACGACGCTGGCAATCAGCAGCAGCGCCATCACCACCTGCACCACGATATCGGCCTGCAGGAACAGTTCGACCGGATCGAGCCGGGTCGGGGCCGCCGGGACGGCTGCGGCGAGGAAATTCATCACGTTCATTGCTGGCTTTCTTCGTCGAGGATCCGGGTAAAGGCTTCGCGCCATTCGGCAGGCTGGCGGCGCGGGCGGCCATTGGGCGCGACGAAGCCGATGCGCAAGCTCGCCTCCGCCAGCACTTCGCCCGCGCGGGTCGCGACCTGCGCCATCGTGACGCTGGCCGCGCCCATCGCGGTGCAGCGCGTTTCGATCAGCACGTCGTCGTCCAGCTTGGCGGGCCGCTTGTAGGCAAGCTGCAGGTCGGCGACGGCATAGGCCCCCTCGCCCGCCTCGATCGCGGCGCGCTGGTCGATGCCGAGCATGCGCAGCACGTCCGACCGGGCGCGTTCGAACCAGCGCAGGTAATTGGCGTGATAGACGATGCCCGAAAGATCGGTGTCCTCGTAATAGACCCGCACCGCATAAAGGTGGCGCGCGCCGTCGAAGACGCCGGAAGGGGGGTTGGGCAACACGCCCTGTCCCATAGCGGAGCGCCGAGTCGCTCGGCAAGCAGGGTTAACGTAGGGGCAGCGCTTTTGATCGAACGGCAGCGTCGGTTCGTCGCCCTCGCCGCCTCGCGACAGCGCGCTCAGCGGCGGGCGATCATCGGGCCCAGTGGCTCGCCGGCAAAGACGTGGACGTGCAGGTGCGGCACCTCCTGTCCGCCGTGCCCGCCGACATTGGCGAGCAGGCGATAGCCGGGCTCCACGAAGCCGGCCTTGCGGGCAACCTCGCCCACGGCGCGTACGAAACCTGCGATCTCCTCGGCGCTCGCCGTGGCGGAAAAATCGTCCCAGCTGACATAGCGCCCCTTGGGGATCACCAGCCAGTGCGTGGCCGCCTGCGGATTGATATCCTCGAAGGCATAGGCCCATTCGTCGTCGTACACCTTGGTGGACGGGATCTCGCCGCGCAGGATTTTCGCGAAGAGATTGTCGTCGTCGTAGGCTTGCGTGGCGTCGATCGGCATCAGTCGCTCCTGCTCGCTTTTTCCTCGATCCCCGAAGTCCCCTCGCGCCGCTCCAGTTCCGCCATGACGTCGGCAAGCGCGATGCCTTTCGCATCCAGCAGCACGAGGAGGTGGAAGATCACATCCGCCGCCTCCCCCGTCAGTTCCTCATCGCTGCCGGTGAGCGCTGCGACGACCGCTTCGGTCGCTTCTTCGCCCAGCTTGCGGGCGATGACGGGCAAGCCGCGCGCGTTGAGCTGGGCGACGTAGGAGCTTTCCGCAGGCGCGCTGCGGCGCTGCGCGATGGTGGTCTCGAGACGGTGGAGGATGTCCATGGCCCCCGCATGGCGCGCGGGGCACGGGGAATCAAGCTAGGCGTCGTCGTCCGCGCGGCGCTTGGCCGCCTGGCGACCGACGATCACGCCCAGCACGCCGAGGCCGAAGATGGCGAGGCTGGAAGGCTCGGGCACCTCGGTACCCCCGCTCGCAGCGGCAGGCGCGGCGGACAGCAGCAGGACGATAGGGGCAAGGGTGCGCATGGCGGCACCCCAGCGCCTGATCGCTGCACTGCACAAGCGCGCTCTCGGCGGCGTCCCGATTTGAGACCGCGCCGAGCGAAATCCTTAGTCGGGCCTTGTCAGGAACGGGCAGGCACCCCTGCCGCGCGCAGGGCGGCGTGCGCCTCTGCAATCGTGTGCGTGCCGAAGTGGAAAATGGACGCGGCCAGCACTGCGCTCGCATGGCCTTCGCGCACGCCCTCGACCAGGTGATCGAGCGTACCGACCCCGCCGCTCGCCACCACCGGCACGGAAACCGCGTCGGCGATCGTGCGGGTGAGTTCGAGGTCGTAGCCGGCCTTCGTCCCGTCGCCGTCCATCGAAGTCACCAGCAACTCGCCCGCGCCAAGGCCGGCCAGCTTTACCGCATGCTCGACCGCATCGATCCCGGTGGCCTTGCGCCCGCCGTGGGTAAAGATTTCCCAGCCATCGCCGCTCCGCCGCGCGTCCACGCTGGCGACGATGCACTGGCTGCCGAATCTTTCCGCGATCTCGCTGACGAGCTCGGGCCGGGTGACGGCCGCGGAATTGACCGCGACCTTGTCCGCCCCCGCCAGCAGCAGCGCCCGCGCGTCCTCCACGCTGCGCACGCCGCCACCCACGGTCAGCGGCATGAAACACACCTCCGCCGTGCGCCGGACGATGTCGAGCAAGGTGCCGCGCCCTTCGTGCGTCGCGGAAATGTCGAGGAAGCACAGCTCGTCCGCCCCCGCCGCGTCGTAGGCCTGCGCCTGCTCGACGGGATCGCCCGCATCCTGCAAGTCGACGAAATTGACCCCCTTCACCACGCGCCCGTCGGCCACGTCGAGGCAGGGGATGACACGGACCCGGACGGTCATGCAGCCCGCGCCGCCATCGCCAGCGCCGCGCCGAGGTCCAGCCGGCCTTCATAAAGCGCGCGGCCGGTGATGACGCCCTCGATCCCCTCGGTCGCGTGGAGGGAGAGGACATGGATGTCGTCCAGCCCCTTCACCCCGCCGCTGGCGATCACCGGCAGGTCGGTGCGCCGCGCCAGGTCCAGCGTCGCGTCGATGTTGCAGCCCTTCAGCAGCCCATCGCGGCCGATGTCGGTGAACAGCAGGCTGGCGACGCCCGCGTCCTCGAACCGGCGGGCCATGTCGTGCACGGGCACGTCGGAGACTTCGGCCCAGCCCTCGGTCGCGACCATGCCGTCCTTGGCATCAACCGCCACCACGATGCCGCCTTCCCATGCGGCCGCCATGTCCTTCACGAACTGCGGGTCCTTCAGCGCGGCGGAGCCGATGACCACGCGCGCCACGCCGAGGTTGAACCAGCCCTCCACCGCTTCGGGCGTGCGGATTCCGCCGCCAAGCTGGACGTGGCCGGGAAAGGCAGAGACGATGGCTTCCACCGCCTCGCGATTGCGGCTTTCACCGGCAAACGCGCCGTCGAGGTCGACGACATGCAGGTGCCCTGCCCCGGCGTCGGCGAACAGCATCGCCTGCGCCGCCGGGTCGTCGCCATAGACGGTGGCGCGGCCCATGTCCCCTTCGGCCAGACGCACGACTTCGCCGTTCTTGAGGTCGATGGCGGGGAAAACGATCATCAGGGGTTCCAGTCGAGGAAGCGGGAAAGGAGGTCGAGCCCGTAGCGCTGGCTCTTTTCGGGATGGAACTGCACGCCGAGGATATTCTCGTGCGCCACGGCGGCCACGATCCCGCCGCCGTGGTCGGTCATCGCAGCGACATCGTGCCCGCGTTCGGCGTGGAAGGCATAGGAATGCAGGAAATAGGCCTCGCCCGCTTCGACCAGCTCGGCGGCCCCCGGATGGCCCATCGGTGCGACATCGTTCCAGCCCATGTGCGGCACCTTGATCGTGTTGTCGGCCGGCTCGATCAACCGCACCTCGCCCGCGATCCAGCCGAGGCCGGGAACTTCCTCGAACTCCAGCCCGCGCGTGGCGAGCAATTGCATGCCGACGCAGATGCCGAGGAAAGGCACGCCATCGCGCCGTACCCTGTTGTCGAGCGCTTCCACCATGCCATCGACACCGCGAAGCCCGCGCGCGCAGGCGCCGAACGCGCCGACCCCGGGCAGGACGATCCGGTCCGCTTCTGCCACGACGGCGGGATCGGCGGTCACCGCAACGTCGGCCCCCACGGCCTTCAGCGCGTTGTGCACCGAGTGGAGGTTGCCCGCGCCGTAATCGATCAGCGCGACGGATTCAGTCACTCAGCGTGCCCTTGGTGCTGGGTATCGCCCCGCCCTTGCGCGGGTCGATCTCCACCGCCTGCCGCATCGCGCGAGCAAAGCCCTTGTACAGCGCTTCGCAGATGTGGTGGTTGTTGGTGCCGTACAATAGCTCGCAGTGCAGCGTGATGCCCGCCGTCTGCGCGACCGAATGGAACCAGTGCTCGATCAGCTCGGTGTCCCATTCGCCCAGCTTTTCCTGCGTGAATTTGGCTTTCCACACCATGTAGGGCCGGCCCGAAATGTCGAGCGACACGCGCGCCAGCGTTTCGTCCATCGGCGAATAGGCGCTGCCGTAGCGGCCGATGCCGCCCTTGTCGCCCAGCGCCTTCGCCAGCACCTGGCCCAGCGCCAGCGCGCTGTCCTCGGTCGTGTGGTGCTGGTCCACGTGCAGGTCGCCGTCCACTTTCATCGTGACGTCGATCAGCGAATGGCGGCTGAACTGTTCGACCATGTGGTCGAGGAAGCCGATGCCGGTCGAGACCTCGTAGCTGCCGGTCCCGTCGAGATTGACCTCGACGGCGATTTTCGTCTCCGCAGTGTCGCGGCTGAGGGAGGCGGTGCGCATGGGGCAAGCCTATAGAAGCTGCTGCCATGCGCGCAATGGGGGAAACGGGCTTCGATTGCCTGCAAAACCGCACAATTGCGCTTGACCGGGCAGGATGCGCGCTACATCACTCGGCGCATGAGCGAAGAGACGCCCGACAGCCTGATCCCCTATGACGAAATCGTGCAGGAGGCCCTGCGCGCCGTGGTCGGCCGGGTGCTGGGCGAAATCCAGGCCAACGGCGCCACCCTGCCGGGCGAGCACCACTTCTACATCACGTTCAAGACCGGCGCGCCCGGCGTTTCCATCCCCAAGCACCTGACGGAACGTTTCCCCGACGAAATGACCATCGTGCTGCAGAACAAGTTCTGGGACCTGGAGGTGGACGAGGAAGGCTTCCAGGTCGGCCTGTCCTTCAACCAAATCCCGGCCAAGCTGCAGATCCCCTATTCCGCGATCACCGCTTTCGTCGATCCGGCGGTCGATTTCGGGCTACAGTTCCAGGCCAACATGCCGGACATTTCGCCCGAACCGCACGACGATGCGGAAAACGACGCGCCGGAACAGGGCGCAGGCCCGCTCGTTACCGAAAGCGAAGACGGCTCCAATGTCGTCACGGTCGATTTCGGCCGCAAGAAATAACGCGGGCGTCCCGAGGCCCGCCGCAACCGGGGGCCGAAATGGCAAGACGATCGAAGCACATCACGGACCGCGGCGCACGCAAGCTGCGCGACATCGGCGACGATATCGGCAGCGATGGCCCCGAAGTCGCGGGCCCCAGCCCGAATGCCGCCACCAACCTGCTGATCCATGACCTGGTCCTGCGCAGCGTGGGCCGCATCGCGCGCCAGACGGTGGAGAAGGGGCTGCTTCAGCGCCGTTACGGCCGCAATTTCGCGAAAGACGCGGTGGAAAACCGCTCGATGCTCCATGCGCTGGCGGCGTACGGCGCCACCAAGGTCGCGACGCGTTCGCTGCCCGGTGCGGCGCTGGTGGGCGGCGGATTGCTGGCAAAAACGCTATGGGATCGCAGTCGCGGTCGCCGCAGTGCCCGCCGCGCGGGCGACAAGCTGCTCAACAAGCAGGCCGAGGAATAAGGCCGCCATCGCTGCGCAGGGTTGATTTAACCCTGCCCCATGCGGCAAGCGCGGGCATGGCCGAACACAAAGCGCTCTCGCACACCGACCTTGCCCGCCGCGGGCTGATGTTCATCCTCTCCTCGCCCTCCGGCGCGGGTAAGACCACGATCTCGCGCAAGTTGCTGGAGACCGACGAGGCGATCAAGCTGTCGGTGTCTGTCACAACCCGCCCGATGCGGCCCGGCGAGAAGGACGGGGTGCATTATTTTTTCGTCGATGACGCCGAGTTCGACCGGATGGTCGAGGAGGACGATTTCTACGAATGGGCGCACGTCTTCGGCCACCGCTATGGCACCCCCAAAGGGCGCATCCGCGACGCGCTGAAGCACGGGCAGGACTTCCTGTTCGACATCGACTGGCAGGGTACGCAGCAGCTGTACCAGAAGGACCAGCAGGACACGGTCAGCGTGTTCATCCTGCCCCCCAGCATCGCCGAACTGCGCCGCCGGCTGGAAGGCCGCGCACAGGACAGCGCCGAAGTGATCGACGCCCGCATGGAACGCGCCCGCGCGGAAATCAGCCACTGGGCGGAATACGATTACGTCGTGATCAACGACGACCTGGACGAATGCTACGCCAAGGTCCGCGAGATCTTGCACGCGGAGCGCATGAAGCGCACGCGCCAGACCGGGCTGATCCCCTTCGTGCGCGAATTGATGGGGTGATGTCGGGTTCGCCCCCTGAAAATAGACTTTGAATGTCGATCATCATGACTTGGTCGGGTCATTATCGGAGAGACAAATGATGGCGCGCCTTCTGATAGCTGTAGCGGTCTTGCTGCTGTTCCCTTTCAAGGCACACGCCAACTTGACGCTGACAGTTTCCTACCGCGAGACAGCAGACCTGTTTTCCACGATGGACAACATGAGTGACTGGCTCCCGGGCAACACTATTCCGGCCTATCGAGAGGAATGGGAGGCACGGTTTGGATGGACCGAGGCGGATCAGCAATGGGTTGACAGTTACAAGGAATACCGGCGCCGGACGATCCTGAAGGGGCAAGGGTCTCCCGATCCAAGATCATCCCCGGACGGTATCTTCGCGTCGCGCGATCAATTGACTGCAGCTTCCGACCCCCTCGCCGCGCACTTTCTTCAACACACGACAATCGAGGCAGCACTGGCCAGCTTAGAAAAGGCTGCAAGTGTCAGTGACGCCGAGATGCTAAGGGGCTTCTACCGGCACTTCCAACCAGAGTGGCGTTTGCTGCTCGCGGACAGTTCGGCGCTTCAGCAACGTGCTTCGGAACTTCAAGCTAGGCTCAAGTCGTTAGCGGCGGCAGATTTCATCGCGTCCATAGCGAAATTCTATCGAAGCGATCTGGATGGCGAATTCACTGTCCTCTTCACACGCCGACCGCCCGGCAATGTGGCATCGGCCGAACCTATCGCTGGCTCATTCATTCTCCTTCAAAGTCCGCCGACCGAGATTGCCCCCTCCTATTGGGACACCATCGTCTTCCACGAGCTGGTTCATTTTATCTCGTCCAAGCAGCCAAGAGCCCAAAAGCAAGCACTTACCGCCCGATTCCTTGCTCGGTGCCCGGCACCGTCGAGCATAAATTGGGGCTGGTTGGCAGAAGAACCTCTGGCAGTCGCGTGGGGACAGGCCACCTATTCGTCCAAGGTTCTTCGATCGCCGCTTGATCCGAAGGAGAACTGGTATGCTGTTCCGTGGGTCAACCTCGTGTCGCGTACATTAGCACCGACCATAATCGATCAGTATGATCGCGGGTCGGATATCGAAGACTTGGTAGATCAAGCGGCCGACCGTTGCATTGACCTGATGTCTGTCATCGGCTCGCAGTGAAAGAGTTGGATACTGCGGGGCGTATTCGGCTAGAACGACCCTCACAAGTGCACCAAGTCGGACACTCGCCAATTCACCCAATTCGTGCCTGATTGGACGGACTAGCAATATGCCAAGAGCAGACGGACAGATGAAGGCGGGATTGCGAAGAATATTTGGCTCGCTACCGCAGATCAAATAGAGAAGAGTGGTCTCTTGTCGAGTGGTTCACGCAATGCCAGCTGACCACCCCCGAAGGAGACAATCCATTTTCCTACACACATCGTGTCGCGATAGACTTGGCAGCTTCTTTGAAATCGTAGCTCGAGCACCATGCAAGAATGCCCCGCCTCGCAGCGGGGCTTTTTCTCTTTGGGCGACCTATGGATTTATTTCCGGTAAGCCGACACCGAATGAGTTTCGTCAACTTGCGCCGGACGCAACCGGCGCAATTTTGGCGCCTCAAACCGGTTCTGCGAAGTGGCTCGGCAGGTGGGCGTTGACGATACCGCCGTCCACGGTGAGCGTTTCACCAACGGTGTAGTCGCCCGCACGGCTGGCGAGGTATACGGCGGTGCCGCCCATATCGAACTTGTCGCCCACGCGCTTGTTCGGGATGCCCTGCGCGCTCGCTTCCGCATGGTCACGGGCGACCTTGTTCATGTTCGACGGGAAAGCGCCCGGCGCCAGGCTGGTCACGTAGATGTGGTCCTTGACCAGCCGCGCCGCCATGCGGCGGGTCAGGTGGATCAGCGCGGCCTTGGATGCCTGGTAGCTGTAGGTTTCCCACGGGTTGACGCGCTGCCCGTCGATGCTGGTGATGTTGATAACCTTGGCTGGGCGGTCCTGGCTCGCCGCCGCAGTCAGCAGGCCGTGCAGCTTCTGGGTCAGGAAGAAGGGCGTCTTGACGTTGAGGTCCATCACCTTGTCCCACCCGGCTTCGGGGAAGTCGAGATAGTCGTTGCCCCAGGCAGCGCCGGCATTGTTGACGAGGATGTCGAGCTTGCTCTCGCGCCCGGAAATGTCGGCCACCAGCGCCTCGATCCCTTCCATGGAAGAGATGTCGCCCTGGATGCCGACGACCTTGTCGCCGAGCTCGTCCGCCGTGGCCTGCAGCTCCTCCGCCTTGCGCGCGGTGATGTAGACGCGGTCTATCCCGGCGGCGAGGAAGCCCTCCACGATCATGCGGCCGATGCCCCGGCTGCCACCGGTGACGAGCGCAGTGCGCCCCTTCAGGCTGAAAAGGTCTTCGAGGTTCATGCGCTTGTCCTTAATCCGGTAATCAATAGCCGCTGAGTTCCGCCACGCGGTTGGCGTGGTAGTAGGCGTCGCCGAGGAACTCCTGCAGCGCGCGATCGCGTTTCATGTAAAGGCCGATGTCGTATTCGTCGGTCATGCCGATGCCGCCGTGCATCTGCACGCCTTCCTTTACCGCGAGGCCCGCAGCCTTGGCGACCTTCGCCTTGGCGACGCTGGCCATCAGGTCCGCAGTCGAACTGCCGCCGTCGAGCATTTGCGCGGCCTTGTAAGCCACCGCGCGGGCGATCTCGACTTCGGAATACAGGTGGGCAGCGCGGTGCTGCAGCGCCTGGAACTCGCCGATCAGCTTGCCGAACTGCTTGCGTTCCTTGAGGTAGTTGACGGTCATGTCCATCGCGCCCGCGGCAACGCCGACGCCTTCCGCCGCCGCGCCGATCCGGCCTGCGGTCAGCATGGCGTTGAGCACTTCGCGCCCGCCGTCGACTTCGCCGATCACCGCATCGCCATCCAGCTCGACGCCGTCAAACTTCGTGTGCGTCGCCATGGAACTGTCGACCAGCCGCACCGCATCGTGGCTCATGCCCGCCGCATCCTTCGGCACGGCGAACATCGTGATGCCGTCCTCGTCATCGTCGCTGCCCGAGGTGCGGGCGGAGACGACGAGCATGTCCGCGCTCGCGCCGTGGACCACGAAATCCTTCTGGCCCGACAGCTTGAAGCCGTTGCCCGACTTTTCGGCCTTCACGGCAATACGCTCCGGCCGGTGCTTGGCGCCTTCGTCAATCGCGACGGCAAACACGCTCTTGCCTTCGACCATCCCCGGCAACCAGCGGCCGCGAACGTCGTCGCTGCCGTGCTTCAGGGCCGTTGCGGCGAGGACCGAGCTGGTGAGAAACGGCGACGGGGTGAGATTGCGGCCGATTTCCTCCAGCACGATGCCGGCTTCGTACTGGCCCATCCCCAGGCCGCCGTCGTCCTCGGACACGAGGATGCCCGTGAAGCCCATCTCGCCAAACTGTTCCCACAGGCCGTGGCCGAAGCCGTCCTTGCAATCGCGGTCGCGCCAGTGGCGCAGCTGTTTTTCGATGCTGCCCTGTTCGGCCATGAACTGGCTGGCAGTGTCGGCGAGCATCGCCTGGTCGTCGTCGTGGTAAAGGGGCATCGATCAGGCTCCGGGAAGTTCGAGAATTCGTTTTGCGACGACGTTGAGCATCACCTCGCTGGTGCCGCCCTCGATCGAGTTGGCCTTGGTCCGCAGCCAGCCTCGCGCACCCTTGCCGCCGTTCGTTTCCTCGCTCTCCCATTCGAGAGCGCGGCTGCCGCCGGCCGACATCATCAGTTCGTGGCGGCGCTTGTTGAGCTCCGTGCCGACATATTTCATCATGTTCGGCTGCGCGGGATGGCCCTTGCCGGCCTTCATCTCGTCGAGGAACTTCTCGCCCATCGCGCCGTAGGCCAGCGCCTCCACATCGAACATGGCGAGTTTGGCGCGCAACACGGGATCAAGCTCGCCCGCATTTCGCTTCATCGCCGCACCAATGGCGCTGGTACGGTCCCCGCCACCCGCGCCCGAAATCATCTCGCGCTCGTGGCCGAGGAGGTATTTCGCCACGTCCCAGCCGCGGTTGATCTCGCCGACATAGGCCGGGCAATCCTCGCCATAGGTTTTCGGCACCTTCACATCGTCCATGAAGGTTTCGCAGAACGGGCTATTGCCGGAAATCAGCTTGATCGGCTTGGTCGAGACGCCTTCGCCCGCCATGTCGAACAGCATGAAGGTGATGCCTTGGTACTTGTTGTCCTTGTCCGTGCGGACGAGGCAGAAGATCCAGTCGGCCTCGTCGGCGTAGGAGGTCCAGATCTTCTGGCCGTTGACCACCCAATGGTCCCCCTTGTCCTCGCCATAGGTCTGCATGGAGACGAGGTCCGATCCGCTGCCCGGCTCGCTATAGCCCTGGCACCAGCGGATTTCGCCGGCCGCGATTTCGTTGAGGAAGCGCTGCTTCTGGCCTTCGGTGCCGAATTTCAGCAGCGCCGGGCCGAGCATCCAGATGCCGAAGGAACTCAAGGGCGGGCGCGCGCCGATGCGGGCCATTTCCTGGCGCAGGATCTTGGCTTCGGCAGGCGAAAGGCCTGCGCCGCCATATTCCTTCGGCCAGTCCGGCACGGTGTAGCCCTTGTCGCGGCAGGCTTCGAACCACTGCTTTTGCGCATCGTTCTTGAAGCTTGCGTTGCGGCCGCCCCAATAGACGTCTTCCTCGTCGCGCACGGGCTTGCGCATTTCCTCCGGGCAGTTTTCCTCCAGCCAGGCGCGCGTCTGAGCGCGGAAATCTTCGAGTTGGTCGGCCATGCGATGCTCTCCAGAAAAAGGGCCGCCGGAGGCTCTCCGGGCAGCGCGAGGGGAATCCGATTGCCATCGGTTTAATCGTCCGGTTAAAGTGCTTTTCACAGAGTCGCAAGACCGCTTGCGACGGCCCGCCGCCCTGTTGCGCCAGCTGAACGGTCGATTGACCCGGCGCAGCGTGTCGCTAGGCTGCATGCCATGACACTGGGTGGGAGAGACCCGATGCGATTTTCCGGCAAGACCGTGGTGATTACCGGCGCAGCGTCGGGTATCGGCAAGGAATCCGTCCGCCTGTTCGCCGGCGAAGGGGCGCAGGTGTACGCTGCCGATATTGACGAGGAAGGCGGCGCGGCGCTCTCCGGCGAGATCGACGGCGATGTCCGCTTCGTGCGCTGCAATGTCAGAGCGACGGGTGAGATCAAGGAACTGATGGACCGCGCCGCTGCCGAGACCGGCGGGATCGACACCGTGTTCAACAACGCCGGCGCGGGCGGCGCGCGGCCCGGCATCCACGAGATCGAGCCGGGCGAGTGGGACCGCACGATGGACCTGCTGCTGCGCTCGGTCGCCTTCGGCATTCGCTACGCGGTTCCCCACATGCGCGGGCGCAGTGGCGCAAGCTTCGTCAACACGTCCAGCGTGGCCGCGGTCGGCCCCGGCTATGCGCCCACCGCCTATTCCGTCGCGAAGGCCGGCGTCCTCCACCTGACGAAGGTCGCAGCCGCCGACCTTGCCCAGTTCGGAATCCGCGTGAATGCTGTGCAGCCGGGCTTCATCAACACCAGCATCTTTACCAGCGCGCTGGAGATCGAAGGGGAGATGGAGCGCGTGGCCAAGGACATGATCGCCCAGATGAGCGCCAATGCCCAGCCCGTGCGCCGCGGCGGGCAGCCGCGCGACATCGCCGAAGCGGTCGCCTATCTCGCCAGCGATGCGGCCAGCTTCGTAACCGGCCAGTCGATCATCGTCGACGGCGGCATCACGCTCGGCCCAAGGCACAGCTGGGACCCTGAAGAGGCGGGCCTGCTTTCCGCCCTCGAAGCCATAAAGGAGCAATCGGCTTGACCGAAGTCGCGACGACGAAGGCAGCCGCCAAGGTTCCCTCCCCCCTGCCCCTTAAGCTCAAGCTGATCCACGGCTTCGGCGCGGTCGCTTTCGGCGTGAAGGACGGGGGCTTTTCGTTCTTCCTGCTGATCTTCTACAACCAGGTACTGGGGATGGACGCCGCGCTGGTCAGCTTGGCGCTGCTGATCGCCCTGCTGGCCGATGCCTTCATCGACCCCATCTTGGGCAACCTGTCAGACCGCACCTACACCCGCTGGGGGCGCCGCCTGCCGTGGCTCTATGCCGCGCCCATACCGCTGGGCATAGTCTGGGTTCTGCTGTGGCACCCGCCGGGAGGCGACACCCCGTCTTTCGGCGAGCTGCTGGCCGTGGCGATCACCGTTCGGATCCTGCTGTCTGCTTGCGAGGTGCCCTCGGTCAGCCTCGTGCCGGAATTGACGCAGGATTACGACGAGCGGACCACGCTGTTCCGCTTCCGCTTCCTGTTCGGCTGGACCGGGGGCCTGCTGATGATGGTCATGGCCTATGCGGTCTTCATGCCGGGCTCCGAAGGCATCCTGCAGGCGGACGGCTACCTGTCCTACGGCATCTTCGGCGCGGCGCTAATGGCGCTGTCGGTGATGGGATCGGCGGCGGGCCAGCATCACCTGATCGCCCATTACCCCGAAGTGAAGCCGCCGCCCTTCTCCATCAAGACGGCCTTTTCCGAAATCCGGGAGGCGTTTTCCGAAAAGGCTTTCCTGTTCTTCGCCGCGGGCGGCCTTGCCGCCTACGTCAGCCAGGGCATGACCTTCTCGATCTCCAACTACCTCAACCTGTTCGTGTGGCGGTTCGAGCAAACCGAGCTGCTGATCTATCCCGCCGTCCTCTTCCTGTCGGTCGTCCTCATGTTCCTTATCGTGGGCCCGATGCACCGCCGCTGGGGCAAGCCGAAAAGCGCGGCGATCTCCTCCATCGGCAGCTTCACCATCGGCCTGACGCCGTATTTCCTGCTGGTCGCGGGTTTCTGGCCCGAACCGGGCAGCACGGCGTCCACGGCCCTGCTGTACCTGTTCCTGACCTTTGCCAACACGCTGGGCGTAGTGCTGATGATTTCCGCCACCAGCATGGTCGCCGAAATCGTCGAGGCGTTCCAGGAGCGGACGGACCGCCGGGCGGAAGGCGCGTTCTATTCCGGCAACTGGCTGGTCCAGAAATGCGCCACGGGCTTCGGCATCTTCATCACCGGACAGATCATCGCCGCGTCCGAATTGCCGACCGATTCGCAACCGGGCAGCGTGGCCTTCCCCATCCTGTCGGAAATGATCCTGTTGTACGCCGGGGCCACCATCCTGATGGGGCTGATCGCGGCATACTGGCTGGGCAATTTCCCGATCAGCCGCGCCGACCACGAATCGCGCATCGCCCGCATGAGCGCTAAGCGTGCGCTCGACACGGCTGCCCGCGGCGATGTGGACGGCGGCACCATCGTGCCCTAGGGCGCGTTTAACCGCACGATTAATTTTCCTTGGCGCAGCGCAGGCCATCTGCCAGTTTTGCGACCACCAGAACCGATAGACACCAGCAAGCAGGACATTCCCCATGGATTTCGAACCCACCGAACGGCAGGCCTACTGGCGCGACCGCGTGCACGACTTCATCGAAGCGAATGTCCGCCCGCACACCGGCACTTTCGCGCAGCAGGATGCGGAAGGCGATCGCTGGAAAGTGATCCAGATCGTCGAGGACATGAAGGCCAAGGCGAAGGATGCCGGCATCTGGAACCTGTTCATGCCGCCGCGCAACGACAGCCACCACCACGTCGACGAGACCTTCGAATTCGAAGGGCCTGGGCTGACCAACCTCGAATACGCGCTGTGTGCCGAGGAAATGGGCCGCATCGGCTGGGCGAGCGAGGTCTTCAACTGCTCCGCGCCCGACACGGGCAACATGGAAGTGCTGCACCGCTACGGCACGCGCGAACAAAAGGACGAATGGCTGAAGCCGCTGATGGAAGGCGAAATCCGCAGCGCCTTCCTGATGACCGAACCGCGCGTCGCCAGTTCCGATGCCACCAACATCGAAACCCGGATCGAGCGCGATGGCGACGAATACGTCATCAACGGCCGCAAGTGGTGGTCGAGCGGCGCCGGCGATCCGCGCTGCAAGGTCGCTATCGTGATGGGCAAGACCGATTTCGAAGCGAAGCGCCACGCGCAGCAATCGATGGTGCTGATGCCGCTCGATGCGCCGGGCGTGAAGGTGCTGCGCCACCTGCCCGTGTTCGGCTATGACGATGCCCCGCATGGCCACATGGAAATCGAGCTGGAGAACGTCCGCATCCCGGCATCGGCCATGCTGCTGGGCGAAGGGCGCGGTTTCGAGATCGCACAGGGCCGCCTCGGTCCGGGCCGCATCCATCACTGCATGCGCACCATCGGCGTAGCCGAGGAAGCGATCGCCAAGATGGGCCGCCGCCTGCAGGCGCGCGAAGCCTTCGGCAAGCCGGTCTACAAGCACTCCGTGTGGGAGCACCGGATCGCCCGTGCGCGCATCGATATCGACATGACGCGCCTGCTCTGCCTCAAGGCGGCCGACATGATGGACAAGGTCGGCAACAAGGCTGCGGCGCAGGAAATCGCGATGATCAAGGTTCAGGCACCCAACATGGCGCTGCGCATCATCGACGATGCGATCCAGGCCCATGGCGGCGGCGGCGTCTCGGACGATTACGGCCTTGCCCGCGCCTATGCCCACCAGCGCACGCTGCGCCTGGCCGACGGGCCGGACGAGGTACACGAACGCGCCATCGCCCGGATGGAATTCGCAAAGCACGTCCCCGAAGACGGCGAAGGCGACAGCTCATTCGAGAAGAAGGGCGGCGGCGGCAGGCAGGTAGCCGGAGGCGGCGCCGCGGCGAGCGCCTCTGCCGGAGCCGGCGGGGCACAGTGACGATGGCAAAGGCAGCAATACTGGAGCAGCCGGGTCAGCCGATGGTGATCGGCGACATCGAGGTGGCAAATCCCGCACCGCACGAGGTGCTGATTGACACCAAGGCGTGCGGCCTGTGCCATTCGGACCTCCACTTCATCGACGGCCACTATCCGCACGCCTTGCCCACCGTGCCCGGGCACGAGGCGGCCGGCGTGGTCCGCGCCGTGGGTTCGGAAGTGAAGACGGTGAAGCCCGGCGATCACGTCGTCTCCTGCCTCTCCGCCTTCTGCGGGCATTGCGAATTCTGCGTCACGGGCCGCATGGCACTGTGCCTCGGCGGGGATACGAGGCGCGGCAAGGACGCACCGCCGCGCCTGACGCGTAACGGCGGCGAGACGGTCAACCAGATGCTCAACCTGTCCGCGTTCAGCGAACAGATGCTGATACACGAACATGCCTGTGTCGCGATCGACAAGGACATGCCGCTCGACCGGGCCGCCCTGCTCGGCTGCGCGGTCACGACCGGTGCCGGGGCGATCTTCAACGCCTGCGCCGTGGTGCCGGGCGAAAGCGTGGTGGTGGTCGGCTGTGGCGGCGTGGGCCTTGCCGCCATCAACGCCTCGCGCATCGCCGGCGCGGGCAAGGTCATCGCCGCCGATCCGCTGCCCGAAAAGCGAGAGCTTGCCATGGGGATGGGCGCGACTCACGCTGTCGACGCGCTGGCCGACGATGCAGCGGCGCAGATCGTCTCGATCAGTGACGGCGGGGTGCATCACGCGATCGAGGCGGTCGGCCGCCAGGGCAGCGCCGACCTTGCGGTGAAGTCGCTGCGCCGCGGCGGCACGGCCACGATCCTCGGCATGATGCCGCTCGACTGCAAGGTCGGGCTCGGCGCGATGGACCTGTTGTCGGGCAAGAAACTGCAGGGCGCGATCATGGGGATGAACCACTTCCCCGTCGATTTGCCGCGCCTCGTCGATTTTTACCTGCGCGGCCTGCTCGACCTCGACACGATCATTGCCGAGCGGATATCGCTGGACCAGGTCAACGAAGGCTTCGACACCATGCGCACCGGGACCAGCGCCCGCAGCGTGATCGTTTTCGACTGAGGTTACCCATGACTGCCATCCAGCCCCCGATGGACGCCCAGAAAGCCTTTAGCGGCACCACCGCCCCCGAAGGCGACGACATCCTCGACACGGGCAAGCTTGCCGCGTGGATGGCGGACAATGTGCCCGGTTTCGAAGGCCCGCTGGAACAGGCGAAGTTCAAGGGCGGGCAGTCCAACCCGACCTACAAGCTGTCCAGCCCCTCTGGTGATTATGTCTTGCGGCGCAAGCCCTTCGGCAAGCTGCTGCCGAGCGCCCATGCGGTCGACCGCGAATTCCGCGTGCAGTCGGGGCTCGAAAAGGTCGGCTTTCCGGTCGCGCCGCAACACGGCCTGTGCACCGACGACGATGTCGTCGGGTCCATGTTCTACGTCATGGGCATGGTCGATGGCCGGTCGATCTGGGACGGGTCGATGCCGGGAAGCACGCCGGAAGAGCGGCGCGCGGTGTATAACGAAATGACCGACGTCCTCGCCCGGCTGCACCAGGTCGATCTCGCCGAGGCTGGGCTGGAAGACTATGGCAAGCCCGGCAATTATTTCGAGCGCCAGATCGGTCGCTGGACCAAGCAGTACAAACTGTCTGAAACCGGTCACATGGAGCCGATGGAGCGATTGATCGAGTACCTGCCCGCCAGCGTGCCGGAGCAGGAGCGGACTAGCATCGTCCACGGCGACTACCGGATCGACAACATGATCTTCGCCAAGGACCGCGCGGAAGTTCTCGCAGTGCTCGACTGGGAATTGTCGACGCTGGGCGATCCGCTCGCCGATTTTACGTATTTCTGCCTCGCTTGGGTGACCGACAACGGCGGTCGCTCCGGCGTCGCCGACATCGACCGCAAGTCCCTCGGCATTCCGGAGCTGGAGGAAGTGGTGGAGCGCTATTGCGAAGCCACCGGGCGCAGCGGCGTGCCGGACATGAACTGGTACTTCGCCTACAACTTCTTCCGCCTCGCGGGGATCATGCAGGGCATCAAGAAACGCGTCATCGACGGCACCGCATCCTCCGCCCACGCTAAGGCGATGAGCGAACGGGTGGAGCCTTTAGCCGAGGTCGCTTGGGAATTTGCGCAGAAATCGCCGAGGTAAAGCAGCTTCTACAGGAATATTTACCTGAAGGCGATCCAAATGACGAAAGAGAATATATTCTTACTATCCTTCAGTGTTTCATTTTTTATACTCTTGTTTATACCTGACGATATGTTCGGTGAAGGCAAAGTTTTGTCATTCATTTTCGGCGCGGTTTATATGGCATGGTGCTTCTATAGCTTCAGATCTGAATCGAAAAATTTTTCTGTTATATCTGTAATTTTTCTGTCCTCAATCACATTTGCCGCACTTGTATACATATCCCTTACATTCGATAACGGCTTATTGCTATTCGCAACCTCTATGCCTTTTTTAGCATTTTTCACATTTTCGCTCATCAGCAAGTTTGCCGATAAAGATGCCGAATGAGAAATAGCACAGGCCGCCAATTGATCCCGAACTAAAAGTCCTTCGACCAGCGGACGGCTACGCCCCTGTCGTCCGCCTGCCCGACGAAATGGCCCGGCTCCCGCCGATAGAACAGCGCCGCGCCGCCATTGCCGCCGAAGATTGCACCATGCCAGCCTAGCTCGGCCATGATCTCGCGCCCCGTCGGGGTCAGCGACAAGGCGCGCTCGCCGTACGTCACGACTTCGCCATCGTAATCGTACCCCACCGGCAATTCGAGCGTCAGTCCGCCCGATCGCACGCGCAGCGGCTGCGCAATGCGGAAGCCCACCCGGTCGCCGCTCGCAAACACGCCTTCGCGCGCAACGTCGAGCGACCAGCCGTCGCTCACGATGTCGGAGCCGAGCACCAGCCCGCCCGCCTCCGCTACGGTCCAGCCGCGCCGATAGGATCCGCCCAGCCGCCAGCCGGGCGCGAAGTCCCAGCCCGCATCGGCATCCATAAAGGTGCTGCGCGCGCCGCCCTGTGACAGAGCGTCATGCAGCCGCGCGCCGAGTACGGTGCGGTCTTCGTCCGTCACGCTGGCACCGATGGAAAGGTCGAACGCGCCGAAATCGCGGTCCGCCGCGATGGCGAAGGACTGGCTGCGTTCGCGCTGGCGGCCGCCGCTGAGGTCGGTGCGCAATTGCTGGATGTCGCCAGCATACATCGCGCCGCTCTCTGCGCTTGCGGTGATGCCCCAGTCGCCCATGCGCTGGCGGAAGGCGACGGCGATGTCGGACTGGCGCAGCGCGCCGGCATCGCCCGCGCCGCCGCTGGCAATCATGAACGCGGGCCGGTCGCGGCCCTGCAAGCCCGCTGCCAGTCCCTCGCCCGTCTGGTTGAAGCCGATGGCGAGCTGTCGTTCGGGATCGAGCCGCATGGCGACACGCCCGGCAAGGACGCGCGCCTTTTCCGCATCCTCCGCATCGAGGCGGAGCGGCTGCGGCACGGCCAGCCCGCCCGCGCGGCCATTGTCGGCGATCGAGAAGGCGAGCGACAGCCGCTCTCCGCCGAGCGAGACGTTGCGATGGGTCGTCCCGACCGCGCCCTGAAGCCGCTGCTGCTGCGCGCCGGAGCGAAGGCCGCTGGCAAGATCGTAACGATAAACGCGGCGGTACCCGTCGAGCACCACGGCATCCAGCGTCCCCTGCCCGGCCGACAGCGCATCGCCCATTGCCGGCGAACCGACCGCGATCACGTCGCTAAGCGGCAGGGCGCTGGTGCTCCCGGCAAGGCTCGTGCGGCCCTGCGGCGCGAAGGCCCGGGCCACGTCGAGGATGCCGCGTCCATAGACCGGGTCGGTCCCCGCCGCACCGGCGTCGCGCGCGCTGTCGAGAAGGATGTTGACGATGTCCTGCCCGGTCAGGTTCGGAAAGGCCTGCTTCAGCAGAGCCGCGGCCCCTGCCACTTGCGGCGCGGCAAAGCTGGTGCCGGAAAACAGGTAGAGAAAGCCCTCATCGTCGATGTAGATCTGGCTGCCCAGATAGACGCAGCAAATAACCTCTCCCCGCGCGGCGATGAAGCCGTCCTCGTAATCGAGCGCACGGTTGGAAAAGGTCGACAAGGTGCCGTTCTCGTCCACAGAACCCACGATGATCACGGCATCGCCGCCTGCATCGCGCAGCGATTGGGCGAACGGGTCGGGCCGGTCGGGGTCGATCCCGCGCCCGGTGGAATCGCCGTCGTTCCCCGCGGCTACCACCACGACGACACCGGCTGCGGCAGCTCGGGCCACGGCGTCGAGCACGTCCTGGCTTCCCCTGCTGCCGCCGAGCGACAGGTTGATGACCTGCGCGCCATTGTCGACGGCATAATTGATTGCGGCGGCGATGTCCGGGTCGGCAAAGGCGCAGCCGAGCGAGGGGTCTTCCGGCGTGTCCGTGCCGCAGGTCCCGGGGCTGTCGATGCGCAGCCCCATGACCGTCGCCTCGTATGCCATGCCGAGGATGCCGCTGCCGTCGCGCGCGGCGGCTGCGACCAGCGCGACATTGGTGCCGTGATCGTCCTCCGGGATAACCGAGCGGTTGCCGGCGATGTCGGTCGAGGCCGGATGGACCCGGCCGGCGAATTCCGCATTGGCCGTATCGAGCCCGGAATCGGCCACGGCGATGACGACATTCCGCCCGGTAGCTCCCTGCTGCCAGGCGGTGACGGCGGAGTGGAACCCCGGGCCGTCGGACGTGCGGAATTCGGTCGTGTTGAAGTTCGTCGGGACAGGCGTCGGGCTGGGTGACGGCGAGGGACTGGGGCTCGGCGACGGGCTGGGGCTTGGCGAGGGACTGGGGCTCGGCTGCGGGCGCGGTGTGGAGATCGTGTCGCTCCGCCCGCCGCACGCGCTCAGGCTCATCATCGCCATGCAGGCCACGCTGCAGGCAAGCAAGCGCATCGTGCGGCGCGTTTCGACCATCGACATTCTCCCAGGCGTGGACGACTTCAGTAGCGCCGAAGCCTAAAGCCTTGCTGAACCACACGCCTCAACGCGCAACCTTCCCGCCAGCTCCCCGCCGAGCCTTGCGGTCGAGCCGCGTACAAGCTAGCCGCCAAGCGCAAACCAGACACAAGCACGGATCATCCCACTATGCACGACCAACTGGCCCAGGCGATTGACGCGGCATGGGAGAAGCGGAGCGAGGTTTCGCCCGGTGACAGCGAAACCGCGCGCATCGTCGAAGAAGCGATCGAACTGATCGACAGCGGCCAACGCCGCGTCGCCGAGCCTGACGGAAACGGTGGGTGGACCGTCAACCAGTGGCTCAAGAAAGCCGTCCTCCTCAGCTTCCGGCTGCGCGACAACGGCGTGATGGAAGGCGGCAGCGCCGGCCACCCGGCCTACGACAAGGTTCCCTCCAAGTTCGCCGGCTGGGACGAGGGCCGTTTTGCCAAAGCAGGTTTCCGCGTCGTGCCCGGTGCCATCGCCCGCCGGGGCAGCTATATCGCACCCGGGGTGGTCTTGATGCCCAGCTTCGTGAACATCGGCGCCTATGTGGGCGCGGGGACGATGATCGACACCTGGGCCAGCGTCGGATCGTGCGCGCAGGTGGGCGAGAATTGCCACATCTCTGCCGGCACCGGCATCGGCGGCGTGCTGGAACCGATGCAGGCGAACCCGACGATTATCGGCGACAATTGCTTCATCGGCGCCCGCAGCGAGATCGTGGAAGGCGTGATCGTGGGTGAAGGGACGGTCGTGGCGATGGGCGTCTTCATTACCCAGTCCACCAAGATCGTGAACCGCGCCACGGGCGAGATCACGCGCGGGAAAATCCCGCCATATTCGGTGGTTGTGCCGGGCACCCTGCCCGATCCCGACGGCGGGCCGTCGCTCGCCTGCGCGGTAATCGTCAAGACGGTGGACGCACAGACGCGCGAAAAGACCGGGATCAACGAACTTCTGCGGGCCTGAATGGCGGAATTGCGGGGAACGCGCCGCGCACACGGCGGTTGAGTGACAAACAGCAAATGCGCCGGACAACGGCGAAGCGAGGGCAAGACCATGCATACCGAAGGTGAAGAAATCCACGTCGAGGCCGATGACGTACGGGGCGGCGAAAGCCGCGGCGTCATGCGCTGGGTGCTCGGCATCGGCACACTGATCGCGGCCGCCGCCATGACGATCGCATGGGTAAGCGGCGCATTCAGCCAAGGCCCTGAAGAGAGCGAGATAACCGCTACCGGAAATGCCGACGTGATGGACGAAGGCGACGGGACCGACGGCGTCGTCGGCGTTCCCGACGATTTCTCGGAAGCCGAGACGCTCGACCCGGCGGACACGCCGCGCATGGGCGAAGGCGCGCCCGATCCCGAAAGCGTGCCCGAGGTCATGACCGACGACAACTGATCCGGCGGCGCCGGAACCGCAAACGGTCCGGCGCCGTTATTCTCCCGAGCGAATTTCGCAAAGGAGAACAGTGAAATGGCCAACCAATCCAAGAGCTTCCAGAGCGGGCAATACGTCAAGTGGAACTGGGGTGACGGCGAAGGCCACGGCCAGGTGAAGGAGCGTTTCGAGCGCGAGGTCACCCGCACGCTCCAAGGCTCCGAAATTACGAAGGAAGGCGACGAGGACAACCCCGCCTACCTGATCAAGCAGGAAGACGGCGACGAGGTCCTGAAGCGCGGCAGCGAACTGTCAGCTTGGGACAAGGACTGATGGCCAAGGCGAAGTCAAAGGCGCAGCAGCAGGCCGCCGGCGCAGCGCTCGCCGCAAAGCGCGGCGAACAGGACAAGTCCGACCTGCAAGGCGCGTCGAAGCAGATGTACGACAGCATGTCCGAAAGCGAGCTGGAGGACATGGCCTCCACCGATCGCGAGGACTTGCCCGACACCGTCGACGGGGATTGAGCGCGATGGACGACGACAAGAAGGACGAGACCTACGACGAGTTTTACGACTGCGTGAACATGCAGCCGAAAGAGCTGGAAGATTGGCTCGATACCGAAGAGTCGAAGTCGGTCGGCGATAGCGACGGCGGCGAGAGCACCGGCCACAAATCAGGCC
Organism: Pseudoblastomonas aquimaris; assembly: GCF_035481675.1. NCBI lineage: Bacteria > Pseudomonadati > Pseudomonadota > Alphaproteobacteria > Sphingomonadales > Erythrobacteraceae > Pseudoblastomonas > Pseudoblastomonas aquimaris. The sequence continues at coordinate 477,002 of NZ_JAYJJW010000002.1, read as the reverse complement.
GGCGGATCGTCGAGATCAAGCACACGAAGAAGGCCGACCTGACGGACAGCCAGTACGACCACATGAACAAGGTGGTCGGCTACATCCATCGCCATCTGGCCCAGCGGCCCGATGGCGATGTCGAGGAAACCGACTGGCGCTACAGCCTCATGAACTGGGGCCACGACCCGCTGAAGGACTAGTCCTCGCGGGCGGCGGGATATTCGTAGGGCGGAACGTCGGACTGGCTCGCCGCATAAGCTTCCGCCTGCCGCATCGCCCGCATGATATTGCCGCTGGAGATCTTCTCCAGGTCGGCTTGCGAATAGCCGCGCCGGGCAAGCTCGGTGAACAGCGCCGGGTAGCCCGTGACATCTTCCATGCCGACAGGGCCGGTGGTCATGCCGTCATAGTCGCCGCCGATCCCGATCGCATCGATCCCGGCAACCATGCGGATGTGGTCGATATGATCCGCCATGTCGGATATGGTCGCTTCGGGCATCGGATTGGCTTCGTCCCAAGCGGCGAGCAGCGCCCGTGGCTCCTCGGACTGGCCCTGCCATAGCGCCTCCAGCCGGGCGATCTCGGCCTGGCGGTTCGCGTACCACTGACGCTGTGCCTCGCTCAGGAAGCCCGGCAGCGCCACGACCATGACGACGCCGCCATTTTCCGCCAGCCGCGCCAGCACGCTGTCGGGCACGTTGCGCGCATGGCCGTTGATGGCCCGCGCGCCCGAATGGCTGAAGATGACCGGCGCACCGGCGATATCCAGCGTGTCGAGCATGACCTTTTCGCTGACATGGCTAAGATCGACGAGCATGCCGATGCGCTGCATTTCGCGCACCAGGTCCTTGCCAAAATCGGTGAGCCCGTCATGCGCGGGGGTATCGGTGGCGCTGTCCGCCCACGGCGTGTTCTTCGAATGGGTCAGCGTCATGTAGCGCGCGCCGAGATCGTAGGTCTGGCGAAGCACGGCGAGGCTCGAACCGATCGAGTGCCCGCCCTCCATGCCAAGCAGCGAGGCGATCTTTCCCGCAGCCATCGCGGCCGCGACATCGTCTGCCGTCAACGCCAGCGCGAGCTCGTCAGGATAGCGCGCGATCAGGCGCTTGGTCACGTCGATCTGCTCGATGGTGGCCTGTACTGCCTCCGGTTCGTCGAGCGAGGCGGGGACATAGACCGACCAGAACTGCGCCCCCACGCCGCCTTCGCGCAGCCGGCCCAGATCGGTGTGCATCACCCGCCCGGCCGGATGGGTCTCTCCCGTATCCGACGTGTTGGCGAAATCGAATTCGTTGATCACGTTGCCGAAGCGGCCGCGCAGCTGGATCGGGACATCGTTGTGCCCGTCGAACACGGGCGCGGCTTCCAGCGCCGCGGCCGCGATCTCTTCCGGCGTGCGATTCTCCTGCGCCGCTGCGGGAGCGGCCAGCAGGGCGAGCGAAGCGCTGGTAGCGAGCGCGAAGGTGCGGATCATGCGAAGGTCTCCATGGGCAATCGACAGCAAGTTCCCTATCGCAAGAAACACAATTGGCAAAAATCTAGGGACAGGAATGGCGGACCGCGTGGAAAACACTGACCCGAAGCGCCGCGCGAAAATGGTCACGAGAATCATCATCGCCCTGCTCTATGCAGCGGCGGGCGTGCTGCATCTGGTCAGCCCGCAGCCCTTCCTGTCGATCACGCCTGGCTGGGTGCCGTACCCCGACGCGGTCGTCGCGCTGACGGGCATTGCCGAATTGCTGGGCGCCGTCGCGCTTGCGCAACCCTTTTCGCCCAGACTGGTGCACTGGGGCGCGTGGGGCCTTGCAGCCTATGCGGTGTGTGTATTTCCCGCCAATATCAATCATTTCGCAATGGATATGGCGCGGGAGGACGGGGGAGCTGGCCTTGCCTATCACCTCCCCCGGATGGTGGCGCAACCGCTGCTGGTCGCGCTGACCCTGTGGGCCGGGAACGTTCGGGTAGGGCGGGGCCGGCGAGAGGACCCGCCGACCCCGTAAAAATGTCAGCTGAGGTGCTTGGAAACCGCAGCGGTCATCTTGAACATCGAGATCTGTTCCTTGCCGATGACGGCGCCCAGCTTGTCGTCCGGGTTGATCATTCGCTTGTCCTGGCTGTCCTGCAGGTTGTTGGCCTTGATGTGGTCCCACACCTTCGAGGTAACCTGTGCGCGGGTCATCGGACCCTTGCCGACCACGTTCTCGAGTTCCGGCGACAGGGTCACCGGCTTCTGAAGTGCGTTGTTCTTGCCTGCCATTGTAGAAAATCCCTTCCTCAAAATCAGAGGACTCGGACGCTTTACGAAAGCCGCCGCGCCGTCAATCCATCCGTAAAACCTTTCCTCAGTCCAATTCTTCGTCGTCCCACCCCTCGTCCTCGCCGTCGTGGGCGAAGGTTGCGGTCAGCGCGGTGGCCGCCGTCACGTGACCGCGGCAGGAACCTAACAGCTCTTCCAGCGTCGCGCCGGGCATCAGCGTGATCGGCAGATCGAGCGCGAAAAGTTGGAAAACATAGCGGCGCGGCGCGGCTCCGGCGGGCGGGTTTGGAAGCATCCATTCGGAATTGCCGGCGGAATTCTTGCCGACGCGGGGCGGTGCCTCGCCCTCCAGCAGCTGGCCCTTCTGACCCGGAAGGCCCCAGACGATCCAGTGGGTGACCGGGGCGCCCTCACCGTCGGGCGACTGGACGATCAGGACCAGTTCCTGCGTCCCCGGCGGCGGACCTGCCCATTCCAGCGGCGGCGCGACCGCATCCTCTTCCGTGGCGGTAAAACTCGGGTCCAGTTCCTCGCCGTTCGCAAATGCGGCGGATTTGAGAGCTAGGCCGCGGCCCATCGCCCGCTCGTCGGCCAAGTCAGCCAGGGCAAGCCCGCCAAGGCCGTCGGCAGGTCCGGGAATGGCGGTGTTGAGCCACGCGGGGGCGGGGTTCGGCATGGGTTAATCCTCGATTGCGATAGATGTTTCGCGCCTCACCTATCGGGCTGCCCGCGCCGCGTCGAGAGGCGGGCCGCGGGTTCGGCAGAGATTTGCAAATCGGGGTAGTGCAAGGCATAACCCCAAGTGGAGAGCCGCCCCGGCGGTTTGGGTCATTCTTGGAGTATCGGCTTATGCGTCCCGGACGTTTCGTTAGCGCCATCACCATGGCGGCATTCCTCGCATCGTGCGGCGGCGGGGGCAGCTCCGGCGGCCTGACCGGTGGCGGCAGCACGGGCGGTGGCGGAGGCGGCGCAACGCCCACGCCGACGGCGGATTGCAGCCTGGCCGCGCGGCAGGATTGGACGAAGCAGCAACTCGACACCTACTACCTGTTCCCGAACCTGCTGGCTTCCGGCGTTAGCCCCGGATCCTTCAGCACGGTACAGGGCTATATCGACGCGTTGGTAGAACCGGCCCGCAACGCCGGTTACGACCGCGGCTTTACTTACATCACTTCGATCGAGGCTGAAGAACAGGCCGCCACTGGCTCGACCGCGGGTTATGGTGTCCGGCTCTCGCTGGACGCAAGCGGGCGGCTCTCGATTCTCGAGGCTTTCGAAGCCGGTCCGGCGTTCGGAGCCGGGATCGACCGGGGCACCGAAATCGTGGCCATCGGCACAACCAGCAGCAATTTGCGCTCGGTATCGAATATCCTCGCGACGGAAGGCTCGGCAGGGCTCAATTCCGCGCTGGGGCCGAGCGAAGCGGGCGTCACCCGCTTTCTCCAGATCAGCGACGCTGCGGGGACCCGTACAGTCGAGGTGACCAAGGCTGAGTACACTCTCGATCCGATCAGCGACCGCTACGGCGCGAAGATCCTGGACGACGGCGGCAAGAAGGTCGGCTACATCAACCTGCGTACCTTCTTCAACCAGACCACGCTTGAAGACCAGCTGCGCACGGCCTTCGGGCAATTCCAGGCTGCAGGCGTCAGCGAGATCATCGTCGATGTGCGCTATAACGGCGGCGGCTACCTGTTCACGGCGCAGACGATGATGGACCTGATGGGCACCGACCTTGTCGGACAGCCGCAGTTCTACCTCAACCAGAGCCCGAACCGCGCCAATTCGACCCAGCGCGCCGATTTCGGCAACGAGGCGAATGGCATCGCGACCACCAAGATCGCCTATATCGGTTTCGGAGGCACTGCCTCTGCCAGCGAGCTGATCATGTCGGCCTTCATTCCCTATCGCGGCGATAATCTCGCGCTGATCGGCGAAAACACGCTCGGCAAACCGGCCGGCCAGGAAGCTTACGACCGCGAGGCTTGCGACGACCGGCTGCGGGTCCTCGCCTTCGAACTCACGAACGCCGACAATAACGGCAGTTACTACGACGGCATTGCGCCGCTGATGCCCAACACGTGCCGGGCGACCGACGATATCTCTGCCCAGATGGGCGACCCGAACGAGGCATCGACCCGTGCGGCACTCGACTGGCTGGCCGGTCGTGGAACCTGCACCCCGGTTGCCGGTGCGCCGGGCGTTCAGGGCGGACTTGCCCGGGCAAACCGGCAGGAGCTGCTGCGTCCCGCGATCGAGGAGCGCAGTGCCATCCAGCACCGTATCCCGGGCATTTACTGAGTCTCGACTAACCGAAAAGGAGCGGGCCGTTTCGCGACGGCCCGCCCCTTTTTCTTGCGCTTCGGATTGTCGCTGCGTTCAGCCGGCATCGCCGGCAAGGCCGGCCAGCGCTTTCGCCACAACCGAGGCCGCGCTGGCCGGCTTGGCCACGCGTTCGCCGGTCAGGTCATCCATGTCCGCGCTGTAGTGTTCGAGCTCTCCCGAATGCAGCACGTAGGGGATCCGCCGCCGCTCCAGCTCGCGCGCGATGGGCAGGCAATTCTCCCCGTTCTTGAGCGTTATATCGAGCACGGCAGCGGCAATCGCCGCGTCCTTTTCAAGAAATTCCATGGCCTTGCGGACGCCGCTAGCCGTACGCGGCTGCCAGCCGCGATCCGTCACCGCGAACTCCAGGTCCATCAGTATCAGAGGCTCGTCCTCGACGAGCAGGACAGAACGGTCCGCCATCACTCATCTCCCATCAGGGAGATTTTACTCAAACCGGCGCGATTGCCTAGGGGGACTTGCGCAGTATATCATTTATCAAGGCGCTTGATCAGGGAATTTCGGGGCCGGAGAAAGGCGATGCATCCGTATAGGCGCAGCCGGTAAGCGACATGTCGCCCAATCGCACGGCAGCGTTGAAAGGATATTCGCGGTCGCTCATGCCGTCGCTGCACGGGCCGGGGCCGACAGCGATATCGATCCGCTCGCCGCCAAGCTCGCCCGACCAGCCAATCCCGCCATTACCGGCAAAGCGGCTTAGCTCGGCCCTGGTGCCATCGAGGTCCTCGGGAGTGGTCCACGTCAGGACCCCGCCTTCGATGACCCCGCTCCAGAATGGCTCTGTGCCCGAAAGAGTGACGGTTTCCTGCGGCGCGATGGCATCGAACACCGGCTCGATCCGGCGCTCCGTCGCTCCCCCGCAGCCGGATGCAATCACAACGATGAGAGGCGCAAAAAAGCGGAGGAAAGGCTTGGTCAGGCTCATTCCCTACACCAGCTTGTGGCAATAGCGGAAGGGCGGACCTCCCGGTTGGGAAGCCCGCCCTTGCATTGCGCGCCATGGTAGTGCGCGTGTCGCGTTCAAGCGATTACTGCGGCATCAGCACGGTGTCGATGACATGGACGACGCCGTTCGATGCTTCCACGTCGGTTGCGGTCACGGTGGCGGTCCCACCGGTCGCGTCGGTCAGTACGACATTGCTACCGTCCATCGTCGCAGTCAGTGTGCCGCCGCCAACGGTGTTGATCGTATAACCGTCTTCACCGGCATCCTGAATCGCCTTGGTCAGCGTGGCTGCGTCGACGTTACCTTCGACGACATGGTACTGAAGGATCGTGCCCAGCGTGTCCGTATCGTTGGTCGTCAGTTCTGTCAGCGTCGCTTCCGGGATCTTGGCGAAAGCATCGTTGGTCGGCGCAAACACGGTGAACGGGCCTTCACCCGACAGCGTCTCGCCGAGGCCGGCTGCGGTCACAGCGCTCACGAGGGTGGAAAACGTCTCATCGCCCTGCGCGACTTCGACGATCGTGCCCGGACCTTCGGCATTGTCGTTCACAGCTTGGTCGGCAGCGACATTATCGCCTTCGACAGTGCTTTCCTCGACGGGATCGCCACAGGCGGCAAGCGCGAGAGTGGCAGCGGAGGCGAGGGCTAGAGTAAGCTTTTTCATGGAGTCAGGCCTTTCGGTCTTTGTGTGGATCGTATGAGATTGGGCGCTTGTTCCGCGCCTTCAGCCTAACAACGGACCCACTGCGCGATCGTTCCGAATGCGGCGAAATTGTGGCTTCTCGCGCAAATTCAGGCTTTTGCGGCCTCGGCGTCGCGCTCCGCAGCCTTCTCGCGCAGCACCTTGGTGCGCATTTCCGCGACCGCCTTCGCCCGCGCGGCGAGCCCGCGCCACGTCCGTTCGGCGCGCAGCAGGCGGCGGCGCACATTGGCGAGCTTCGCCTTCTTCGCATCGGCAGCGGCTTCGTTGGCGCGTTCGTTGTAGAATTCGAAAGTCTGGCTCATCGGCGCTCTCCTTGTCGGCGTTCTGCCGGTTCTCGTTATCGGCGCCCGGATCTGCATGGCGGCGGGGCGTGGGGAACGCACGATGGCGCAGGCCGCGATGGAGCAGATGGAACACCCTCCGGCTAGAACAATGCACGAAGCGTCGATTTGTGCCGGAATTGCGCGCTTTTTGCAGGGAGAGCGCTTGGACGGGGCGATCCACGCAGAAGCGAGGGCGCCACGCTTTCGGCCTATTCGGCGGAAGGAATGCCTGCCGCGGTCACCTGCACTTCGGCAGTGCGCGCAGCGGCCTTTTCGCTTTCGAGCCGCTCGCGGCGGCGTTTCACGGCATGTGCCTGGTCGGCCAGCATCTGCCAAGTGGCCTGGGCCCGCAGCGCCCGGTCGCGCACATTGTCCAGCGTGGCCTTGCCCGCCTCGACCTTAGCTTCTGCCGCACGTTCGGCGTAGAATTCGTGGCTCTGGTTCATGGCTGGGAGGCTCCGGCTGGTTTGCGGAAAAACGGTGCCCCTCCCGCGCACGGGGTCGCTTTCGCGCGCGGGAGGAACCTGTTGGTGTGGCTTAGTCGGCGTTTGACAGGTTCACGGCGCTTTCCTTGCCGTTGTTGCCCTGTTCCACGTCGTAGTTCAGCCGCTGCTCCTTATCGAGCGTGTTCATGCCGGCTGCCTGGACGGCAGTGATGTGCACGAAGCTGTCGGCCGAGCCATCGTCGGGCTGGATGAAACCATAGCCCTTGTCGGCATTGAAGAATTTTACGGTGCCGGTTTTCGACATAATCTGTTCCTTTCAAGAACAACTGTTGCCGGCAGGCAGAATGCCTGTCGGTCGCGCTTAAAATCGTCCTGGGAAAGGAAGTCGTCGTCCAATTTACACTGCTGCCGATTACGGCGTGCAGCGGTCGTCAAATCTCGAAGTCCGTCGCAAATTCCGACGTCAGCGGCTGCGCAATAGCATGCGAATGCCGGATCACCTAATTGTTTAGCAAAAGAGGATTTTTTCCGGCCCTTCCCTTTCCGCCTCGCGGAACCCGAACCGCCCCCGCGCGCTGATGGCGGGGATGGAGCATGAAGGAGAATACGTGATGGCCGACAAGACCGCGAAAGAGCACCTTGCCCATATTGCCGAGGCGATGAAGGACATCGACTTCGTGATGCTCAACACCCACACCAAGGACGGCCAGATCGGCGCGCGCCCGATGAGCAACAATCGCCAGGTCGATTATGACGGCGACAGCTACTACTTCACCTGGGCCGACAGCCTCATGGCGAAGGACATCGAGAAGAACCCCAAGGTCGGCCTGTCCGTGCAGGGCGCCCCGAAGGAGAGCGGCGCGCCGGGCATCTTCATCGCGCTGGAAGGCGATGCCGAAATCGTGCGCGACAAGGCCGAATTCGAGAAGCACTGGGTGAAGGACCTCGAACGCTGGTTCGAGGACGGCACCGACACCGAAGGCCTGGTGATGCTGCACGTCCATGCCACCCGCTGCGCATACTGGGACGGCGAGGACGAGGGCGACTTCGACATCGACTAGGCCGCATCCCCCGCATCGGCCCCTGTATCGGGCGGCACCGCGGCCAGCACGCGGCGCTGCTCGTCCATTTCCGCCCGCATCTCGCGCGCCTGCAGGTGCAGCGCCTTGGAGGAGATGCCGATCTCCCGGCTCGACTGGAAGAAGCCCAGCACCAGCCACAGGAAGGCGAGCGGGCTGGAGACGCCGCCCAGGAAGTCGCCCAGCTCGTTGAGGTCGAGCGTCGCCGGGTTCTGCCCCTGCACCCACAGGTACACGACCAGTCCGCCCAGGTAGAGCCCCGTCAGCACGAAGCCGATGCGCGGCAAGTGGCGGCGGCGCTTCTCCTCGTCCTCCAGCAATCGCGTGACGAGACCGCGTTCGCTATCCGCCCCGTCCGTCATGCGTCGGAGGAGGCTCCGTCCTCGCCCTCGTCCGGGCGGCGGCGGCCGTCGGGTTCCTTTGCCACGCCCTTGAACGGCTCGCCGTCCGACTTCACGTTCATGAACCGCCCGGCCTTGCCCGAGCCTTCGTCGCGATTGCGCTTGGTCCAGTTGCCGGTGACCGGATTGTGGACCTGCGTGCGATCGTCGACCGATCCGATGCGGTGATCGTCACCCGTATTGCGTGCCATTGTGCGCCTCCTTCCCCAAGGCAACGGGCGGCGATTCCGCGGGGTTCCCGATTGCCGCAGCGGCCCACCCGCCCGCCGCGGGCGGTGGAGCAGGTGGAACACCCTCCAGGCGCAAAAGCGTGCGAAGCGTAACCCTGCGCCGCGAATGCGTGACCTTTCGCGTTAATGCGTCACCCCGCGGCGCACATCCGACACCGTGCCCATCAAAACCGTGACCTTGCGCGCGGGGCGGCGTCACCTTGCGCGAGGCCCGGCGTAACCCCCACCTGCCCCGATCCGTCACCGGCGGAGGGCCCCGTTTCCGGCAGCGGCCCCGTGCCCGGCAGCGGGCGCGTGTCGAGCAGCGGGTGGACGCGCTTGCGCCGCCGCGCCGCCCTCGCCCGCAGCCGCGCCGCTTGGCCCAGCCGCATCGCCTCGTCCCACAGCCTTGCGAATTGCGGCGCCCGGGCGCGTAGGCGATAGGCCGCCTGCCGGCTCATCCCGACAGAGCGCGCCGCCGCGGCGACCTTGCCGTGCTGCGCCAGCGCGCGCAGGAACGCCCCCGCCTTCTCCCCCGTCCAGCGGCTGTTGTCGGGCGCAGCGCGAGCGCGAGCGCGAGCTTGGTCTGCGGAGCGGATTTCGGGGTGCGTGCGCGGCGTATCCAACCGGCGGATAGGGCAGATTTCGCGCGTGTAGGAAAATGCATTCACGCGTGGGAAGTTCGCGCGGCCGATTGGCGCAGCGCGCGCCGGGCGCTATCCCGCGCGGATGCCACCCGCCACCACTCCCGCGTCCAATCCCGCCACCAATCCCAGGGCCATCCCGCCGGTCACAATCCTCGTCGATGCCGATGCCTGCCCGGTGAAGGAGGAAATCTACCGCGTGGCAGAGCGCCACGGCGCGCACGTCCGCGTGGTCAGCAACAGCCCCTTCCGCGTGCCGGTAAGCGAGCGGGTGAAGCGCGTGGTGGTGAGCGACGGCTTCGACGCGGCGGACGACTGGATCGCGGACAACGCCGGGCCGCGCAGCGTGGTGGTGACCGCCGACATCCTGCTGGCCGAACGCTGCCTGAAAGCAGGCGCGAAAGTGCTGCGCCACGACGGGCGCGAATTCGACGCCGCCAGCATCGGCAGCGCGATTGCCACCCGCGCGATCATGGAAGACCTGCGCGCCGGGATGGACGGGGTGGGCGGCGGCCCGCCGCCGTTCGGCAAGGCGGACCGGTCGAACTTCCTGCAGGCGCTGGACCGGGTGCTGGTGAAGCTGGCACGCGGCTGAATTCCCCCGGGCGGCGGGGCAGAGCGGTTTCGCTATCTATTCCCTGCAATCGGCCCATAGTGGCGCCGGGGCATCCCGCCCCGATTGGAAGAGACCATGGCCAAGGGCCAGCAGAAGAAGAGCCGAGAGAACCGCAAACCCAAACAGGAAAAACCCAAGACCAACGCCTCCAACCCCAGCACCAAGCCCGGCAGCATCAAGGGGCTGGAGAACATGAAAAACAGTTGAGGGCCTAGCCCTCCTCGCGCTCGACCGGCGGCTGCGGCCTTTTCCCCTTGTGCTCTGCCAGCAGCCGGTCGATCTCGGCAATCCGCAACCGCTGCGGCGTATCGCGCTTCAACCCCTTCAGACGGCATTCGCCCCACAGCTTGCGGCGTTCGGATTCGAGGTTCTTCAGATAGAGATCGGCCATGCGCCGCTATGCGCGGGTTCGGGCGCGGTGGCCAGCGGGGATCGTGGGGGCGGTGCGGATGGGTGGGTCAGGCGAATAGCTTGAGGAGACGGTCCAGTAGCCCGAAGCCGCCAGCATCGGCAGCGCGATCGCCACGCGCGCGATCATGGAAGACCTGCGCGCCGGGATGGACGGATTGGGAGGCGGCCCGCGGCCGTTCGGCAAGGCGGACCGGTCGAACTTCCTTCAGGCGCTGGACCGGGCGCTGGTGGGGATGCGGCGCGGCTGAGTTATCGCAAAGCGTTGAGGGCCGCTCGTATCGGCAATGGGACCTCAAGAGTTAAGCGTCTACCAACTTCTGGATACCAATTATGTGGTTTCTAAGATTTGGCTTTAACGCCCGAAATCGTTCGCCAAATGCTGGACAGACAACGCCTTCAGATGCAAACAGTCGTTAGGGATTGAAAAGGGCGTTTCGGGGCGATGGAAAAATTCGTAGTCTGGTGTCGCGGAATACTCCTTGGATTGGGTGTGGTTGGTGCTGCCGCTCTTGCCTACGCTTTAGCGCGCAGCGGTCTAAATCATGTTGTCCCGAATGGAAATGTTCTCGTCGACTATGTAAATGTGGTCGTGATCCTCCTGACGACAGTCACGGTGTTTTTCACAGTGGCCGCTATTGCTTTGGCCATCCTAGGAATCTGGGGCTTTAGAAACATAAAATCGGACGCAGCAAAAAGCGCGGAAGATTCTGTAAAGATCACCATGAAGGATGCCTTCGAGCCAAACGGCGTAGCCTACAATGAAATTAGGGAGGAGATTATTGACGAGTCTGGCCCCTTGGGAAAGTGGCTGCGGCAAGAGATACAACGACAGGTCACCGAGCAATTGACAGTCCGCCGCGCACAGCTCGTGGTCGATGAAGACGATGCAACTGACGAAGGAGATCAGGAATGACTGATGCTTTTTCCGTCCCGGCGAATGACCCCGCTTTGCGTCTTTGGAATCAAATCGACGAGGGTTTAAGAATTCAGATATCTCGGCATCTCGCCGGCCCTCCAGTTCAAATCGGGAACCTAGCGCATGGGCTTGGGCTACAGGTTCTTTCAGCGGCAATGCCTTCGGAAATTTCAGGTCAAATACGCCAGAGACCGGAGGATCTGGTGTATGAAATTAAGGTCAATCTAGCCGACGCAGCGGTGCGCCAACGGTTCACGGTGGCGCATGAAATAGGACACTTCCTTTTGCACAAAGCAGACATCGACGGTGACGGCATAACGGACACTATCCTCTACCGCTCAAGTTTGTCTGACAAGAAAGAGGCTGAAGCTAATCGCATCGCCGCTTTCCTCCTGCTTCCGTGGAATGCGACAAACAAATGGGCACAGACGAAGTTTGGCGAGGCGGTGCAACCAAAGCATCTCTCTGAGATCGCACGAGCGTGGCATGTGTCTGAATTGACTGCTGGCTTTCGGTTTGGGTTTTGATGACTGAATTTTACGAACGATATTACCCCACGCTTTGCATAAGGCGTGCAGAGATGAAGGCAGCTGAAAAGCTTCCTCCTGCTGAGAAGGCTAAATTTCTGCCAATTGTACTTTTGGCACCTTGGCTAAACTCGATTAAGTTCGAAAATACATTTGAGCGGATCAAAATCTCTCTCGGCGACATTCCGATGATCGTCGATCTAGATCGCTTTTACCAAAGCTCATCCGACCTAGAGTCAAGAAGGTACTTCCGCTCGCTCCTCTTGGGCGACGATTCGATCAATCGTTGGATTGAACTCATAGCGGCGCATCAAAACTACATTCCAACGGTCCAAATGGAGGGCCGCACGCAAGACCAAATACAGCAGCAAATTGCAGCATTCAGCGAAATGGCCCGCGGTATTGTTTTCCGTTTTGAATTAGGGAGGGGCGTAAACCCAGCGCAGATTGATAGTCTCTTGCCAGGTCTTGATCTCAACAATTCGTTGTTCGTGCTGGACGGCGGGTGGACCGATTACACCCTTGAGATGCAATCAACACTGATGAGCCATGTCGAGCATCTGACGAGCCTATCAGACGAAGTTCGGATCGTTGTAAGCACGTCAAATTTTCCAAATAATTTCGGTGATTTGGACAACATGGCGGCAGTCAACATCTCGTCAAGAAAGTTCTACTCTGAAATTCGCCAAACCTACGGAAATTACCAAGTGTATTATGGCGACTGGGCTAGCACCAAACCACGCCGCTACGATGGTGGTGGCAGCAAACCTCTTGCTCGAATTGATTACCCACTGAAGGATCGCTGGGTGATCTCAAGGTCGAAAGAAGAAGAATGGGATTTTATCGAAGCGGCGAAAAGGGTGACTAGGCTGCCTGAATGGGTTGATCACCCCAATGTTTGGGGAGCTAGTATGATTGAAAAAACGGCGAAAAATTTGCCCGGAGCAATTTCAACCGGCCCTCAGGCCATTGCTTCGCGCATCAATATTCACCTCTTTATGCAGAACAATTACCAAGTGCCAGACGTGCAAAACATTCCTACCGAGACGCCTTGGAACGACCCTATCTAATCGAGGCCCGTCTCACCCCTCCGGCAAATACAACTTCTCCCCCTTCTCCCGATAAACCTCGCTCATCTCCTCCATGCCCTTCTCCGCTTCCGCGGCCTCTTCGGGGCTCGTCTCGGCGCGAAGGTTTTCGCTCGCGAGATAGCTGTCGGAATTCTGCTTCGCGGCAAATTCGCGGACTTCCTGGCTGATCTTCATCGAGCAGAACTTGGGCCCGCACATGCTGCAGAAATGCGCGGTCTTGGCGCCTTCTGCGGGGAGGGTCTGGTCGTGGTACTGCTCGGCCGTGTCGGGATCCAGGCTGAGGTTGAACTGGTCGCGCCAGCGGAATTCGAAGCGGGCCTTGCTTAGTGCGTCGTCGCGCACCTGCGCGGCCGGGTGGCCTTTCGCAAGGTCCGCCGCGTGGGCGGCCAGCTTGTAGGTGACCACGCCCACCTTCACATCGTCGCGGTCGGGCAGGCCGAGGTGTTCCTTCGGCGTCACGTAGCAGAGCATCGCCGTGCCGTACCAGCCGATCTGCGCCGCGCCGATGCCGCTGGTGATGTGGTCGTAACCGGGCGCGATATCGGTGACGAGCGGGCCGAGCGTGTAGAAGGGCGCTTCGCCGCAGGCTTCCAGCTGCTTGTCCATGTTCTCCTTGATCTTGTGCATCGGCACGTGGCCGGGGCCTTCGATCATCACCTGCACGTCCTGCTCCCACGCGCGCTTCGTTAGTTCGCCCAGCGTGTAGAGCTCGGCGAACTGCGCCTCGTCATTCGCGTCCGCGATGCTGCCGGGGCGCAGACCGTCGCCCAGCGAATAGGCGATGTCGTAGGTTTTGCAGATCTCGGTGATCTCGTCGAAATGGTCGTAGAGGAAGCTCTCCTTGTGATGCGCCAAGCACCATTTCGCCATGATCGAGCCGCCGCGCGACACGATGCCGGTAACGCGCTTGGCGGCCATGGGGACATAGGGCAGGCGCACGCCGGCGTGGATGGTGAAATAGTCCACCCCCTGCTCCGCCTGTTCGATCAGCGTGTCGCGGAACACCTCCCACGTCAGCTCCTCGGCGATGCCGCCGACCTTTTCCAGCGCCTGGTAGATCGGCACGGTGCCGATGGGCACGGGGCTGTTGCGGATGATCCATTCGCGCGTGTCGTGGATGTTGCGGCCCGTGGAGAGGTCCATGACCGTGTCCGCGCCCCAGCGGATCGACCAGACCATCTTGTCGACTTCGCTCGCGACGTCGGAAGCCACGGCAGAATTGCCGATATTGGCGTTGATCTTGACGAGGAAATTGCGCCCGATCGCCATCGGTTCGCTTTCCGGGTGGTTGATGTTGCTGGGGATGATCGCACGGCCGCGAGCGACCTCGTCGCGGACGAATTCGGGGGTGACGTATTCGGGGATCGCCGCGCCCCAGCTCTGCCCCTCGACCTCGCGGCGCACCTGCTCGCGGCCGAGGTTCTCGCGCTCGGCGACGTATTCCATCTCGGGCGTGATGATGCCGCGGCGGGCGTAGTGCATCTGGGAGACGTTGGCGCCCGCCTTCGCGCGCAGCACGGTCTTGGCGACGTTGGGGAAGCCGGGGACGCCGCCGCTGCGGTCGGGGCCGAGCTGCCCGTTGTCCTCGGGCTTCACCTCGCGCGCGGCATACTCCTCCACGTCGCCGCGGCCGGTGATCCATTCGCGGCGCAGCGCGGGGAGGCCGGCGTTGATGTCGATCCGCGCGTCGGGGTCGGTATAGGGGCCGGAGGTGTCGTAGACGCGCACGCTCGGCTCCCCGCCCGCAAGGTCGATCTCGCGCATGGCGACGCGGATGCCGCTGCCGGACTTGGCCGCGACGTGGACCTTGCGGCTGCCGCGGATGGGCCCGGTGGTGACGCCTATTTCGACGTGGCTGTTGATGTCGGCCATGCTGCTCTCTCCGTGTGGCGGAGAACGAGCGGACCCATGGCGTTGGCCGGCCCGCTCCCTCCGCCGATGCTAATCGGTTCAGGTTCGACGGGTCGCAGGGCGTTACACCTGCCTCTCAGCCAAACGGCTCCCCGGGGATGGAAGGGGTGTAGGCGTCGGACATTGCGAAGTCCAGAAAGAGAGGGAGCCGGGACGATCGCGCGCCCTATCCACGAGCTCGGCGCGAGCGATGGTCCGAAGGTCGCTTGCGATAAGACCTCTACCGCGATGGCTGCGGCTGCGCGACGGTCGCCCGCTAGCAAGCGACGAAAGGATCGCCGAATAGAGTAACCCAAAAGGCCGCGCACGGTCGAAACGCAAGTTGGGCCTTAGGACGAAGGAGGCCGGTTAGGCATTTTTGCTTTTTGAGATTAGGATGCCGACAAGTTGGAAGATAGGAGCCGGGTGCGAATGGAGTCATCATCGCCGCAAAGCCAGCGGTCGGCTCTTACAGGTGCCTCAGAATGAGCAAGTTTGGCGGGTTTGAGGGAGTGACGCCGACCGGGCTCGCCATCGCTATCCTGTCTGGATTTTTATCCGGCTTCTGGGCGATTTACTTAGATTTCGGTTTTATCGTGGCCGCTGCTGTATTCCTCATTTCCTGGGTCGAAGTTGTCTTCTTGGAAAAGGAATTTCGATCGATCCCGGAAAAGTCACTTTTTTATTACATAAATCTATTAGTAGCCGGTGTTACATTTTCTTTGATTTTCATCGCACTTCGGCCTTTGGAAATTAGAGGCCCTCTAATCGCGGGCATCGCGCCGTTGCACTTTCTTATTTTTGTTCAGATAATATCTTATTTTCATGAACCAAAAAATCATTGATAAATCAATATTGAAATTATTTTAGATTCACGGCGGCAATGGTTAATCGAATTAATTAAATAACGAAGTGCCGACATGACAAATTCCCGCCCCTGTGCTTCGCCAGTGGGTGTTCATCATCGATGAGGCTCGGGGGCTAAACTTTCAACATTCGGCAAAATCGCACGTTACGCACTGTCTGGACTGCAGCCTGAAAGACAATTCCCGGAAGCGGCTTTCTACCCGTGCGTACTCGCCGCCTGCCAGTCCGCGATCCCCTCGATCGGGAACAGCAGCATGATGACGTTGAGCGTCAGGTTGTCACGCACCACGTAGCCAGCCACCAGTTCGCCAATAATCGCCAGCGCCACAGTCACCTTCACCGGCAGGCGCAAGGCGAGCCAGAAGCCGAGCGCCATCCAGCCGATATCGGCGGCGGAATTGAGCACGCTGTCACCGGAATAGCCGAAGTTGGCGGTCACCGCGCGGAAGCGGTTGATGACCATCGGCGTGTTTTCCAGCACTTCCCACGCCGCCTCCAGCAAGACGGCCAGCGCCAATCCCCAGCGTGCGGCACCCTGCCCGCCCAGCCCGCGCTTCACGAACAGCCACCAGCCCAGCGCGTAGAAGATCATGCCGTGGATGATGTGGCTGGGCGTGTACCAGTCCGCAATGTGCTGGCTGTTTCCGGCATCGTTGATCTGTCCGTGCCACAGCTTCACATAACCGCATTCGCAGATCGGCGTGCGGCCCATCGCGAGCAAGACGCCCAGCGCCAGCAGCGCGATACCAATCGAGACAATGATGACGCGGCGATCCGGTACGAGCTTGCCCATGGCGCCAGTCTGCGCGCACGAAGCGCGGCTTGGCAAGCGAGGCAGGCATTATTGCCGGAGCTTTCCCCCGCAAGCGCCGCTGCAGGGTCAGGACCCGTTACTGGCGCGGAGCGTGGTTGGGAGCAATTGGCCCCAGCAAGGCGGTGTGCAAGGAACGGGAGCGCGGGAAATGCCGTGGCATTTTCAAGCTTCCGTGACGCTGCACAGGGGCCAATTGACCCAATCCGAAGGACGGCAAGATGACTTCGATCTCGAACAAAACCGCGTTTGCTAAGGCATCCAGCCTTCGCTGCACGCAGTTTCGTCCGATATCTTCGTCATCTTGCCGCCACGCCCGTGCCAGTAATGGGTCCTGACCCTAGTCACGCGCCATGACCGTGCTCTTCCGCCTCGATGCGACGGCCGCCGATGTCGCAGCGCGCTTTGCCGCGCGGGCGGGGGACGATCCGTGGGCCGGCGGCCATGTGGCGCCGGGCAGCTTCGCCCCGGTCGTGACGTCGGGGCGCGAGTTCGTGGCCGGCCCGCGCCCGGCAAGCGAGCCGCCGCGCCGCGTCGTCCCGCGCCTGTGGGGCGTGCCTCCGCCGCCCGGGGTGCCGCATGACGGGCGCGGCGGCGTGCTGACCGTACGCAACCCGGACAGCCCGTTCTGGATCGGGAACTTGCGCAACAGCGAGTTCCGCTGCCTCGTTCCTGCAACGTCGATCATGGCATGGGGCCGCGCCGATCCCGCCGGCGGCAGCCGGCGCCAGCACTGGCTGGACTGCGGCGACCAGGCCATCTTTGCGCTGGCCGGGGTATGGGTGGACAGCGAGGTGCCGGCCTTCGCCCTCCTCACCTGCGCCGCCAACGCCGCATGGAAAGCGATCGGGCAGGAACGGATGCCGGTCATCCTGCCGCCGAGCGAAGGCGCCGCGCATATCTGGCTGCGCGCGGAGTGGCGGCGGGCGGAGGCGTTGATTGCGCCCTCCCCCTCCTCGATGATCCAGGAGACGGGCGGGCGCTAGAGCGTTTGCAGGCGCGACAGGGCGGTAAACAGCGCCGCCGCCCCGAACAGCGCGGCAAACCCCGCCCATGCGGTCGATCCTCGCCCCATCAGGCGGCGGGCGAAGTCCATGAACCGGTCGCCGGCGGCCAGGAGCAGCAGCCCCTCCACCACGCAGGCGCCGCCGACGACGCTGACGGCGACCGCCAGCCAGTCCCCCGGCCGCCACGGCGTGACGAGATAGATCGCCGCGCCGAGGCTGAGCACGAACACGCCGGTGAGGAAGCTCAGCCCAGGCCTTTGCGCGAGGTCCTCCACCATCGCCGCCCAAGTGCCGGGCACGCGAAACTCGCCCACCGCGGCGGCGAGCGAGTAGAGCCCGATGAACAGGGCGATCCAGGCGGGGATGTCTGTCGCGTCAGCCACAGTCTGCTCCGTGTGCAAGTGAGCCCGCGAAATAGCTCATTCCACGATGCGCCCCCGCACCATGACCCAGTCGATATTTTCCAGCACGGTCGCATCGACCAGCGGGTTGCCCTTTACCGCCACGATATCCGCCGAATAACCGGGAGCGAGGCGGCCGATCTCGTTCTCCATGCCCAGCACCCCGGCGGCGACCGTGGTGGCGCTGGCGAAGGCTTCGCGGCTGGTCATGCCCTGGCCGATCAGCAGCGCGAATTCCTCTGCATTGCGGCCGTGCGGGAACACGCCTGCGTCGGTGCCGAAAGCGACCGTGACGCCTTCCGCCCGGGCGCGGGTGACAAGCGATCCGGCAACGTCCGCCACGGCGCGGATCTTTTCTTCCACTACCGGTGTGTAGATGCCCCGGTCCAGCCGCTCGCTCACCCCCTGGAACGCCATCAGCGTGGGGACGAGGATGGTGCCTTCCTCGCGCATGGCGATGGCGGCCTGCCGGTCCACGTAGGTCCCGTGCTCGATCGTCTGCACCCCGGCGCGCGCCGCCGCCTCGATCCCGCGCGCGCCGTGGGCGTGGGCGGCAACCTTGAGGCCGAGCGAAGCGGCGGTATCGACGATGGCGCGCATCTCCTCGTCGGTGAAATGCGCTTCCAGCCCGCGGCCCTGCTGGCTGAGCACGCCGCCGGTGGCGGTGATTTTGATGACGTCCGACCCGTTGCGCGCGGCGACACGCACCTTGGCGGCGCATTCGACCGGCCCGGTGCAGGTGAAGCCGCTGGAAAGGAGGTCGTTCACTTCCGGCAGGAAGCCGCTGACATCGCCGTGGCCGCCGATGATCGACAGCGCGGGCCCGGCGGCGACGATGCGCGGGCCGACGACCAGCCCTTCGTCCGTCGCGCGGCGCAGGACGAAAGCGGTCTGCCCCGCGCTGCCCGGATCGCGCACGGTGGTGAAGCCCGCGCGCACCGTCAGCCCGGCGTTCTTGACGCCCAGGATCACATCCCATTCGGCAGGCTCGGTCGCGCCCTTCCAGAAGTCCCCACCGGGATCGCCGGTCAGGTGAACGTGCAGGTCGATAAGGCCGGGTACCAGCGTGTGATCCGGCAGGTGCACCATCTCAGCCCCCTCGGGCACGGGCAGGAACCCGTCCTCGATCGCGACGATGCGCCCGTCGGCAACGGTGATCGTCGCCGGTCCGCTCGGTTCCCCGCCCGCATCGGCGATGACGCTGCCGGCATGGATGACATAGTCCTGTGCCAGCGCCGGCGTGGCGATGGCCGCGCCGGCGACTGCGGCAATGGCGACAAGACAGGCTGGCAGGAAACGGCGCATGGTGGATTCTCCCCCTCGAAGACGGCCGGACCATGCGGCCACGGCGCCGTTACGGCAAGCCGCCATTGAACGCAGCGCCTCAATCGGTATGTAGGCGCCACGTTCAAACAGGAGAGAGACCCCCATGAAATTCACCGCCCGCGCCGCCCTGATGGCCACCGGTGCCGCCCTGGTCCTGCCCGCCGCCGCCCAGGCGCGCCCGCTGACCGCCGAAGATGTCGCCAAGCTGGAATATGTCGGCGATGTTGAAATCTCGCCCGACGGCAGCCGCGTCGCCTACACCACCGTCAGCCGCCCCGATGTGACCGAGGGCGAGAAAGACGGCGGCGCCCGCACCCAGCTCAACCTCGCCTGGGCGCCCGAAAGCGCCCGCCCCTTCCTGCCCGCCGACCAGAGCGTGCGCGGCCTGCGGTTCAGCCCCGACGGGCGGATGATCAGCTACCTGTGGCGCGAGGATGGCGGGGAAACCGCCGTGTGGGCCATTCCGGTGGACGGCGGCGCGCCGATGAAGGTGGCCGAAGTCGCCAAGTCCGGCGTGCGCAGCTATGCCTGGTCGCCCGACGGCGGCACGGTCTACATGCTGGCGGGCGCCGAAGCCGACAAGCAGCGCGATGCGGAGCGCAAGGCCGGCTTCGATGCGATCGTCTATGAAGAGGAAGACCGCCTCAACCGCATGTTCCGCGCCTCTGCCGCCACCGGATATGACGCGGAAGTGGATGCAGAGCCCGTCGCCATCGAGGTCCCCGGCTACGTCAGCGCCTTCCAGGTGTCGAATGACGGCCGCACCGCGGTGATCGAAAGCGCGCCGACGCCGAACGTGGATGACAGCTATATCTCCAAGCGGGTTCACATCCTCGACCTCGCCAGCGGGCGGGTGACGCGCGAAGTCGAAACGCCGGGCAAGATCGGCGATGTCGAGATGTCGCCGGACGGCCGCCGCCTGTCGATGATCGCTGGCGTCGACATGAACGATCCCGCCGCGACGACGCTCTATTTCGTCGATGCCGCCAGCGGCGCGATGACCGCGCTCAACGAAGGCGCGCCGGAAGCGGCCGTGGATGCGGAATTCCTGCCTGACGGGCGGCTTGTCGCGGTGATCCACAAGGGTGTGCAGAGCGCGCTGCGCACTTACAACGCCGATGGCAGCATCGCGGGCGAGATCGACGGCGGTTCGCTGATCCTCGCCAGCGTGGAGGAAGCCGGCGGCACCATGGTCGTCACCGCCGACAGCCCGATGCACCCGACCGAGCTGTTCAGCGTGGCGAACGGCCGGTTCACCCGCTGGACCAGCCACAACCCGTGGCTGTCGGACATCACCTTCGGCACGCAGCGCGCCTATACCTATACCGCGCGCGACGGGCAGCAGATCGAAGGCGTGCTGATCGAACCGGTCGGCGGCGCGCCCGCCGGCGGTGCCCCGCTGATCCTCAACGTCCACGGCGGGCCGGAAGCGCACGACAGCAACGGCTGGGTGACCGCCTATTCGGGCCCCGGACAGGTCGCCGCAGGACAGGGCTATGCCGTGTTCCTGCCCAATTACCGCGGCTCCACCGGCTACGGCACGGCGTTCTCCAAGCAGCACCAGGGCAATTACACCGACCCCGAATTCACCGACATCGTCGATGCGAAGCGGGCGCTGGTGGCAGACGGGATCGCCGATCCCGACCGCACCGGCATCACCGGCGGGTCCTATGGCGGTTATGCCAGCGCGTGGGCCGCAACCGCGCAGTCGGAAGAATTCGCCGCCTCCGTCATGTTCGTCGGCATTTCCAACCAGATCAGCAAATTCGGCACCACGGACATCCCGTACGAGATGTACAACGTCCACAGCCGCGCCTGGCCGTGGGATAACTGGGTGAAGATGCTGGAAGTCAGCCCCGTCTACCACGTCGACAAGGCGGAAACGCCGATCCTGATCATGCACGGCGAGGAAGACACCCGCGTCAGCCCGACGCAGAGCTACGAACTGTACCGGTCGATCAAGGTGCGCAAGCCCGAAACGCCGGTGCGGCTGGTGCTCTATCCGGGCGAAGGCCACGGCAACCAGGGCGCCGCGGCACGCTACGACTACAACGTGCGGATGATGGAGTGGTTCGACACCTACCTGAAGACCGGCGACCGCAAGGCCGAAATGCCGGCCCCGCGCCCCAACGTCGGCGTGGGCGACGAGGCGGACGAGGCGGACGAGGATTGATCGCCGCTTAAAAACATCGCCTTTTTGCGCTATGAGGCCGCCTTCCGACACGATCGGGGGGCGGCCTTTTGCTACCGGTAATCCTTTTCGTCATCGGCGCGGCCATCATGGCGCTCGCGCTCGGGTACATCCCGCTGGACGGCGAGCCGATCCCGCTTGCCCTGCGCATCTTCATCGGCGCGATCGGGGCGATCCTGCTGCTGGCCGCATATTCGGTCATGCGGTTCCGGATGAAGCGCCGCGCGGCCTACGCCGGAGGGCGGGAGACGCGCGGCACGGCCCGCCTGCGGCATCTTCCGGGCGAGGACGACAGCGCCGCCCACGTCATGTTCGCCAACAACCACACCGAATGGCTGATGAGCATCGAGCGCGGCAGCCTGAAAGGGCTGGAGGACAAGTTGCAGGATGGGGTCAAGGCGACCGCCTATCTGGGCGAAGACGACCGCATCTACGGCCTCGACATCGAAGGCAGGCGCACGAAGCTGTCCGGCCCCGGCTACGCCTTCGAAGGGAAGCTGAAAGAGCGGATCGAACGCGCCGAACAGCGCTTCCGGGGCGGCGCAGGGAAGCGCGGCGGATAAATACTTTCCAAAGTGGAAAGTTTTCACTTGCCGAATCGGAAAGTGACGCGTATCTCTTTCCATGTTGGAAAGTGAAGGACACCGATCATGGACAGGAATGAAGCAGCCGCCGCACTGGGCAAGGTCTCGGCAACCGACAGCAAGATGGCAGACAGGATGCGTTGGCCGTTCTGGCGCCATGCGATCGTGGGGGCGATGGCCGGGACCCTGCTGTTCGCGCAAACGCTCGACAACTCGCTCAATATCCTCGTCAGCGGTCTTGTCGTCGTCCTTGCGCTCATCGTGCAGCGGGCGGACGGGAAGAAGCACGGGATGACCGTGAACGGCCTGCGCAAGGGGCG
Organism: Pseudoblastomonas aquimaris; assembly: GCF_035481675.1. NCBI lineage: Bacteria > Pseudomonadati > Pseudomonadota > Alphaproteobacteria > Sphingomonadales > Erythrobacteraceae > Pseudoblastomonas > Pseudoblastomonas aquimaris. The sequence goes on along the minus strand of NZ_JAYJJW010000002.1, from coordinate 454,708 downwards.
CACCGGATGGATCGCGCTCGTGCTCATCGTCATCCTCGTGGCCGCCGTCATGCTGGTGCGCAGCACCATCGCACAGCCGCAATTGCAGCAACCGGAATTCTGGCTCCTGACCGGGGGAACGATGATTGCGACCACTGCGCTCAGCTATGCGTGGCAGGGCGTCTACCGCGCCGAACTGCGCTCCGGAGACGCCCGGTGAGCGGTGCCGCCACAATAGACGCCGTCCTGCACCCGCCGGCCCGGTTGCAGATCGCCGCTGCCCTGTCGCGCGCCGACCAGATCGACTTCGCCACCTTGCGCGAAATCCTGGAGGTTAGCGATTCCGTACTCTCGAAACACCTCTCGGCACTGACGGACGCGGGCTACGTGAAGATCACGAAGGCCAAGATGGACGGGCGCCAGCGGACGTGGGCGTCCTTTACGAGGGCCGGCACGTCAGCCTTCGCCGCGCACATGGCCGCCTTGCGGGAGCTGGTCGCTTCTGCGGAAACGGCGGCTGCGGACACCGCCGCTGCGCCTGCCGAATCCGGCTAGGCGGCCGTCGCGGCGGTGATATAATGCGCGACATGAAGACCATCCTCGCCGGCCTTGCCGCTCTCGCCCTTGCGCCCGTCGCCCTTGCCACCTCCCCCGCCGCGCAGGCGCAGGAGGCACAGGCCGATGTCTATGTCGGCCTCTACGACGCGATGGGCTCCGCCGTCGACATGGAGGTTACGGTGGACACCACCGTCGCCGGCTTCATCGATGCAATGCGCCAGATGCCGTTCGGCGAGCGACCGAGCGAGGCGATGTGGAAGGAACTGGCGGTGGTCATGCGGCCGTTGTTCCTGGAATACGGCGAGCGCGGCCAGGCGGTCATCAAACCCGAGATGATCGCCATGTTGCGCAGCGGCCTGACCGAGGAAGAGGCAACTTACCTGACCGAATTCTACCTTTCGCCGCTGGGCCAGAAGGTGCAGCGCGGCATCGGCGAAAGCTACGATGCGAAGTCGGTAATCGGCGATGCGGTGGACAGCGCACTTACGGGCGAGGATGGACCGGCGATCGGTCGCGCGGCGGTGGAGGCGGACATCACCCGGGCCACGATGCGCTCGCTCGCTACGCTGACAGCGGAGGAACAGGCGGAACTGGCGCGGGTCAGCTCCACCGGCACTGCCTTCCAGTCGCTCGCCGCCCTGCAGCCCAAGATGGTCGAAATCCGCACGCGCGGGGAGAACCTGCCAATGACGCCCGACGAGGAACGCCGGATGGAAGCGGCGATGACGCGCGTGTTCGAGAAATATCTCAAACGCTAGGGCGTTGCACCCGCACGGCGCTGCGCTAAAGCAGCGGCCATGCAGGCAGCGGACAACCAACCGGCACCGGCCGGCGGCGGCAGGTGCGACCTGGCCATCGTCGGCGGCGGGCTGTCGGGCGGGCTGATCGCACTGGCCGCCGCGCGCCGCGACCCGGGGCTCGACATCCGCCTTGTCGAAGCGGGCGAGGTGCTGGGCGGCAACCACCGCTGGAGCTGGTTCGACAGCGACCTCGGCGAAGGCGGTGACGCGCTGCTCGAACCCTTCCGCAAGACCGAGTGGGACGGCGGCTACGACGTCGCCTTCCCGGCCCATCGCCGCCATCTGCAGGCCCGCTACAATTCGCTGGCGAGCGAGGATTTCCACGCCGCGCTGATGCGCGAACTGCCGCAGGGCACCGTGGTGCTGAACCGCGCCGTCGACACGCTCGATGCCGGCGGCGTCACCCTGTCCGATGGCGAGCGGATTGGCGCGCGCTGCGTGATCGATTGCCGCGGGATCGAGGACGCGCCGGCGCTGGAGGGCGGCTGGCAGGTCTTCCTCGGCCGCCACATGCGCACCGCGAAACCGCACGGCGTGGCGCGGCCCGTGATCATGGACGCGACGGTCCGGCAACACGGCGCCTACCGCTTCGTCTATGTCCTGCCGCTCGGCCTCGACGAGCTGTTCATCGAGGACACGTACTACGCCGACAGCCCGGTGCTCGATCGCCGCGCGCTCGGCAGCCGGGTCGAGGCCTATTGCCAGGCCCACGGCTGGGACGGCGAGATCCTGGGGCACGAGACCGGCGTCCTGCCGGTCATCACCGGCGGCGACTTCGCGGCGTTCCAGGATGCCGCACGGACAGAGGGGGTCGCAATGGCGGGCGCCAAGGGCGGCTTCGTCCACCCGCTGACCAGCTACACCCTGCCCTTCGCCGTCCGCATCGCGCAGCTGGTGGCGGACAACGTCACGCTGCCCGGCGAGCAGTTGTCCGCCCTGCTGGAAGCGGAGGCGCGCCGCCACTGGGCCGCCACGAAATTCTACCGCCGGCTGGGCACGATGCTGTTCGGTGCGGCGGAGCCCGACGAACGCTATCGCATCTTCGAGCGGTTCTATCGCCTCGGCCAGCCGCTGATCGAGCGGTTCTATGCCGGCAAGTCCACTTTCGGCGACCGCTTGCGGATACTTTCCGGCCGTCCGCCCGTATCTATCGGCAGAGCCGTTTCCGCGCTCGTTTCAAGCCGGCCATCCCTGAGCAGAAAGTCACCATGAGCGACATCGACACGACATCTTCCGGCAAGACCGCCTGCGTCATCGGCGCAGGCATGGGCGGCCTTGCGCTCGCCATCCGCCTGCAGTCCGCCGGCATCGCCACCACGCTGGTGGAAAAGCGCGACAAACCGGGCGGCCGCGCCTATTTCTGGGAGAAGGACGGCTTCACTTTCGACGCCGGCCCCACCGTCATCACCGATCCCGATTGCCTGCGCGAATTGTGGGCGCTGTCGGGCCACGACATGGCGGAGGACGTGGAGCTGATGAAGGTGATGCCCTTCTACCGGCTTCACTGGCCCGACGGCACGACCTTCGATTACTCGAACGACGAGAAGGAGCTGTTCTCCGAGATCGAGAAGCTGAGCCCGGCCGACGTCGCCGGCTACAAGCAGTTCCTGCAGTATTCCGCGGAAGTCTTCGAGGAAGGCTACGTGAAGCTGGGCCATGTGCCGTTTCTCGACTTCAAGTCGATGCTGAAGGCGGCGCCCGCGCTGGCGAAGAAGCAGGCATGGCGCAGCGTCTATTCGATGGTGTCGAGCTACATCAAGAACGAGAAGCTGCGCGAAGCCTTCAGCTTCCACACGCTGCTGGTCGGCGGCAGCCCGATGAAGACGAGTTCGATCTACGCCCTCATCCACAAGCTGGAAAAGGACGGCGGCGTCTGGTGGGCGCGCGGCGGCACCAACCGGCTGGTCGCGGGGATGGTGCGCCATTTCGAGCGGCTGGGCGGCACGGTTCGCATGGGTGATGCGGTAAAGGCGATCGACGTTTTGGGCGACCACGTGACCGAGGTGGAGACCGAAAGCGGCTGGAAGCAGCGCTTCGACGCGGTCGCCAGCAACGCGGATATCGTCCATTCCTACGGCGACCTGCTGCGCACCAGCCACCGCGGGCCGAGCTATGCCAAGTCGCTGAAGAAGAAGAGCTTCTCGCCCAGCCTGTTCGTCGTCCACTTCGGCGTGGAGGGCAATTGGCCGGGCATCCCGCACCACATGATCCTGTTCGGCCCGCGCTACAAGGGGCTGGTTGACGACATCTACAAGCACGGCGTGCTGCCCGAGGATTTCAGCGTCTACCTCCACCACCCCAGCGTGACCGACCCCTCGATGGCGCCCGAAGGCATGAGCACCTTCTACGCGCTCGTCCCCGTCAGCCACATGGGCAAGATGCCGATCGACTGGGACGTGGAAGGGCCAAAGCTGGCAAGGCGCGTGCTGGACGAGGTCGGCCGCCGCCTGATCCCCGATATCCACGACCGCATCGTGACGCAGTTCCATTACACGCCGAAGGATTTCGCGGGCGACCTCAACGCGCACATGGGCAGCGCCTTCAGCCTGGAACCGGTGCTGACGCAAAGCGCCTGGTTCCGCGGCCACAACCGGGACGACAAGCTGAAGAACATGTACCTCGTCGGCGCCGGCACGCACCCGGGCGCGGGCATTCCCGGCGTGGTCGGCAGCGCGAAAGCGACGGCAGGCTTGATGCTGGAGGATTTGGCGGGGTAACGCCCTTGCAAGGTCGCCGCGTGCAAGGCTGCGGCTGATCCTTCCGTGGAGATTCGCGAATGTTGCTGACCACCCTGATTTCGCTGGCAATGGTCCAAGCCGTGCCCGGCCCCGCCACCTCGCCGCTCGTGGACGAGGGATACCAGCACGCCTGGGTGACCGAAGAGGTCGATCCGGATGTCGGAGTATTTCTCGACGAAGGCTGGTCCGGCACGATCAAGGTCGATGGAAAGACCTACCCGGTCGTGCTCATGCGGATCGTGGTCGGCATGGGAGACGGGAAGCTTGCCGATGACGGCCTGATCATGGATCTGGAAGTCGCGATCGACTGCAAGACCCGGCTGACGGGTTTCTCTCGCGTGTGGGCCAACATGGGCGACGAGTTTTCGATGCCGGTCCAGACGGTCGACGAGGTCGGTATCGTCGAGCCGCTTCCGGCTAACGACCCGATGAGCGACCGCGTGATCGCCTACGCCTGCGGCACGGGCGCGTCCGCCGCATGAGCCGGAGCCTCGACCGTCTGGCCGTATACTGCGGCTCCGCCACGCCGGAGGACACGCGCTACATCGAGCTTGCCCGCGAGGTCGGCGCTACGCTGGCGCAGCGCGGGATCGGCGTCGTCTACGGCGGCGGCCGGCTCGGGCTGATGGGCGCGGTGGCATCGGGCGCGCTCGAAGCGGGCGGCGAGGTGATCGGCATCATCCCCGAAGCCCTCGCCAATTCCGAAGTGGCCAACACCGAGTGCACCGAACTGCACACGGTCAGCGGCATGCACGAACGCAAACAGCGCTTCACCGACCTGTCCGACGGTTTCGTCACCATCCCCGGCGGCGTCGGCACGATGGACGAGTTGTGGGAGGCCGTCAGCTGGGCGCAGCTGGGCTACCACACCAAGCCCGTGGGCCTGCTTAACGCCTTCGGTTTCTACGACCACCTGATCGCCTTCAACGCCCACATGGCCAAGGTCGGCTTCGTCCGGCCCGCGCACCAGGGCATCATCGTGCATGACGAAAGCCTGCCCGGCCTGCTGGACCGCATGGCCGCATACGAGCCGCACCAGCCCATCTTCGCGATGAAGGCGGCGGACCTCTGACATGGCCAACCGGCTCCCCCGTTTTCCCTCGCTCCAGAAGAAGCGGAAAGGGCGGATGCTGGCGCCGAGCTCGATCCTGCGCCGCCCCACCAGCCGCGCGGGCGGCGGGCGCTTTCGCGAACCGCTGGTGGACAAGGCTTACGATGCCATCGCGGAAGGTTCGAAAAGCTTCGCCGCCGCTTCCATGCTGTTCGACCGCACCACCCGCGAACGGGTCTGGCTGCTCTACGCCTGGTGCCGCCGGTGCGACGACATCGCCGACGGGCAGACCGCGGGCGGCGAACTGGGCGACCAGTCGGGGCTGGAAGGCCGTGTGCGCGCCATCCGCGCCCTCACCCGCACCGCGCTGGAAGGCCAGCCGACCGCCGACCCCGGCTTCGACGCCTTCGGCCAGGTTGCCAGCGAAACCGGGCTGACGCTGGAAGATGCCGACGAAGTGATCGCAGGGTTCGAGCTCGACGCCGAAGGCTGGCGCCCGCGCACGGAAGCCGACCTGATGCGCTATTGCTACCACGTCGCGGGCGCGGTCGGCACGATGATGGCACGGGTGATGGGCGTGGACTCTGCGGACGAGGACACGCTGGACCGCGCCTGCGACCTCGGCCTTGCCTTCCAGCTGGCCAATATCGTGCGCGATTTCGACGAGGATGATGCCGCCGGGCGCTGCTACATCCCGGCAGAATGGCTGGTGGAGGAGGACATCCCCCCCGGCCAGCACATGAAGCCGCATCACCGCTTCACCATGGCCAAGTTGTCGGCGCGCATGGTGCGGCTAATGGAACGGCACGAGGCGGCGGCAAAGCTCGGCGCGGCGCGGCTGTCCTTCCGCCAGCGCTGGGCGGTGCTGTCTGCCGCACGCATATACGGCGCCATCGGGCGCAAGGTGCGCGACCGGGGCCAGCTTGCCTGGAACAGCCGGGTGCATACCGGGCGCGCGGCAAAGGCGGGCCATGTCGCCGCCGCCTTCTGGGAAGCGCTGCGCAACGACCCCGCCCGGCCGGACGAAATGCCCCGCTGGACCCGCCGCGAACTTGCGGCGATGGGGAAGCCGTCCTAACCGCTACGGCATGATCCAGAAGCTCCTGATCGCCAATCGCGGCGAAATCGCCTGCCGCATCATTCGCACCGCGCGCGACATGGGGATCGCCACGGTCGCGGTCTATTCCGATGCCGATGCCAAGGCGCTGCACGTGCGTTCAGCCGACGAGGCGGTGCATATCGGCCCCTCGCCCGCTGCCGAAAGCTATCTTGTCGGCGAGAAGATTATCGCTGCGGCCAAGGAGACGGGCGCGGAGGCGATCCATCCGGGCTATGGCTTCCTGTCGGAGAACGCCGGGTTCGCGCAGGCCGTCATCGATGCGGGGCTGATCTGGGTCGGGCCCAAGCCTTCCAGCATCGAAGCGATGGGCCTCAAGGACGCCGCCAAGAAGCTTATGCGCGAGGCGGGCGTGCCGGTGACGCCGGGCTACGAAGGCGAGGACCAGTCGGTCGAGCGGTTGAAGCAGGAAGCCGACGTGATCGGCTACCCGGTGCTGATCAAGGCGGTCGCAGGCGGCGGCGGCAAGGGGATGCGCAAGGTCGATGCGCCGAGAGATTTCGAGGCCGCGCTGGAAAGCTGCCGGCGCGAGGCCAAGGCCAGCTTCTCCAACGACGAGGTCCTGCTGGAAAAGTGGATCACCTCCCCGCGCCATATCGAGGTGCAGGTGTTCGGCGACAGCCACGGCAATGTCGTCCACCTGTTCGAACGCGACTGTTCCTTGCAGCGCCGCCACCAGAAAGTGATCGAAGAAGCCCCCGCCCCCGGCATGGACGAGGCCACGCGCGAGGAAATCTGTGCCGCCGCCGTGCGCGCCGCCAAGGCGGTCGATTACGAAGGCGCGGGCACGATCGAATTCATCGCGGATGCCAGCGAAGGCCTTCGCGCCGACCGCATCTTCTTCATGGAAATGAACACGCGGCTTCAGGTCGAACACCCGGTGACCGAAGAAATCACCGGCGTGGACCTGGTGGAATGGCAGCTGCGCGTCGCGAGCGGCGAGCCGGTCCCGCTGAAGCAGGAGGAACTTTCGATCAGCGGGCATGCCATCGAGGCGCGGCTCTATGCGGAGGATCCGGCGAAGGGGTTTTTGCCGAGCACGGGGCGGTTGAAATACTTCGAGCTACCGAACGAGAAACCCCGCCGGAAGCAGCGCAATGAAACGGGCGTGGAGCGCGGCGGCGAAATTTCGCCCTATTATGATCCGATGATCGCGAAGTTGGTGGCTCACGCCGAAGACAGGGCCGCTGCAATCGAGGCACTCGGATCGATGACAGGCGATGTCGTTTGCTGGCCGGTCAAATGCAATGCCGGTTTTCTCAACCTGCTGCTGCAGGATGAGACGTTTCGGGCTGGCTCGATGGATACGGGCCTTATCGCTTCCAAGCTAGATGATTTCATCCCTGATGAAACCCCGTCCGAACTGGCGATGCAATCCGTTGCGCACATGGTCATCGACCGGACCAGAGGCGGCAACCCGGAAGACATCCGTCAAACGTATCTGGCAAACGATGATGGGCCATGGTCGAACCTGGGATTTCGCCTCAACCGTGAAGCGGAACCGCCCGTCGTCAAACTGGCAACCGCGAGCACTATCTATGAAGTCGCTTTTGAGGAAATCGACATCGGCAACGCCTTGTGGGTCGAGGCGACGCCAGACGGTTATCTCGTCGATGAGGACGGGCAAACGTTCATGTTAACGGAAGCTCGCCATGACGCGGGCGGAGCATCCTCCGCCGCCGACGGGGCTATCCTTGCGCCCATGCCGGGCAAGGTCATCGCGGTCGATGTGGCCGAGGGCGATGCGGTCACTGCAGGCCAGCGTCTGATGGTGCTCGAGGCGATGAAGATGGAGCACGCGCTCACCGCGCCGTTCGACGGGACCGTGACGGAACTTTCCGCCAGCGAAGGCGGGCAGGTGCAGGTCGAAGCGGTGCTCGCGGTGGTGGAGCCTGCGGAAGAGACCTGAGCACCTCCCCAAAGCCCGGGGAGGGACATCCGGTCAGTCGGGGACCTTTTCCCCGAACAGCTCGCCCTTCTCGCTGAACAGCACGAAGGCCAGGCTCAGCACGGCGGTGATCAGCAGCGCGAGGGCCAGCGGCTCCGCCGTGCCGTCGTAGCTATAGCCGATATACGCGCCCAGCGCCGCGCCGCTCGTCATGCGCAGGAACCCTTGCGCGCTCGAAGCCGCGCCTGCGATGCGGTGGAACGGCTGCAGGGCGATGCTGCCGAAATTCGCGCCGATGAAGCCCAGCAGGCTCATATTCGCGGCCATCAGCGGCACGAAGGTCCACAGGCCTTCGTCGGGCCGGCTGGCGAACCAGTATTGCGCGCCCGCCACCGCAATGAAGGCGAACAGCGCCGCGTGGCTGACCCGCCGCGCGCCGAAGCGTTCGACGATACGGCTGTTCGACCAGTTGGCGATCGCCATGCAGCCTGCGCACATGGCGAAGATCAGTGGGAACTTGTCGCCCGCGCCGAAAGCCTCGCCGATCAGCTGCTGGCTGGAATTGATGAAGCCGAACAGCCCGCCGAACACCAGCGCGCTGCCGAGCGTGTAGCCGATCGTTTCGCGCAGGGTGACCGCGTGGGTCATGTTGCGGGCGATGGTGGGAATGTGGATTGCCTGCCGGTTCGCCGGGTCGAGCGTTTCGGGCAGGCGGAACCAAACCCAGCCGGTCATCACGCAGCCTGCCAGTGCCATCGCGCCGAAAATCCAGCGCCAGTCGCCCGTCAGGTGCAACACGCCTTGCCCGATGCTGGGCGCTACCGCGGGGACGAGGAGGAAGATGACGAAGATGAGGCTCATCAGCCGGGCCATCTTGTCGCCGCCCACCCGGTCGCGGATGATGGCGGGCGGAAGGGCGATGATCCCGGCGGCAAAGAAGCCCTGCGCCGCACGCAGCACCACCAGCTGGGTGAAGGTTTCCACCATAGCGCAGGCGATCGACAGGACGATATAGGCGGCCAGAGCAACGAACAGCACCGGCCTTCGCCCGTAGCGGTCGGCGAAGGCGCCGGGCACCAGCGTGCCGATGCCTGCGGCCAGCAGGTATGCGCCGATCACGAACTGGCGGTCGTTGCCGGCCGCGCCCAGCGATCCGGCCAACTCGTCCAGCGCGGGCAGGATGGCATCGATGCCGAAAGCGTTGCAGGCCATCAGCAGCGCCATCATCCAGATCAGCTCGCGCTCGCCCAGCCGCCCGCCGACGGCAGGGCGCGGTGCCGGCTGCGCGGCAGGCTCGTCCGTCAGCGCAGGCTCGCCGGAAGCGGGAAGATCGTTTCGCATCTGCACAAGACGGCAGGTGGCGAACAAGGTTCCGCTTTGCAAGCGCGCGCCCTATCTATTCGCGCATGGGTGATTGCGTTCAGCGCACGGATGACGAGGATGACGCCGACGCCGAGGCGGAAGGCCTGCGCAAGATCATCCACGTGGACATGGACGCCTTCTTCGCCAGCGTCGAACAGCGCGACAACCCCGACCTGCGCGGCAAGCCGGTGGCGGTCGGCGGGTCTAGCGGGCGCGGCGTGGTGGCCGCCGCCAGCTACGAAGCACGCAAGTTCGGCGTGAAAAGCGCGATGCCCAGCGTTACCGCCAAGCGCAAATGCCCCGACCTGATCTTCGTGAAGAGCCGCTTCGACGCCTATCGCGAAGTCAGCCAGCAAATCCGCGCGATCTTCCGCGACTACACCGACCACGTCGAACCGCTCAGCCTGGACGAGGCCTATCTCGACGTGACGGAGGACCGCAAGGGCCTGGGCAGCGCGACGGCGATCGCGCAGGACATCCGCCGCCGCATCCGCGAGGAGACGCGGCTGACAGCCAGCGCCGGGGTCAGCTACAACAAGTTCCTCGCCAAGCTGGCGAGCGACCAGAACAAGCCCGACGGCATTTGCGTCATCCGCCCGGGCCAGGGTGCCGGGTTCGTCCAGTCGCTGCCGATCCGGCGCTTCCACGGCGTGGGCCCGAAGGCGGAAGAAAAGATGAAGCGCCTTGGCATCGAAACGGGCGCGGATCTTGCGGCGAAGGACCTCGCCTGGCTGACGGCGCATTTCAGCAGTTTCGGCGAGTATTTGTTCCGCGCTGCGCGGGCCGTTGACCTGCGCCCGGTGCGCGCCAACCGTATCCGCAAGTCCGTGGGCGGGGAGCGCACTTTCGGGGAAGACCAGTCGGAAGACGGCGAATTGCGCCAAACGCTGGATCGGATCGTCGACATCGTGTGGGAGCGGATCGAGCGTGCCGGCGCCAAGGGCCGTACCGTCACGCTGAAGCTGAAATACAACGATTTCACGCTCCACACCCGGGCAAAATCGGTCGCGCAGCTGGTGGCGGACAAGGCGACCTTCGCCGCCATGGCACGCGAATTGCTGGAAGAGGAATTGCCGCTGCCCCGCCCCATCCGGCTGATGGGCCTGACGCTCAGCAACCTCGAAGGCGTGGTGCCGAAGGACCGGCGCCCGCCCGACGCGCAGCTATCGCTGCTGTAGGAAGGCCTGCATCCGCCGCCGGGTCAGCGGGCTCATGTCGTCCGGCAGGTCGTCGACCCTAAACAGCCGTGCCGCCAGCACCTCGCGCCCATCGGGGTCGAACCTGCCCGCGATCGGGCCGGAATAGAGATACGCCGTATGCGGGGAGCCGGAGATTACTTCCTCGATCCGTTCCACCAGCTGCAGTTCGCCCAGTTCGAACCCCAGTTCTTCGCGCAGTTCGCGCCGTGCCGCTTGCGCCGGGTCCTCGCCGCGCTTGCAGCCGCCGCCGGGGAAGGCCCAGCCGGGCCGGGCGTAGCTGTGGCGGACCATCAGGACGCGCCCCTCCTCATCGTGCGCGATCACAGAGACGCCCTGCAGCGGCACCTTGCGCAGCACGCGCCAGCGATGGCGCAGCTTGTGCGCGGTGCGCAGGGCGGCGCGGTGGACCGGACGCGGGACCAACCCGACGATCAGGCGAAGCATGTCACCTTCTGCCTCGCCGCAGCCAGCAGCCGCGCGATGGGCAGGTCGTTCTCGCCCGCGACGGCCGCGTCGAAAACCGCGCGCTTTTCTGCGCTCCCGCCCAGCGTGAACAGCAGTTCGCCGGCGCTGAGAATGCTCGGCATCGTCAGGCTGATGCGGTCGAACGGGGCTTCGGGCGGCAGCGGATCGGGCGTCAGGCGCACAATGGCGCGCGGATCATCGGCCTGCGGATCGGTGTTCGGGAAAAGCGAGGCGATGTGCCCGTCTGCGCCCATGCCGAGCCAGGCGAGCGCAAACGGCGGGACCTGCTCCATCACCGTAAGCGCAGTCACTTCCGCGCCGACAGGCTCGAAAATCGCGCGGATGCGGCCTTCGTTGCTGGCCTCGTGCGACGGGTCGACCACGCGGTCGTCGCCCGGCCAGATCACGATCCTGCTCCAGTCGAGATCGCGTTTCGCCAGCAATTCCATCACCGGGAACGGAGTCGATCCGCCCGGCACGGTGATGGTAACTGGTCCCTCCCCTTCAGCCAGCGCCGCGGCCAGGCGGTTCTCCAGCCAGTCTGCGATGGCGGAATGGTCGGCGTTTTCGATGATGTCGACGTTGGTCATGGATGCTCCATAGCAAAGGGCCGCGATGCTGTGGAAGCACCGCGGCCCGATGAATTGCGTTGCAGGGGTGGGGTCAGCCGCCCAGTTGCGACTTCAGGAACCAGACCCGTTCTTCGGCCATGTCGGTCCAGTCGTCGATCAGCCCGTCGGTTGCGTTGTCGCCGGCCGCCTCGGCATGGGTCTTCAGCTCCTTCAGGCGCTTCACCATGCCGGCGTTGTCGTCATGCAGTTCCTGCAGCATCGCGTCGGGCGACAGGGTGGTGTCGTCCTGGTCCACGATCTTGGTTTGCTTGGCGACCGAAGCGATGGAGGTCAGCGTCTTAGCATCCTGCTTGCGCACCCGCTCCGCAATCGCGTCGATCTGGTCGCGGATTTCGATGGCCTGCTCGTCGAACAGCAGGTGAAGGTCGCGAAAGCGCGGGCCGACGATGTGCCAGTGGAAATTCTTGGTCTTCCAGTAGAGCGCGAGGTGATCGGCGAGGAGGCCGTTCAGTCCGTCGATCAGCGCGGTCTTGGAATTGTCTGTGTTGCTCATGGGAAGCCCCTTATTTTCTCGTTGTCTGCCTGCCTAACGGCCTTGGCGGCCGGGGGTTTCCGCGATTTCGCGCGAGAGTTTCGATGAGAGTGATCGGTCAGACGATGCCGCGCGCGGCGAGCGCGAGGAACAGCCCCGTGATGCCAAGGAGCACGCCGATGACGAGGCGCATGGCTCTCAGCCAGCGCCATCCGGCAAGCTCGGCCCCCAGCATCCAGCCGAGCGTCAGCGCCGCGCCCGATCCCAGCGCCCCGCCGATGGCGGCAAGCGCGGGCATGGCGGCCCCCACGGCGACCGCGAAGACGAGGAACCGCGCCGCGTCGGTCAGCGCATAGCCGGACAGGACGATGGCGATCGCGCCCAGCGAGCGGGTCGGTTCGGCAGGCGCCGTGTCCTTGCGCGGCCAGCACAGTTCCACTGCGCTGAAGACGAGGGCGATGCCGAGCAGCATCTGCTTGGCCGCCGGAAACAGCGTCTGGCCCATCAGCGCCCCCGCCCATGCGGCCAGCGCAGCGAAGGCGATGGCCACGGCCCAACCGATGACCAGTAATCCGGCATTCGCGCCCAGCGCCTCGCGCAGCCGTGCCACCAGCAACTGGTCGCGCGCGCCCATCGAAGCGAGCGCAGCGGCGAGAAAGGCGAGGAACAGGGTCGGCATCACCGCCCGCGCTCAAGCAGCGAAGCGGTAGCGCACAAAAATGGAGCGGGTGAAGGGAATCGAACCCTCGTCTTAAGCTTGGGAAGCTTCTGCTCTACCATTGAGCTACACCCGCGAAAGGCCGGGCTGCGCTTTGCCGTGAGCGGGGCTGGCGGTCAAGCGGGTCAAGCGTCGGCCGGGCGCTTCATTTGCAGGCCCGCGCGCTTGCAGCTGCCGACCAGTTCATCGCGCTGGTTGTAGGCGCGGTGGGCGAAGGTGACGATCCCTGCGTTCGGGCGGCTCTTGCTTTCGCGCAACTCCACCACCTCGGTTTCGATCCGCAGCGTATCGCCGACGAAGACTGGCGCGGGGAAGCGCACCTCGTCCCAGCCAAGGTTGGCGACCGCGGTGCCGAGCGTGGTGTCGCCCACCGAAACGCCGACCATCAGCGACAGAGTGAAGCACGAATTGACCAGCACCTGGCCGTAATCCGTGCCCTTCATGTATTCCGCATCGAGGTGCAGCTGGGCCGGGTTATGAGTCATGGTGGTGAACAGGACATTGTCCGTTTCCGTCACCGTGCGCCGGATATCGTGACGGAAGACCTGCCCCACCTCCAGCTCGTCGAACCACTTGCCTGCCATCGCTTCCTCCTGTCATCGCTTCCACCTGACTGGGCCCGCCCTGCCGCGTGGCCGGTGCCGGCGCAAGGTCAGTTGTAGCGATCGAGCTCGGCCACGATCTGCGGCGCGACGTCGCGCCCCGCGTTGCGCCCGATGAACAGGTCCATGTGGGCATAGCCCGGAAACAGGATCTGCTTGTACAGCCCGGCGTGGTCGGGATTGTGCCGCTTCAGCCACGACATCGTCCGCTGCCCGGATTCGGGATAGAAGATCTGGTTGGTCGATCCCGCCAGGAAGGTGATCGGCAGGATCATCCGCCGCGCGTTGTCCTGCGTCAGGTAGGTGTCCTCCCCTTCCGCATCGACCACCCGCCCATCCCGCATGATGTCCTGCAACTGGGCAAAGGGGGCGAGCGAGATGCGGCTGAACATGCTCGCCAGCGCGACGTGCGTGTCGTGACCAAGCTGGCCGTGATCGTAACTGGGGCCATAGACCCCGAACACGCGCCGGCAGGTCGGGTTCTTGCAAGCCTGCCCTTCCGGCACGGGCAGCTGGAAGGCGACCGCGTCGATCTCGTTGCTCGTGTCATCCTCCGCATTGGGCGTGAAATCGAACACGCCGTCCAGTTGCGAGATGCGCCCCATCAGCAGCGACATGCCGAGATCGGACTTGAGGTAGTTGAGCCAGTCGGTAACCGGATGGAGGGTGAGCTGGGAGGACAGGACCTGGCGGAAGCCCGGCACCCATCCCTTGGCGAGGCCCATCAGCAGGCTCATCGAACCCACGCAGTGCGCCATCGCCTGCAGGTCCTTCGCGCCGGTATAGCGGCGGATGAAATCGACCGCCGCGGGCCAGTCCTTCGATGCGATATCGTCGATCGTGAAGGCCGGCGGATGGGTCCGCGAATTGCCCGAATCCGCGCTGGCGCGGTAATCTAACAGCCACACGTCGTACCCGGCCGCGCACAATTGCTCGACCAGGTTGTCCGGCACCGTTGCCGCGGCGAAGGACCAAGCCCTTACCGAAAATCCGGGCGCCAGCACCACAGGGCCTTTCGTGCCTCCGTGGTAATTGGTGAGGCCGATGGTCACCCCGTCGGCCGTCGGCACGATATGGCTGCGCGGCTCGTACCGCTTCAGCGACGGCGACGTCTTCGGCTCGTCCAGCCCCTTCGCCTTCGCCTCCGACTGGGGGAAGTCCTTCAGCGTCGCCAGCATCCCGCCATAGGCCTGGAACGTCGTCATGCCGAAGAAGGCGGCAAAGGTCGCGGCGAAATATTCGGCGATGGCCACGCGGGCCTTTGGCACCTTGCCGATCAGCCAGCCCACCAGGCCCTTCTGCAGGTCCAGCCGCATCGTGCTGGCCTGCCACATCAGGTCTTCCGCATTCAGCCGCAGGATACCCTGCGCGCGCAAATCGCCGGAGCCGTCTGCCCCGTCATGGATGGTGACGAACAACTTGGTGAGGTCGGTCCACGGGTCGGAACCCTGCCGCTGTTCCAGCACCTTGAAGCCGTGGAACTTCAACGGACCGTCCGGCCCGGCGAGGACCATGTCGTACGTCATCAGCCAGCCTTCGGACTTGTCCTCATCCACCGTCAGCAGGTGGAACGTCCCGCTTTCGACCTCCATCGGATCGGCGGTGATCGACGGGCAGGTCACGGTCCCGGTCAGCGTTGCTGCGTGGCCGGGGCGGCTGACCATGTCGTTGAGGTCTTCCGTGTGGACGGTCAGTTCGAAACTGCACGGCTGGCCGTCGGCCTTCCCCCATGCCTCGGCATTGGTGAAATTGTCGGAGATTCGCTCGATCGCCGGTGCATCGTTGCCGATCCCCTCGGTGCTGACGAAGCCGTGCATCCGTTCGGTGAACTGGAACTGCGGGCTCAACAGGTCGGGATGGTGCTTGACCAGCGATTTCACCGCATCCTTGGCGGCATCGATCAGCCCTTCCTCAAACAGGTGCGCGATGCGCGCGATATCCCGCGCCACCGGATTGACGAGATGGCTGCCGACCCATTGTTCGATCTTGTCGGCAAAGGTGGGAATATAGTGCTTCTTGCTGTCGGGCAGGTCTTCCGCCTTGCCGGCGCCATGCTGCGGCGCGGGCGGCAGGGTGCCTTCTTCGCGCATCGCTTCGTCGATCGTCCAGCCTTCGCGCGCGGCGACAAGCTCCACGGCCCGCTCGGCCACGGCGGTGATCGTCAGCAGCGGGTTCACCCCGACAGCGCCCGGCATCGCCGCGCCGTCGCAGACGTAGAGGCCCGGATGGACATCCGCGCCCGTCGTGCCGGAAAAGACGCGGCAGCCATCGTCGACCACGCCGTCGGCGGCATCGTCCGCCATTCCGCACCCGCCGACAGGGTGGACGGTGATGAGGTTCTTGCCCAGCGGCTCAGTCCACAAGGGATCGGGAAAATACTGGCCCGAGATCGCATCGGCGGCCAGTTCCATCCAGCGGCTGTCGCGCTCCATCGTTTCCAGAGCGCCGGCCCCCGGCCAGTCGATCGTAAGCCGGTCGCCGACCAGCGTCAGCTTGCCCCCGGCATCGTCCACGCTCATGATGAGATAGGTCTGCATCCGCGACATCGGCCCTTCATAAGCCCAGTTGCCGATGTTGCCGGGGTCCTTCTGGAAGCCCTCCCCCATCGCCTTCGCATCCAGCAGGCGCGGTTCGATCTGGTCGAAGCCGAAGCGCGTGAAGCTGCCGGCATAGGCTTCCGCAAAGAAGAAGGCGGGCGGCAGCAGGGTGGAGACGATGCCCGGCGGCACGCCTTCCTCGATGACCAGCCCCTGCTCCGCATTGTCGACGTCGCGAATGTCGATCACTCCTGCGATACAGGGGCCGGGGTATTTCTCCTTCGGCACGTCGTTCGCGCCGATGCCGATGGAATAGATCGGCTCGCCCACCACCTTGTCGGCCGTCTTGCCGCCGGTCGTGACGTGCTGCTTCGTGGTTTTCCAATAGCTGTCGTAGGAAAATCCCAGCGCGTCGCCATTGCCGGAAAAGCGGCTGCCGAGCCGGTCGGACAGGGGCAGCCCCTTCGCCTTGCTGCGCAGCAGTATTTCGCTCGAACCCAGGCTGCCGGCGCCGAGAAACACGTGATCCGCCGTCACGCTGCCGGGCTCGCCCGGTGCATCGCTGCCGTTGGGCTCGAAATGCACCCGCCACTTGTCCCCGTCGCGTTCAAGGTGGGTGACGCGCGCCTGCGTGAATATCTGCGCGCCGTGGTTGTGCGCATCGGGCAGGTAATTCATCAGCGTAGTGTTCTTCGCGCCGACATTGCAGCCGCTGCAGCAATCGCCGCAATTGGTGCAGGAAGGCTGCGGCACGCCGAACGCGTTGGTCTTGTCCTCGAACGTCACGTTGATCGGCGGACGGTAGTATTTCTGCCCCAGCTTATCGGCCGCCTCTTCCAGCGCCTTCAGCTTGCCGAGTTCGGGATAGTGGTCCGGATAGGGCGTTGCCGACAACATCGTGCGGGCGCGCTTGTAATAGGTGTCCAGCAAGTGCGGATTGCTGCGGAAGGCTTGCGGCCAGTGCTCCAGCTCGAGAAGCCGCCGGTCCATTTCCAGCGCGACGTTGGCGTTGATCAGCGAAGTCCCGCCGAGCCCGCAGCCGACCAGCGCCCACATGTCCTCGTTCACATGCAGGTCGAACATGGCGTCCGGCTCGCCGATGATCCCGCGCGAGGTGTTGGCCTGCATCGCCCCTCGCGCATCGGCCAGCTTGTCGGGGTATTCGCCGGGCAGCATCTCGCGCCCGCGTTCCAGCAAGCACACGTCCTGCCCGGCGCGCGCAATCCGCGATGCCGCTACCCCTGCGCCGTAACCCGATCCAACGACCACCACCGTGTAATGGTCCCCGATCAGGTCGAGGCTGCGCGCGATCCGCGCCTGCGCCGTCGAGGGATGGCCAATATTCGCAGTGCCGCTCATGACAGGGCCTCCAGTGCATCGACGCTGCGCGCGTCTTCCTCGTCCATGAAGTGGCTGACGCGCTCTTCCGCCAGTTTCTCGATCCGGGCGCGGGCGGCGTCGGAAAACTCGGCCCATGCCGGCGCGGTCGCCGCAACGGCCTTGGCCGCGGCCGCCTGCAGGATCGCGCCGCGCGGCCCGCGTCCGCCCGCTTGCGCGGCGTGGATCGGCACCAGCGTATCATTGATCACATCGTTCAGCAGCCTCAGCGACGTGACGTTGAGATCGTCGTCGATCAATATCGCCGCGGTCCCCTGCGCCGGCATCAGCGTGGGCTGGTCCAGAACCCAGCCGCCGGTGTTGAACACGCTGACGGGGTGGGCGTAGCGGTCGATCGCCAGCTGGTCCTGGAACGGCTTGTGCGTGTGGCCGAAGATGAAGCTCAGCCCGTCGGGCACGATGCCGGTGGGAGAGGCTGCGAACTGGTTGGCGAGCGGGGTGCCGATGTACCACCTCAGGTCGTCCACCTCGCTCGGCGTCATGACGCTGCGATATCCGTCGCGCTGCTGTTCCGCGCCTCGCCCCGCGGTAAGGTCCACCGCGGCCTGGACCATCTCTTTCACCGTCACGCCGAACTTGAGCTCGGTCGTCGGCTGGATGCCGGTTTTCGCGCGCAGCGCATCGGTGATCCGCCGCGCCATCGTTTGCGCAAACGCGTGCGACGCGCCTGCATCGAGCAGGGTTTCGTACAGCGTGTCCGCGCCCGCCCCGATCAGCCCAGCGCTGCCGAGGTCCGACCACAGGAAATCGATCCACGGGCCGTTCTGCTGTTCCAGCTCCAGCATCGTGTCGGGCCGCATCTTGTCCCCCGTCAGCCACCCGCGCAGGTTGGACAGGGAACGGTACATGGAATCGATGTAGTGCCCGTGGTGCATCGCCACCGCGCGGTTGCCGTCGTCCGACACGATTGCCCAGTTGGGATAGGCGATGCGCGACCTGCCTTCGCGGAAATAGGCGTGGCGCTGCATCAGCGCACACAGCATCCGGCACGGCAAGTCGGGATAGGCGGTCAGGCGGGTGGTGTGGAGGATGTCGCGGTGGATGCTGTCGTCATCGTCCATCCGCTGCTTGGGATCGCCCGCATTGGCATGGCCGCTGCGCTCCAGCTCCGTAACGAACTGCTGGTCCTGCGTCATGCGCCACATGTGGTGGTCGTGATTGCCGGGGATGTAGACGATGTCCGGGGCGAACACCTTCGCCGCGCCTTCCGGCTGCAGCACGTCCAGGAATTGCAGGAAACTGTGCGACACCTTGCCAAACGGGCTGAGGCCGAGGTCGAGCACATCGCCCAGCAGCACCAGCTGCACCCCGCCCTCGTCGATCTCCATCGCTTCGAAGGTGGCGCGCATCGCCTTGCCGAACGCGGCCAGCGTCGGGCTGGGGTCGGGCAGGATATTGCCCTCCTCGTCCGCGTGGGTCAGCAGGCTTTCCTTCGCGCCCAAGTGGAGGTCGGACATGACCAGGTATTTCACTGACATCGGGCATTCTCCACCAGGCATTGGTAAAAGGCTTCGCGAACGTCTTTCTCACGCGGATCGTCACGCAGCCAGGTGCCGAGCTGGTTTGTGATCCAGGCATAGGCGACCTCGTCGTCCGGATCGGCAAAGGCCATCGACCCGCCGATGGCGAAGGTCCCGAAAGCCGACGGTGTGCGGGCGAATTCCCACCCGCCCGAAGGTTTCTCGAAGCCGTAGGAATAATGCAGGTCGGTGTGCAGCACCGGGTCCCACAAGCCACCCGGCGGCAGGTCCGCCCCGCGCGCCAGCTGGTCCGCGACCTCCTGCGTGATGCCGTAGGTTTCGCCGCCGGTGGCAAAGACATTGTAGATCTTCGCCAGCGCCGGGGCGGAGGCCATGCCCCCTGCCGCGCCCTGCTCGATCCGCCACCACTGTTCCTCGTCCAGCTCCGCCGGGCCTTTCAGGAACAGCGGGTTGTTGAGCGCCCGGAAGCTGAGCGACCATGGCCAGAACATCGAGGTGACCAGCGCCCAGGACATGTTGGTGTGCCGGAAGACGAGGTCGAACATGCCAAACCCGTCAATCCGCGCGATGCGGTCGCGGTCGAAGTCTTTGGGCAGGCCGAGGAAGGCATCGGCCCCGACCGGCGCAGCCACTTCCTCGGCAAAGAAACGCTCCAGATGGCGTTCGCGGGGATCGCGGCGGCTGATCAGCTCGCAGGCGAGCCAGCTCAGCGAATAGGGGTGGTTGCCGCTGTACTGGCCGGGCTTCCAGTTGGGCTTCTGCTGCTCCACCGCCAGCGCGCAGAATTCGGAATCGGCCATTCGCGCGTTGTTCAGCTTCAGGTCGAGCGCGGCGACGCCCGACTGTTCGGACAGGACCTGCCCCACGGTCAGCTTTCCCTTGCCGTAGACATCGAATTCCGGCCACACGTCGCCGACGTTCTCGTCATAGGAGAAAAGGCCCTTCGACGCGGCGACGGCGCAGGCCGCGCCCGAAAGGCCCTTGCTGACCGAATAGACCAACACGATCGTGTCGTGCTCCCACGGCCGGGTCCGCGTCTTGTCCTTCCACCCGCCATAAAGGTCGACCACGCATTCGCCGCGGTGGTAGATCGTGCAGGCGGCACCCAGCGTGTCGGTTTCGATATGGCGGGCGAAGACATCGCGCACCTTTTCGAATCCGGGCGCCACATGCCCCCCGACCGGTCCCCCCTTCAATTTCGATCCCATCAAGCCCCCTGTTTCTCTCCGGCTTCCAGTTGCGCCAGCTGCGCCCTAGCATCGGCGATCAGCGGCCAGCGTTCGCAGGCCGGGTCATCGAACGGTTCGAGCCGCTCGACCAAAACGTCGCGCGCCAGTTGCACCTCCCCCGCGCCCTCAATCAGTTTCGCAGTGCGTGTCGCCAGCCGCAGCGCTCCCAGATGCCCACCCTTCCCGGCAAGCCGCGCGGCCTCGTCGAGCGCGGCGGAGCGGGCGGCAACCGGATCACCCGCCCAGGTCATCATGCAGCGCGCCCAGGCTGTTTCGCTGCGGAGATACTGCATGGAAAGCTTGTCCATCCGCGCTTCGAGCGCATCGAGCAGGGCCAGTGCACCCGCCTTGTCGCCGGAAGCGAAGGTCGACAGCGCCTTGCCCAGCTCTACCGACAGGACGAGACCGACCCCGACGATGGCGGCGTGCTTCTCCCCCAGCGCCAGCGCGGCCAACCCGCCTTCAACATCCCCGTCGTTGAATTTGAGCTGCCCGGCCAGCACGCGGGTGGAAATCTCCCAGTGCAGCAGGTCGTGCCTTCGCGACAGCACCAGCGAACGGTCGTTGGCCTCGCGCACCCGCTCCATGTCCCCGAGCGCGAGCCCGGCGTTCTGGACGTAGATGAGGACGAAGCATTCAAGGTGCGGGTGATCGAGCTCCACGGAGCGGGCGTGCGCCCGGTCGAGCGCTTCCCACCCGCTGGCGATCTGTCCGGTGAGGATGCTGGCCAGGCCGAGGAAGCAGTCGAGCCAGACTTCGGGCCCTATTTCCGCCAGCGGCCCCTCGGCCCTGTGTGCATCCGGCGACATCATGGCTGCGGCGCGTTCCAGTTTCTCGACCGCCTTTGCCGGCTCGCCTTCGAAATGGCTGATGATGCCGTCCGCCGTCAGCGCGGCGACGCGGTGCGCCCCGTCGCCCGACATCTCCGCAACCTGCTGCAACTGCGCCACGAATTCGCGCGCCTTGTCCATCGAATCGCAATTGTAGGCGACGCGCCAGACCCACCACAGCGCGGCGAAGCGCGCGTCCCCCGGCGGCAGGCTCTCGGCCAGTTCCTCCACCCGCGCCAGCATCACCCGCATGCCGGGCGAATGGTAACCCTGCGACAGCACCAGCGCATTGCCTTCCATGACCAGCGCGTTGAGCAGCCGCTCGCTCTGCTGCGGACTGGGATCAAGCGTCTCGATCAGCTGGACGGCGACGGCGAACATTTCCTTCGCCACTTTCATGCTGCCCCAGCCGAACGCCCGTTCGCCCGCCGCGATGTGATAGCCGATCGCCTTTTCGGTGTCCTCCGCCAGCAGGAAGTGGTGGGCCAGTTCCTCGACCTCGGTTTCCAGCCCGTCAGCCCGGTTGCGCTCGATCCATTCCCCGATCCGGCCGTGGAGCTCGCGCCGCTGCTTCGAAAGCAGGCTGTCGTAGGCGACCTCCTGCGTCAGCATCTGGCGGAAACGGTATTCGGCCTGCGGGCCTACCTTCACCTGCTGCAGCAGGCCCAGCGACACCGCCTTGCCCAGCAGCAGGCCCGGCGGGCCGGAAGCGCCGATCAGGTCGCGCAGCATTGCCCACGAAAACTGCCGTCCGATTACCGCCGCTTTGCGCAGCGCATCGCGCAGGCCCGTGTCGAGACTGTCGAGCCTGGTGCGCACGACCGCATCGATGGAGCGCGGCAGGTTCACGCCTTCCAGCGGCCCGTTGGCCTTCAGGCGTCCCTGCTCCAGCGTGAACTGGTCGTTGGCATGGAGGACGCGGGTCAGTTCCTCAACGAACATCGGCACGCCGTCGGTGCGGCGGTGGATCAGCCGGACCAGTTCCGCATCCACCGTTTCCGCTCCCGTCGCGCGGCCGATCAGCTCCTCGACCTCGGACATATCGAGCGTGTCGAGCACCATCTGTTCGCAATGCGGCATCGCTGGCCACAGGGGGGCTGCCAGCGGGCGCGTGCCGCACAGCAACAGGATGCGGAACGAGGCGCAGGCCTCCGCCGTCGCCAGCAGCGTTTCCAGCGTCGCCTCGTCCGCCAGGTGCAGGTCGTCGATCAGCAGTACGACCGGGTGGTGTTCCGCCAGCGCGACCATCGCGGAAAGGATCGCCTCACCCACCAGCGCCCGGCCCGCGCCCGCGCGGTCATCCTCCAGTCCGTGCCCGCGAATGCCGGTCAGCTGCATGATGTAGGGCGTGTAATCGACGAGGTCGGGCAGGCGTTCGGCGATCCGTCCGCGCGCCAGCGCGGCCGCGTCGTCCTGCGCGGAGATATCGCCCAGCCCGAGGAAGCCGGACAATATATCGCCGAACGGCCCGTGCGGGCGCGTCCGGTCATGCGAGCGGCAGGTCGCGTGGCCGACGATGGCCCCGCGCTCCGCGCAATCGGCAAGGAAGCTGTGCACCAGCCGGGTCTTGCCCATGCCGGGTTCACCGATGATGCTGATGGCGCGGCCCTGCCCGGCCTCCGCCAGCGACAGCGCCTGCAGCAGCCGCTCGCGCTCCTGCTGCCGGCCGATCAGCGGCGTGGCATGGTCCGCCGGGGCCGCGGATGCGCCGCGATTGCCGTGCCCGGTCACCGCGTGCAGCCCGTCCTCGAGCTCTTCCATCATCAGCGATCCGCCGATCCGGCGCGCGGTGGGCGCCTCGATCAGGACATGGCCGGGCCGGGCGCAGCGAACCATCTCCCCGGCC
Source organism: Pseudoblastomonas aquimaris (assembly GCF_035481675.1). Classification (NCBI taxonomy): domain Bacteria; kingdom Pseudomonadati; phylum Pseudomonadota; class Alphaproteobacteria; order Sphingomonadales; family Erythrobacteraceae; genus Pseudoblastomonas; species Pseudoblastomonas aquimaris. The sequence continues at coordinate 431,806 of NZ_JAYJJW010000002.1, read as the reverse complement.
CGTGCCAGCAGCCTGCCGGTCACTCTCAGCCCGGGCCGGTGCGTGACCACCGCAAGGCCGGTGACGAGCGCGATGCGCGTTTCTATGCCGGGGTCGGTGCGCAGCGCATCGCCGACAAGCAATGCCAGCCGCGCGGCGGCAAGCTCGTCGTCCTCCTGCGCCCGTTCCGCCCCCACGGCGATGGAGAACCCGTCGGTATCTAGCTGGAGGAGCGAGGCCCGCTCCCCGTCGACCAGCTCTTCGAGCCGTTCCTCCAGCCGCATCATCAGCTCGTCGAAATATTCGGGATCGTCTTCGCCGTCTTCCCCGTGGACGAATTCGGCGCGCAGCAGGGTGACGGTGCGCCGTTCGCTGGAGGCTTCGGCGGCGCGCGAGCGGGGTGCGGCCGGCGTCGGCGTGCCGGGCGACGTGCGGCCGGCAGGGCCGAGCGAAGGCGGTCCGCCGGGCGGCGGTGCATGGGCGACCATGTGGCGGACCGAAGCGAGCAAGCCGAGGAACGCTTCCGCCCGGTGGCTGCCGTCCCAGTCGAGCAGGAAATGGGCCTGGATCTCGGAAAAGCCGAGCGGCAGGGCGACATCTTCCAGCAGGACGGGGCGATAGGCCCCGCGATGCAGCGCGCGCTGCGCCTCCTCCTGCACGAAGCGCCCTTCGCGTCCGACCGAACTGGCGGTCCACAGCACCACCACCGCCTTCGCGCCGTCGAGCTGTTCCGTGATCTCGGACCGCCAGACGTCGCCCGTGCCGATGTGCTGGTCCCACCAGACCGACAGGCCGCTGGCTTCCAGGGCCGCGACCATCCGGGCCGCGGCATCGCGGTCTTCGGACTTGTAGGACACGAATACGTCGGCCAAGGTGGTCCCCCTGTGGCGCCCGATTTCCTGTCGACCCGGAAAGTAGGGAGGCTAGGCGATATACCCTAGGGCAGCAAGCTGCTTAATCCCTTTGCAAATTTGCGACATCCTAGCCCGGCAGCTCCAGCGGCCTTTTCTCCGACAGGCTGCGCCACTGGTCGAGCTCGGAACCGAGAATGGCCGAAAGCTGGCGCAGCCGCGCCGCGACGTGCCGGTCGTCGACGGCATCCGCTGCCATGTCGGACCTGAGGGCGACGAGCACCCGCTCAAGGTCTTGCGAGCGTTCCTGCCCGGCAGCGAATTCGCCCTGCATCCGGATGCCGTAAAGCGCCGCGCCCACAGCCGGGAACAGGGCGGTAAAGAACGTCGTCCACTTCGCCGCATCGGTGCCGAGGATCTTTACATGGCCAAGGCCCAGTCCGGTCAAGGCGAGCCAGGCGACGCCGCACACGATCGTCAGCGCGAACAATACGTCGCCAAGGTGGCGCAGGCGGCGCTCCGCCTTGCCCATGCGCGCGGCATTGCTGCGGTGATAGGCGGCCTGGTCGTCGACCAGCGCGATGGCCCTGTCGCGGATATCGGCAATCCTGCTTTCGGTCAGGTGGCCGCCCGGCATGCCCAGTTCGCGCGCGCTCGCCTGTGCGTACCAGCGCGACCAGCCGAGCGATTCCGGCCCGATGCCGAGGCCAAGGTTACCGAGCGAGGCGGACAGCGGGAGGACCCGCAATTGCTCGGCCAAGTTCCTCAGGTCGATCCAGCGCCGGTGCCAGCCCTGCCGGGTCGCCTGCCGGGTTCGTACGATGATCAGCAGGATGACGAGCAGTTCGGCGAGCACGAGGCCGGGCTTCGCGTCCGGCAGGATCAGCCCGGCCAGCGCCAGCGCCACCGCCAGCGCGCCGAGCACGAAATTGCCCACGAAGGCGCTGCGCAGCTGCTGCCCCAGCGCGGTCGCCAGCCGGTCGGCCACATCGTACCTGCGGACCAGGAAGCTGCTCGCCGCGTCGTTGCCGAAGGCCGACAGGCTGCTGCGGATCGCGGCGTCGCCATAATCCGGCGGCCTGCCCCGCAGCGCCTTGCCCCAGCTATCCGCGCCCAGCACCGCCATCAGCGTGGGCCAGGCCCTGCTGCGGCGCGTCAGGTAGCGATCGAGCGCCTGTTCGTCGGTATCGTCGGGCGGTGTCGCCAGCGTGTCCACGATCCACTCGATCCGATCCGGCGTGGCCTCGCTCCACAAGGCGGGATCGACGATCACCAGCCCGCGGGCGGATCCTTCGCGGTCGGGCCACGCCATGCGCGGCGCCGATGTGCCGGTTGGATCGAACCACAGCACGGGCGTCCCGCTCGCCAGCGATAACTCGACGATATCCGCCGTGCCGCCGCGCCCGCCGGAGTGCTTCCCGTCCCAGATCGCCAGCAGCAGGTCGCATTGTTCGACCACAGTCGCCCCGATGGCGTAATAGCTTTCCTCGTCCGAAAGCCGTTCGCCCGGCAGCGAGAGCACGCGGTCCGCGCGGGCCAGCAGGCGCTCGAACACGGGGCGCTCCTCGGCCGAGAAATCCTTGCGGTATCGTTCGGGCGCAAACGGCATGCAGACGTCGAGACCGTATCCTGCAGCCAGCGCCGCTTCCGCTGCCAGCGTGTCCGCTCCTGCCGCGAGCGGGCTGACGATTGTCAGCGATGCCGCCTCGTTACCGAAGCGGCCGGCATTTTCCCTGCGGATATCTTCCAACCGCACGGCAATCGCCCCAAGCGTCTCGGCCAGCCGGGCGCGCAGGGGCGAGAGATCGGGCGGCAAGCGGTGCGGCCGGTGGCCGGTGATGCCGATGCGCAGGGCCGCGAGCGGGCGCGGCAGGCTCATGCGCGACTGGTCCCGGCGTTTGGCAAGCGTGTCCCCCCTCCCCTGTCGCCGCCTTCATGCCGCCTCCTTCGCGGCTTGGAAAGGGCGGGCCGCAATTGCGCCGACGGGCCGCGGTGTGCTTATGCTGGCGGAACGCCGCACCTACCCGCATCCGGAGGCCCCATGTCCGATCCCGCCGCCCTCGTTCCCGTGCCCGCCGATGCAAGGCAAGACGCGCGATGCTCCGCCGACGAATACACGGCGATGTATCAGCGCAGCCTGGAAGACAGCGACGCGTTCTGGGCAGAACAGGCGGAGCGGCTCGACTGGTTCGAAAAGCCCCCCAAGGTTGCCGATTGGTCGTTCGACCCGGTGGACATCCGCTGGTTTACCGGCGGCAAGATCAACATCTGCCACAATGCGGTGGACCGCCACGTCGAGGCCGGGCGCGGCGAGGTGACCGCGATCATCTTCGAACCCGACGATCCGGCCGGGGAAGTGCGCACGCTCACTTACGCCGAATTGCAGGCCGAAGTGATCCTGATGGCCAATACGCTGAAGAAGATGGGCGTGGCGAAGGGTGACCGGGTCACGCTCTACATGCCGATGGTGCCCGAAGGCGCGGTCGCCATGCTCGCCTGCGCCCGCATCGGCGCGGTGCATTCGGTGATCTTCGGCGGCTTTTCCCCCGATGCCATCGCCGGGCGGATCGAGGATTGCGCCAGCGACTGGGTGATCACCGCGGACGAGGGCTTGCGCGGATCGAAGCCCATCCCGCTGAAAGCCAATGTCGATGCGGCGCTGGAAAAGGTCACGGTGAAAGGCGTGCTGGTGCTCCGCCATACCGGCGGCGATGTCGCCATGAGCGAAGGGCGCGACCACTGGTATCACGAATATTCCGCCGGCCTGTCCGACGAATGCCCGTGCGAGCCGATGGACGCGGAAGATCCACTGTTCATCCTCTACACCAGCGGATCGACCGGCAAGCCCAAGGGCGTGCTTCATACCACCGGCGGCTACGCCGTGTGGACCGAGACCACGTTCCGCTACGTGTTCGATTACCGCCCGGGCGAGGTCTATTGGTGCACCGCCGATATCGGCTGGGTCACGGGGCACAGCTACATCGTCTATGGCCCGCTCCAGAACGGCGCGACCGCGCTGATGTTCGAAGGGGTGCCCAACTATCCCGACCACGACCGCTTCTGGCAGGTGTGCGCCAAACACAAGGTCAACATCTTCTACACCGCGCCCACCGCCATCCGCGCGCTGATGCGCGAAGGCGATGCCCATGTGGCGAAGCACGACCTGTCCGCCCTGCGGCTGCTCGGATCGGTGGGCGAACCGATCAATCCGGAGGCGTGGCGCTGGTATCACGAGACCGTGGGCGGCGGGCGCATCCCGATCGTCGACACCTGGTGGCAGACCGAAACAGGCGGCGTGATGATCACCACCCTGCCCGGCGCGCACGCCATGAAACCGGGCAGCGCGGGCCTGCCGTTCTTCGGCGTCGCGCCGCAACTGGTCGACAACGACGGTGCCGCGCTGGAAGGCGCTGCATCGGGCAACCTCACCATCACCCGTAGCTGGCCGGGTCAGGCGCGCACGGTCTATGGCGACCACGACCGCTTCATCCAGACCTATTTCAGCACCTATCCCGGCAAGTATTTCACCGGCGACGGCTGCCGCCGCGACGATGACGGGTATTACTGGATCACCGGCCGGGTGGACGACGTGCTCAACGTGTCCGGCCACCGCATGGGCACGGCCGAGGTCGAAAGCGCGCTGGTGCTCCACCCCAAGGTCGCCGAAGCGGCGGTCGTCGGCTATCCGCACGACATCAAGGGGCAGGGCATCTACTGCTACGTCACGCTCAATGCTGGCGAGGAGCCTTCGGACGGCATGGCGGCAGAGCTGCGCCAGTGGGTACGCAAGGAGATCGGACCGATCGCCACGCCCGACCACATCCATTTCACCCCCGCCCTGCCCAAGACGCGCAGCGGCAAGATCATGCGCCGCATCCTGCGCAAGATCGCCGAAAACGACTACGGATCGCTGGGCGATACGTCCACGCTAGCCGACCCTTCGCTGGTCGAAGGGCTGATCGAAGGACGGCAGAACCGTCCCGCCGGCGAGTAATTTCGCACATGCAGCATTTTTGGCGAGCCAGAACCGCCCCAATGGTGTAGGGGCGGCGCAACACGATCCGGCCGCGCGCTGACCGCCGCCGGACAACACCCATCCCCTGCACCGGATCACCGCGCTCGTGCTGCGCCCCCGTGCCCGTTCGACTGCGAGTTTTGCGATGCCCTTTACCGACCTTCCCCCCCTTCTGGCCGATGCGCTGCAAGAGCGCGGCTATGCCGAACCCACCGCCGTGCAGGCGGCGGTGCTGGAAAAGGAGGCGGCGGGCCGCGACCTCGTCGTGTCGGCGCAGACCGGTTCGGGCAAGACCGTCGCGTTCGGGCTCGCCATGGCGGAAGAGCTTTTGACCGACGGTCCGCCCGCCGGCAACCGCGGTGCGCAACGCGCCTTGGTGATCGCGCCGACGCGCGAACTCGCCCTGCAGGTCAGCAAGGAACTCGCGTGGCTCTACGCCCGCGCCGGCGCGCGTATCGCGACCTGCGTCGGCGGCATGAACCCGCAGGCAGAGCGCCGCGCGCTCGCCGCCGGCGCCACCATCGTGGTCGGCACGCCGGGTCGCTTGCGCGACCACCTCGAACGCGGTGCGCTCGACCTTTCGGCGCTGGCTGCAGTGGTGCTCGACGAGGCGGACGAGATGCTCGACATGGGCTTCCGCGACGACCTGGAGGAAATTCTCGATGCGACGCCCGACGGGCGTCGCACCCTCCTGTTCTCCGCCACCATGCCGCGCGCGATCGAGCGGCTTGCGGCGCGCTACCAGCGCGATGCCTTGCGCATCGACACGATGGGCAGCGAACGCGGCCACGGCGACATCGCCTACCAGGCAATGGCGACGCCGCCGCACGAGGTCGAGAACGCGGTCGTCAACCTGTTGCGCTTCCACGATGCCGACACGGCCATGCTGTTCTGCGCCACGCGCGACAACGTGCGCCGGCTGCACGCGACTTTGCAGGAACGCGGTTTCGGCGTCGTCGCGCTGTCTGGCGAGCATTCGCAGTCGGAACGAAACCAGGCGCTGCAGGCCCTGCGCGACCGGCGTGCCAGCGTGTGCGTGGCGACCGATGTCGCGGCGCGCGGCATCGACCTGCCCTCGCTCAGCCTCGTCGTCCACGTCGAGATCCCGCGCGATGCGGAAACCTTGCAGCATCGCTCCGGCCGGACCGGCCGTGCAGGCAAGAAAGGGACCGCGGTCCTCGTGGTGCCCTACCCGCGGCGCAAGCGCGTAGAATCCATGCTGCGCCACGCGAAGATCGAGGCCGAGTGGATTGATCCGCCGAGCCGGGAAGCGGTTCTGGCAAAGGATGGCGAGCGCCTGCTCGAAAAACTGCTCGCGCCTGTTGAGCCTGCCGACGAGACCGACGCGGAAAGCCGCGTCGCGCGCGCAGATGCGGCCCTTGCCCGGCGATTGCTGGACGAGCGGACGCCCGAACAGATCGCTGCGATGCTGGTCCAGGCCCACCGCGCAAAGCTGCCGGAGGCCGAGGAGCTGACGCCGAACACCAAGGAAGCGCGGGAGGCTTCGAAGAAGGAGCGTCACCGTCCCGGTTTCGAGGATACCTTGTGGTTCCGCATGGACGTGGGCAGGCGACAGAATGCCGATCCCCGCTGGATCCTGCCGCTGCTCTGCCGCCGCGGCCACATCACCCGCAACGAAGTCGGTGCGATCCGGATCGGACCGTCCGAAACGCATTTCCAGATCCCGCGCACGATCGCCGACAAATTCGCGGACGCTCTGGTGCGGACCGCCGGGGGCGAGGACCCGCAGGACTCGATCCGCATCGAGCCCTCACCCGAAGCGCCGCGAGAGCAGGCCCGCGGCAACCGCAAGCAAGGCCAGCGGGGCGGAAGCAAGCCCTTCGTCAAGCCACGCGGCGCGCACGGCGGCGGCGGAAAGCCGCGCTTCCCGAAAAAGGGCGGCGCCCCGCACAGTGGCCGCAAGGACAAGGGCCCGCGCAAGGGCTAACGGGCATTTGCCCCTCGCCCTGCGCGTTGCCGCCAACGCTTTTCGCGCTAAATCCTGCAAGGATATCCGTCGGCTATCCCTGTGCAGCCGCCGTGCGAGCGACAATCGGATAGCGGCCCAACAATGGAGCCCACTTGGGGGATTATCTCCTGCGCAGGCTCTGGAATTGGCCGCCGCCGAGTCGCAGCATCACCTCGATTCCGGCGTGCTGGTCGCATCCAGAATCACGCGTACGGTCTCTTCCGGGCGATCCCACATCGGGAAATGTCCGCTATGCTTGAACCAGTGCAGCGTCGCTCCAGGGAAAGCCTTCATCGCACGATCCGCCTGCTGCGGTAGGCACAGCCGATCCTTGCGCCCCCAGCCGATGACGACGGGCGCAGATGTGTTTGCAGGCCCCTCCTGCATCGCACCGTTGGCGAGGTCTTTCACAAGCGAGTTGACGGTGCGCGTATCGGCCAACGCCTTCAATTCGCGCGCGACGAATTCCGGGTCGAGCGCCCACGGCCGTGCAGATAGCTGGGCCATTAGTGCGGTCCGGCCCGCGACACTTCCGGTAATGGCTGAAAGTACCGGCCGCAACGCGCGAACCAGCGCTACCGATGGCGTGATCGTGGCCTTGAAGAAAGTGCGCTCCCACCCTTGCCAGAAGCCGCCCGGATCCAGTGCGACCACCGCGCCCGACAGGCCGCGCCGCGCCATCTCGAGCACGAGGCGAGCGCCCAGCGAACTGCCCACCATATCGATACCTGTCAGATTCTCGGAGCGGAGCCAGCTGTCCAGACTGCGCGCCAGCCCGTCGAATGTGCCGCTGTCGGCCTCCTCGGGTGTCTGCCCGTGGCCGGGCAGGTCCACGGCGATCACCTCTCTGACTTGGGAAAGCGCGGGCGCAATCGTATCCCACGAGTGGCAGGTCGCCCCTAGTCCATGGACGAGGAGGAGTGGTTTTCCGCGCCCGGTGCGCGTGTGGTGCATGGTCATGTAAAGGTAACGTCTCGCACCGCCTCATGGGGCCACGGATGTCTATCTTGCCGACAAAACGTCCGAAAGCTGACGGTCCGTTAGCGGTCCGCTAACGGTCGAAAGCGAAAGCCACTACCGCAGGCGGATAGTCCTCCTTCGCCTCCGAGAAAGCGCAGGTCTAGATTGTCATAGCCCTCGCCTCAGCAAACGTCACCATCCGCTGCTGCCTCTCATCCCAAAGCGCCAGCCGAAAGGCGCTGAGCGAGTTCCATGCCGTGCACCGGTTGAGATCGCGCAGCGCCGGATGCGCCTTCAGGACTTCGGAAAGGCGGTGAAACGGGATCGTGCTCGACAGATGGTGCACGTGATGGATGCCGATATTACCCGTGAACCAGCGCAGGACCGGCGGCAGGTCCAGGTGGGTGCTGCCCATTAAAGCGGCCTCGGCAAACGACCAATCGGGTTTGCTTTGCCAGTATGCCTCGGGAAACTGGTGCTGGATATAGAACAGCCACACGCCCATGCTCGCTGCGAAAAGCAGGGTCGGCAGGAACACCGCAAGCGTAATGCTGAAGCCGACAAGCCATACCGGCACGGCAAGCATTGCTAGGGTGGCAAGGTTGGTGCCCATCGCGCTGGTCCAGAATTTCCAACCTTCCTTCATGAGGCCCACCGGCAGACGATGGCGCAGCAGGAATAGATAGGCGGGGCCTAGCCCAAGCAAGGTCAACGGGTGACGGTACACACGATAGCCGAGCCGCTTTGCCCACGATCCCTCGGAATATTCACGCACGGTCAACGTATCGACATCGCCAAAGCCGCGCTTGTCCAGATTGCCGGTCATGGCATGGTGACGCGCGTGGCTGTGGCTCCAGCAATCATAGGGTGTAAGCGTAAAGACGCCGAGCATCCGGCCGAACCAGTCATTCCCCGCGCGGCTGGGCAGGAAGGATCCATGGCCGCAGTCGTGCTGGATGATGAAGAGCCGTAGCAGAAACAGGCCAGCGAGCGGAGTAAGCGCGAGAGCGAACAGATAACCAGCGTCGACAGCCAAGATCATGGCGGCGAACAGTCCGAGAAAAGGGATCAGTGTAACGCCGAGCTCCCACAGGCTGCGCGCCGGTTTCGGATCGCGAAACACCTGAAGGTCGCGCATCAGCTGACGGGGGTCTGGCATAGAGGGCCGCGCGTTGACCGCGGTCGCTTGGGAACAAGAAACAGTCACTCACAACCTGCTAGGATGGCATGGCCCGATTGTCACGCGGGATTGCCTGTGTTCAGGAAATGGGGTCGCTTCCAAATCGTCAGCTTTTGAACCGATGGACTTGAAGACGGACAGTCCCCTAGCGGCCCCGATCCGGGAGTTGCGCAACGCACTCGAAATTGGGGTATTCGAGGCGGTTTGCTATTTTCCTCAAAGCACGCCGCCTGCTCTTCCTGCCGGGTGTCATCAGCCAACGTCCCAATATGGGTGGAAAGCGGACACCAGGTTTCTAGTGATGGTGCTTGGCAAGTCGCCCAGCAGTCTGACTACGGTCGTTATGCGCGCTCAGCCTCAGGCAATTGGCGCGACACCCTGCTTCTGGCCGGAAAGTAGAGTAGTGTTCCAATCACGATCATCAGTGCCGTCGAGTAACTTGCGCTCGCGGGTATCTGCATTGACATCCAAGCGACCATGGCGACTGCCACAGGGAATACCACAAGCCAACGCGGACCATTGGCGTCCTTCAAACCCCGGAAATTGCTCCTCCAGAACAGAATAAACGAGATCAGCACTAAAGTGAAAATGATCTGCTCCACGGCTACGAGCAAGATCGCCAGTGTCGCGAACGAACCTGATAGTGCAATTGCCATCACAAACAGGCCGAATGATATAATCGCATAATCAGGCGTCAGGAAACGTGACGACACATGGCCAAAGAAGCGCGGTAACAGATTTCTCTTACTCATTCCGAAAAGGATGCGAGGGAAAACGATAAACCCTGTCAGCTGATTGGTGGTAATTGAGAAAACTGCTGCGACACTGATCATCACAGCGCCCCAAGGCCCAAGCAATTTTTCTCCGGCAGCAGCCAGCGGCGTATCCCCGGCACCTACCTCAGGAGCGGTCACGATATAGGCCCATTGAACAAGGGCATAGAAGATCGCGACGACAGCCAGAGCTGAAAAGATCGAATGGAAAATACTGGTGCGCGGGTTCTTGGTTTCGCCGGCAGAATTGGCTGCGGTCGCGAAACCGGAAAAGGCATAGGCGATCAAAAGGGCGACAGATTCCAGCTCGGAAAAGCTCGGCAATTCTGTGTCTTCGGGGATACCGTTCATACCGATACCGAGGGCGCACAGAAGCACCAGCGGCGCGAGTTTCACAAACGTGCCGATCCACACACCGACAACCGACTTTTTTGTCCCGATCGCGCTTAGAACAGTCATTAAAAAAATCAGCGAAGCGATTGTTACCGGACGAGCGATTGGACCTTCAAAGAACGGAAATAATGCGGCCAGATAAGTAACCAGCACATGAAAGTTTGCCGCCCTTCCGGTGCTGCTGCCGCAAATCGCAAACCAGCCAACTTGAAAGCCAGCATATTTCCCTAACGCCGTTTCTACGTAAAGCTGGTCGCCACCTGACCTCTCAAACAGCGTGGATAGCTTTGCGATGATCGCTGCCAAGCAGACCAACGGTATCGCAAAAAGCAAAATCGCAAATGGCGCATAATTGCCGAGGCCTGCATGGAGCAGAGCAGGCAGCGCAAAAATTCCAGCCCCGATCATCCCATTCAGATTGAGTAGGCTTGCGCTGAAAACCCCGACCACCCGAGGTGGCTTCACGTCGGTGCTCATGCGCCAGCCGCCTTCGATGCCGATATCGTCTGGCCCGTTAGGTAACTCGTGGCTTCGTCTACATCGGGCGACATGCCGATTTGCGCGGTGGGAAATTTGACCACCAGCAGGATTAGCCCTGCCAGAACTTGCCCGCCGATCAGCAGCATCAGCATGCCTTCAGGCGTAGAGAAAAGCGCCACGGCAGCAATCGCTATGCCGGCGAGGCTGATCCCCATGTTCGAAAATGCCATGTAGATTGAATATTGCGCCGCCGCGATCCTTGGCGGGCTAAGCCGCATGATGATCACCACCTGCCCGATGCCGCCCAGAACGTAGATCATCGTCCAGCCAAAACCGAAGATGTTTATCACCCCCGAGGCCGCCCAGACGGACTGGCTTGTCAGCATCCACGTCAACAGCCCTATCGAGCAGAGTGTGAAGAGCAGCATGGCACGTTGCGCGCCGATTTTGGCGACGAAGAAGCCGCCTATCGCGATGGCCACAATTCCTGCGGCCAGTTGCGCGGTCCCGTTGACGGATCCGATGTCGGCTTCGCTCCAGCCACCATATTGGGACGCAACAAGTGGGAAAAAAACGAGACAAACGCCGTAAACCAGGCCCTTGACCATGATCACCGGGATCCAGGCGAGGCTGATGGGCGCAAACGTGTTGCGCAGCGTTTCCGTCAGCATCGGCAGCCAGCCTTCCGGCGCATGGTCTAAATTGAATGGATGGGTCGTGCCTCGCGTCCAAGGCAGGCGCCGTTCGCCCTTGCGCTCGGTAAGCCAGATTATATGCAGAGTGACGCCCAGCACTAGTGCGGCGCACATGATGTAGGCGGCACCGGCACCGAAGGAATAAACGATCACGCCGGCAAGAGATGCAGATGCCGCGATGCCGAGCACCTGTCCACCCGAAGCAAGGGCGCCGCCGATGGCCCGCTCCTTTTCGCGCAGGATATCGACTGTCAGCGCGTCGACGGCGACATCTTGAAACACCACCGCCGTATTAACGGCGAGCGCCACCATGCCTAACAGCATGATATCCTGTGGGCCCGGGTTTATGATCGCGAAAATGATCAGAAAAACGACGATCACGGCTTGCGCGCCCATGATCCAGCAGCGTCGCCGACCCATCGAGAGAATGGCGTAACGATCGATCATGAAGCCGGCAAAGAACTTGAGGCTCCAGGGGATACTGCTCATCGCGACCAGGAAACCGATGTCCTCTGCTTTCACCCCATTGACCGCCATCCAGGCCGGAATTGCGAAGTCGAATAGCCCGAGCGGTATCCCTTGCCCGGCATAGAGCAGGAACACTGTAATAAGGCGGAGGTGCCCGCTCGATTCAAGCGAGCGGCCCGGCCGAACCGCCAGCGGCGGGGGTGCTACCGTGTGGGGCATTTGTCGTCTCCCACGGCGGCAACGTTGACGTCAGCGGACTGGCTCCCCCGACGCGCGGCGAAGTAGAACACGGCGAGCGCAACGGTCATCACGACGGCGGTGACCAAATACGTCGCTCCATAGCCGTAGCTTTCGATGAGCTGGCCCGCCGCCCCGGACATCGAAGATCTTCCGAAGTTCGGAATGGCCATCATCACGGCGAATTGACTGGCCGCGACCGCCGGATTGCTCAGCATCATGGCCCAAGCGATCATCAAGATCATAAGCAAGGTGCCTACGACTGCCTGCACCACGTAAATGACCGCAAAAGTCGTGCCGCCTTCCCATCCGTCGAAGGTGGTGCCCCCCGCAATTGTGGCGGCAATAAGGATGAGCGTATAGATGGTTGCCAGGTAAGCGATCCCGAACCGTTTGACGAGGAAGCCTGTCGACACGATGCCCAAGAGACCGGCGCCAAGGGCGGTTGCCGACGCGAAACTGCTGTAGCCTTCGCTCGACCAGTCCAGAACATTGACCGCTAAAATCGGGGCGACCGTATCGAAATGGGCGCTGTTCGCCGAAAACAGGAACGATGCGATCAGGAATGCGACGATGCGCACGCTCCCAAACGAGCGCAACATCGTCTTGAGCATTGGCAGCCACTGGTCCTGTTGCAAAGCGTTGCATTCGGCAGAGGGGTAGCCGTTGGTCCACGGCATCAATCGCTCGCCCGGTCGCTCCCGAAACAGCCCAACGACGAAGGACGGCACCGCGACGATAATGGCGAACACGATCGCTGCAGAAGTCGTACTGCCAGACAGGAGCAGCTGCCCGCCCAAATAGCCGATCGCCGAAACTCCAACGATCTGAGATCCATACATGCACCCGTTAATCGCGGCCCGTTCCTCCATCGGGACGAGATCGATGGTCATCCCATCGACAGCGACGTCGTTGAAAATGGCGCAAGTATTCAGCGCAAAACAGAAACTCCCGATCAAGGCGATATCGTTCGCAGTGGCGCCGGTCTGCGCAAGCGCAAAGAGAACCGCGACCATCGAGGCCTGCGCGATAAGGATCCACGCTCGTCGGCGCCCCATCGGGCGGTAGGCATAGCGGTCCATCAATAGTCCGGCGAGTGGTTTGAGCGACCAGGGAAGCAGGGAGAAACCGACGAATGCGCCGATCTCGACAGGGCTTGCGCCGTTCGCCGCGAACCATGAAGGCAGGACTAGCAACGTCAGCCCCACCGGTACGCCTTGCATGAAATACAGGATCATCGTGGCCGCAAAGCGCAGCGGCTTGCTTTCTACCATCGATGGCCATGCGCGCTGCGTGGCTTTGTCGATGGTCAGCGACGCTTCTGTCATTGGTCAGTCCTCCCCCGGCTTGAGTTGCCACCATCCCATCGCATCCATGCGCAAGGGCCGCTCGGGCAGCGGTATCGGTCAGCGCGCGGGAGAATGTCCTGAAAGAAACCTGATGGAATTATGAGGGCTGGAAATCAGGGATAAGTAGATCCCTCAACAGAGCCCTTTACGGGTTGCGATTAGCCTTCTGGCCCGTCCCATGCGGCCTGAAGCGCCGCAATCATATCGTCGCCCGTGGGGTGGTCCCCGAACCAGTAAATCATTCGATCGACCAGCCGTCGGTAATCCGCCATGGTATAATCGGGTGCGACGCGCCTAATCCGGCCGATGATTTTTCTCGCCTCATCGTCCTCCCCTGCAAAGGCGAGCGCCGCGGCCAGTGTCACTAGGTTCAGGCTGTAATCGGGGTTGCGGATATCGCACGCCCGGTATGCCTCGATGGCAGCACCGATATTGCCCAGCCGCACTTCGCAATGCCCGCGGTAATGCGCCCACACCGCGTAGCGCGGATGGTGCGGGGCGCGAGTCTCGGCAGTTTCGATCATCTCGATCCCCGCGCGATCTCCGTACAGCCAGCAGTGCTGCCATCCGAGTACGGCCAGCGAATGCGGATTGTTGGGGTCGACCTCGATGGCACGAGTCAGATTGCGAACTGCGAGGCGGGAATTGCCCATCATCGTCGCGGTGATCCCCGCGGCAACCAGCACATCGGGATCGTCGGGCGCGCAGGCGATGGCAGTTTCCACGTGGCGCTTGGCCAGTGCGAAGGTCTCTGCCGGAGTGTCGTCGAACTTACTGGTCACGTTCTGGGTCAGCTGGACGGCGAGGGCGGCATGGACCGCTGCGTCATCAGGCTGCATGGCCACGGCGCAGTTCAGCAACTCGATAATTTCCCGTGCCGTGGACCGGTTGTAATTGAGGCGAAGGTTTTCGGCCCTCTGCACCAGTTCGTAGGCGCTGAGCTGGAATCGCCGACGCGCTTGCAGACTCGTCGCGTGCGAGACCACCAGCGCGCTCGCCGCCGATGTCGACACGTCGAGCACGATCTTGTCCTGGGCCTCGAAAAACCGGTCGAGAGTGCTTTCGATCCGCTGCGCCCAGACCTGAGTGTTTTTCTCTCCATCCATCAGCGCCGTGCGTAATTGGAATTCCTCGCCGCGCCGCTGCAGGGACCCGCTGACGACGTAGCGCACACCGAGTTGATTGGCGATGCATGGCAGGGGCGTTGCCCCCTCGTCGATCGCCAGCGCGGAACTGTATGCGGCCACGTGCAGCCTCGGCACGCGCGAAAGCAGCATCGTCAGATCGCGTGTTATACCATCGGCAAGAAAGGCATCTTCCGGAGCCTGCGACATGTTCATGAAGGGCAGCACTGCGACCGAGAAATCGCCTGGAAGTCGATCTTCTATGACCGGCTCCGGCTCCATTCTCATGGCGGCGGGTTTGGATCGCACGGTCTTTGCCGCTAGGACGTAACCGCGCTTCCAGATCGTGGTGATGTAGGGCTGGTGAGACTGGTCCGCCGCGAAGACCTTGCGCAATCTCGAAATGGCGCGCGTCAGGCATTCATCCGCACCGGGATTGAAAAACCATACATGTTCGATGATCTGGTCACGGGTCACGACTTCGCCGGTGTGCTCGATAAGATAAACAAGCACGTCCATTATCAATGGTTCGACAGGGTGCGCCTCACCACCAAGCCAAAGACAGTTGCGATCTGCCTCGACGCCGAACGCTCCGACAGTCCAATCCCAGCGTTCTGGCGAAACGTTGGTGGTGATTATGCCTCCAGACGTCAAAGCGTGCCGATCCCCCCTGCATACCCGGCCTTGCTCGGAATAGCTTGTCAAGGTGCAATGCGTCGGAACGAGCGAGCAGTTTATCGCACAATTATCGGCCATTCACCAACCCAAGTGAAGAGGCCAGCATAATACTTCCGGGCCGGTGGCCGCACAGGCAGTGACCTAGAAGGAGGGTTTATCGACTGTACTGCGAAATCTTTACTGTCCGTTTCTGGCCCAGAAGCAGCCGACAGTATTTCAACCAACGTCGTTGGATTCAATCCATCGAGCGCGAGGCAAATTCTATCGCCGCCCCCCCTCCTACGCCAGCCCCGACCTGCGCCGCTTTTCGCGCTCGGTCTTCGCCTGGCGCTCGCTGAAGGTGAGCCACTGGGTGTTCGCGGGGTCGAGCGGCGCGCCGCCATCCTTGCGCTCCACCACGTGGTCGAGGATCAGCCGCTCGCCTTCCTTCGCCCGCTCCTTTGCGGCGAAATAGTCGGCATCCAGCATCCGCGCCCGCCGCAGCGCCAGCCACCCCTTCGAGCGATAGAACGGCTCGACCCGCTTGGGCGCCGCCGCCACGCGCGAAGGAGCCGGAGCGCACCGCGAAGGGGCCCGCGTCAGCTTGCCCATATCGCGGGCGCTCCGGCAGTTTGGGGGAGGGACGTAACCGCCGGTCGAGAGCAGGAGTGTGACTGCCGCCCGCTACTCTCGCCCAGCCTGACAGGGATTAGCACCCGTGTGCTGCGCGCACGAACATGCAAAATTGCCCCTGCGCGCTGCGCGAAGGGCTTGACACGCCGCGCAACGGATTTGGGCCATCCCCGGCCGCAGATACTGCCGCCTTGTCAGTCGGTTGCCGCGCGCCTACCGCATGATTTCGAAAGAGAGGGTCCAGTCGCAATGCCGTTTTCACACCTCAAGGGCATCGACGCACCCGCGTTCGCCGACAACGACGAACTTCTCATGTTCGTCCTCGACCACGGCCCGAACCTCGTCTTCATCAAGGACGAACAGAGCAGGCTCGTCTACGCCAACGCCGCCTTCCTCGAGGTGTACCCGCCCGACCAGCGCGACGGCGTGCTCGGCACCACCACGGTCGAAAGCTTCGAGCCTGAAGAGGCCGAACTCTTCCTCAGCGAGGATCGCAGGGCGCTGCGCGAGGGGCTTTCCGAAATCGTCGAGGAGATCACCGACTGGAAGGCGAAGCGCCGCACCTTGCTGACCCGCAAGATGGTCTTCCACACGAAGGATGGCGACAAGCGGCTCATCTGCATCGCGACCGACATCACGGACCTTGCCGCCCGCGAAAAGCGCGTGGTGCGCCAGAACGCGCAGCTCAAGGTCTACTCCAGCTCGATCGCCCACGACCTCAGGAATCCCATCTCCAGCATCATCAGCGGTCTCAACATCATGCAGCGGGACAAGACCTCGCAGCTGGGCGAACGCAGCGAGACGATCCTGTCCGCACTGAAGGAATCCGCGACCGGGCTCGCCGGGATGATCACCTCCACTCTCAAGGCCGCGGCGAGCGAGAGCGCGGACCTGAGCTTCCAGAGATACGACCTCAACCTGCTCTTGGAAGAAGTCCGCTTCAACCTGTCGGTCGCCATCGAGGAAGCGGGTCTCGCGCTTCACGTCACGCGCCTTCCCGAAGCGACGGTCGAACCCAACCTGCTGCGGCAGCTGTTCCAGAACCTGATCGAGAACTCGATCCGGCACGCCGGGTCACAGCGCCCGGTCGTGACGATCCACCACCAGGAAGAGGACGGCGAACACCTGTTCTTCGTCGGCGACAACGGACGCGGCATCCCGAAGGAGTTGCGCGACACCATCTTCACCCAGTTCTTCAAGGGGGAGGACGGCGGCAAGCTCGGCCTCGGCCTCACCATCTGCCAGCGCATCGCCAACCTGCACGACGGCTTCATCGAGGTCCACGACAAGGTCGAGGACGGCTGCTGCATGCTGGTGCGGATCCCGGCCCGGTAAGCAGCGGCGTGGGCGGCCTCGGTTGCCCCCTCACCCCCAAACGCCCCGGTCCACCTTCGCCATCGCCACCGCCAGTTTCGCCCGGACATTACCGTCCGCTTCTGCGATGCCACACTTGCGAAGCTGCCATTCGGCTCACGACCCGTGTTCAGCCATAAACGCAAAGCACCTTGTTGCCCAAAAGCGGACGCAGTTTGCGCTTGCCCTCGTGTCGTGAACACGGGGCAGGGGGGCGAGCGCTCACTCCAAACTATCGCAAAAGAGTAGTCATCGTTCCTATCGCCGGGCTGCCAAGGTCATCTTAACGGGCTTAGGTATAGGGACTTACGCTCGTCACTCGGCATGGGGCTGAGGTTTGCGAGGTTAAGATGTTTGAAGCCAGATCGCGCGCATTGATTGATTTCGACCACAAGATCGTAATCTCGGCCGATCACGGACGCCTGGACGATCCGGTTTCGTTCAGCATAGATTTTGAACCGGATATCTCGCGCGAAAATTATCGCGAAGCCTTGCCCGATGACCTCAGAGAAATCTGGGAAGCCCATAACAGCGGACCCGCGCCCGATGCTATCATCTCGTCGGGTGGTAGGAGAACCCTGATCACTATCTTTGCGAATCAAGAAGGGGGCTATTTGATTTCCGTCGATCACAATCGAAGGAAACTCTGGGCTCGCCACACTCAAGATCTCGAGCTGCCGCCAGGATATCTGGACGAGGCCCTATGCGCTATACCTTCGCACCCCTACTGGAAGGAGTACGGCCACGGACTTCCGGTCGAAGTGAGTCTTTCTTCAGGTGATATATAGACCTTGTCATCCTAGCCGACAGCTATGCTAAGTTCTCAGACCAGGTGACCTGGAACGGCAAATATGAGGCGTTCCGGGTCAGGCGCCAATTCACGCCACGTTTCAAGCGCCATCAACAGTGGTAGGGTGTCGGCCAACATGTTGAGGTTGGTATATCTTTGATCTTTCGAGAATCGACCCACTCCATCACGATCCCCCCGAAACATATGAGCCGGGGCTTCCATCGGATGCAGCAAATAGGTGATATTATCCGTGGAGCGGCTGACGGGGCTGAATTTTCCCATGAAGATTTTCACGATGCCAGGGAATTCTGGTGAAGATATTCTTGGGCAACTCGCCATGCCAACCCAGGCGGGATGAAAGCGGCAATCCAGCGAGTAGGCGCCGTCGCTTTCAAGTACCCGCCCACCGAGCGAAAGCACCGCACCCAGCTTACTGGAGAGAAGAGTAGATCGGGCCACTATTTCGAAGCCCAGATCAGTGGGTCCGCTCGGTTCAATCGATCCCCTTTCGATATAGGTTATCCGAGTTGCTCCGCGCTCACCTTTCGCTTCTGGAGTAGACGGGTGCATCGGCATCGCAGCCGCGCTCGATGAACCAGCATTCAGGGGATCATGGTCCGACCTGCGTGCTGTTGCACACCGACTCTTGCCGAAGCTTCGATCTGATCGCTCCGCGCCTTTGAATTGATACCAGGCGGCTAAACCGAAACAGACGAACGCCAACACCGCGAGGACCACGGCGCGATAGGCAGTTCTGTAGTAGAAATCATCTGCATCCGGATAAGAAAGGGTGGCGATGACAATCAGTATCGCGCCGATGCAGAGGAAGATGACCACGTGACGCATCGATCGTCGTCGGCGCGTCCCGCCCGATCTCTCCGATTATCCATGACAATTGATGTAAGGTGATGCCGTTAACATATCGCATTCGTCAGCGAGTTGCTCTCGAAGGGCGGCAGCTTCGAGCACACAGGGACTGTAAGTAACGAGGTAGGGAGCCGCCATCAGCGTTGTGGCAATTCTACGGTTTCGTAGCATGTTTGAAACCGCGATATCGGACGGTCCGCTTTCCACCCAAAAGCGGACCTAGCGGCCAGAGCTGAAGCCTGCCAATACTTGCCCCCTCACTCCCAAACGCCCCGGTCCACCTTCGCCATCGCCGCTGCCAGCATGGCCACCGCGCGGTCGTAGCGCATGCGCAGCGCATCGCCCGCCGGCACGCGCTCGCCTGCATCCACACGCGCCTTTACGCGCTCGCGCACCGCGTCCCAGCGGAAGCCGCCGGCATCGGGCCACAGCTTCATCGCCGCGGCCAGGCCCACCAGCGCGCGGTGCTGCGGCGGGATCGCCAGCGCCAGCGCATCGGGGCCCAGCAGCACCGCCTCCAACCTGTCGACATCGCGTGCGCTCAGCCGCCGCCTGGGATCGGGCCGGTCGGGATAGTCCGACTGCTCGATCCGCAGCACCTGCGGCCACCCGCTGCGCCTGCCGGCAGACAGGTGCGCCCGCTCCCGGTCCGGCATCGCGCCGAGGTCGCCGATCACCTGCAGCAGCAGCGCCTCGGCATCCTAGAAGGTGACTTCCGCGCCCCCTCGCGCGGAACCGTGGATGGAAGGCCCCGTGGAAGCGTTTGCGGGGCCACCCGAAACAGACATATTCCCCATGATATTCATACCTTTAAGATCATCATAACCCTTCATTGGAAGGGATCGGTGGAAGCGATGGAGGTGAATTGCAGGTGGGCCCTGCGGCAGCTGTGCAATCGCAATCCACGTGGGGGTCACCCCCGAAACACTTCCATCGCTTCCAACGCCGCAGGAAACCGCGAGAAATTCGCTTCCATCGGGCCAGTCGGCCAACTTCCATGGAACTTCCGCGCAGGGCTTTCACGGGGGGCCTGTGGGCAACCGCCATGGCCGCATTTGACCGGCTGCGGCGGCGTGACGCAGACAGCGTGGATGGACTGGAAACCGAACTGGGCAGGCAGCATCGCGGCGGGCGTCGCTGGCATCCTGCTGCTGCTCGGCACGATCTATTTTGCGGCGACCTTCATCGCCGCCGACTGGCGCGCGAAGGACGCCGCCGCCACGCAGGCTTTCGATGACCGGCCCGGAATTCCGGACTGGATGGAAGGAGCCATCGCCGCGCCTGCGCCGCGTGACGCGACGGAGCGCGACGATCGCGTTCTCGCGGCGCAAGAGTCGATGGCGAGCTTTGCTGGCTGGATGCTGGTGGTGGCGCTGCTCACGGCGATTGTGACTGCCGCAGGGACGATCGTACTTCTCGCCCAGATCAGGCTGACCCGCAAAGCGCTCGACGAAACGAGGCGTTCGAATGAGCTTACCGACAAGCACGCCATCATGAATTTGAGGCCGTGGCTCGCTTTTTCTCCGACAGATTTCACGATCTTTGGCAACAAGCCGATGACAGTATACTGCCGGGTCGAGAATTCGGGGCGGTCGCCTGCTGTACGAGTTCGCTTGTTGCGTAATCTTTACTTCGGTCCCGGCCCCGGGCCCGCCTTGCCGCTCGACTTTGATGATGTAAGCCAGAGCATCGGCGCAGGCCAAGTTATCGATGAGCCATTCGAATATCGGCGAGTATTCGACGAGATGGACTACATCGCAGTCATGGACGGAAGCGCCATCATCAGGCTGCGCGCGGCCATCTTTTACGAAGATCAGTTCGGCAATGAGTATGAAACTCACTTCAGCGCTCAGTTGGATCCGCACCGCTCCGCGTTTCTCGTCGACGGCGGGCGAAACGATATGACCTGACCTAATCATCCCCCGGCACCCAATCCGCGCCTTCGCCGCTCGCCCACTCGTCGAGCACTCCACCGGCGGAACTCCACCCCGGATCGGCTCCCTGTCCGCCTACCGCTGCGCTGCTTGAGGCCCCGCCCTGTCGGCCTACCGCTGCGCTGCTTGAGGCATCCGGCAAATCCGGCGGCCCGTCCCAGCGGTTCTCGCGGATCGCTGCCGCGTCGACCCCGTCGCGCAGGCGGATGCCGATCCACCACACCCCGTTCGACGTCTTCTGGTCGAAGCCCTTGTCCTGCATCGCCGCCTTGAAGCCCTTGTTGGTCCACGCACTCGCGCCCGCTTCCTCGGCCCAGGCGAGATAGGTTTCGAACAATGGCTTGGCCTTCACCCGGCACGCGCCGGCGGGCTCGTCCGCGCCCACCTCGCAGGTGGCGGACAGGAACCGGCCCAGGTCGTCGGACTGGTCGCGATAGGCGGCCGTCGCCATGCGCACCAACCTTCCAGCAGCACCACCTCAAGCATGTCGCCACCAAGCACGCTTACCTGCCTTCGAGGGTCGGGCTGGAGCATATAGTCCGACTGCTCGACCCGCATTGCCTGCGGTCACTCGCTGCAGCTCCAGATGGCGCGCTCACGCCGATATAAAGTGCGCTTCAAAGCCCGTAATTACGCGGTGTCGGCCGCTATCAGGCGCGTTGGAGCGCGTGGTCACCCCCCCCTGAAGTTTCGACCACGGAAGTTTTTTTGACCCCCGCCGGTCTCTTCTCGAAAGCCTTCAGAGTTCTGTGCCCCCCCCTGTCTGCACCTCCAAGATTCAATCTCCGAACGAATGAGAAAGGTTTCATCTCGCACATCTCCCAGGCACAGCTCGAACCCATTTGACAGACTTACCAGACCGGCTTGCCATTTCCTCGATCAACCGGGAGTGCTTGTTGACGCTATCCAACAATGGACTTGGTACGCAGATCTCGAGCCCAGGATCTGCAAATCGAAATGCGCACAGCGGAAACCAGTAGGTACTCTTAAGTTGAGGCTTGAGAGCCTCCCGAAGCCGTCGAGAATTCTCACACTCCGATTGGCGCTCTATCACTGGATTAAACCGCAGCCTTGGCCGCTGAGCGCTCTGTCCATATTTCGTTGCGCTATCCACGCGCGCACCGGCACGAGGTTTATTTGGTTTAGTTATGGATTCCCCGCATGAGCTTCTGGCCCTAGACGCATCTGCTGCCGCGGTCGCCTTACGAGATGCGGGCCGAATGAGATCCGAGGGCGACGTCTCGGCTGCTACTTGGTCACGGCTAGAATTTCGAGGGTGTACCCAATATTCGCAGCCTTTCCCTGCTGTTTCCTGCCGCGTGATATGCCCTGAAACAATCAGGCCTTTTATGGCCTGTTGAACTGTTCGATCACAATGGGAAGTTTTGGTTATAAGATCTAGCTTCCTCCGGCCATTTGAGCGCTCCGCCACCCGCGACCTGACTGCAATCCAAGTCCTGCCATCAGTATCGTCTGCAGCATCTGCCAAAGCCATGAGCACCGCTTTCTGAGGAGGCGGCAGCTGTAAAGGCCACGCCAGGTTCATGAGGCGATTGCTCATCGGTCGCTCCACATCTCTTTGGACCACTCAGCTTCTGCCCTTTCAATATCACAGAGACGGTATCGGATCCGGTTGCCGATCTTGATGAATGAAAGACCGATTCCTTTGTCGCGCCAGCCCTCTAAGGTTCGCGGACTGACCTGCCAGCGAGAAGCAAGCACTTTGGTGGTTAAAAACTGCGGTGTAATGTTTATACGTTGCACGACTCACTCCTGCGTTTTTCTGCGGAGCAGTCCTGATATGCACTCTCTAGAGTTCTCGTCGCTAGGATTGAGAACGTCTTTTCCGAAATTCGTAGTGATCGCGTCTCACGCTCGAAGGGGAGCAATCGAGGACTTCGGCGGCACGGGCGAAGCTGTCGCGAACGGAGTGGCCTTGCTGCATATACTTCTCTGCTAGCTCATAACGCTCGGATGCAGGACCCTTTCGCCTAGCCGCAGCAGCCGCTTTTTGCCCATCAGATAGAGAGCGCCCCTTTATCGCGTCCGCTTCAAACTCGATCTTGATCCTTAGCTCGCCAAATAGCTTCCCGATATCCAAAGCGAAGCTGACAGCCTCCCAAGTTCTTCCTGCTTTTACAGAACGTTCAACTTGAGCGGCATACTGGCAGATAGTCTTAACATACCAGTCAACGTTTTCCTTGAGCTTGTATGGCCTTCCGGGCTTGCGCTTTGCCGATAGCAGATCGTGCCAAGTTCGCATGGCGCGTATGAATTTGGCATTCGCACCCCATGGGCTGTTTAAAACGCCGTCAGAAGGCAAGAAAGCGCAAACTTTCTCGAGAATTTCTTTCTGCGACATGCTGTCATCAAGTTTCTCGAACTTCACTGTTTCCATAAGAAGGCCGGTTCCGAAAGCTTTGGATTGCACGACACCGCCCATTTAGAGATTCCTTCCGGAAAGAAGCGTCGACGTTTTTGTAGGGATGCCCAGAACGTTTGTTAGGTCCAGCTTAACCGCCGGCAGCGACACTGCCTCGGTATATTGTTTCCATCAAGTCGTGCAAATTGAAGCCAGCTCAGATGATGACAGCGATCATGCAAAATACTCCTTGCAGCCGATCCTCCGCAGAGAATTCTCAAAATACTGCACGTGCCGATCATGTCTTCATTTGGTCCTATTGCGGATCTTCAGGCCATAGGATTGGCTTTCAAGGCAAAGTCACATGAGATCTCTGCCTAGAGAGCCGTATAGGCGAGCATCAAATGTGCGGAAATGGACGTACCTGTTCGGCCTACCCGCCCATCGATCCCGCCATATCGCTTTGCTGAAGATTTCATAGCGAGATGCAATTTTAACCAATCCAATTGTACGTCTCGTTCGAGGCGCAAGGGCGGCAATCATGATACATATTGTAGCGCAAGGTGGTCTGCGTAAACTGTTGACTGCAGCCTCACTCGTCCTAGTCCCGGCGATGCTCATCGGGGTCTACGCCGCGGTCCACGCGGAGTTTCGGCTCGTCCAAGAGTTGCGTGAAACTACGGAGCGCACTGTAGAAGCGCGTGCGACGCTTACCAAGCTTCTGGCCCTCCACACAGACGCTGAGACCGCAGTTCGGGGTTTTGTCATCACGGAAGATGAACGATTTCTCGCACCTTATGAAACAGCCATTGGACGCCGCTCCATTCTGTTCGAAACCCTGCGAACTGACGCGGATCAAATGGTGCTGGCGCGACTGCCCGAACTGCATCGCATGAGCGATGCCAAACTTGCCAACGCAGCAGTGAATATCGCGTCCGTCCGTGCCGGCAATGCAGATGACGCTCGGCGGAGGATCGCCATGGGACAGGGCAAGGCGATCATGGACAATATTAGGCTCGAGATTGCCGCAATGGACAGCGAAGAAGCGTCTCGCCTCAAGACGTTGACAAGTCGCGCCGCCACTTCGCGCGTTGTGCTCGAGCGCACGATCACGGCTATTCTCATTGGCCTTGCTTTGCTGTTGCTCGCAGTCACTCTCATCGTCAGCCACACGATCCGGCAGCGCGGTGAAGCGCTCAACCGGGCGCAGCGATTGGCCGAACGCCAGCGCGCGATGTTCGATGGCGGGGTCGACGGGATGTTGCAGCTCGACGGCGAGGGCAACATTTTGCGCATGAACCCCAGCATCAGCCGGATGTTCGGCTATACCCCGCAAGAGTTAATCGGGCAGCACAACATGTTCCTCATGGCTAACGAGTTTTCTGCCGAAAAGAGCCAGGCATGGCTCGCCAGCGTGGGTGCTGCAGGGCAGGACGGGGCAGGGCGGCGACAGGAATTTACCGGCAAGCGGGCAGATGGAACCACGTTCGAGACCGAGGTCGCAATCAGCCGCGTCGATAGTGCGGAAGAGCGGCGGTATGTGGCTGCCATCCGCGATATTTCCGATCGCAAGCGAGCGGAGAAGATGAAGACGGAATTCGTCTCGACCGTCAGTCACGAATTGCGCACGCCGCTGACGTCGATCGGCGGATCGCTCGGCCTGCTGGGCGCGGGCGCGGTCGGACCGCTCAACGATAAAGCCAAGCGCCTGGTCGACATCGCCCATGCCAATTGCGAGCGATTGGTGCGCCTCATCAATGACATTCTCGACATCGAGAAGATCGAATCCGGCAACATGGATTTCGACCTTAGGAAAATGCATGTCGCGCCGCTGGTCGAACGCACGGTCGAGGCCATGCGCGGTTACGCCGAACAGCACGGCGTGACAATGAAGGCCGTGTTGCCGCCGTGGCCCCAATGTGTCGTGGGCGATCCAGACAGGCTGGAACAATTGCTGACCAACCTGCTCTCCAACGCGATCAAGCACGCTCCCGCGGGCAGCGAGGTGGAAGTATTCTCGAACCACGAAGGCGGCATGGTAAGGCTGGAGGTGCGCGATCGGGGCGCCGGAATTCCGGACGAATTTCGTGGGCGAATTTTCGGGAAATTCGCGATGGCCGATGCATCGGACAGTCGGGCGAAAGGGGGCACCGGCCTTGGTCTGGCTATCGCGCGCGAGATTGCGCGGCGGCACGGCGGCGATGTCGGCTTCGATGACCGCGACGGCGGAGGTACGGTATTTCACTTCGACGTGCCTGCGGTGGGTATCGGCAGCAGTTCGGCCAAGACCGACAAACCGACAGGCTTGCCGAGTATCATTCATCTCGACGACGATCCGGACACGCTCACAGTCGTCGCAAGTGCTTTCGAAGGAACCGCTCAGATAATTCCGGCACATACCGTGGCGGAAGCGCGGCAAAAACTCGCTGACATGCAGATTGACGGGGCGATACTCGACGTGGCGCTGGCCTATGAAAGCGGTCTCGACGTCGTGCCCCAATTGCGCGCCCGCAATGACGAGATGCCGATTGTTGTCTTCACCGCTGTCGACGAGTCCTTGCGCAGCCACGGCGTGGACCGCGTTCTGGTGAAGAGTCGATCGAGTATCGACGATCTCGTAGCGGTGACAATGGGCCTGCTGGGCCAACAGAAAAGGGCTGCGTAATGAAGGTCCTCTACGTCGACGACGAGGCCGATATCCGCGAGATCGCCGACATTGCCCTCGGCCTCGATCCGTCCTTCGACATCGAAACCGCCGCGTCGGGCGCGCAGGCGCTGAAGGCGATGGCAGCCAATCCTCCGGATGTAGCGCTGCTCGACGTGATGATGCCGGGGATGGACGGGCCCAGCCTGCTTCAGGCCATGCGCACGGATCCCGCGCTCGCATCGATCCCTGTTATCTTTGTGACCGCACGAGCCCAGCGCAGCGAATTGCAGAACTTCGCGACGCTCGACGCCGTCGGTGTGATCGCGAAGCCGTTCGATCCGATGACCTTGGCCGCGCAAGTCCGGGCGCTGGTCCCGTGACGGACGTCGCCAACCGAATGGCCCAGCTTGCCGGGCAGTTTGCTGCCCGCGCTGCCGACGAGCGGGCGCGGCTCGCAGTTGCGCTCGCGGCAAGCGATCGCGCTTCCTTGCAGGAGCAGGCGCACAAGCTTGCAGGGATTGCCGGTATGTTTGGCCATCCTCGCATCGGAGAGGCCGCGCTCGAACTCGAAGAAGCGGCGGAGGGGGGCTTTGACGTGTCGGCCCCGGGCGCCGAACTGGACTCGCTGCTAGCGGAACTCCAACGCTGCTAGCTTGCGGAGGCAAACCCCTTGCGGGTCATCGTGCCCCAGCTTTGCTGTTTGCGAATATATTGCCACCAGCCCTGAAGCCGCCAGAAATTCGACAGTTGGCGATAACCGAAATTCTCCAGCACGGCGACGGCCGCAAGGATCAGCAATTCGCGAATACGGGGGAAGCGGCGCAGCTGGATTTCCTCCAGCACCAGCGTTGCGGCGGACAGGAAGATACCCAGCGTGAAAGTGACGGCTAGGAAAGCGAGCAACCATGGCAATGCCAGGAGGCCCAGACCCCAGAGCAGCGGAACGAGGATATAGCCGATTACCTCGATCAGCGGCCCCACTACGTCGACCAGCAGGATCTGCCCGAAGCCTATGAAACCGATCCGGCCGTACTTCGGGTTGAACAGCATGTGGCGGTGCTTGGCGAAACATTCGAGCGAGCCGCGCTGCCAGCGGGCGCGCTGGCGCGACAGGATTTGAAGACTGTCGGGGCACTCCGTCCAGCACACGGGTTCGGCAATGAACTCGATGCGATAGTCGCGCTTTTGCTCCCGCATCAGCCGGTGCAGCTTGATCACGAGTTCCATATCCTCGCCCACGGTGCCGTGGCTGTATCCGCCGACCTCAACCACATGGCGGCGACGGAACAGGCCGAAGGCACCGGAAATGACCGTCAGCGCCTGCATCTTGCCGAGCCCCAGCCGGGCCATCAGGAAGGCGCGCAAGTACTCGACGATCTGCACCAGCGCGAGGAAGTTGCGCGGTAGGTTTATCTCGCTGATCCGCCCCGCATCGACCTTGCAGCCATTTGCAATGCGGATGGTCCCGCCCGCTGCGATGGTCAGCTGCGGTTCGTCGATGAACGGGCGGACGACCCGCAGCAAGGCGTCCGGCTCCAGGATCGAGTCTGCGTCGATCGCGCAGAACAGCGCGGTTCGGCAGCAATTGATGCCGGCGTTGAGCGCGTCGGACTTGCCGCCGTTCTCCTTGTCGAGGACGAGCAGGCGCGGATAGTCGGACGAAGCGTAGAAACCCCGGATCGGGGCATGCGAGACCGCCCGGTCCACGAAGCGGTCCACTCGTTCCAGACCGAAAGCGTCGATCATTTTCTGCAGCGTGCCGTCCTTCGAGCCGTCATTTATGATAACTACTTCGAAATCCGGGTACTGCAGCGCCAGCAGGCTGCGGGTGCTTTCAACGATGCTGAGTTCCTCGTTGAAAGCTGGCGCGAGGACGGAAATGGCAGGCGCCTGCTCGGAATAGCGGCGCCATAGTGTCGCGCTGCGGGGCACTGGCGGGCGCGTGGCCAAGGCAGCGCCGGCATAAACGAGCTGGATGAAGTAGAAGAGCGTTTGCAGCACGCCGGTGAGGATTACCACGAAGGCGATCGCCTCAGCGGCGGATACGGCCCACGCCGCAGGATCGGAGACGGCTAATCCGGTCAAGCCGCGCGCCCTTCTGCCATCATCGCCATTGCGGTCTGGCGGACGGTGTCGTCGGCGTGGACACTGGCTGCTCGCAGCTCGGCAATTCCGCGCGGACCGAAACGCAGCAAGGCCTCTCCCGCGCGGTAGCGAACCCACCAATGTTCGTCGGCCAGTAATGCAGCGATGCGAACGGCCATGTCGGATGCCCCGAGCTTGCCGGCTGCTTCTGACGCAGCAGCGCGAACGGTCCAGTTCTCGCTGTGGAGCCCTTGGCGGATTGCATCCAGGCCGGCTGGATGACCGTTGCGGCCCAGCGCGCGAAAAATGCGCGGCTGCAACTCGGGCTCGCCCACCGATTCCTTGGCCATGTAAGCGAGCAGCGGGGCGTACTCTCCGCCACCGTCCGCCAATGCGTCCGTCGCGGCTACTTTCGCTTCGACCGGTACATCCTTGTCGAACAACAGCGCGGCGACCTCGCCCGGATTGCGCTGCACGAGGTCGCCCATCAGCGAGGCGAGGAGCAGTGAGTTCTCGACTGCTCCCATCTGAAGTTTTTCCACCAGTTGCCGTGCCGAAGGACCTTCTTCGCGGTGTGCAAGGGCCAGCGCCGCGGCGAGGCGGACGTCGGGATTGTCATCATCGAGCGCAGTGACGGTTTCCGCAGTACATTGGTCGAACAACGCCAGCGCCTCTACCGAACTCAGCCTTATCTGCGCGGAACGCGACTGGAGCCGCGCGAGTAGCAAATCCGGAACGCCCATGTCCGAGGCGCGCGCCAGCAGGACATCGCGGTCTTCTCCCCGGGTGAGTTCGGACAGCTCGCTCACCAACGCGGCCGCCATGCGCAGCTTCCTGCCCTTCAAACGGCCAACCTCGCCGTCTCCAGCGAGGAGCTGCGGCAGCAATTTCGAGCGGATGGCCTCCTGCCGGCGCGCAGCACGCAACGACACCATGCGTGCTATCACGAGCACGAGGAGGGCCGCCGCCGCGACCGCGCAAAGGGCGAGCGACAGCTCCCACAGGGCGAGGAGCGATTTCACAACCCGACTTTCAAGCCGAGGCGAAATTCGGTGCGATCAGCAGGACCGTCGCGCCATTCGCGCGCAACGCTACCGATTAAGGTCAGGGTGTCTCCCACGGGAACTTCCCCGCCACTAAAAACCGAATAGGTGTCGGTTACCACACCGACATCGGTATCGGGTCCCGCTGCGATGCCGACGAAGGCCCGATGGCGCTGGCGCGGCAGGTAATCCGCCCGCAGCGATCCGCCGACGCGCAGCGTGACTCCATCCGCCGCGAGCAGATTCGCACGCGTCGTTATCGAGGCATTCCCGCTATTTCCCAGATACCGGGTGATCGCTGGAGAGAGATTGAACACATCCTGCGCAGGGAAAGCGCGCCACGCAGCGTCGATACCCACCACGGTCGCTCCCGGACCACGCGAAAGGCGTCGGTCCATACCCGCAGTAAGACTCGTCCCGGGTCGGAAATCTGCCGAAGGTGTGCCGCTGGCGCCGAAGCGC
>NZ_JAYJJW010000002.1:0-395000 GCF_035481675.1 Pseudoblastomonas aquimaris | reverse complement strand
CGCAGCTGCTCGCCGCGCCTTATGTCGCAGCCTATTTCGGCGAGCCGATGGTCGCGCGGCTGCTGCAGGTGCAGGCCCTGCTCTACCCGACCACGCCCTTCATCGTGCTGGCCTACACCATATTGTCGCGCGAGATGGATTTCCGGCGGCAGGCACGGGTCAACTTCGTTTCCGCCATCGTTGCCGCCCTGTCCGCGGTTGCGGGCGCGCTGCTGGGCTGGGGCGTGTGGACGCTCGTCATCGCCCCGTTGCTGGGCCTCTATATAAGGGCGATCGGCCTGACCGTTGCGGCACGCGCCTATATATGGCCAAGCTTCGACTTCCGCGGTGCTGGCTTCATCGCGCGGTTCGGCGGACTGGTGCTGGTGAGCCAGCTGTTCTGGTTCCTCCAGAGCCAGGCGGACATCTTCATCGTCGGCCGCTATTACAGCGCCGCGGAGCTCGGCATCTATTCCACCGCGCTGTTCCTGACGCAGGTGTTCCTGACAAAGGTCGTGCCGCCGCTCAACGAGGTGGCCTTTTCCGCCTACAGCCGGATCATGGACGAGGACCGCGCCGCCGTTGCATCGGCCTTCCTGCGATCGGTCCAGCTGATCATGCTGGTGGGCCTGCCGGTCTTCGCAGGCTTCGCCGTCACGGCGGAGCCGCTGGTACTGACGGTACTGGGTGAGAAATGGGCCGGCACGGTGCCGTTCGTCATCCTGCTCGCCATCGCCATGCCGCTGAAGACCATGCTGACGCTCTATGTCCCGGCGGCGAACGCGATCGACCGGGCCGACATTCCCTTGAAGAACGGGCTGGCGGGCGCGCTTGTGATGCCGGCGGCCTTTTTCTTCGCGCTGCAATGGGGGCTGATCGGAGTCGCCTGGGCGTGGATCGCAGGCTTTGCGCTGGTGCTGGCGATCTGCAGCTGGATCACCCTGCCCGCGCTCGGTGTGCGGCTGCGCGACCTTGCCCGGGCCATCGCCCCCGCGTTGGCGGCAAGCGCGCTCATGGCGGCAGCAGTCCTCGGCCTGGACGCGCTGGTCGCCTTCCCGGCGCAGTGGCTGAGGCTGGCCGCGCTCGTGATGCTGGGCGCGGCGACTTACGCGGCGGGCCTGTTGCTGTTCGCCCGGCAATCGACAATGGACGTGTTGCGCCTGGTGCTGAAGCGGAAGGTCGCGGCGCCGGTAACCGCCTAGGCAGCGATCGCTTCGCGCAGGCGCAGGCTCTCGATCGCCTCGCGCGCCATGTCGCGGTAGACGCCGCCGTGATAGCGGTAAGTGCCGATGAAATGGACGAAGGCCATTTCGGGCGACACCGGCTCGTCCCAGAAGTTGCAATAGCGGTCGTACGGCAGCAGCGCCGCATCGGGCCGCTGGGCGATCAGGAAATTGGACGTCACCTGTTCGCTGCCCCACTGCTTCCAGTGGTCGTAGCCGATCAGGCGCACCGCCTCGGCAGAGAATTGTTCGGCCAGCTCGGTGCCACTCGGGTCCGGGGCGAAGCCGGCGAAACCCGCACAGCCGCGGGAATAGCGAAGGTTCGCGCGATCCGGGATGCGCACCTCGTCCATCCTCGCTTCCATTGCCAGCTGCACATGCACCGGCGGGCGCCTCGAATTCGGGTTCGCCTGTGCCTGGGCGGCGATTTCCTCCAGCGACATGAAGCGGGTTTCCGCTTCGCCCTTAAGGATGAAATCGCGCCCCGCATCGATCAGCTCGCCCAGCAGCCGCACCGGTGCGCGGGTGATCGTGTCGCTGTCCAGCTGGATGACGTAATTCGTCTTGCGCAGCTCCAGCAGGGTGAACAGTCGCTTCCAAGAACTGTAGGTCGGACAGGCCTTCGTATCTACATCGGGCCCGAAAATCTGCGGGTCGCCGAGGTGGTTGCGCAGGATCGCCTTGTCTTCGCGCGTCAGCGTCCCGTCGTCGAGGATGGCGAACCGCCCGCGTTGCAGCTGCGCATGGAGCGACTTTGCCGCAACGAGATAGGGGGTGAGCACCCGCGTGCCGATCATCGAGAAGATCACCAGCCCGTCGTCACGCGGGACGCACGGCGGCGTAGCCAGCACGCCGGCGGCGGCTGACAGGAAGGCGCGCTCGCCCACACGGCGGCGAAGTTCTGCAAAAAACCGGTTCATTGCGAAGGGGTTGGTACCACGCCGCGGTTAACAAAGCGGAAGGGCTGTTGCTCCGCCCGGCGCATGACGCGTGCGGTTTGGCGAAACCCTGGCGCGGTGGTAGGTTGCTGCTTCGAAGGGCCGACAGAAGGAGAGCTGCCATGCCTCTACTCGACTGGATCGCCCCGGCCCTTGCCGTATTCGCGCTGGCCGGGACCTCCGCCGCGCAGGTCGAAACGCCCCGATCGGGCGATCCCGCCGCCGAGGCGCCGCCCACCCAGGAAGAGATCGAGCTCAATCGCGACCGCTATCGCCGCTACACATTGCCGGTCACGATCAACGGCACCGGCCCCTATAACTTCATGGTCGACACCGGGGCGGAAGCCACCGTCCTCTCGCGCGCGATTGCCGACCGGCTCGAACTGGGCGACCGGCGGCCCGTCACGCTGGTCGGCATGGCCAGCCGGAAGGAAACCGAAACCGTCGCCATCGATGCGCTGACGTTCGGATCGCGCAGCGTCTATGTACGAACAGCCCCGCTGGTGGATGCGGCGGATCTGGGCCCGATCGACGGCATACTGGGCCTCGATACGCTCCAAGAACAGCGCGTCCTCCTCGATTTCAAGCGCGGCCTGATCGCGGTCGACGATGCCGACGAACTGGGCGGCAATCGCGGTTTCGAGATCGTCGTGCAGGCGCGCGAGCGGCTGGGCCAGCTGATCATCACGCAGGCGAAGATCAACGGCGTGCGCACCGCGATCATCGTCGACACGGGCGCGCAGGCATCCATCGGCAACCGGGCGCTGGAAGCCAAGCTGCCCGGTCGCGTGCTGGGATTCCAGTGGATCGAGGACATCAACGGGACGACGCAGGTCAACCCGATCCGCCGCGCGCAGACGATCGAGATCGGCGACATGCGGCTCAACAATGTCGCGATGGCCTTCAGCGATGCGGAACCCTTCAAGGTGCTGGGCCTCGAAGACCGCCCCGCCCTGATCCTCGGCCTCAACGAATTGCGGCGGTTCGAACGCGTGGCAATCGACTTCAAGACCAACAGGGTGCGCTTCGACCTGCCGCGCGGATCGGAGCTGAAGGACATGTTCAACCGCGATTTCGACTTCAACCGCTAGGCCCGCCTCCGCCGGCGGCCCTTGCGCCTTCGGCAACCCGCGCCCACTTCATGCGGCGATGGCTGACAAGGTGAAACCAAGGCGGGACCCGGCAGACTGGGCCACGATCCGGCGCTTCCTGCCCTATCTGTGGCCGGCGGGGCGGCCGGACCTGAAGCGGCGCATCGTCATCGCGCTGCTGCTGGTGCTGTGTGCCAAGGGCATCATCCTGACGATCCCCTTCGCCTACAAATACGCCATCGATCATATGAGCGAGCTGGAAGGCGCGCTGGCCACCGCGACCCTGCCGATGGTGCTGGTGGTGGCCTATGCCGCCGGGCGCTTCGGCTCCGTCGCCTTCGACAACATCCGCAACATCGCCTTCGAGAAGGTCGGGCAGGACGCCACGCGCGAGCTGGCAACGGATGTCTTCGCGCGGCTTCACCGCCTGTCGCTGCGCTTCCACCTGTCGCGCCGCACGGGCGAAGTCACCAAGGTGATCGAGCGAGGCACCAAGAGCATCGATTCGATGCTCTACTTCATCCTCTTCAACATCGCGCCGACGATCATCGAGCTGACCATCGTCGGCATCATCTTCTACACGATGTTCGGGTGGGAACTGGTCGCGGCCACCGCCGTCACGGTCGTCCTCTATATCGCGGTCACCCGCTGGATCACCGAATGGCGCACCAAGCTGCGGGCGCAGATGAACGATCTCGACGGGACGGCGCTGGCCCGCGCGGTCGACTCGCTCCTCAATTACGAGACGGTGAAATATTTCGGCGCGGAGAAGCGCGAGGAAGAGCGCTATGGCAGCGCGGCGCGCGCCTATGCCGAGGCGGCAACCAAGTCCGACAACTCGCTCGCCCATCTCAACATGGCGCAGGCCTTTATCACCAACCTGCTGATGGCCGGTGCGATGGCCTTCACCGTGTGGGAATGGTCGAACGGCAATCTCACCGTGGGCGACCTGGTGCTGGTGAACACCTACCTGATGCAGCTGTTCCGCCCGCTCGACATGCTGGGCTGGGTCTATCGCACGATCCGCCAGGGCCTGATCGACATGGCCGAAATGTTCCGCCTGATGGATACGGAAGTCGAAGTGTCCGACAAGCCGGGTGCCCCTGCGCTGGTCGTGCGCAAACCGACGCTCGTCTTCGATGACGTGACCTTCGGCTACGAGCCGGACCGCACGATCCTTAAGGGCCTGTCGTTCGAAGTGCCCGCCGGATCGCAGATCGCCATCGTCGGCCCCTCGGGCGCGGGCAAATCCACCATCGGGCGGCTGCTGTTCCGCTTCTACGATCCCGATTCCGGCCGCATCCTGATCGACGGGCAGGATATCGCCGAGGTGACGCAGGCTTCGCTGCGCGCGGCGATCGGCATCGTCCCGCAGGACAGCGTGCTTTTCAACGACACGATCGGCTACAACATCGCCTACGGCCGCGCCGATGCGACGCAGGAAGAGGTTGTCCAAGCCGCCCGCGACGCCGCGATCCTGCCTTTCATCGAAATGCTGCCAGACGGTCTCGACACCGAGGTGGGCGAGCGGGGCCTGAAGCTTTCGGGCGGCGAGAAGCAGCGCGTGGCCATCGCGCGGACCCTGCTCAAGAACCCGCCCATCGTGCTGTTCGATGAAGCGACCAGCGCGCTCGACACCCGGACGGAGCAGGACATCCTCGCCACGATGAACCGCGTGGCAAAGGACCGCACCACGCTGGCCATCGCGCACCGGCTCTCCACCGTGGCCGATGCCGACCGGATCCTTGTCCTCGACCAGGGACGGCTCGCCGAAAGCGGCAGCCACGCCGAATTGCTGCGTTCCGACGGCCTCTATGCCGAGATGTGGTCGCGCCAGCTGGCGGAAGGCGAGGACGTGGCGGAAGCCGCCGAGTAGGCGCTCGCCAAGGCCCCGGGCGGCGGGGTTGTGCTGCACTGCAGCAAAGGCTACGGCTCCCGGCATTCCACATCCACCGGCATCGCGCGCCCTTGAGGCGCAGCGTCGCCGCGCAGCTGACAGGCAATATCCATGTTCAATTCCGCCGCGTTCAAGCGCGACTGGTTCGGTAATGTCCGGGCCGACATCCTCGCCGGCATCGTCGTCGCCCTCGCGCTGATCCCGGAGGCGATCGGCTTCTCGATCATCGCCGGGGTCGATCCGCGCGTCGGCCTGTATGCCTCGATCACCATTGCCATGGTCATCGCCTTTACCGGCGGGCGGCCCGGCATGATCTCCGCCGCCACCGCCGCGGTGGCCGTGGTCGTCATCCCGCTGGTACGCGATTACGGGGTGGAATATCTGTTCGCCGCGACGATCCTTATGGGCATCTTCCAGCTGATCGCGGCCGTCATCCGGCTCGACCTGCTGATGCAGTTCGTCAGCCGCAGCGTCATCACCGGCTTCGTCAATGCCCTCGCGATCCTCATTTTCATGGCACAGTTGCCCCAGCTGGTCGGCGTGCCGTGGATCACCTACCCGCTTGTCGCCGGCGCGCTGGCCATCATCTACCTGCTGCCGCGCCTGACCACCGCCGTCCCCTCCCCGCTGGTCGCCATTGTCATAATCGGAGCGATCACCATCGGCATGGGGCTTGACGTAAACACGGTCAGCGACATGGGCGAACTGCCCGAAGGCCTGCCCTATTTCGTCCTGCCCGACGTGCCGTTGACGTGGGAAACGCTGCGGATCATCGCGCCCTATTCCGCCACCATGGCCGCCGTCGGCCTGCTGGAAAGCCTGCTGACCGCGCAGATCGTCGACGACATGACGCACACCGATTCCGACAAGCAGCGCGAGAGCGGCGGGCAAGGCATCGCGAATATCGCCGCGGCCTTCTTCGGCGGCATGGGCGGCTGCGCGATGATCGGCCAGTCGGTCATCAACGTGACCAGCGGCGGGCGCGGGCGCCTGTCCAGCTTCACCGCCGGGATCACCCTGCTGGTGCTGCTCGCCGCGCTCGGCCCCATCGTCGGGCAGATCCCGATGGCGGCGCTGGTGGCGGTGATGATCATGGTCAGCATCGGCACCTTCAGCTGGAATTCGATTCCCAACCTTCGTTACCACCCCTGGCAATCGAGCGTGGTGATGCTGAGCACAGTCGTGGTCGTCGTTGCGAGCCACAACCTTGCGCTGGGCGTGCTGGTGGGCGTGCTGCTGTCCGGCATCTTCTTCACCGGCAAGGTCATGACGATGTTCGATGTCACCCGCGTGCGGGACGACCAGGTCGCTACCTACACGATCACCGGGCAGATCTTCTTCGCCAGCGTCGATCGCTTCAGCCAAGCCTTCGGCCGGGAAAGCGAGCGTCCCGACCCCGCCGACCACGTGGTGATTGATGTCACCCGCGCCCATTTCTGGGACATCAGCGGCGTCGGCGTGCTCGACAAGGTGGTGGAACGCATGCGCCTCAACGGCCGCAGCGTGCAGGTGATCGGCCTCAACGAAGCGAGCGCCGACCTGATCGACAAGTTCGCGCTGACCGACAAGACCGGCGTGGAGATCGGGCTGGCCCCGCATCCCTAAGTTTGCAAAGCGCCGGCCTATCGGCCACGCCCCAGCGCAACCGACACAACGCGTCCGGTCACCTTTTAAAGGAACAGGTACGATGCGAAGTCTCACAAAACGCGATTGGCCTTTCCTCGTCGCGGGGGCGATCCTGCTGCTGCTTGCGCTGATCAGCTTGTGGCCGACCAACCGCGGCTTGGTTCGAATCCTCGATTTCGTCAGGGAGCCGGCGATCTTTCTGGCTGCGGCGGTGGCCATTGCGGCGCTGTTCCTGGCCCGCAATGGGCGTTGGCCGGCCATTGGCCTTTGCGCCCTCGCCGCAATCACGAACCTCGTGCGGATCTGGCCCTATACCGCCCTCGCGCCGTCGGACGTCGCGCTGCCCGACCAGGTGGACGGGATGAACTGCGCCCGCGTGCTGTCGTTCAATGTCCTGCAGACAAACGATCGGTATCCGGAAACGGCTGCGCTGATCGAAAAAGTCGATCCTGACATACTGCTGCTGATGGAAACGCACGAGCCATGGATTGAAGCGCTTGGCCCGACGCTCGCCCGCTACGATTACACGCTGATACGACCGCTCGACAACAAATACGGGATGGCCTTTGCCACGCGCCTGCAGGTGGATGCTGCCGAAATGGCAATCGTCACCGGCAGCAACACACCCACGCTTTACGCCACGCTGCGCATGGCGGACGGCGCGCGTTTCGAGTTGATCGGCCTTCACCCGCGCCCGCCGTTGCCGGGGGAAAGCACCGACAGACGCGACGCAAATATTGCCCGCGCGGGCTCCAAGACCCCGGATGGACTGGGCAATGTGCTCGCGATCGGCGATTTCAACGACGTGCCGTGGTCACGCACTACCGAGAACTTCCGCGAGGAAGGTGACTACCTGGACCCGAGGGTCGGCCGCGGGACATTCGCCACCTTTCCAGCCAGTCTTGCCTTTGCCGGCTGGCCGCTCGACCAGATCATGATCAAGGACGGGGTGAAGGTCGCGGAAATGAATATCGGGCGCAACGTGGGGTCCGACCATCTGCCGATGATCGCCAAGGTCTGTGTGGACCCCGCTTCGCCCGACGCGGATATCGAAAACCCCGCTACGGCGGAAAGCGGCTCCGGCGGGCGCGCTAAACCTTCGCGTTAAACGAGCTTGCCAGCGCAGGCAGACGGCGCAGCCCGCAGCCTATTCGGGAATGCTCGAGAGGCCGAGGCCGAACTGTTCGTCGTGCTTCGCGATCACCGCCGGGCCGAAAGTGATTTCGGCGAGGTAGCGGGCGAGCGCGAACAGGCGCTGGAAGCGTTCGTTGCGGTTGGATTCGTACTCGTCGAGAAAGGCGAAATCGCCGCGCGCGATGCGGGCGATCCCGGCGTCGAGATAGTCGGCGGTTTCCTCGCGCAATTCCGTCACCATCGCGGCGACCTGCTCGGTCAGGCCGGGGGCGACGGCGCGCGGATGTTCCGGCAGGCCGAGGAATTCGGCGGAGCGCGCGTCGGTCGGCAGGATGAAATTGTTCCACGGCGAGCTCGGCAGGAAGTCGAGCTTCATCAGGAAGGCCGCGTTGGCGTCTTCCCATACAGCCCACGGGATCAGCGCGAACGGCCTGACGGCGATGCCCTGCACATGGGCCTCGATCCGGGCGATCATGCGGTTCATCCGCGCGGTTGCGGCGTCTTCCATGGCGCGCATGCGATCATGGGTGAGGACGAGGTTGTGCGGGCTATCCGGGGTCATCCTCGCTTCGCGCAGCTTCGCACCCAGCGGGCCGTCCCACATTGCGGCGGCAATGATCCGCCCCTCGTCGGCCGGATCGCGCTGCGGCTGCGGGGCGCTCGCTGCCGCCGTCGCTGCGCCGAATTGCGGCGCGGCGCGCCTGCCGAAAGTCTTTTGTCCG
Organism: Pseudoblastomonas aquimaris; assembly: GCF_035481675.1. Taxonomy (NCBI): domain Bacteria; kingdom Pseudomonadati; phylum Pseudomonadota; class Alphaproteobacteria; order Sphingomonadales; family Erythrobacteraceae; genus Pseudoblastomonas; species Pseudoblastomonas aquimaris. The sequence continues at coordinate 386,390 of NZ_JAYJJW010000002.1, read as the reverse complement.
AACATCCTATGCTCCCCTGTGCACGCGGAGCTTGTCGCAGCAATCAGTGAAAATCGGGTGAAGCGGTTAATCAGGAGGTTTTGTCCGGACGCTCTTTGCGTTCCAGCCGGCGCGTTTTCGAGGCGAAGACGGTCTCGTGGTATTCACGTGACAGGAGGTACCGGCCTTTCCGCTCATATTGCTTGGACGCCTTCCAATCCGCGACCTTCAGGACATGTACTGCGCGCGATACGCCCCAGATCAGCCAGGTGAGGCACAGGGCACCCACAACAACTGCAATCCAAGGCCAAAACGTCACGTCGGACACGCGGAAGGGCACGGTCAAGAGCGCGAAGACCATGAAGGGAAGCATGAGAGATATCGGGCGAGTCGAACTCGCGATGTCCCGATCCGTCCACCGTTTGAGACCGCGATAGAACTTGCCCATCGCCATGTCGTAGCGGATCTTCGTCAGAGAATATACTTCGACAGATCCGCGTCTTCCGCGAGGCCGGTCAGGCGCTCGCGCACGTAGTCGGCGTCGATCGTCACGGTCTCGCCCTTCTTTGCTTCGGCCTCGAAGCTCAGTTCCTCGAACAGGCGCTCCATCACGGTCTGCAGGCGGCGGGCGCCGATGTTCTCGACCGTCTCGTTCACCTGCGCGGCGATGCGCGCGACCTCGGCGATCGCTTCGTCGGTCATCTCAACCGTCACGTCTTCCGTGCCGAGCAGCGCCTTGTACTGGCTGACGAGGTTGGCCTTGGTTTCGGACAGGATGCGGACGAAATCCTCCTGCGTCAGGCTGCGCAGCTCGACACGGATCGGCAGCCGGCCCTGCAATTCGGGCAGCATGTCGGAAGGTTTGGCGACATGGAACGCGCCGCTGGCGATGAAGAGCACGTGATCGGTCTTCATCGGGCCGTATTTCGTGGCCACCGTCGTGCCTTCGATCAGTGGCAGCAGGTCGCGCTGAACGCCTTCGCGCGACACGCTGCCGCCGCGCACGTCGCTGACCGCGATCTTGTCCACCTCGTCAAGGAAGACGATGCCGTTGGTTTCCGCATTCTGCAGCGCGACCCGGTTCACGTCGTCCTGGTCCATGCGCTTCTCGGCCTCTTCGTCGACCAGCTTGTCCCACGCATCGGGGACTTTCAGCTTGCGCCGCTTGGTCGGCTTCTTGCCGAGCGCCTTGCCCATCATGTCGGAAAGGTCGATCATGCCCATGCCGCCGCCAAGGCCGGGGATTTCCATCGGCGCATTGGGGCTGTCGGCGACCTCGATTTCCACCTCGGTTTCGTTCATCGAGTTGTCGACTATGCGCTGGCGGAAGCTTTCGCGGGTCGCCTCGCTCGCATTCTCTCCGACCAGCGCGTTGAGCAGCCGCTGCATCGCGGCCTCGCTCGCCGCTTCGCGCACCGCATCGCGGCGGCGGTCCTTTTCCAAGCGGATCGCATCTTCGGCCAGGTCGCGGGCAATCTGTTCCACGTCGCGGCCGACATAGCCGACTTCGGTGAACTTGGTCGCTTCCACTTTCACGAAGGGCGCGTCGACCAGCTTGGCGAGCCGGCGGCTGATCTCGGTCTTGCCGCAACCGGTCGGGCCGATCATCAGGATGTTCTTCGGCGTCACTTCGTCGCGCAATTCGCGCGGCAGGCGTTGGCGGCGCCAGCGGTTGCGCAGCGCCACGGACACCGCGCGCTTGGCATCCTTCTGGCCGATGATGTGCTCGTCGAGCGCGGCGACGATCGCCTTGGGGGTGAGGTTGTCGGTCATGTCAGCTTTCGGAAAATTGGCGAGAGGTCAGACGGTTTCGAGCGTGACCTGGTCGTTGGTGAAGACGCAGACGTCGGCGGCAACGGCCATGGCCTTGCGCGCGATCTTTTCCGCATCGTCCTCGTAATCGGCGAGCGCGCGGGCGGCGGACAGGGCGTAATTGCCGCCGCTGCCGATGGCCGCAATGCCGCCTTCGGGTTCCAGCACGTCGCCGTTGCCGGTCAGAACCAGCAGCGTGTCCGCATCGGCCACGATCATCAGCGCTTCGAGATTGCGGAGATACTTGTCGGTCCGCCAGTCCTTGGCGAGCTCCACCGCGGCGCGCATCAGCTGGCCGCTGTACTGCTCCAGCTTCTTTTCCAGCCGCTCGAACAGAGTGAAGGCGTCGGCGGTCGCTCCGGCGAAACCGCCCACGACCTTGCCGTCCTTGCCGATGCGGCGAACCTTGCGGGCATTCGGCTTCATCACCGTATTGCCCATGGAGACCTGCCCGTCACCGGCGACGACGGTCTTGCCGCCGCGCTTCACGCCGATGATGGTGGTGCCGTGCCACGTCGTCAGGCCGTGGCTGTCCTTCGATCCAGTCATGCGGCGGATATGGGGGCGTTTGCGCGGGCTTCAACTCGCCCGCGACAAAGGCATTGGGCGAAAATTACTGCCCGCCCGGCCCGCCGGCCCCGCCCGCACCCGGCGCGCCGACGCGGCCGATATTGCCGAACAGGTCTTCGAAGAAGCCACGGTCGCGGCCCAGCGTGGGCGTTTCGTCGCCATCGGGGTCGATCCTTGCGACCTGCTCCATCCCCGCCTGCGTCACCTGCGTCACGCGCCCGGCCTCGTCGAAATGCACGGCGAAGGTCAGGTGCTTGTCGATCTGCGGCGTGCCGAAGGGCGCGCGTTCCGTGGTGGAGGACACGTAATACCACACCGGATCGCCGAACTGGCTTTCGAAGCTCGGCCGGCCAAGCGTCTGTTCCACGCTGCGGCGGTTATCGATCCCCGGCTGGACCGATTCCAGCAGGAAGCGGTCGATAATGTAGCCGCGCTGCTCGGTAATCGAGGCGCATCCGCCAAGCGTGGCGGCCACCAGTGCCAGGGAAGCGAGAGGCGCAAGGCGTGCCATGGATTGTCCGTTCCGTCCTGTCGGGCCTGCGATCTGCGCCGATTGCGCCGCGCGCCGCCCGTCCTATATCGTTTACTGTCACCCGGGGCCTTAAGGGCAAGCGCCATGCGCTGCAATGGCCCGCTGGGGCCCGCTGGTGACAAGACTGCGCCTGCGGGTTGCCGCCCGCGCATTTAATCGCCGCTGAACGGATGAAGGTGACGCCATGGGACTGCTCAACGGATTGCTCAAACGCCGTAAGGTCGACAAGCGCGAGGAACTGCGCCCGCTGTGGCACCGCGTGGTCGAGATAAGCCGCGAGGCGCAGTGGTACCGCGACCTGGGGGTCGAGGATTCGACCGCCGGGCGCTTCGACATGATCACGATGGTGCTGATCTGCGTGCTGTTGCGGATGGAGGCCGAGGCGGGCCTGGAAAGCGAGACCACGCTGCTGACCGAACTGTTCGTGGCCGACATGGACGGCCAGCTGCGCGAGGCGGGGATCGGCGACATGGTCGTCGGCAAGCATGTCGGCCGGCTCATGAGCACGCTCGGCGGCCGGTGGGGCGCGCTGCGCGATGCCTTCGCTGCCGACGACGACGACGAACTGGTCGAGGCGATACGCCGCAACGTCACCCTGGCGGACGATGGCCTGGCCGAAGGGCTGGCCGGCGAACTGCGCCATCTGCGCAGCCAGCTGATGAGCCTGAAGCGCGAGAACGTGCTGGCCGGGTCGATCCCGCGATGAGCGACGCGGCCGCCCCCGAATTTTCCCGCATGGTCGATCCGCGCAAGCTGACCGAAGGGGCGATCGTGCTCGAACCCGGCGAGGGGGAGCGCAGCGCGCTGGCGCGGCGATTCGACCTCGTTTCCGTCGACAGCATGCGGGCCGAAGTCGTGCTCGATCCCGATGGCAACGCGGTGGCCGCGCGCGGCACACTGGAGGCGCAAATCGTGCAGAGCTGCGCGGTTTCGGGCGAAGACCTGCCGGTGCGCATTGCCGAGGATATCTCGCTGCGCTTCGTGCCGGAGAACAGCCTGCCGACGCCGGACGAGGAAATCGAACTCACCGCCGACCAGCTCGACGAGATCGAGTACAGGGGCGACCGGTTCGACCTGGGCGAAGCGGTCGCGCAGACGCTCGGGCTCGCGATCGATCCCTTCGCGGAAGGACCGGGCGCGGAAGAGGCGCGCAAGGCGGGGCTGGTGTCGAGCGCCGAGGCCAGCGGGCCTTTTGCCGCGCTGGCCGCGCTGAAGAAGGAATAGCCCGGCTTAGAAGGGTGGCGGCGGCCCGAGGAACATCGTGACGCTGTCGACCCGGCCGGCTGCGTCCGCCCAACCCATCGTCACCGTCAGCTTCCAGTTCATGTCCTCCGAACCGTGAGCGACGATGATCTCGTATTTGGGAAACGTCTCACCTTGCGGCGAAAGGCGCCGCACGCGCCAGATATTGCCCAGATCGAGCGCGAGGAACGCTTCGCGCGGGCCCACGGCGTTCTGCTCGTAGGATGCGGGCGCGCCGCTATAGAGATGGAAATACGTGCCCTCTTCCGTGCGCAGCTTTTTCTGCTCGCGCACGAGCGCGGCGAGCACGAGGCGCGCCTCGCTTTCCTCGATATTCTGCAGGTGCTCGACTGCGAACGAAGGATCGGTCGCCGTTGCTGCGCTAAGCGGAGCCGCAAGCAGCACGGGCAAGGCGAGAATATGCGCTAATTTGCACCTCATGATATATTGTTACCACGAGAATCCTGCCCGGGCAAATCGGGCCGAGGATCAGAACGGAATGTCGTCGTCCAGATCGTCGTAATTGGAGCTGCCGCCGGAGGACGATCCGCCGCCGCCATTGCCGCCGCCGCCCTGGTTCCAGCCACCGTCGTTGCCGCCCGACCGCTGGCCGCCGCCACCGCCACCGCCACCGCCGGAGTAGCCGCCGCCGCCACCCCCGCCGCCGCCGCCCTGGGCGCCGTCGAGCATGGTGAGCGAGCCGTTGAGGCCGCGGATCACCACCTCGGTGGAATAGCGGTCGTTACCCGACTGGTCTTGCCACTTGCGGGTCTGCAGCTGCCCTTCGACATAGACCTTGCTACCCTTGCGCAGGTAACGTTCGACCACGCCGACGAGGCCTTCGGAAAAGATCGCGACGGTATGCCACTCGGTCCGCTCCTGCCGTTCGCCGGTGTTGCGGTCCTTCCACGTCTCGCTGGTGGCGATGCGCAGGTTGGCGACCTTGCCGCCGTTCTGGAAGCTGCGGATTTCCGGGTCTGCGCCCAGGTTTCCGATCAGCATGACTTTGTTGAGGCTACCGGCCATCGAATCGTCCCTTCGTGATTACGGGGATGGCCTAACCGACAGGGTGGGCGGGTGCTAGGCCGCCTTGGCGCTATTCCACCGGACGTCGACCGATCCCGCGCCTAAAGACCCAGCGCGGTGGCGGTCCAGAAGGTGAGGCCGGCGAAAACGTATGCCAGCGCAAACAGGTACGCCAGCATGAAGACCGGCCACTTCCACCCGTTCGTCTCGCGCCGGGCGACGGCGATGGTGGACAGGCACTGCGGTGCGAAGACGAACCACGCCAGAAACGCGAGCGCGGTCGGCAGGCTCCACCGGCTGGCGAGCTGGGTGGTCAGGCGGTCGGCGGTTTCGTCCTCGTCGTCGGAGGAGACGGCATAGGTGGTCGCAAGGCTCGCCACGGCGACCTCGCGGGCCGCCATCGCGGGGATCAGCGCCAGCGAGATGTCGCGGTTGAAGCCGATCGGCTCCAGCACCACGGCAAGCCCGTTGGCAAGGTGGCCCGCGGCGCTGGCATCGACCTGGTCTTCGCCCGGCGCGGCTTGTGGGAAGCTGAGCAGCAGCCACAGCGCGACGGTGGCGGTGAAGATGATCGTGCCCGCGCGGCGCAGGAACACCCACGCGCGCTGCCACAGGCCGATGGCGAGATCCTTCAGCCGCGGAAGCTGGTAACGCGGCAGTTCCATGATGAACCCGCTCGCCGCGCCCTTCGTGGCGGTGCGCCGCAGCACCAGCGCCACGATCATCGCGCCGACGATGCCCGCGACGTAAAGGCCGAACAATACCAAGCCCTGCAGCCCGATGCCCCACCCCACGGTGGTCGCGGGGATGAATGCCGCGATGATCACCGCATAGACCGGCAGGCGCGCGCTGCAGGTCATCAGCGGGGCGATCAGGATCGTGGTCAGGCGGTCCTTGGGATCGGCGATGCTGCGGGTCGCCATGATGCCTGGGATCGCGCAGGCGAAGCTGGACAACAGCGGGATGAAGCTGCGCCCGGACAGGCCGACATGGGCCATCAACCGGTCCATGATGAACGCTGCGCGGGCCATGTAGCCGGACTGCTCCATTACCAGGATAAAGGCGAACAGGATCACGATCTGCGGCAGGAACACCACCACCGACCCGACGCCTGCGATCGCCCCTTCGGTCACGAGATCGCGTAGGAACCCTTCGGCGAAATTCGCGGTCACCCACTCGATCGCCGCCCCGCCCGCCGCATCGATCGCGTCGGCGAACGGGTTTGCCCAGGCGAACACGGCCTGGAAGATCACGAACAGCAGAGCAAACAGGAAGACCGGGCCGATCCACGGATTGAGCAATAGCTTGTCGACCGAACTGTGCAGCTTGTGCGCGGCCGAGCGCGACAGGATCGCGCCCTTGGCCATGTTGCGCGCGGACAGCCGACGTTCGGGCAAGGTCAGGTGCGGGCGCGGTTCGACATGCGTGTGCGATGCCGTGCCGACCCTTTCGAGCAGGGCTTCGAGACCCCGCTTGCGCACGGCGACGGTGGGGACCACGGGCACGCCGAGCGCTTCTTCCAGCGCCTGCGGATCGAGCACCAGCCCGTCCCGCTCGGCAAGGTCGAGCATGTTGAGCGCCACCACGACCGGGCGGCCGAGTTCGATGATTTCCTGCGCGAAGACGAGGTGCTGCGACAGGTTCGTGGCGTCCAGCACGATCACGATTACGTCGGGCCGCGCCTCGCCCTCGAATTCGCCGAGCACGACCCTGGCGGTCACTTCCTCATCCGGGCTGGCGGGGTCGAGGCTGTAGCTGCCGGGAAGGTCGATCAGTTCGACCGGTTCGCCGGAGGGGAGGACCATGCGCCCCGCGCGTCGTTCCACGGTGACGCCGGGATAGTTGGCTATCTTCTGCCGCGCGCCGGTGAGCGCGTTGAAGAGCGCGCTCTTGCCGGCGTTGGGATTGCCGACCAGCGCGACGGTGCGCGGCGCGCTCATGCCGCGGGCTCCACCTGCATGGCGGCAGCGTGGACGCGGCGGATCGCCACGGTCATTTCGCCGAGCGACACGGCCAGCGGGTCGCGCCCGCCGAAGACACCGCGATAATCGACCTCGACATCAGCGCCCTCATCGAAACCGAGCGCGCGCAGGCGCTTCGCCTCTTCGGGAGCGAGCACGGCCCAGTCGATGGCAGTGATTCGGCCCTTCACGCGGGCGGGCAACAGGTCGAGCGTCATGGCAGGCGCGCTGCCAGATCGCCTGCGTAATTGCAACTAATTCGCAATATGGATTAGCTGGAGGGGTAGCGGAGCCGGCCGAGGAAGCGCGAGACGCTGAACTGCTCGCGATCGGGCCGCAGGAACTGCGCCTTCACCTTTTCGAACTTCATCACGCCGTCGATGCGGCGGTCGAGGAAGGCGGCGGTTTCCGCCTTGTCGTCGGTCTGATCGTTCACGAACGCGAGCAGCGTCGCCGAATAGATCGAAGCGAGGATCGTGCGCTTGGTGTAGTGGTTGTAATCTGTCGCCGTATCGCCGGCCAGGCGCCACATCGTGTCCGCGCTGTTCCAGCCCAGCCGCAGCGCCAAAGGCGCGTTCTGCGGCATGGCCATGATGGCGAGCGCCCGGCGCAGCGCCTCTTCCTGCCCGCGCACCGCATCGAGCCGGTATTGCACCAGGGCGCGGATGCGCTCGCGGATTTTCATCGTGGCAAGCGTTTCGGGCGGCAGTTCGCGCGCCATGTCGCGGTCGATCCGCGCGATCCAGGCGGCGATCATCGCCATGGCCCCGCCCTTGTAGGCGAGCCGGGCGGTGGCGGGATCCACGCCTTCCATGTCGGCGGCCATGGCCAGCGCCTCGTCGGTCCAACCGTCGAATGTCGCGCTGTCGGCGACGGCGGGAGCGAGCGCGAGCGCCAGCTCGTCCAGCGTCATCTCGTCGAAAGGACGCGCGGCCGCCGTATCATCCACTAGAAGCTGGGCCCGTAGGTTTCCGCGCCGGCCGAACCCTTGTCGTGCTCGGCATCCTCGATCACCGCCAGCGTTCCGCCGGTCGAGCCCTGCAGTGCCGCATAATCGCGCGCGGAGCGGCCCGAGTTGTCGGTGCGATCGGGATCGGCGCCGCCGGTCAGCAGGGTGCGCATCATGTCGTGGTCGCGGCGGTGGACCGCGAAGATCAGGGGCGTTTCCCCGGCATCGTTGGAGACGTCGACGCGGGCCTGTGCGGCCATGAGCGCCTCGACGCCTTCCTTGAAGCCGAGCTGCGCGGCGAGCTGGAGAGGATAGACCCCGCCCTTGTCCGCCACATTGGGATTTGCGCCCTTGCCCACGAGGAAGCTGATCCACTGCGCATCGCGGCGCTTTACCACGATGTGAAGCGCGGTTTCGCCCGTGCTGACGTCGCGCGAATTGATGATCGTGCTGCCGGGCGTGTTGAGCGCGGCCATCACGGTTTCGCCGTCCTTCTCGCGGACCGCCTTCAGGAACAGGTAGCCGTCCGAAAACATCTGCTGCGCGGCAACCGGCAGCGATGTCGCGGCGGCGATGCCTGAAGTGGCAAGGGCGATGCTGCGAAAGAAGGTTTTCATAAAGGTCAGTTCCGCCGGCCGGTGGCTCAGGCGGCCTCCTCCTTTTCGCCCAGCACGCGGACCGGGTCCTTGCGGCCTTCGACCACATCCTTGTCGATCACGATTTCGGTCACGCCTTCCATGTCGGGCAGGTCGAACATCGTGTCGAGCAGGATCGCTTCCACGATCGAGCGCAGGCCGCGCGCGCCGGTCTTCCGGGCGATCGCCTTCTCCGCGATCGTTTCGAGCGCGTCGTCGGTGAAGGTGAGGTCCACGTTCTCCAGCTCGAACAGCTTGGCATACTGCTTGACCAGCGCGTTCTTCGGTTCGCTCAGGATCTGGACCAGCGCCGACACGTCGAGGTCGCGCAGGGTCGCGATCACCGGCAGGCGGCCGACGAATTCGGGGATCAGGCCGAACTTGAGGAGATCTTCCGGCTCGCACTTTTCGAGCAGCTCGCCCACGCGGCGCTTGTCCGGGTCGGCGACATGCGCGCCGAAGCCGATGCTGCGCTTCTGCAGGCGGTCGGCGATGACCTTTTCAAGGCCAGCGAACGCACCGCCGCAGATGAACAGGATGTTGGTGGTATCGACCTGCAGGAATTCCTGCTGCGGATGCTTGCGGCCGCCCTGCGGCGGGACGCTGGCGGTGGTGCCTTCCATCAGCTTGAGCAGCGCCTGCTGCACGCCTTCGCCCGACACGTCGCGGGTGATGGAGGGGTTTTCCGCCTTGCGCGTGATCTTGTCGATCTCGTCGATGTAGACGATGCCGTGCTGCGCCTTGTCGACGTTGTAGTCGCTCGATTGCAGCAGCTTGAGGATGATGTTCTCCACGTCCTCGCCCACGTAACCGGCTTCGGTCAGCGTGGTGGCGTCGGCCATGGTGAAGGGCACGTCGAAAGTGCGCGCCAGCGTCTGCGCCAGCAGCGTCTTGCCGCAGCCGGTCGGGCCGACGAGCAGGATGTTCGACTTGGCAAGCTCGACATCGCCGGCCTTGCCGCCGTGCTTCAGCCGCTTGTAGTGGTTGTGCACCGCGACCGAGAGCACGCGCTTGGCGCGATCCTGGCCGATCACGTAGTCGTTCAGCGTCTCGAAGATGTCGAGCGGGGTCGGCACGCCGCCGTCGCTCTTGCCGGCGAGACCGGCCTTCGTTTCTTCGCGGATGATGTCGTTGCACAGTTCCACGCACTCGTCGCAGATGAACACGGTCGGTCCTGCGATCAGCTTGCGAACCTCGTGCTGCGACTTGCCGCAGAAGCTGCAGTAAAGAGTGCTCTTGGAATCGGTGCCGCTCAATTTCGTCATAATCTCGTCCTGCCCCGCCCAATCAGGCCCCGGCGGGCATGCTTACGGGGATTCGCCCGACTCTAAGGCCGGGACGGTGATAATCAACCTGTTAGCCATAGCCCGGCGCGCCTTGCGCGCGGCTGAAGCAGCAGGGTTGCGAAAATACTACTGCCCGGCTCCCGCCGAGGCGGGTGTGCCGGACGGACGGCCTCACTCCGGAGCGCCGCCCGAGCCTTCGTCATTGGTTTCGTTCTCCGTTTCCGGACGGGTTTCGAAAACCTTGTCGACAAGGCCGAACTTCATCGCTTCCTCGGCTTCGAGGAAGGTGTCGCGGTCCATCGCCTTTTCGATGTCGGACAGGCTCTGGCCGGTGTACTTCACATAGAGGTCGTTCATCCGCTGGCGGATGCGCAGGATCTCGCGCGCCTGAATTTCGATGTCGGACGCCATGCCGCGCGCGCCGCCCGAAGGCTGATGGACCATGATCCGCGCATTCGGCAGCGCCACGCGCATGCCGGGTTCGCCGGCGGCGAGCAGGAAGCTGCCCATGCTGGCGGCCTGCCCGACGCACACGGTCGACACGCGCGGCTTGATGTACTGCATCGTGTCGTGGATCGCCATGCCGGCCGTCACCACCCCGCCGGGCGAGTTGATGTACATGCTGATCGGCTTGGACGGGTTCTCGCTCTCGAGGAAGAGCAGCTGCGCCACGATCAAGCTGGCCATGCCGTCTTCCACCTGACCGGTGACGAAGACGATGCGTTCACGCAGCAGGCGGCTGAAGATGTCGAAGCTGCGCTCGCCGCGGCTCGTCTGCTCTACTACCACGGGCACCAGCGCGCCGGTCAGCGGGTCGCGGGTGAACTGTCCCTGGGTTGCGTGAGCGTCGGTGCCGAACAGGTCGATCATGGATGTGTCCTCAAAGAAATCGCGTTGGCCGGCTATGTCGCCATGCCCTGCGCATTCTTCAAGGGCCTTAACCCTATCGCCGGGGAAATGTGCGCAGGCGTGCTTTGGGCGGGGTGACACGCGAAGGCACTTGCAGCGCGAAACGAATGCTGCGCAATGTCCCGCCATGATCAAGCACGCATCGGCGGCGCTCGCCGCTCTCGCCCTTTTTCCGCACGCTCCGGCACTGGCACAGGACGGCGAACAGGCGCCCCGTGCGCAGCAGATGATCGAGGTCGCCGAAGGTACCGGGTTGGCGGCGGCCGGATACCTGCAGGAGATCGACGCGAACGATGACACAGGCGCGCAAATCAACGCGGTCATCGTGCAGGCGGAACGCGATGTAGCGCAGGCAGAGGCGGAACGCGCCTATCGGGAGCGCGGATTGCTGCGAGGACGCACGATTTTGGTGAAAGACAATGTCGAAACGCGCGAATGGCCGACCACTGCCGGGAGCTTGGCCCTTGCCGGCAACGCCACAGGCCGCGATGCCCCGGTTGTCGCGCGCGTCCGTGCCAATGGCGGGGTGATCCTCGGCAAGACGAACCTCAGCGAATGGGCGAATATCCGCAGTACCGCATCGACCAGCGGGTGGAGCGCGGTGGGCGGGCAGACCCGCAACCCGCACGCCATCGATCGCAACCCCTGCGGCTCGTCCTCCGGCAGTGGCGCGGCCGTAGCAGCGCGTTTCGCGTGGGCCGCCATCGGGACGGAGACCGACGGTTCCGTCACCTGCCCCGCCAGCGTCAACGGCATCGTCGGCTTCAAGCCCACCGTGGGCCTTGTCAGCCGCACGCATATCGTGCCTATTTCCTCCAGCCAGGACACGGCGGGGCCGATGAGCCGCGACGTGCACAGCGCCGCCCTGCTGCTGAGCGCCATGGCCGGCAGCGATCCGGCGGACAGCGCCACGGCAGGGGCGGATGCCTATGCCATCGACTTTACCCGCGACCTCGACAGCGCCTCGCTCTCCGGCGTGCGGATCGGCGTGCTGCGCAAGGCCGTCGGCGATTATGCGCCCGTTACCGCCCTATTCGAACAGGCGCTTGACGACATGCGCGCGGCGGGCGCCGTGATCGTGGACATAGATTACGAGCCGGACGGTGCGATGTACGAAGCGGAATACGCCGTGCTGTTGTACGAGCTGCGCGTCGGGCTGGCCGACTATCTCGGCAGCTCGCCGGCCGATATCCCGGTGCGCACGCTGGCCGACGTGATCGCCTTCAACGAGGCGAATGCCGACACCGAACTGCGCCATTTCGGGCAGGAAATCTTCCTGATGGCGAACGAGGCGACCGACGAGGCCGCCTATCGCGAGGCGCGGGCCCTGTCGCTCCGGCTCGCGGGTGCCGAGGGCATCGACCGCCTGCTGCGCGAGAACGACGTCGCCTTTCTGGTCGCGCCGACGACCGGCCCTGCATGGCCGATCGACCTCGTCTATGGCGACAATTACCCCGGAAGCATTGGCGCAGGCAGCCTTGCCGCTATCGCCGGCTATCCGCACCTCAGCGTGCCGATGGGCGCGACCGACGGGCTGCCGGTCGGCCTTTCCATCATGGGCGCCAAGTGGACCGACCACGAGGTCCTGAAGGCAGGCGCAGCCTACGAACGCGCACGCACCGCACCGCTCGCCAGCCCGTCGTTCGACCGCTGGAATCCCGACGCGGAATAATCTTCGTCGGCACTCACAGTCGTTTCGTCGAAGGCGCGTCGCACGGCGCGCCCTTCACTGCTTTAGCCGCGCCATACACCAAAGGGCGGGCGTTCATGCAGCGGGCGCGCCGCGGATAAAGAGAATGCGCTGCGCAGAGGGTTGCCCGTCTTGGCCGTCAAATTCCGCCTGATCCGCGCCGTTTCGCTGCTGGCGCTTGCCGCGCCCCTGCCCACCATGGCGCAGGACGCGGCGCCGGCAGAGGACGCTGCCGTGCCGCAGCGTACGGAACGCCGTGTCTTCACCCCCGCCGATTTCATCCAGTTCGCGCCCGGCAACGTGATCGACATGCTCCGCCGCATCCCCGGTTTCGACATCAGCGGGGGCGACGACGGCGAGCGCGGGCTCGGCCAGGCGGACTTCAACGTCCTCGTCAACGGCCAGCGCCTGACCGGCAAGAGCGATTCCCCACGCGACCAGCTTGGCCGCATCTCCGCCGACGACGTGGTCCGGATCGAAATCGTCGACGGCGCGACGCTCGACATCCCCGGCCTCTCCGGCCAGGTCGCCAATGTCACGGTCGAGGTGGGCGGCACCAGCGGGCAGTTCGAATGGAGCAGCGAATACCGCCCGCGCATCGACAGCCTGTATGCGCGGCGCTTCTCGGCATCCGTCAGCGGTACGTCGAAGGACTTCAGCTATTCCCTTTCCGCCCGCAACCGCGGCTATCGCGGCGGCGCGGACGGCTTTGTTATCGTCGCGGACGCCGCCGGTCGAACACTCGAAGACCAGCTCACGACCAACCGGTCCGACGGCGACTTTCCCAGCCTCGGTGCAACGCTCGGCTGGAAAGGCGCGGGCAACGTGGTTGCGAATATTAACGGCAGCTACGGCTGGGGCTTCAACCGCAACCGCGGGACGGAGGACGCCCTCGACCCGCTCGCAGTCAGGCGGTTCCAGGAAAGCCGCTTCGACAGCGACAGCTACAATTACGAGATCGGCGGCGACCTGGCCTTCGACCTCGTCGGCGGAAGGCTGAAGCTGATCGGGCTGGAACGCTATGCCAACAGCGACGGCGCCCAGACCGTGATCGACAGCACCTTCCTCGGCGCGCTGCCCACCGGGGGGCGCTTCGCCAGCGTCAACGGTTCGGGCGAACGGATCGGCCGGGCCGAATTTAGCTGGCGCGGCGGCGACGCAGACTGGCAATTGAGCGGGGAGGCCGCCTTCAACCGGCTCGACCGCCTGGCCGCCCTTTTCTCGCTGGAACCTGACGGCAGCTTTTCCGAGATCGAGTTTCCCGACAATGCGAGCGGCGTGTCGGAAGACCGTTACGAAGCCGCGCTCAGCTATGGCCGGCAGATTGGCAGCAACCTTTCCTTGCAGGCGATAGCCGGCGGCGAATTCTCCCGCCTCGAGTTGAGTGGCGACCGTGCGAATTCGCGCGAGTTCTGGCGGCCGAAGGGCTCGCTGGCATTCGGCTGGCAGCCGGGATCGGGCTTCGACGTATCGCTCAAATTCGCGCGGACCGTAGGGCAGCTGTCGTTCGGCGATTTCCTCGCCAATGTATTCCTCGCCTCGGACAACGAGAATGCCGGTAACGCAGAACTCGTGCCCCCTCAGGCGTGGGAAACCGATCTCGAAATCCAGAAGACGCTGGGTCCGTGGGGATCGATGTCGCTGAAACTCTTCGACCGCCAGATCGAGGACCTGGTCGAGATCGTTCCCGTGCCGGGCGGCCAGTCGCCGGGCAACATCGCGTCCGCCTGGCGCCGCGGGATCGATTTCGATGCCACGCTGGAACTGTCGCAGATCGGATGGAACGGCGCGCGGCTCGATGTTTCGGTCGAGCTTGAGAAGAGCTCCCTTGAAGACCCGTTGACGGGCGTGTCGCGGCCTTTCAGCCGCAGCCGCTTCCGCGAGCTGTACCTGAACCTGCGCCACGACATCCCCAAAACGGACTGGGCCTATGGCGTGGAGCTGTTCCACTTCGAAATCGGCCGCCAGTTCCGCCTGACGGAAATCTCGCAGGACAACGAAGGCCCGCTGTTCGGGGAGCTCTTCGTCGAGCACAAAGACGTGCTCGGAATGAAGGCGCGGCTGTCCGCATCGAACCTGCTCGGCGCGCGAGCCACGTCCAGCCGCATCGTCTACGACGGCTTCCGCAACAACGCGCCAATCCTTTTCACGGAAACCGGTGACGCCGAATTCGGCGAGATCATCCGCTTCTCGCTGCAGGGCAATTTCTGAACCCTGACGCATGGCGCGTTGACCCGGCCGCCGTTTTCGCCGCATGGTCGGCGTAATGGAACCGCGTATCCTGATGTTCGTCCTGTTCGGCCTCGCGCTGGTGTTGTCGGTCGGGCTCGAAAGGACGCTTGCGCGCCGGTATCTTTCCCTGCCCATCGTCTATGTCGCGCTCGGCTGGGCGCTGTTCTCGCTGCCGGTGGGCTTGCCGCATATCAACCCGGTGATGGACGGGTTCGACGCCGTGTCGCTGGAATACGTGACCGAATTCATCGTCATCGCTTCGCTGATGGGCGCGGGGATTGCCATTGACAGGCCGGTCAGCTGGACCAACTGGCGCCAGATCTGGCCGCTCCTGGTCATCGCCATGCCGCTGACCATCGCGGCGGTGGCACTGCTGGGCTGGTGGGCATTAGGCTTGGCGCCCGCCACGGCTATCCTGCTGGGCGCCTCGCTCGCTCCCACCGATCCCGTGCTGGCGCGAAGCGTGCAGGTGGGCCCGCCGGGCGAAAACCAGCGCCACGACGTGCGCTTCAGCCTGACGGTCGAGGCCGGGCTTAACGACGGGCTCGCCTTCCCCTTCACCTACCTTGCCATCGCCGCCGTCGGCATGACCGCGATCGGCGGCTGGACGCTGGAATGGTTCGCCATCGATTTCGTCTGGCGCATCCTTGCCGGCTGCGTGGTGGGCTGGCTCGTGGGCCGGGCGGGTGCATGGTACGTTTTCGAGCGGGAGGCCGACGCGCCGATCGAGGAGATCGACGAGGACAGCGAGCGCGCGGCCCCGAAATATTCGACTTCCGAGGGCCTGATCGTGCTCGGTACGCTGCTGACCGCTTACGGCCTCGCCGAACTGGCTGAGGGATACGGCTTCCTCGCGGTCTTCGTGGGCGCGGTGACCGCCCGCCAGCGCGAGAACAAGAGCCGCTATCACAAGATCAGCCACCATTTCATCGACCAGATCGAGAAGATTGTGCTGGTCGGCGTGCTGCTGGCCTTCGGGGCGATGCTCGCCGGCGGAGTGCTAGCCAACCTGACCTGGGCCGGTGCGGCAATCGGGCTGGCGCTGATCTTCGTGATCCGTCCGCTGGCGGGGCTGCTGTCGGAATCGCTATGCGACCTGCCCTTCCCCGGCCGCCTGGCCATCGCCTTCCTCGGCATCCGCGGGATGGGATCGATCTACTACCTCGCCTACGGCCAGAACCACGGCGACTTCGGCGATCTCGACCAGGCATGGGCGGTTGCCAGCTTCACGATCCTTGCCTCGATCGTGATCCACGGGATGACCGCGGCCCGGCTGATGAAATTCGTGGAAGACGGCAGCCATCACATCCACGTCGGCCAGCAGAGCCATGTGGACGACTGGTACGCCAAACCCTCCGACACCGTGGCGATCGAGGTCGAGGGAACGGGCGCGAAAAGCTGACCGCGCAAGAAAAAGCCCCGCCCCGGCAGGTCCGGGCGGGGCTTTCGATCTCAGCGCGCTAAACGCTTATTTCTTCTTGGCGGGAGCTTACTTGGCAGCCGGCTTCTTGGCGGGGGCCTTCTTGGCTGCGGGCTTCTTGTCGTCCGCCTTCTTGGCCGGGGCCTTCTTCGCTGCAGGCTTCTTGTCGTCCGCCTTCTTGGCCGGGGTCTTCTTTGCAGCAGCCTTGCCGTCATCCTTCTTGGCGTCGGACTTCTTGGCTGCGGCCTTCTTGGCGGGTGCCTTCTTCTTGGCGGCGGGCTTCTTGTCCGCCGGGGCTTCTTCGGCCTCGATCGCAGCTTCGAGTTCCTCGCGGGTCACTTCGCGTTCGGTGACTTCGGCCTTGTCGAACAGGAAATCGACGACCTTTTCCTCATAGAGCGGCGCGCGGAGCTGGGCCTGGGCCATCGGCTCGTTGCGCATGTAGTCGATGAACTGTTCGCGCTGGTCTTCCGGCACGCGCTGGATTTGCTGGCGCATCAGCATGTCCATTTCCTGTGCCGTGACCTCGATGCCGTTGGCCTGGCCGATTTCGGACAATAGCAGGCCCAGGCGCACGCGGCGTTCGGCGATCTTGCGATAGTCGTCCTTTTCCGCCTCGATTTCCTTCAGCGCCGCTGCCGGGTCTTCCTCGCGCGCAGCTTCCTGCTGGAGCTGGGCCCAGATCTGGTCGAATTCGGCGTCGACCATGCTCGGCGGCACGTCGAAATCGTGGTCGGCGGCCAGCGCATCGAGTAGCTGGCGCTTCATCTGCGTGCGGGTGAGGCCGGAAAGCTCCTGCTCCATCTGGCCGCGCATCAGTTCCTTCAGCTTGTCCAGCCCTTCCAGGCCGAACTGCTTGGCGAAATCGTCGTCGATCTTGGCTTCGCCTTCGACCTTCACCTGCTGCACGGTGACATCGAATTCGGCTTCCTTGCCGGCGAGGTGCTCGGCCGGGTAATCTTCGGGGAAGGTGACCGTGATGGTCTTCTCGTCACCGGTCTTGGCGCCCTTGAGCTGCTCTTCGAAGCCGGGGATGAACTGGCCCGAACCGATGACCAGCGGGCTGCCTTCGGCCTTGCCGCCTTCGAATTCCTCGCCGTCGACGCGGCCGACGAAGTCGATGGTCAGCTGGTCGCCGTCGGCGGCCTTCTTGCTCTTGGGCGCGTCCTTGTAGCTCTTCTGGTTCTCGGCGAGGCCCTTCAGCGCCTCGTCCAGCCGCTCGTCGTCCACCGGGACCACCAGCTTTTCGAGCTTGAGCCCGTCGATGCTCGGCGCTTCCACTTCCGGAAGCACTTCCAGCTCGACATCGACCTTGGCATCCTTGCCTTCGGCATAGTCGCTGCCCAGTTCGACCTTGGGCTGCAGCGCGGGGCGCAGTTTCTTTTCGCGCATCAGTTCGTCGACCGATTCGCGGACCGAGGCGTTCAGCGCATCGGCATGCAGCGCATCGCCGTGCATCTTCTTGACCAGGTTGGCCGGGACCTTGCCGGGGCGGAAGCCGGGCATCCGCACCTGCGGCGCGATCTTCTTGACCTCGGTCTCGATCCGCTCGGCAATTTCCTTGGCGGTGATGGTCAGCGTGTAAGCGCGTTTGAGGCCCTCGTTGGTGGTCTCGGCGATCTGCATGCTCTGTTACTTTCCGTCGTTCGAATTCATGTCGTCAGGCTTCGCCATATCCCGCGGGAATAGCGGCGGCGGACGTGGTGCGGGCGAAGGGACTCGAACCCCCACATCTTGCGATACTGGTACCTAAAACCAGCGCGTCTACCAATTCCGCCACGCCCGCATGACGAAGCCCGCGGCCGGATCCTGTTGGTGGGACGCCTGCCTGTCAGGGCGTGGCCCTTAGTCACATGGGGCGCAAAGGGCAAGCGAATGCCGGAACAAGGACGGCAGGCCATCGGTTTCATGGGGCGAAAGGATCGCACCATGACCGACCCCAAGCAAAACGAACGCTATTCCGAGCGCGATTACGACCAAGCGAATCTGCCGCCCGCCACACCGCCGGTGATCGATACGGAGGCGGATCCGGTATCCTCGCGCGAACTGGCCGAAGACGACGGCGACAGCGACAGCCCGGGCAATGTCCCGGCCGAAACGCCCGTGCCGGATCGCGGCGACGGCATTGCCTCCCCCACGCCCGACGAAATCTCGACCCCGGGCGACGATACGATCAAGCCCGGCCACGCCCCGGACGAAATCTCGCCCGACCGGCTGGACGGTGCGGGCGAGCAGACCCATGACGCTGCAGTCCCGCTCACCCAGCTGCCGCCGGACTGAATGCCGGTGCCCGGCGCGCTTGCGGGCGGGGCGACAGCGGCTTATGGGCGCATTGCATGAGCGAAGACACAGCCCCCGACAACGCGCCCGCACCCGAAAGAACAAGCGGCCCCGACGTTCCGCCCGATCGCCTGGCGATCAATCCGCGCAGCGAGTATTTCGATGCGGAAAAGCTGCAGCGCGGCGTCGGCATCCGTTTCAAGGGCACGATGCGCAACAATATCGAGGAATATTGCATTTCCGAAGGCTGGGTGCGCGTCCAGGCCGGCAAGACGATGGACCGCAAGGGCAACCCGCTGACCATCAAGCTCACCGGGCCGGTCGAAGCCTGGTACGAAGACCTGGGCGACGATGCGCCGGTCGCGAAGAAAGACTGAGCCTCAGTCCTCGTAGCGCGCGATCGCCGCGGCGATCGGATCGCTCACCTGCCGGCGGGCAGTCGCAGGGCGCGAATCTGCGCGCGGAGCCGGCCGGCTTTCCACTCGGCGCGGCGCCGGGCGCGCTGACGGACGGGCCTCAGGGCGTGGGGCAGCCCGGACCGGTGCGTCGAGATTGGCAAATGCGTTGGTGAACGCCGCCGACGATTGCGTGCGCTGCGGGGTCACGCGGCGCGGGGCCGGTGTCTCGGTGCGCGCGATCACGGTGCGCCGCTCGCTAACCGACGCGTCCGGATAGATGAAGCCGGATATCCGCCATTCGGTCGTGCCGAGGTCCCCCAGCGGCGCGTACCACACGCGCACTTCGCTCCAGTCGTTATTCGGCGATACGTCCATCGCCAGCACGTCGCGCTCGATCTGCCCGCGGCGGCCGTCGATGGGCGACCAGTTCGCATGGTCCAGCAGCACGCGGCGCGGGCCGAGTACCCTGCTGACGGCAGCGACATGGCCCAGCCGCATGCGGCTCGTCTGCGGGAAATGCATGACCGCCCCCACCCGCGGCGTGCGTCCGCGCTCGTAACGGCCCTCTGCTTGCCCCCACCACGTATATGCATCGCCGTAGATCGCGATGCCGGAGACTTCGCGCGCATAGGGAACGCATTGCAAGTAGGGCGCGAGTTCCTGCGCGGAAGCCTGGTTGGGTGCAGCCAGTGGGGCTGCGGCGGCGACAGTGGCGGCGAAAGCGGCCAGCGGCATGAACGAGCGGAAAATCATGGCCCGCCTGATGCCGCTTCACGGTTAGCACCGGCTTCCGCGTTAAGGTTAACGCGATTTCACCCTTTCCGGGACACCGGCCAATGGCATCCGAATTCCCTTGCGCGCTTGCGTTTGCGCAGCACCCGTCCCAAGTGGCGCGCATCATGTTGCCGCAGGTCATCATTATCGGACGCCCGAACGTGGGCAAGTCCACGCTGTTCAACCGCCTCGTCGGCAAGAAGCTGGCGTTGGTGGACGACCAGCCGGGCGTGACCCGCGACCGTCGTTTCGGCGATGCCACGCTGCTCGGCCTCGATTTCACGCTGGTGGACACCGCAGGCTGGGAAGACGAGGACCCGCACAGCCTGCCCGGCCGCATGCGCGCGCAGACCGAGGTTTCCACCAAGGGCGCGGATGTCGCCCTGTTCGTGATCGACGCGCGCGCCGGCCTGACCCCGCTCGACAAGGAAATCGCCGCCTGGCTGCGCACGCAGGAGGTCCCCGTAGTCCTCGTCGCCAACAAGGCCGAGGGCAAGGCGGGCGACGGCGGCATCTACGAAAGCTTCGAGCTGGGGCTGGGCGACCCGGTGCCCCTGTCGGCCGAGCATGGCGAAGGCGTGGCCGACCTGTTCGACGCACTGGAACCCCTGCTCCGCGACAAGCAGGCCAGGCGCGACGCAGAAATCGCCGAGGAGGAGGACGATCCCTTCGCAGTGCCCACCGGGCCGCTGAAGCTCGCGATCGTGGGTCGTCCGAATGCGGGCAAATCCACCCTCATCAACAAGATGCTCGACGACGACCGGCTGCTGACGGGGCCGGAAGCGGGCATCACCCGCGATTCGATCGCCATCGACACCGAATGGCGCGACCCGAAGTTGGGCGAAACGCGTGAAATCCGCCTGATCGACACAGCCGGCATGCGCAAGAAGGCCAAGGTGACCGACAAGCTGGAGAAGCTTTCCGTCGCCGATGCGCGCCGCGCGGTCGATTTCGCGGAAGTCGTCGTGCTTCTGCTGGATGCCACTCGCGGGCTGGAGCAGCAGGACCTGAAGATCGCCGACGCCGCGCTGGAAGAAGGCCGCGCCCTCATCATCGCGATCAACAAGTGGGACGTGGCTGAAGAACCGAGCGCCCTGTTCAACGGCGTGCGCGAGGCGCTGGACGACGGGCTGGCGCAGGTGCGCGGCGTGCCCCTGCTCGCCGTCAGCGCGATGACCGGCAAGGGCCTCGATGCGCTACTGGGCGCAGCTTTCGAACTGCGCGAGGCATGGAGCCGCCGCGTTTCGACGTCCGCGCTCAACCGCTGGTTCGACGATGCGCTGGAGGCCAATCCGCCGCCTGCGCCCAACGGCAAGCGGATCAAGCTGCGCTACATCACGCAGGTCGCCAGCCGCCCGCCGCGCTTCGTCATCTTCGGCAACAAGCTGGAAGACCTGCCGAAAAGCTACGAAAGATACCTGGTAAACGGGATCCGCAAGAAGCTGGGCTTCGGATCGGTGCCAGTTCGGCTAATGCTGCGCAGCCCCAAGAACCCGTTCCACGACAAGCAGTAGGCAGGCCCAAGGCGGGCAAAGCGGCCTAGCTGTCTTCGACCAGCGTCTGCTTACCGGCAATCGCCGCCATCCAGCCGTAAACGGCTTCTGCCGTGAAAACGCGGAACTGGTTGGAATCCACCTGCACGTCGGTAATCCCGCCGAGGCAGGCGGACCCGTTGCCGATTAGCCGCGCGCGCATTTCCGTTTCCGCGTCGGAATTCGGCTCCGATTCCAATAACAGGAGGGCGTATTCGGGATTGATCCGGATCATGCAGGACACTGCGAAGAAGAACGTCTTCTGGGGCTGTGCCCGCGTGGCATTGCGCTCGTCCTCGCGCGCAAGGAAGCGCTGCGTCACGCCCGGCGCCGCCATCGCTTCGTTGCTGAAGTCGATCGACCGGGCTTGCTTCATGACCGCCTGTTCGAAGAGCAAGCCGCGATCAAACAGCGTGCGGCACGCGAAAACCGGCGGAGCCTCGCTCACGATCTGGGGGTTGCACTGGCCGTAATAGGCGCGCGGTTGGTAGCTCATCGTGCCGTAGCAGCCGCGGTTGCGGACCACGTAATCGTGCAACGCCCCCTCTGAGACTGGGCCGTTCGGCCGTTCGTCCAGAATCGCGCGTAGGCGCTGCGGCGGCTGCTGCGGGACGCAGCGTGCGAAACGGCCGGCTTCGGAGCCGACCTGGCGCGTCCCGATGCTGACAGTCGCGCTTTCTTCGGTCTGGATGGGGAGCGCCTCGACCGGCTCCTCCTCCCCGGTGACGACGATGTCCGCCGTTTCGTCCGGTTCCTCGCTATCCTGTGCCATGGCAGGGGTGCAAACCATGGCCATGGCAGTAGCCAGCGACCAAAGCGGAATTTTTGCGACCTTCATCATCAACCCTCTATCAACGTTGCCTTTCCTGCGACGGCAGTCATCCAGCCATATACCGCTTCGGCGGCAAATGCACGGAACTGGTCGCTGTCGACCTGCACGTCTTCCACCCCGCCGACGCAGGCCTGCCCATTGCCGATCAGGCGCGCGCGCATCTCGTCCTCCAGCGCGGACCCTCGTTCCGATTCCAGCAGCCGCAGCGCATAATCAGGACGGACGCGGACCATGCAGGCGACGGCGAAGAAGAAGGTCGACTTCGGCCCGCCGCGCGTGGCGTTGCGGTAATCCTCGCGGGCGAGGAAGCGGTCGAGCACGCCCGGACCGGACAGGGCATTTTGCGTGAAGGGGATCGCGTCGGCATGTTGCAGCACGGCCTGCTGGTATAACAGCCCGCGCCGCAGGACCGAGCGGCACACGGTGATCGGCGCGCTGGTGATCTGCAGCGTGCCATCGTCGGTAGTGCGGGTATCCTGGTCGACGATCTGCGCTTCGCAAACCCCGAAGTAGGGCCTGGCGGGGAGCGGGCGCGGCACCTGGTCTAGGCACCCCTGGTTGCGGACCACGTAATCGTGCAGCGCGCCTTCCGAGCCCGGGCTATTGGGCCGCTCGTCGAGGATCTTGCGCAGGCGCTCGGCAGGCTGGGTACGGGCGCAGCGGGAGAAGCGCTCGACTTCCGACGCCGCCTGCTTGGTCCCGATGCTGACGATCGAGCCTTCGTCGATCTGGACCGGCAGGTCCTCGACCGGACGCTCGCCCGTGACGACGATATCCTCACCGTCCTGCTGGCCGCTCTCCTGTGCGGCTGCCGGCACCGCCGAGAGGGCCAGCGCCATTGCAAGTCGGGCCGCTATCGATCGCATTGTCATTCCTTTGAAGTCCTTGACCCGGCTGTCAGCGTTTCAGCGGGAACAGCCGCCAGTATGTCAGGCACCGCCACAGCCATTCGAGCGGACCGTAGCGATACCGTTCGAGCCATGGCTTCGACCACAGCAGCATCACTGCCCAGGCCGCAAACACCACAACCAGCATTTCTAGGCGGTGAAGCTTGCCGAACAGGCCCAGCGCCCAGCCGTGGAAGACGAACATCATCACGACCGATGTGCCGAGGTAATTGGTGAAGGCGGCGCGACCTGCCGCGACCAGTCGCTGCCCGATGCCGGTGGCGACGATGCCGGGCGCGTAGGCGGTCAGCAGGCCTGCAAAGCCCAATATCATCGGCAGGCGGATGAAATGCGAGGGGCCCGCGAAGGCGAATTGCGTCAGGATCTGCGGGAATCCTTGATCCATGACCCAGAGGCCGAGCGGCAGGGACAGGGCGGCGGAAACGGCAATCCCGATCCAGCTCCACCGTATCGTCTTCGCGCGGTCCAGCGCCCCTTCGAAGAAACCCCAGCGGAACAGCGCCATGCCGATCAGCATCAATGGCAGGGTTTCGGTGATGACAAGGAAAGGATGATTGAGCAGCAGCTTTGGATACTCGGCCAGCGCATAACCCCAGATGTCCGTCAGCGAGCCGGTGGAATACACGGCTACCTTCGCCGGCACGCCCGCCCGCATCTCTTCCCAGAACGCCATGACCCCTTCCGCGCCCTCGATCTGCGGATTGGCCTCCATCAAGGCCTGACCACCGAGCATGAGTGTGAACAAAGCGCCGCCAAGCAGGTAGAGCGAGATGCCGAGCCAGAACTGCGTCTTGATCGACCGCTTAAGAAACATCAGCGAAAGCAGGCCGGACATGGCGTACAGGAACAGGATGTCGCCGTACCAGATGAAGAAAAAATGGGTGAGGCCGATTGCCCCGAGCCATAACAGGCGCCGTGCCTGCAACCAGCGCGAGCTTCCCCGCGCCCAGGCTCGCTCCATGAAGAGGTAGACGCCTGCGCCGAAAAGGAGCGTGAATAGGCCGCGCAGCTTGCCGTCGATGAAGATGTACTGGAACAGCCACATCGCATCGTCGGCCGCATTGCCTCCGCCGGGCAGCATTTCCGGCCACGCATAGGCCGCCTGCGGATGGCCGAAGGCAGTGATGTTGGCCCACAAAATGCCGAGCACGGCGACCCCGCGGATGAGGTCGAGCGACACGATCCGGTCTTCCCGCCGAACGGGCTGGTCCGGCGTTGCTTCCGCCATCGCCATGTCTGCAGTCGACGCTTCGCTCGCCATCGGATACCCCCTCTATCGATCCGGCGGGGACGGTGGCGCAGTGGCAAGGCAGTGGCAAGCAGGCGTTCGACCAACGGCCGAATGCGGCTGACGATTGGCTCTGGCGAGACCTGTTTTAACGGGTGACGAGGCAGTCCTGCCCGCCACGCTTGAGCGCGTCGCAGGCACTCTGCGCAGCCGAACGGGAGGCGAACCCGCCGGCCTGCAGCTTCACCACCCTGCCGGCAGGTATGACCAGCTTCTCGGCCCCGGAAAGTGCGGGGTTGCCGGCCACGCGCGACCACAGGCGGTCGGCATTCGCGGGTACGGAAAATGCGCCCAGCTGGACGCGCCAGGGGCCGCCGGTGGCGGCATTGGACGCGGTGCGCGCAGGCGGCGCCTGCGTAGGCGCAGCCCTGGGCGGCGCCTCGACCGTGCGCGCCGGCGCGACTTGCGGCGGCCTTTGCGTGGTTTGCGGGCGCGCGAAATCGGCACCGGCCGTCGCCGGGCTTTCGGTGCCCGTCACGCGCGAGGCTTCGGCAACAGCTTGGCGAGCGGCAACAACCGACGGCGGCGTCTCGACCGTCGCGATGGTGCGCGGGATCGCAGGCGAGCTGCTGGCTCCGGCCGGCGGCGCGGCGACGGCAGGCGAATTGGCCGAAGCGACCACGCCGGCATCGCGCGCCAGTTCCGCAGCGGCGAGTTCGCGGTTGCGCGTCGCCTCCGCGCTGCGCCGCATCTGCGCCGCCAGCGTCGCGGCCTGCTGCCGTTGTTCGAGCGGTACGTGGCCGTCCATCTGGGCAATGGCGCTGGCTGCCTGCGGCAGTCCGTCCGAATTGGCGAGCGTCAGGAGCGCGTAGGCGCGCACCCAGTCCTTCTCCACCAGGTCGCCGTTGAAATGGGCGATGCCGAGCAAGTACTGCGCGCGCGGGTCGCCTCGGCGCGATGCCGCCTGCACGTAAGGGAGCGCAGCTTCGCGCCGCCCGCTCTGGAACAGCATCAGGCCGTATGTATCGGCCGCGCGCATGTGCCCCTGCGAAGCGGCGGCGAGGTAGAGTTCCTCGGCTTGGGTCAAGTCGGTAGGGACGCCTCGACCGAGGCGATAGGCCTGCGCGAGATTGAACTGGGCATCGGGATCGCCCGCTTCCGCCGGGGCGCGCCATTCCGCCACCGCACGGTCGAAATCGCCGCGCGACCAGGCTTCCACCCCGTCCTTTACGTCGGCCATTGCGGGATGCGCAGCGCCGATCGCCGCGAGCGCCGCCGCGGCTGCCGAGGTTACCAGCGCCCCTGCCTTTCGCATGGATACGGTGCCCGTCATCGTCACAAACCCTCCAGCCCAATCGGAAACTGCCATAGTCAACGCGGTGTTAGCAAAGGATTTATGGTTTCCCGCCAAACCGCATCCCCAGCCCGGCCGCCTGCGGCCTCCGCCCGCGTTAACCCAAAATTAGGGGTGATCTGCGATTCCGGAGGCCGAAGACCGGCTTACGGGGCCCGGAAACAGTTATCAGGGGGAATTCCTTTGCGCGTATTGGCTTTGGCATCGCAGAAGGGTGGTTCGGGCAAGACCACGCTTTCAGGCCACCTTGCAGTCCAGGCGCAGCGCGCCGGGGCCGGCCCGGTCGTCCTTATCGACATCGACCCGCAAGGCTCGCTCGCCGATTGGTGGAACGAGCGTGAGGCGGAACTGCCCGCCTTCGCGCAGACCACCGTCTCGCGCCTCGCCAACGACCTTGCAGCCCTGCGCCAGCAGGGCTTCAAACTGGCCGTCATCGACACGCCGCCGGCCATCACCATGGCCATCCAGTCGGTGATCTCTGTCGCCGAACTGATCGTCGTGCCGACCCGCCCCAGCCCGCACGACCTGCGCGCCGTGGGTGCGACCGTCGACCTGTGCGAGCGCGCCGGCAAGCCGCTGATCTTCTGCGTCAACGCTGCCACGCCCAAGGCCAAGATCACCAGCGAGGCGGCCGTCGCCCTCTCGCAGCACGGCACGGTTGCCCCCGTGACCCTGCACCACCGCACCGATTTCGCCGCGTCGATGATCGACGGGCGCACGGTGATGGAAGTAGAACCGGAAGGCCGTTCCGCGCGCGAAGTCACCGCGCTGTGGGGCTATATCGCCGACCGTCTCGAAAAGAATTTCCGCCGTACGGTCTTCGCCGCGCCGGGCAGCACCGCCCAGCACGTGCAGCACCGCCCGGCAGCCGGCTTCGGCCGCCGCGTCGCACAATGATCGCGGGGAGCAGCGCCATGACAGAGCCTTCTCCCTTCGCGTCGCTGGGACCGTCCCTGCTTGCCCGCAAGGGCGGGGCCCGCCCGGCCATGCGCCCGCAGCTGCAGCCGCAGCACCATTTCGAAAGCAGCGTGTCAGCCGATCTCGAAGATCTCGGCTGGAACGACATGGGCGACGATGCGCCCAGCCCGATTGCCGGCCTCACCCCCTCGCCACAGTTGCACGTCGCAGCCGAGCCGGTGGAAGAGCCGGAGGTCCGCAAGCAGCAGGAAGCGCTGGCCGAACGCCTGGTCGCAAAGGACAGGGCGCCTGCCATCGACGTCCAGGACGACGAGGTCGCGGCCAAGCCTGCCAAACCGAAAACCAAGAAAAAGAAGGCTGTAGCGCCGAAGAGCAACACCGATGCCGCTCGCCGCGCCGCCTTCACCCTGCGTCTCGATAGCGATCGCCACCTGAAACTGCGCCTGGCTTCGACCATGCGCGGTCGCAGCGCACAGCAGATCGTCACCGAGGCGCTCGACAAGTTGCTCGCCGAAATGCCCGAACTCAATTCGCTGGCACGGCAAGTGAAGAACAGCTGATCCGAGAGGGAGGAACCAGCCATGCAGACCGCCGATTTCCGAGCCGATTACCGCAAGCGCCTGATCATCCTGGCCGCCAGCTCCGCGCTGTCGGCCACGCTGCTGGGCGCGTGCACCACCAATCCCGCGCCGCGGGCCGAAGTTTCGGCCGGAGAGGCGCAGGTTGCGCTGGAACGGGGCCGGACGACCGATGCGGTCAAGCACGCAGAGGCTGCCGTCCTCGCCGAACCGCGCAGCGCGCATTACCGCGCGATGCTGGGCGCCGCCTATCTCGATGCGGGCCGGTTCGCTTCGGCAGCGACCTCTTTCGATGATGCCATGCGGCTGGGCGATGACAGCGCCCGCACCGCGCTCAGCCTGTCGCTCGCCCTTTCGGGTGCCGGCAAGCAGCCCGAAGCGCTCGGCCTGCTGCGCGCCCGCGCCGACGATATACCCGCCGCCGACCTCGGCCTCGCCTATGCCCTCGCCGGCGAGCCGCGCCGCGGCGTCCACGTGCTGACCACCGCGATCCGCGGCGGAGACACCAGCGTCAAGGCACGCCAGAACCTCGCTTATGCCTATGCTCTGGCCGGCCAGTGGCGCGAAGCGCGCATCATGGCCGCGCAGGACATTCCGCAGGACCAGGTCGGCAAGCGCATGGCCGAATGGGCTGCAACCATCCATCCCGAAGCCGCGACCGCACGGATCGCCGGGCTGCTCGGCGTGCCTGCAAACGCCGCCGACGGCGGTCAGCCGGTGTCGCTGGCACTTTCCAACGCGCCCGATGCCGTCGGCCTCGCCAGCGGCGCCGCAGCCTATGCAACGCCGGTCGCCGCAGCGGACTATCCGCAAGCGACCGACCTCAACGGCGAACTGATGCCGGTGGGTGCCGGCAACGGCTACGCGCCCGCCCCAGTTGCAGCGGCCAGTCCGGCTGCATTCAATTCGGGCGTGGCTCTTGCACCGCTCTCCGTGCCCGCAGCCAACGCGCCCAACGCCCCGGCCCCCGTCGCAAGCCCGGTTCCCGCCATAACGGCAGAGGTTGCCGAGAGCCTGGGCGTGAAAATGCCTGCTCCGGTCGTCACCGACAGCGCGCGCTTCACCGGCAATCCGGTGGTCCAGCCGAGCTCGCGCGCAGCGGCCCCTGCATCGCGCAGCGCCGATCCCGCACCGGCGGTCGCCAGCGCCCCGGTCACCGGCGGCAGCCACCTCGTCCAGCTCGGCTCGTTCAGCTCCGAAGCCGGTGCGAAGCGCGCCTGGGGCATTTACCAGAGCCGCTATCCCGAACTCGCGGATCGCGAAATGGTCATCACGGAAGCCGTCGTGCGTGGCAAGCGCTACTGGCGCGTATCCGCCGGCGGTTACGCCCGCAGCGAAGCGGCCTCCATGTGCGGCCGCGTGAAATCCGAAGGCCGTGGCTGCTATGCATGGTCCGAAGGTCGCCCGATGCCGGGCGCGGTCGATACCGGCGTCCGCATGGCGCGCCGCTAGGTCTCCCAACCCTCTCCAGACAGGGAAACTTCCAGCCCCTCCCCCTCACCGGGGAGGGGTTTTTCTTTGCCTAGTCGCCCACCGGCACGCCGGCTTTCCACAAAGCTGTGGCGCGGCCCTGCACCGGCTGGCGGTCGAACGGCGTGTTGCCCGCGCTGGCGGCCATTTCGCGGCTGTCGACGATCCACGGCTTGTCCGGCTCCACCAGGGCGATGTCGGCCTCCATCCCTTCGGCCAGCACGCCGGAGGGCAGGCCGAGGATGCGGGCGGGATTGGTCGCCAGCATGGCGAAGGCGCGTTCGAGCGGGATCACGCCGTCGCGCACCAGCGACAGCGCCATCGGCAGCAGCGTTTCGGCCCCCGCCATGCCATCCGCAGCATCGGCGAAAGGGAGGCGCTTGTCTTCCGCCCCGCGCGGATCGTGGCCGCTCGCGATCACGTCGATCGTGCCGTCCCCGATGGCTTCGATCACCGCCAACCGGTCCTCCTCGCCCCGCAGCGGGGGCGAGAGGCGGGCAAAGGTGCGGAATTCGCCGAGGGCGAGGTCGGACAGCATGAAATGGGCCGGCGTCACGCCGCAGGTGACCGCGACACCGCGCGATTTTGCCGCGCGCACGAGGTCGAGCGCCGCCCGGGTCGTGACCTGCCTGATGTGCAGCCGGGCGCCGCTCATCTCGGCCAGCGCAAGATCGCGGGCAACCGCCAGCGCTTCCGCCCCGGAAGGCGCGCTGCGCAGGCCGAGCCGTGTCGCCATCTCGCCCGCCGTCGCAACCGCGTCCCCGGTCAGCCCGCCGTCTTCGGCGTGCGTGACCACGACCATGTCGAGCATCGCTGCATATTGCAGCAGGCGCAGCATGATGCCGCTATCCGCGATCCAGCGGCGGCCCGTGGCGATGCCGCGCGCGCCGGCCTCGCGCATCAGGGCCACTTCGGCGAGCTGCGCGCCTTCCAGCCCGACCGTCGCTGCCGCCAGCGGATGGACCCACAGGTCGGGTTTGCCGCTCGCCGCGACGAAGCGGACCCGGGCGGGGTAATCGAGCGGCGGATCGCCATCGGGCATCAGCACCGCGCGAACGATCCCGCCGAAATGGCAGGCGGGCTTGTCGATTTCGAAAACGCCGAAATCGACGAGCGCGGGTGCGACCAGCGCGCCGCCCGCGTCGATGACCTCGTCGCCGTCCTGCGGTGCGACATCGCCGAGGCCGGCGACCAGTCCATCCGCCACCCTCAGCGCGCCGCCGGTGGCACCATCCGGTCCGACCAGCCGGCCGCCCGTGATCGTGAAGGGCCTGTCCTGCCTCACCGCGAGCGCCTCATGTCCATTGGCCGTCCCAGCCGGGCAGGCCGCGGCGGCGGCGCGTGAGCACGTCGAGGCAGGCCATGCGGATGGCGACGCCCATTTCCACCTGGTCGGTGATGATCGAAATGTCGGGATCGTCGGCCACGTCGCTGTCGATCTCCACCCCGCGATTCATCGGGCCGGGGTGCATGATGATCGCTTCCGGGACCAGCCGCTCCACCCGCTCCCGCGTCAGGCCGTAAAGGTGGCGGTATTCCTTGGGCGAAGGGATGAATTGCCCGCTCATCCGCTCGGTCTGCAGGCGCAGCATCATCACCGCGTCCGATCCCTTAAGCGCGGTCTCGAAGTCGTGATGCACCTCGGCCCCCATCGCCTCCACCGCAGCGGGCATCAGCGCCGGCGGCGCGCACACCCGCACGGTGGCGCCCATCGCGGTGAGGCAAAGGATGTTCGACCGCGCTACGCGGCTGTGAAGCACGTCGCCGCAGATCGTCACGACGAGGCCGGTGAAATCCTCCGCTCCCTCGCCCCGCTCTTCCAGCGCTTGGCGCAGCGCCAGCGCATCGAGCAGGGCCTGGGTCGGATGTTCGTGGCTGCCATCGCCGGCGTTCAGCACGGGACAGTCGACCTTGTCCGCGATCAGCGCCACCGCGCCGCTGCTGCCGTGGCGGATCACGATGGCATCGGCGCGCATGGCGTTGAGCGTGATCGCGGTGTCGATCAGCGTCTCGCCCTTCTTCACGCTCGACTGCGCCGCATGCATGTTGACCACGTCCGCGCCCAGCCGCTTGCCCGCGATCTCGAAGCTCAGCAGGGTGCGGGTGGAATTTTCGAAGAAGGCATTGATGATCGTCAGCCCGGACAATTCATCGGTGTGCTTGTGCGTCTGGCGGCCAAGTTCGACATACTGGTCGGCCTCGGCCAGCAGGTAGAGGATCTGGTGCCGTTCCAGCCGGCCGATGCCGAGAAGGTCGCGATGCGGGAACGCCTGCCCGCCCGCCGGAAAGCGGTTCGATCGGGGTGCGGGGGCGCCATCGGTCATCGAAGACAGGCCCTTAGGGCCGCCTGCCTGCCACCTCAAGCTGAATCGCTGGCATCCGCCTGCCGGAACCCCTAAAGCCCCCGCAACACAGGCGCAGAGCCGGAAAAACGGGACGCACGATGGATTTCGCACGCAAGGTCTGGAAGCTGATAGTCGCGGTGAAGGACGGGCTGGTGCTCGTCTTCATGCTGATCTTCTTCTTCACTCTGTTCGCCATCCTGACCGCGCGGCCGGACGAAGGCGGCGTGCGCGACGGGGCGCTGGTGCTGGCGCTCGACGGGGTGGTGGTGGAAGAACGCTCCGTCGTCGACCCGTTCGATGCCCTGCTGTCCGGCGCTGCGCCGACCGGCGAATACCCGGTGCGCGATATCGTCCACGCGCTCGACACGGCGGCCAAGGACGAACGGATCGAGGCCGTGGTGCTCGACCTTTCAACGTTCCTCGGCGGGGGCCAGGTGCACCTGTCGGAAATCGGTGCCGCGCTGGAGCGTGTGAAGGGCGCGGGCAAGCCGGTCCTGTCCTACGCGATGGCCTATGGCGACGACGGCATGCTGCTGGCCGCCCATGCGACCGAAGCTTGGGTCGACCCGCTGGGCGGCGCGCTTGTCGCCGGGCCTGGCGGGGAGCGCCTGTACTACGCCGGGCTGATCGATCGCCTCAATATCAACGCCAAGGTCTACCGCGTCGGCACCTACAAGTCGGCGGTGGAGCCCTACCTCCTGTCCGAAATGTCGCCCGAAGCGCGCGAGAACGCGAACGCGCTTTACGGCGCGCTGTGGGAAGAATGGCAGGCTAACGTCAAGAAGGCGCGGCCCGATGCCGATCTGGACCGGATCACGAGCGACCCTGCCGCATGGGTCGAAAGCGCCCGCGGCGACCTGTCGCGTGCCGCAGTGGACGCCGGACTGATCGATGCGATCGGTTCGAAGACCAAATTCGGCGAGCGGGTGGCGGAGCTGGTCGGCGAAGACCTGTGGAGCGATGCGCCGGGTGCTTACCCGTCCACCGATCTCGACATCTGGCTCGATGCCAACCCGGTCGAGGAAGCGGGCAATGCGGTGGGCGTCATCACCATCGCGGGCGAGATCGTGGACGGCGAAGCGGGGCCCGGCACGGCAGGCGGCACGCGGATTGCCGACCTTCTCGACGAGGCGCTGGCTTCAGGCGACCTGAAGGCGCTCGTCGTGCGCGTGGACAGCCCCGGCGGATCGGTCACGGCCTCGGAAGAAATCCGACAGGCCATCGTCCGCTATCGCGCCGCTGGCATCCCGGTTGCCGTATCGATGGCCAATGTCGCGGCGAGCGGCGGCTATTGGGTCTCAACCCCGGCCGAGCGTATTTTTGCCGAGCCGGAGACAATCACGGGCTCCATCGGCATCTTCGGTGTGATCCCCACTTTCGAAGATACGCTGGCGGACATCGGGGTGACGACCGACGGGGTGAAGACCACTCCCCTGTCCGGCCAGCCCGATCCGCTGTCCGGCTTCACGCCAGAGGTCGACACGATCCTGCAGGCGGTGATCGAGAACAACTACGCCCGCTTCCTGACCATCGTCGCGCGCTCGCGCAGCATGGATGCCGCCCGCGTCGACAGCATCGCGCAAGGTCGGGTCTGGGACGGCGGCAGCGCGCGGCAGCTCGGCCTGGTCGACCAGTTCGGCGGGCTCGACGCGGCACTGCAATGGGCGGCGAGCGAAGCGGGCCTCGAAGACGGTGACTGGCATGCCCGCTACCTCGCCAGCGAGCCGGACGGGTTCGACGCCTTCCTGGCCGGCATGTTCGGCGGCGATGCGAAGGCATCTCATCCTCCGCGCGATGTCTTCGCAATGATCGCCGCAAGGCACCACGCCCGGCTTGGGCAGGTGGAAAGCGATGTCGAGCGGCTGGTTTCGGTGCGCGGCGCGCAGGCCATGTGCCTCGAATGCCCGGTCACGCCGACTGCCCGCTCGACTAAAGGGCCCTCCGCCGGCTGGCTCGCCCGGATCGCCGCCGGCGTGCTGGGGAGCTAGCGCGCAAAAGCTTGCATGGCGCGCCGAATCACCCTATCGGCGCGCCCCTGCCTTGGCGGGATCCCCCGCACCGGCGGGCGCGTAGCTCAGTGGTAGAGCACACCCTTCACACGGGTGGGGTCGCAAGTTCAATCCTTGCCGCGCCCACCATTCCCCTCACATGCCGCCCACATACGAAAACGCCCCGGCGCTGGCCGAGGCGTTCCCTGTTCGATTTTCGCTGGATCAGGCGACGGCCTTGAACTCCGTGCCGGCCCGGCCGGTGGTACCGGCTGCCGGTGCGCGAGCGGGCGTTTGCTTGCCCTTCGCCGCCAGCTTTTTCGCGAGGTAACCGCCGGCGGTGACGGCGGCGAGCGCGGGCAGGCTCATCCGGCTGATGAGCGCGGTGGCGGCCACGCCCAGTGCTGCGCCCGTGGAGCCACCCAGAGCGCTGGTTTCCTTTGCTGCTTTCGAGCCGAGATATGCGGCGACGATCTTGCCAATCATTGTGAATTCTCCTTTGCCCGAACAACGGCTTGCGGCCCTTTCGGTTCCGTTTTGCATCGCTCCCGCACCGCCTGCTCGCTTGAGCGCCGCCCCGTTTCGCGCCATAGGCCGCGGCGACATGCACGACATTGCTCAGATCCGCTCCGACCCCGCCGCTTTCGATGCCGGCCTCGCCCGACGCGGGGTCGATCCCGTCGCCGAGGAAATTCTGGCGCTGGATGCGCGGCGCCGCTCGATCCTGACCGAGCAGCAGGAAGCGCAGAGCCGCCGCAACGAAGCATCGAAAGCGATCGGCCAGGCGATGGGCCAGGGCGATAGCGCCAAGGCCGAGGCGCTAAAGGCCGAAGTGGGCACCCTCAAGGCGAAGATGCCGCAGCTAGACGAAGCCGCGCGCACCGCCGGGGAAGAGCTCGACCAGGCGCTCGCCGGCCTGCCCAACATCCCGGCAAGCGACGTGCCCGATGGCGCGGACGAGGACGACAATGTCGAAGTGGCCTGCTGGGGCGAGCCGCGCGCGTTCGACTTCGAGGCGAAGGAACACGCCGACATCGGCCCCGCCCTCGGCATGGATTTCGAGACCGGCGCAGCGATTTCCGGTGCGCGCTTCACTTTCCTGCGCGGCGGCATGGCCCGGCTTCACCGCGCGTTGGCGCAATTCATGCTGGACCACCAGACCGGGGAGCGCGGCTACACCGAATGCGCACCGCCGCTGCTGGTCCGCGACGAGGCCGTGTTCGGCACCGGCCAGCTGCCCAAGTTCTCAGACGACCTGTTCCGCACCACCGACGACCGCTGGCTCATCCCCACGGCAGAAGTCAGCCTGACCAATGCCGTGCGCGAACAGATCGTCGGCGACCTTGCCGAGCCGATCCGCATGACCGCGCTGACCCCCTGTTTCCGCAGCGAAGCGGGCGCGGCCGGGCGCGACACGCGCGGCTTCATCCGCCAGCACCAGTTCGAAAAGGTCGAGCTGGTCAGCGTCTGCCGCCCCGACCAGTGGGAAGGCGAGCATGCGCACATGGTCGAAAGCGCCCAGGCAATCCTGCAAGCGCTCGGCCTGCCCTATCGCACGATGCTGCTGTGCACCGGGGACATGGGCGCGACGGCGAAGAAGACCTTCGACCTCGAGGTGTGGCTGCCCGGGCAGCAGGCCTACCGCGAAATCAGCTCGATCAGCTGGTGCGGCGATTACCAAGCGCGCCGCATGAATGCGCGCTTCCGCCCCGAAGGCGAGAAGAAGACCGAATTCGTCCACACGCTCAACGGTTCCGGCCTCGCCGTCGGGCGGACGCTGGTGGCGGTGCTGGAGAATTACCAGCAAGCGGACGGCAGCGTGACCGTGCCCGAGGCGCTGGCGCCCTACATGGGCGGCCCCCAGCGGCTCGACCCGGCATGAGGATCCTCCTCACCAACGACGACGGGATCAACGCGCCGGGCTTCGCGGTGCTGGAGAAGATCGCCGCGCAATTGTCCGATGATGTGTGGGTGTGCGCTCCGGCAGAGGAAAAGTCGGGCGCGGGCCACTCGCTCACGCTCAACGAGCCGGTGCGGCTGCGCCAGCATGGCGAGCGGCGCTATTCCGTTACCGGCACGCCCACCGACAGCGTCATGCTGGCGCTGCGCGCCATCCTGGAAGACAAAAAGCCCGACCTGATCCTGTCGGGCGTCAATCGCGGCGCGAACCTGGGCGACGACATTACCTATTCGGGCACGGTGTCGGCCGCCATGGAAGGCGCGCTGGCCGGCATCCGTTCCATCGCGCTCAGCCAGGTGCTCGACCGCGACAGCGACCATGCGGCCTTCGATGGAGCGGAGCAATGGGGCGAAAAGGTCCTTCGCCCGCTGCTCGGCACGCCCTTCCCCGACCGCACGCTGGTCAACGTGAATTTCCCGCCGCTCGCCGCCGACCGGATCAACGGCATCCGCATCGTGCGGCAGGGATTCCATGATTATTCACGCGGTTCCGTGGTCGAAGGACGTGACCCGCGCGGATTAAAGTATTACTGGTTCGGCCTGCACGCGATCGAACACACGCTCGATCACGGCACCGACCTGGAGGCGATGGCCGATGGATATGTCGCGGTGACCCCGCTGCAACTCGACCTGACGCACGAGGCGTCGCTCGCCGCCCTGGCGGAGCGTTACGAGTGATGCGCCGCGCCCTTGCCATGCTGTTTGCAGCGCCGCTGCTGCTGGCGATGGGCGACCCTGCGACCGAGACCGAACACGTCGTGAAGCCCGGCGAAACGCTCAGCCAGATTGCCGAGAACGCGGGCGTTTCTATGAGCGTGATCGCTGCCGCCAATGGCATCGCCGAACCCTATGGCGTGCGCGTCGGCCAGACGCTGGTGATCCCGCGCCAGCGCATCCACCGCGTAGGGTCAGGCGAAACCGGGCTAGGCATTGCCAACCGCTACGGCGTGTCATGGAGCGCGATCCGCACCGCCAACGGTATTGGCGCCGACGGCACCATAAGGGTCGGCCAGCGGCTGATCATTCCCGCCGTCATCCCGCGCGCGCAGGCCCAGCGCGCCGCCGCGCCCTCACGCCCGCATTTCCGCCGACCGCACGATGGAACCGTCCTCCTCGATTGGCGCCGGCGGCCCGATGGCGGCGGCCACGAAGGCTGGGACTTCGCAGTCAGGGAAGGCGACATGATCCGCGCGGCGGCCAGCGGCACGGTGATCTTCGCCGGGGAAGAACCGCGCCGGTTCGGCAATCTCGTGGTCATCGAACATCCCGGGGGCTTCCACACAGTCTACGGCCATCTCGGCTCGATCACCGTCAAGAAGGGTGAGCCTATCCGCGCGGGCGAGCGGCTCGGCCTCGGCGGGCAGAGCGGCACGGCCGAGCGTCCCGAACTCCATTTCGAAATCCGCAAGGATCGCCGGCCGGTCGATCCCGCAACCTTCCTCGGCGACAGCGACGACTGATGCGCCTGTCCCAGTCCAATGCCCAGTTGCAGCGCGAACCGCTGCGCCGCGCGGTCAAGCTGCCGGTTTGGGCCGATGTCGGCATCCGGCTGGGCATCGCGGCGACGCTGATCTTTCTCGTCATCATGATTCACTGGTGGGATCGCGAGGGGCTAGTCGACAATCTCGACGGCGAAGTCAGCTTCCTCGACGTGATCTATTTCACGATGATATCGATCACGACCACCGGTTTCGGCGATATCGCCCCGGTCAGCGACCGCGCGCGGCTGGTCGAGGGGCTGATCGTGACGCCGGTGCGCGTGCTGGTGCTGTTCATCTTCGTGGGCACCGCCTATAATTTCGTCATCAAGCGCACATGGGAGAAATGGCGCATGAACCGTATCCAGGAAAGCTTGGAGAACCACGTGGTCGTCCTCGGCTTCGGCGTCAGCGGTTCGGAAGCCGTGGCCGAACTGATCGAGCGCGGCACCGATCCCAGCTCGATCGTCGTGCTCGACGGCAGTTCCGAACGTCTCGCCTTGGCCGAGGCGATGGGCTGCAACGTCATGACCGCCGATGCCAGCCGCGACGAGAACCTGATCGCGGTCAAGATCGACAAGGCGCGCACCGTGCTGGTGTCCGCCGGGCGCGACGATGCCAGCATCCTGATCGTGCTGACCGTTCGCCACCTCGCCCCGAATACGCCGATCAGTGTGGTCGTGCGTGCCGCGGACAACGAGTTGCTGGCGCGGCAGGCGGGGGCGGACAATGTCATCAACCCGGTGCGCTTCACCGGCTTGCTCCTCGCCGGCAGCGCGCAGGGCGCGCATATTGCCGAATACCTTGCCGACCTCGCCAGCGTCACGGGCCGCGTCCAGCTGATCGAGCGAGCTGTACGCGAAACCGAAGTCGGCCGCCCGTTGTCCGAACTGGAAACCGGCGGCCGGGGCCTGCGCATCTATCGCGACGGGATCGCCTTCGGATACTGGGAGCCCGAGGCCGAGGCACTGGTGGCGGACGACATCATCGTGGAGATCGCGCCGTGTTCGAGCGGGGAGGATCTCGCCGAAATCCTCGAAGGCGAAAGCGCCTGAACGCCCGCTACCGCCAGGCGATCAGCACCGCGCCGACGATTGCCATACCGATGACGAAGTGCCCGGCATCGATCGCGAACAGCTTGGCGGAGCGGCGCTGGAACAGGTAGTTGATGCCGATCGCCGGCACCATGATCGTGGCGCCGAAGCCCACCGCCATCATCATCGTCGCCCGGTCCGAGGCGCCCGTGCGCGCCACCGTGTGGGCCAAGGTGGTCACCACCAGCATCTCGAACAGGAAGGCGAGGCCGAAGATGACCGCCATGTTGCCGCCGCGGATCGCATCTTCGCTCAAACCCGCCTCGCGCTGCCACGCCTTGCTGAACAGCGGGCCGTACCACAGCGCCCCGAAGATGAAGAACGCCAGCGTCGCCAGCACGATCGGCAGCAAGCCCATTTCACCCATCACCCAATCTCCTTGCCCCAGCGCCCCACACTCCCGCTAGCGCATTCGGCCACTTGGGTGTAGGGGCGCGCGCCATGGCCACCACACCCACTTCCATCAGGCAAGCCCCCCGCGTCGGCATGGTCAGCCTCGGCTGCCCCAAGGCGTTGGTCGATTCCGAGCGCATCCTCACCCGCCTGCGTGCCGACGGCTATGCCATGAGCGCCGACTATGCCGGGGCCGACGTGGTGCTCGTCAACACCTGCGGCTTCCTCGATTCCGCCAAGGAGGAAAGCCTTGCCGCCATCGGCGAGGCGATCGCGGAGAACGGCCGCGTCATCGTGACCGGCTGCATGGGCGAGGAGGCCGACGCCATCCGCGCCGCCCACCCGCAGGTCCTCGCCGTGACGGGCGCCCACCAGTACGAGGCTGTGGTGGAGGCGGTCCACACCCACGCGCCGCCATCGCAGGGCCCCTTCGTCGACCTGATCCCGCAGCCTGACATCAAGCTCACCCCGCGCCACTACTCCTACCTCAAGATCAGCGAGGGGTGTAACCACTCCTGCGCCTTCTGCATCATCCCCGACCTGCGCGGGAAGCTGGCCAGCCGCCGCATCGACGCGGTCCTGCGCGAGGCGGAGAAGCTGGTCGCCGCCGGCACGCGCGAGCTCCTCGTCATCAGCCAGGACACCTCCGCCTACGGTGTCGATACGCGGCACGACCCCCGGACCTGGAAGGGCCGCGAGGTCCGCGCCCACATGACCGACCTCGCCCGCGAGCTGGGCCGGCTCGACACCGGAGACGGCACCCCGCCGTGGGTGCGCCTCCACTACGTCTACCCCTACCCGCACGTCGACCAGGTCATCCCGCTGATGGCCGAGGGGCTGCTGACGCCCTATCTCGACATCCCGTTCCAGCACGCGGCGCCCTCCGTCCTGAAACGCATGAAGCGCCCCGCGAACGAGGCGAAGGTGCTGGCGCGGCTGGCCGACTGGCGCGCGATCTGCCCCGACATCGCCGTGCGGTCCAGCTTCGTGGTCGGCTTCCCGGGCGAAACGGAGGACGACTTCGCCTACCTGCTCGACTGGCTGGAGGAAGCGCAGCTCGACCGCGTCGGCGCCTTCCGCTTCGAACCGGTCGAAGGCGCACAGGCCAACGCCCTGCCCGACCAGGTGCCCGAGGCGGTGAAGGAGGAACGCTATGCCCGGCTGATGGCGGTGACGGAGCGGATCAGCGCCGCCAAGCTCGCCGCCAAGGTGGGCCGCACGCTGCCCGTCATCATCGACGAGGTGGGCGAGGCGGACGAGGATGTCGACATCGGCGCCACCGGCCGCAGCCAGGCCGACGCTCCCGAGATCGACGGCGCCGTCTACCTGCGCAGCGTGCCCGCCAGCCTGGCACCGGGCGACATCGTGCAAGTGGAGGTCGAAGACGCCGACGCGCACGACCTCTACGGGGCGATCGTGCATCCCGTTTGATGGCCCCGCCCTCAAGTAGCGAAGCGGTAGGTCCACAGGAAGGCACACATGGAACTCGGTCCAGGGGCAAATCGCCCGAAAGCGTGAACCTGCCCCGCAAATGCGTAACCTTGCGCGCACCACTGTCACCGAGTGCGCGCAAGGCGTGACCCTGCGCCGCAAGACCGTGACCCTGCCGCCGCGAAACCGTCACCTTGCGAAAGGCGAACCGTCACCCGCAGTTGCGCCGAAACGTCACGCTGCGTGCAAGGCCGGGTTGCCCGCAAGGAGGGCAAGGGGTGGACGAGGAAAAGAGCGGGCCTTGGACGATAACGAGCGGGCGGCATGTAGGAAAATGCCTAAGCATCCTTCGGCTTGGGAAGATGTCGCGCAAAGTGTGCGAGGCACGCGATTACGAAATCTAGAAACACGCTTCCTCTTTGGGGATCACCAAGGCCCCCCAACATTCCTTCGAAACCATAGCGGGGCCCGCCGCGTTCACTCTTCATGCCCGTGAACATCGACGTGTCCTTCGCTTTCGAACTGGACCAGCCCACCGACGTACTCCTGCAGTTCGAGGCGGCGCTGTTGCCGGAGCAGCGGCTGGTCGAGACCGACACCTGGATCACCAGGACCGAGCATTTCGCGCGGGTTTCCGCCGAGGACGATATCGGCGAGCGGATCTGGCTGCGGGCCGAGGGGCTGGTGGAGGTCGATTACAGGGTCTCCGTCGAGGTGGAGCGGCACCTGCCCGACCTCGCCACGCTGGGCCGGCTGGAGCCGCACGACCTGCCGGGCGAGGCGGTGCAGTACCTGATGGATTCGCGCTATTGCCCGGCGGACAAATTCCAGAACTTCGTCACCGAACGCTTCGGCGAGCATGAGGGGGGGGCCAAGATCATCGCCATGCGCGATTGGGTGGAGGCGGAGTTCTCCTATGTCCCCGGCTCCAGCAATGCCGATACCGGCGCGCTCGACACGTTCGTTTCGCGCCAGGGCGTGTGCCGCGATTACAGCCACGTGATCGTCTCGCTGGCCCGCGCGGCGGGCATCCCGGCACGCTATGTCAGCTGCTTCGCTCCCGGGGTGGAGCCGCCCGATTTCCACGCCGTGGCCGAGGTCTTCCTGGCCGATGGCGACGGCACCGGCGGTTCGCCTTCCGGCACATGGCAGATCGTCGATGCGACCGGCATGGCGACACCGTCGGACACGGTGAAGATCGGCGTCGGCCGCGATGCGGCGGACGTCAGCTTCCTCACCAGCTTCGGCGCATCGCGGATGGTGCGCCAGAGCGTGAAATGCTCTGCCTGAGGGATACGCAGCGGGGCTGAATACGTATCCGTTTCGGGCGGGCGTGCTTGCGTGTGCGCCGCCGCTCGGCTTGGATGAACGGGCCCGGAGGGTAAACGGGCAAACAAGGGAGACACCGCGATCGTTACCAACGAGACCGAGCCTTTTGCCGCCGACCGCCTGCTGCTGTTCGGCGCCACGGGCGACCTGTCGCAGCGCATGTTGCTGCCCTCGCTCTGCGCGCTCGACGCCGACGGATTGCTGGCCGACGACCTCAGGATCGTCTGCACCGCGCGCAGCGAGCACGACACGCAGGGCTTCCGCCATTTCGCGCGCGAGGCGATCGAGAAGTTCCTGCCCGCCGGGCGCCGCGGCAGCCTGGCGACCTTCCTCAACCGGATCGAATACGTCCCCGTCGATGCGCTGACGCCCGAGGGATACGACGAGCTGGCGAAGGTTGTGGGAGAGCCCGCGCGCGGCCTCGCCATCTTCCTCTCCACCGCGCCGAGCCTGTTCGAACCGACGATCGCCGGTCTCGAACGCGTGGGGCTGACGGGCGGCAACAGCCGCATCGCGCTGGAAAAGCCGCTCGGCACCGACCTCGCCTCTAGCTGCGAAATCAACGACGCGGTCGCCGCGGCCTTCCCCGAACGCCGCATTTTCCGGATCGACCATTACCTGGGCAAGGAGACGGTGCAGAACCTGCTCGCACTGCGCTTTGCCAACATCATGTTCGAACCGCTGTGGAACGCCGAACATATCGACCACGTGCAGATCACCGTGGCGGAGACGGTCGGGCTGGAAGGCCGCGTCGCCTTTTATGACGATGCCGGCGCGCTGCGCGACATGGTGCAGAACCACATGCTGCAGCTGCTGGCGCTGGTGGCGATGGAGCCGCCCAGCAGCTTCGATTCCACCGCCGTGCGCGACGAGAAGGTCAAGGTCCTGCGCGCGCTGCGCCGCGTGGAGGAAAGCGAGACCGTGCGCGGCCAGTACCGCGCCGGCGCCGTGGGCGGCGAGGCCGTGCCGGGTTACGACGAGGAGCTGGGCAAGGACAGCGACACCGAAACCTTCGTCGCGATCAAGGCCCATGTCGACAACTGGCGCTGGAAGGGCGTGCCCTTCTACCTGCGCCACGGCAAGCGCCTGCCCAAGCGGCGCACGGAAATCCTCGTCCAGTTCCGCTGTATCCCGCATTCGATCTTCGAAGGCCGCGGCGCGCGCACCGAGCCCAACCGCCTGCTGATCGGTATCCAGCCGGAAGAGAACATCAGCCTGCAGGTGATGGCCAAGGTGCCCGGCCTTGCCAGCGAAGGCGTGCGGCTGCGGCCCGTCCCGCTCGACATCGCCATGCCCGATGCCTTCAGCGAAAAGACCCGCCGGATCGCTTACGAGCGCCTGCTGCTCGACCTGATCCACGGCGACCAGACGCTGTTCGTCCGGCGCG
This sequence comes from Pseudoblastomonas aquimaris, assembly GCF_035481675.1. Classification (NCBI taxonomy): domain Bacteria; kingdom Pseudomonadati; phylum Pseudomonadota; class Alphaproteobacteria; order Sphingomonadales; family Erythrobacteraceae; genus Pseudoblastomonas; species Pseudoblastomonas aquimaris. Next base: position 344,471 of record NZ_JAYJJW010000002.1, on the reverse strand, counting down.
ACGAGGTGGAAGCCCAGTGGGAATGGATCGACGCGATCCGCGCCCTGTGGGCCGACAGCGGCGAGAGCCCCAAGACCTACACCGCCGGATCGTGGGGGCCGAGCGCGGCGGTCGCCCTGGCCGAACGCGGAGGAGTAAGCTGGAATGAGTAATCTCGATCCCCGCATCGCGCGTATAACCGACCGGATCATCGAGCGTTCGAAACCCGGCCGCACCGCCTATCTCGAACTGATGGAGCGGGAGCGGGAGCGTGCGCCGGAGAAATCCTCCGTCAGCTGCTCCAACCTCGCCCATGCCTTTGCCGGCGCGCTGGAGGACCAGGAGGCGCTGAAGCAGGGGCGCGGGCCGAACCTCGCGATCGTCACCAGCTACAACGACATGCTTTCCGCCCACCAGCCCTATGGCCGGTATCCGGAGCGGATGAAGATCTACGCCCGCGAAGTCGGCGCCACCACGCAGGTCGCGGGCGGGACGCCGGCGATGTGCGACGGGGTGACGCAGGGGCAGGACGGCATGGAACTGTCGCTGTTCAGCCGCGATGCCATCGCGCTCGCCACCGGTATCGCGATGAGCCACGCGGTCTATGACGGCATGGCCATGCTGGGCATCTGCGACAAGATCGTGCCCGGCTTGTTGATCGGCGCGCTGCGCTTCGGCCACCTTCCCGGCCTGTTCGTGCCGAGCGGGCCGATGCCGACCGGCATTTCCAACAAGGAAAAGCAGCGCGTCCGCCAGCTTTACGCGGAAGGGAAGGTGGGCCGCGACGAATTGCTGGAAAGCGAAAGCGCGAGCTACCACTCGCCCGGCACCTGCACGTTCTTCGGCACGGCCAATTCTAACCAGATGATGATGGAGATGATGGGCCTGCACATCCCGGGCAGCGCCTTCGTCCAGCCCGGCACGAAGCTGCGTCAGGCGCTCGACCGCAAGGCCGTCCACCGGCTCGTCGAAATCGGCGAGGACGGGGGCGACTATCGCCCGCTGGCGCAATGCGTGGACGAAAAGGCCATCGTCAACGCCGCGGTCGGCCTGCTCGCCACGGGTGGGTCGACCAACCACGCGATCCACATCCCTGCCATGGCGCGCGCCGCCGGCATCGTCTTCGACTGGGACGATCTTGCCGAACTGAGCCACGCCGTGCCGCTGATCGCGCGCGTCTATCCCAACGGGTCGGGCGACGTGAACCATTTCCACGACGCCGGCGGCATGGGCTACGTGATCGGGCAGTTGCTCGAAGCCGGCCTCGCCCACCGCGACGTGTTGACCGTGTGGGACGGCGACCTGTCCGCCTATGCGATGGAGCCGGGGCTGGACGGCGACGACCTCGCCTATCGCGAAACCGGCCCCAGCGGCGACGACACGATGCTGAAGCCCGCCAGCGATCCCTTCCAGCCAGACGGCGGCATGCGCCTCGTCACCGGGAACCTTGGCCGGGCGTGTTTCAAGACCAGCGCCGTGGACAGGGAACGCTGGACAATCGAGGCGCCGTGCCGCGTGTTCCAGACCCAGCATGACGTCGCTGAAGCGTTCAAGGCGGGCGAGCTCGACCGCGACGTGGTGGTGGTGGTCCGGTTCCAGGGGCCGCGCGCCAACGGCATGCCCGAACTCCACAAGCTGACCCCGGCACTGGGCGTGCTGCAGGACCGCGGATATCGCGTCGCGCTCGTCACCGACGGGCGGATGAGCGGCGCGAGCGGCAAGGTCCCGGCGGCCATACACTGTTCACCCGAAGCGCTGGGCGGCGGGCCGCTGAGCAGGGTGCGCGATGGGGACGTGGTGAAACTGTGCGCCGAAACCGGCTCGCTTTCCACCGATGCGGACCTCAATGCGCGCGAACCCGCGCCGGAGCCCGCGCCCGACATCGGCGTGGGCCGCGAGCTTTTCGCCATGTTCCGCCTCCATGCCGACGAGGCCGAAAAGGGAGGCAGCGCCATGCTCGCTGCGGCAGGATTATGAGACAGCTCGTTTCCGTCGATATCGGCGGCACCCACGCCCGCTTTGCCATCGCCACGCTGGCGGACGACGGCAGCATCGAATTGGGCGAGCCGGAAACGCTTCACACGGTCGATCACGCCAGCTTCCAGACTGCGTGGGAGGATTTCCGCGAACGCAAGGGCGGCACCCTGCCGCGCAATGTTTCCATCGCCATCGCCGGGCCGGTGGGCGGGGACGTGATCAAGTTCACCAACAACCCGTGGATCATCCGCCCGGCGCTGGTGAAGGAGAAGCTGGACGTAGACGCCTATACCATCGTCAACGATTTCGGCGCAGTCGGCCATGCGGTCGCGCGGGCGGGGGACGAACATTTCATCCACCTGACCGGGCCGGAGCAGCCGCTGGCCGAAGAGGGTACGATCAGCGTGCTCGGCCCCGGCACCGGCCTCGGCGTGGCGCATCTCTACCGCGACGGTGAAGGCGGCTACCGCGTGCAGGCGACCGAGGGCGGCCATATTGATTTCGCCCCGCTCGACCTGATCGAGGACGCGATCCTCGCCCGGCTGCGCAAGCGCCACAACCGCGTGTCGGTGGAACGCGTGGTGGCAGGCCCCGCTATCGTCGACATCTACCAGACGCTTGCCGAAATGGAGGGCAAACCGACCCGCCAGGAAGACGATGTGGCGATCTGGACGCGCGGCATGGAAGTGGGCGACAGCGTTGCGGCCGCCGCAGTCGACCGCTTCTGCCTCTCGCTCGGCAGCGTCGCAGGCGACATCGCGCTGGCGCAGGGCGGCTTCGGCGGCGTCGTGATTGCCGGCGGCCTCGGCTTCCGCATCCGCGACACGCTGCTGAAATCGGGCTTTGCCGAACGGTTCCGCGCCAAGGGACGCTTCGAAAGCCTGATGGGCACTATCCCCGTAAAACTCATTACCCACCCGCAGCCCGGCCTGTTCGGCGCTGCCGCAGCCTTTGCCACGGAGCATCCCGAATGAGCGATATCGCCGCCATCATGCAGACCGCGCCGGTCATCCCGGTTATCGTGATCGACGACGTCGGCCAGGCACGCCCTCTTGCCGAAGCGCTGGTCGCCGGCGGGCTCAAGGTCCTGGAAGTGACCCTGCGCACCCCCGCCGCGCTCGATGCGATCCGCGCGATGAAGGATGTGGACGGCGCGATCGTGGGCGCGGGCACGGTGACCGGGCCGGAAACCTACCACGCCGCGCGCGAGGCAGGCTCCGAATTTATCGTCAGCCCGGGTCTTACCGAAAGCCTCGCCAAGACCATCGCCCGCGACGGCATCCCCTTCCTGCCCGGCATCGCGACGGCCGGCGACATCATGCGCGGGATGGACATGGGCCTGTCGCACTTCAAGTTCTTCCCCGCCGAAGCCGCCGGCGGCCGCCCGGCCCTGAAGGCGCTGGCCGCCCCGTTCCACGAAGCGAAATTCTGCCCCACCGGCGGCATTTCGGAAGAGACCGCGGCCGACTGGCTCGCCATCGATCCGGTGCTGTGCGTGGGCGGCAGCTGGGTCGCCCCGCGTGGCGGCACCGATTACGCCGCCATCGAGGACGCCGCGCGAAAGGCCAGCTTGCTGGGGAGCGGAGGCGCCGCATGAGGACGCTCGACACGCTGACCACCCACCTCGCCAATCTCCACGGACGGACGTCGGAAACCCCGCTTTTCAACCCGGTGTTCCAGACCGGACTCGACCTGTCCCGCATGCTCGAAGGGGGGGACATCGACCTCGACGGATTCGAGGCTATCGTCGAGGAACTGGAAGCCGAAGCCATGGGCAGCCGCGCGCGGCGCCTGCAACGCGTCATCGCGCCCGCGCGCAACGACGCGCGGCTGGGCGAGCTGGTGGAGGCATCGGGCGATTTCGAGGATTTCGCCGCTCGCTGGCAGCGCCCTGCCCTTCACGCCGTCTTCACCGCCCACCCCACGTTCCTGCTCACCGCCGACCAGACCGATGCCATCGCCGCTGCCGCAACGGGTGACGGTACGGCGGATGCGCAGATCGACGCCGATCCGGAGCGCCGCCCCGTCACGCTGGTGTACGAGCACGAGCGGGCCATGCGCGCCATCGCCAACGGGGCGCAGGCGCGCGACCGCATCGTCGCCGCGGCGCTCGAAAGCGCGAAGGCCGCATGGCCGGACCGCTGGCACGATCTTGCCCTCATGCCGTTCCGCTTCGCCAGCTGGGTCGGTTACGACATGGACGGGCGGACCGACATCGGCTGGAACACCTCCATCGGTTTCCGCCTGACGGAAAAGGCCGCACGGCTCGGCGCATATGCCGATCGGCTGGCGGAGATCGACGCGGGCCACGAGCTGGTGGACACGCTGCGCCGTGCAGCCACGGCAGCGCAGGGCCACGCCGACACGTTCCGCGGCGAATTCTCCGACCCCGAAACGCTGAGCGCCGCGGCCAACGCGCTGAGCGCGGACGATCCCGACAAGCTGGTCTCGCTGGCCCCCCTCATCGAGCGGCTCGAAAGCGACGCGCGCGCCGATGGCGCCGATGCGGTCGCGCTGAAGACACTCGCCGCCGCGATGCGCGCCGACGGCCTCGGCTGTGGCTGGGTGCATTTCCGCGTCAACGCCAGCCAGCTTGGGAATGCGATCCGCCGCCGGATCGACCCCGACGGCATGCTCGATCTGTCGAGCCGCCTCGCCCTCGTCCGCCTGCGCGAAAAGCTTGACGCGGTCCGTCCGCTAGACAGCAATTTCGCCGCCGTCGCCATCGAGAGCAGCACCGCCATCCGCCAGTTCCTGGTGATGGCGCAGATCCTCAAGCACATCGACGCCGACGCGCCGATCCGCATGTTGATCGCCGAATGCGAACAGCCCGCCACGGTGCTCGCCGCGCTCTACTTCGCGAAGCTGTTCGGCATCGCGGACAAGGTCGACGTGTCACCCCTGTTCGAGACCGAGAGCGCGCTGGAACACGGCGGCCGCTTCCTCGACGCGCTGCTGGCGGAGCCGGCCTTCCAGTCCTATGCCAAGGAGCGCGGCCGGGTCTGCATCCAGACCGGCTTTTCCGACGCCGGCCGCTTCGTCGGACAGATTCCCGCCAGCCTCGCCATCGAGCGGCTGCAGGGGCGCATGGCTTCCGCCATGGCCGACAATGGCCTGACGGACTGCGCAGCGCTGATCTTCAACACCCACGGCGAAAGCATGGGTCGCGGCGCGCATCCCGACGGGTTCGCCGACCGGCTGACATGGCCGCTCAGCACCTGGGCGCGCAGCCGTTTCGCCCGGCGCGGCATCGCGGTGGAAGCCGAAGCCAGCTTCCAGGGCGGCGACGGCTATCTCTACTTCGCGACGCCGGAGCTGGCGCTTGCCACGCTCGGCACCATCCTCGCCGAAACGCCGGAGGTTAGGGCTGAGAACGACGATCCGTTCTACACCCGCACCGACCTCAGCCTCGATTTCTACCGCGCCATCCGCGACGCGCAGCACGACTATCTCGAAAGCCGGGCCTATTCGCGCAGCATCACCGCCTTCGGCCTCGGCCTGCTCAATTCCACCGGCAGTCGGGTGAGCCGCCGCCAGTCCGACCTCGCGGCAGAGCGCGACATGAGCCTGCGCCAGATCCGCGCCATCCCGCACAACGCGATCCTCCAGCAGCTCGGCTACCCGGTCAACGTGGTGGCCGGCATCGGCACCGCGGCAGACGGGGTGGAGGAAGACATCGCGCAGCTGATCGCGTACAGCGAGCGCGGGCGGCAGGCCATCGCGCTTGCCCGCGCGTCCAACGCGCTTGCCAGCATCAAGACGGTGGCCGCCCACGGCGAGCTGTTCAACGCCGCATACTGGGCCAGCCGGCCCTATCGCGGTACCGAAACCCACTTGTCGCAGGCGTGCGAGGGCCTGGCCGAATACCTCGCCGGGGACGAGCGGTCCTCGCTCTTCCGCCAGCTAGCCTCGCGCCTGCGCGTCGATGCGCTGAAATTCCACCGCCTGCTCGACCTGCTGCCCGAAGCGGAGCCCGCGCCCAATCGCGAATACAAGCGCCGCGTGATCGGCGCCGCGCAGGCCCTGCGCCTGGCGCTGATCCAGCACATGTTCCTGAAAGCCATTTCCGTGCCCGCCTTCAGTCGCGCCAACGATGTGGCGCGCGACGACGTGCTGGAAATGGTTTTCTCGCTCAGGATCGACGACGCGCTGGCGCAGCTCAACCGCGCATTCCCGACCAGCTTCCCGCAACTGGACGATTTCAGCGTCGACGCGCCGACCGGCTATCCCGATGGCGACGGCGAAGGCTACAGCGCGATCCGCCAGCAGTATATCGACCCGCTGGAGCGTGCCTATGCGCTGGTCCTGCGCCTCGGTGCGACCATCGCCCACCAGTTCGGCGCGCACGGTTGATGGACTTCAAACCCGCAATTCTGTAGGTCCGCAGCGGTCGCGCAACCCTGCGAGTTTCCTTCCAGTCCATGCCCAACAGTCCCGCCCTCGCGCGCGCATCCGACATCGCGCCCGTCGACCCGCCGGTTATTACCCCGCCGGTCGATCCCGGGCGCGCGGCGATGCTGGTGGAATTCGGCGTGAAGCGGCATGCGCGGGTCGTTCTGGCTCGCCTGCGAGCCACGGCACGAAAAACCGCACGCGCGGGGCTACGAAGGCGCGGTAACGGCGCGCCGCTGCGCTCCGTCTACGGCGTCGACCTCGTCGCCAATTTTCGTGACAAGACGTTCCGCTATTGCCTTTATGGGACCTACGGCACCTATTTCTCGGACTTCCTGAAGCGCCAGCGCCAGCCCTTCGCCTTCCTCGATATCGGGGCGAACCAGGGGCTCTATTCGCTGATCGCCGGGACCAATCCGGCCTGCACGCAGGTCCTCTCCTTCGAACCCGTGGGCCGGACGCACGCCCTGCTCGGCGCGAACCTTGCCGTGAACGGCCTGTCGGGCAAGGCGCGGGCGATCAATGCGGGCGTATCCGACCGGGGGGGCACGGCCGCAATCTGCGTCAAGCCCGGCCACAGCGGCGTTGCCTCGCTCGACCGGCCGGGATCGGACGGTTTCGGCGGGACGGAGACGATCACCCTCGTCTCCGGCACCGACGTGGCCGGACTGGTCGGGGGCACCGAGCCGGTGATCGTCAAGATCGACGTCGAGGGGCACGAGGCGACGGTGGTGAGAGCACTGGCGGCAAGCCCGCTGATCGACCGGGTGGCCGCCGTGTTCTACGAAATGGACGAGCGCTGGGCCGATGCCGCCGCAGTGGAAGCGACGCTGCGAGCTGCGGGCTTCACCCGCTTCCGCAAGCACGGTCTCGGCCGTCATTACGACGTGATGGCCCTGCGCTGATCGGCCGCTGGCGGCCCGCGCGTTAACCTCTTGCCCTGCCGCGTCTCGCATAGGGACGCCGGCCCGCATCGGCTGGATTTTCGGCGGAATTGCGCGCATACAGGCCGCCATGAACCCTATCGTGAAATGGATTGGCGGTGCGACGCTGCTGGTGCTGGCCCTGCTGGTAACGGCCGGCGTGTCCTCGCGCCTGTTCATGGGCAGCGCAGCCGAAGCATCGACGCAGGACGCTACGATCGAGGCCGAAGCGGTTCTGGAGCAGGGTGAGGAAACAAAGCCGCAGGCGAAGGAAGAGAAACTCGATTCCCCCTTCGTCATCAAGCGCATCCTGCCCATAGACGGGCCTATCAAGTACGGCGAATGGCACTGGGACGATGAAGGCGTGCCCGATGGCCCGCTGGTCATCACCGTCGACCTCGAAGCCCGCGTTATCTCCGTCTTCCGCGACGGTTACGAAATCGGCGCGGCGGCCGTGCTGCTGGGGACGGATAACCACCCCACCCCGCTCGGCGTCTTCCCGATCCTTGAGAAAAACAAGGACAATATCTCCAGCATCTACAACGTGCCGATGCCCTATACGCTGCGGCTGACATGGGACGGTATCTCGATCCATTCGAGCGAGGTGGAGAACGGCTTTGCCAGCCATGGCTGCATCGGCACGCCCGATGCATTCGCCGCCAAGCTGTTCGCCATCGCCAAGCTGGGCGACCGCGTGATCATCACCCGCGGCGAAAAGGCCGGGATCGGCACCAGCCTCGCCAGCTGATCAGGCGCGGCCCTGAGATTGGCCCGACGATCGGCGTGCCGGTTCTGGGCGGCATGTCGCCCGGTCGCCTTTCACCTCCACGAGCACACCGGCCACGTTGCCCTTCCCCCCGTCGGCGAGGCGCACGGCAATCCGGCGCGTATCTCCGAAGGCGGGAGCGCCGCCGAGCTTCGCGATAGCGCGGTCGAGCGCGCGCGCGTTGAGTTCGGCGTGTGCGGTCCACGCGAAGCCGATCTTGCCGTCGGCCTCGGTCAGTTCCACCTCCGCGATGGCCTGCAAGGTCGCCTCCGCCTCTGCGAGGTAAGCAGCGGAGCGGGCCATGGCGACGGGGTCCAGCCAATCGGCATGGCCCAGCACTTGCCGCATCCGTACGCGTTCGAAGGCGGTGTCGGTGTTGCTGGGATCCTCGACATGGTCCTGATCCGCCTGGCGCAGGATGTCGCGCAGCTCCGCGCGGCGGAAGGCGAGCAGCGGGCGGACCACGGGAACACTCAGCCCCTCCATCACCGTGCGGGGACGGATCCCGGCGAGCCCTGCCAGCCCGCTGCCGCGATTGAGCCGCATCAGCAGGGTCTCGGCCTGGTCGTCGGCGTGGTGGGCGGTGGCGATGGCGGAGACTCGGGCTTCTCGCGCCCAGTCGCCCAGCGCGCGGTAACGGGCGATGCGCGCCTGTTCCTGCCGGTTGCCCGCTGCCACTTCGACTTCCAGCACCGTGCACGCGATGCCGAGCGCCTCGCAGGCGGCCGCGACGAAGCGGCATTCCCCGGCCGCTTCCGGGCGCAATCCGTGATCGATGGTGGCGACGGCAATGTCGATGTCGCTCGCGTGGGCGAGGCGCAGCATCGCCATGCTGTCGGCCCCGCCCGACACGGCGAGACCCAGCCGGCCTCCTTCGTCCCAGACGCCGCGCAAGCCGTCGGCGAAGCGCCCGAGCAGCGCCCCGTCGATCGCGCCGCCGGTCATCGCATCAGCTGCAGGTAACCTTGCCGCGATTGGCATCGTATTGCGCCTGCAACCGCCCAGCGGCGAGCGCAGGGTAAGTCTCGCCGAACTCGGCCAGCGCGATGCAGGCGCGGCGATCGTCGTCCAGCGCGATCATCGCTTCGGCAAGGTAGAGCAGGCTGTCGGGCGCGCGGTCGGCCGTCTTGTCGGAATTGTAGTTCTGCAGGAACCACGTCGCCGCCTCGCGCGGCTGCCCGTTGTCGAGATAGGCGCGGCCGAGCAGGTTGCGGCCATAGGTCGCGCGCCAGTGGCTGGGGTAGCGGTCAACGAACATGCGCAGCTGCTGCTGGGCTTCGGGATAGAAGCCCGCGTCCCACAGGCGGAAGCCATAGCTGTATTCGTCGTCCGCCGCATCGTCCGTCTGCGGCTTGGCGATGGCCTGCACCGCGGCAACCCGTTCCGGCGTGGGATCGGCTGCGGGCGGCGGGGTGGCAGTCGTCGCCGCGACGGTGCTGGCAGGCACGACGGCGGTGGGCGTCGGGGTCGCAACCACCGGCGCGGCACCCGCGGCCTCCAGCGCGTCGAGCCGCGTGCCCATCTGGCGCAGCATGTTGTCGTTTTCTTCCGTACGCGCGGTCAGGCGGGCGAGCTGGCCTTCCAGCGCATCGAGCCGCGCGAGGATGTCCGTCACCGCCGTGGTCGATGCCGGGCCCTGCTGCGGGTAAGTGATGGTCGCCTGCCCGCCCTGCTGGCCGCGCTGGGTTTCGGACGTGACTTCGGGCGTGAAATAGCGGTTGTCGCCGCCGGGGAAGACCACCCGCTGCAGCGCGCGGACTTCCGCCTCCAGCTTGCGGACGCGGGCATCCTCGTCCTGTGCGAAAGCGGGGGCGGGGACCATGCCGAGCCCCGTCACCAGCACCGCGCCGCCGATCGCCGCCTGGATCGTCGGGCGCAAGTTCGAACCGGTCAGTTTCGCGAAAACCATCGTCAATTCTCTCCCGTCAAGGTCCGCATCGCCTAGGCCGGCGCGGCGAAACCTGCGATGAATGTCACTCGTTCGCCGTGGCGGCAGCGGCAGGCGCAGCGGGGCTTTCCCCCCGCGCCAGCAGCGCCTCTGCGGTCACGGGGATATCCTTCATGACCTGGTCGTCTTCGGCAAGCTTCGGCACGCTCTGTCCACCGATGGTTATCGCCAGAGCGTCGGGCCGGCCGGTCCACACCTGCGGGCCGTTGGCGTCGGCAGGCACGGAGTAGGTTTCACCTTCCGCCATCTGCTTCTGCATCAGCTGCGCACCGCTGGCATCGTAGAACTTGACCCAGATGCCTTCTTCAAGCGCGGTGAAGACCACTTCGCCGGACGGTGCGGGGGCGCTTGCCGTGGCGGCCGCGCCCTCGTCTTCTTCCGCCGCGGCTTCCGCCGCCGCGCGCCGTTCCGCCGCAGTCAGCGATTCCAGTTCCGCGCCTGGATTGAAGTAAGTCGCGTAAAAGGCATAGGCGCCGCCCAGCAGCAGGATCAGGGCGATGAAGGAAACGAGCCCCACCTTCGAGGACGGCACCCGGTCGGGGTCGATCGGATCGTATTCGCCGATGACGCGCGACGGGCGCGGGTCTTCCATCGCCAGCTCGTTCTTCACCGCCTGCGCCGTATCGGCCTGCGACATGCCGACCACGCGGGCGTAGTTCTTGGCGAAACCGATGGCATAGGTGCGGCCGGGCAGCGCATCGAAATCGCCCGCTTCGATCAGCTCCAGATGGCGTTCGGTGATGCGGGTTTCGGCCGATACCTGCGCCAGGCTCAGCCCGCGCGCTTCCCGCGATGCGCGCAGCTGCGCGCCGATGCGCGGCGGACCGCCGGCGTCATTTCCATGCCCGTGTTCGAATTCTTCGTCGCTCATTCCCGTATCCCGACCCGATACCCCGTCCAGAGCCCCCGTTTCCGTCCCCTGCCCGCACCAATCCGATTGCGGAAGGGGCAAGTCAAGCGCAGCGTCGGAAAATTACAACCGCCCGCCTCAATCGTGCGCGATGCCGCGTTCGTCCGCCCACGCCGACAGGGCGGCGCGCATGTCCAGCGGCGGATTGAGCAGCCAGCCGTTCATCGCCGCGCCGATTTCCGCAAGGTCCACCTTGCGCACCAGTTCCTTGATGGGGCCGACGCCGGCGGGGGTAATCGACAGGCGGCGGATGCCGAGGCCGAGCAGCGCGAGCGCTTCCAGCGGGCGCCCCCCCATCTCCCCGCATACGGCAAGGTCGACCGGCGTCGGCGCTGCCTGCGTCGTCTGCACCACGCGGGCGAGGAAGCGCAGGATCGCCGGGCTGAGCCAGTCGTAGCGCTGCGCCAGTTTCGGGTTGGCGCGGTCGGCAGCGAAGAGGAACTGGGTGAGGTCGTTGGTGCCGATCGACAGGAACGACAGCTTGGGCAGCAGCAGGTCGAGCACTTCGGCCAGTGCCGGCACTTCCAGCATCGCACCGAAGCGGATCGCCTCGGGCAATTTCGCCTTGCGGCTGCGCAGGAAAGCGAGCTGGTCGTCGAAGATCGCCTTGGCCGCGTCGAATTCCCACGGTTCGGACACCAGCGGGAACATCACGTTAAGCTCCCGCCCGGCTGCCGCTTCCAGCAGGGCACGCGCCTGCAGTTTCAGCAGGCCTTCTCGCTCCAGCGCGAGGCGCAGCGCACGCCAGCCCATCGCGGGGTTCTCGTCCGCCGAGGCGCCTTCGTTGCGCAGGTAGGGAAGCGACTTGTCGCCGCCGATATCGACCGTGCGGAAGATCACCGGCTTGCCGTCCGCCGCGTCGAGTACATCGCGGTAGAGCCGCAATTGCCGCTCCCGCGCCGGCAGGGCGGCGGACACGAGGAACTGGAATTCGGTGCGGAACAGCCCGATCCCGTCCGCACCGACCAGCTTCAGCGATGTCAGGTCGTCGCGCAGCCCGCCGTTCATCATCACCGTGATCCGCGTGCCGTCGCGGGTGAAGGGCTCCACGTCGCGCAGCTGGGCAAGCTCGGCCTGCCGTTTCTTCGATTGCGCGAAGCGCGCCTCGAACGCGTCGACCAGCGCGGCCTGCGGGCGGATGGTCACCTGCCCCTTGTCCGCGTCGAGCAGCAGCGTGTCGCCTTCCGCCACCAGCGCGCGCAGGTTGGCGACGCGGCCCAGCACCGGCACGCCCATCGCGCGCGCCACGATGACCACGTGCGCGGTCAGCGAGCCTTCTTCCAGCACCACGCCTTTCAGCCGACGGCGGTCGTATTCGAGCAATTCCGCCGGGCCGAGGTTGCGGGCGATCAGGATCGCATCTTCGCGCAGGCCCTTGGTCGCCGCCGTGCCGAGCTGGCCGGACACGATGCGGAGCAGGCGGTTGGCCAGGTCCTCCAGGTCGTGCATCCGGTCCGCCAGCAGCGGATCGTCGATCTCGCGCATGCGCATGCGGGTGCGCTGCTGCACGCGCTCGATTGCGGCCTCCGCGGTCAGGCCGCTGTCGATCGCCTCGTTGATGCGGCGGCCCCAGCCTTCGTCGTAGGCGAACATCCTGTAGGTCGCGAGGACCTCCTCATGCTCGCCGCCGGTGCCGAATTCGGCCTGGCTGGTCATGTTGTCGATCTGCTCGCGCATCGTGTCGAAGGCGCGGTAGACCCGCTGACGCTCCGCCTCGATATCCTCCGCCATCGTGTGTTCGATGGTGACGCGCGGCTGGTGGAAGACGGCCCGCCCGCTGCCCAGCCCCTTGGCCAGCACCAGCCCTTCGGCCTGCACCTGCCCATCGTGCTGCAGGGATTTGGCCTGCTCGGTATCGACCAGCCCGGCGTTGTCGATCAGTTCGGACAACACCATCGCCACGGTCTGCAGCGCCTCGATCTCCACCTCTTCGTAGCGGCGCGGATCGACATGCTGCACGTTGACCACGCCGATGGCGCGCGCCTGGCGCACAATGGGCACGCCGGCGAAGCTGTGGAACCGCTCCTCGCCTGTTTCGGGGCGGAACATGAAGTCCGGATGGGCCTTGGCCTCTGCCAGGTTCAGCGTCTCGACATTCTGGGCGATGGTGCCGGTCAGCCCTTCGCCGATGCCCATGCGGGTGACGTGCACGGCGGACTTGTTGAGGCCGCGCGTCGCAAACAGCTCCAGCATGCCGTCGCGCAGCAGGTAGATCGAGCAGACCTCGCTATCGAGCTCTTCCCCGATGATGTCGACCACCCGGTCGAGCTTGTCCTGCGCGCTGGTGCGCGAGGCCATCACGTCGTGTAGGCGCGTGAGGATCGAGCGGGCGGAGGAGGCGGCGGTCATCGTCCGCCGGTCCTATCCGATATGGCGGGCGCTGCAAACCGGGCGGCGGTGAAAACCATGCCCGGATTGCAGGCCCTATATGTGTCAGGCGCCGCCTAGATGTGGGCGAGCTCTTCCTTGATGGCGAGCTTCTGCTTCTTGAGGCCGGAAATGGTTGCATCGTCAGGTGCCGGGCGCGCCATTTCCGAAGCGATCATCTGCTCCAGCCTGGCATGCTTGGTTTCGAGGGCGGCAACGTGGGACGATGACATAGACACATCTCCTTGTTTCACTTTTGCGACTCGGACGAGGCGTCACAAGTCGAGGTGGCATGGAACCACACAAAGGGTTAACACGGCAAGGATAGAGCCATCGCGGTCGTCCCGAATCCGGCACGGCTCAGGGTCCGGGCGAAGCGATCCGGCGACAGGAAGAGAACGGCGTGACCGAAGACGAATTGCGCAAGCGACTGGCAACGCTGCAAACCGAACACCGCGACCTAGACGCCGCCATCGACGCGCTGCTGCGCGCGGGCAGCCACGACCAGATGCAGATCGCTCGGCTGAAAAAGCGCAAGCTGGCACTGAAAGACCAGATCGCCGTGGTGCAGGACCATCTCTTGCCAGATATTATAGCGTAAGGTGAGCTTGAAAAATGGCCGCACCGCGGGATCGCGCCCGGTTTTTCTAAGGCTAGATACGAAGCGGTGCGGGCTTCAAGATCCGTGCAAAGAGAGCGACTAACTCGTTAGAAAGCGACGACGTGCAGCAAGCCATAGAAAACGTATGACCAGCAGCAGCACTATCAAGGCTCCGAATGCTTCGGTCTGGCCCCAACGTTCCTCCACCCGATCAAATACTGTGACGGGAATCATAAGGCTAGCAAAGCCGAAAAATTCGATCGTATAGTATCGGAATTTGAAGTTGCTGAATAAGCGCATTCATATCTCGCAGTGACATAGGCCCTCGGTTTGACACTCCACCGCGGCAGTGACCCGGGATATGCTAGCTCCTTTAATATCTTCCAAAACCTGACCGCATGATCGTGGAAAGGCCTCACCGCACCGCGCAGGCGGTGCCAGAGGCCGACCGGCCGACCGCAGCGGCCTCGCAGCCGGAACGAAGTCCCGGCGGAGAGAATAGCCGCGAGGACGACCGCGCGGAGGCGCGGTCATGAAACAAGAGAGTCCCGAATTGCGACAGTCCCGAAATGGCATGGGGATGACTGCGACAGGCTCTGGACGCGGGGCGCCGCGCGGGTTTAGCGAACGCTCACAATGCGGGATCATGCGGACATCAACGCGCCCATAGTGGAGGCGCTGTACGAGGAAGGGCTCGAACTGGCCGACCGCGTGCGCGCGGCCTTCGACCTGTCGGGCCGGATCGATGCGGCGGCCGAGGACGAGGATTTCGCCCGTATCGCCCTGTCGTGCGAGGCGCTGCGCTGCACCACGCGGATGATGCACGCACTCGCCTGGCTGCTCAACCAGCGGGCCTATTTCAACGGCGAGATGAGCGAGTTCCAGCTGCGCCGCCACGGCCGGCTGGCGAAGCGGCAGCCCGATGGCGACCGCCAGCAGCTGGCCGCACTGCCGGTGCGGATCGTGACGCTGGTTGCCGAAACGCAGCGCTTCTACCAGCGGATCGAGCGGCTGGACGCCGCGTGGCGCGAACGTTTCGCCATGCAGCCGCCCGCGATCGAGCGCCTGCGCCAGCGGCTCGAAGCCTCGCTCGCCGCGCTCTAACTCGCCGCCTTTTAGCTCGCGGCCAGGGCCAAGCCCCAGCGGTCGAGCCGCGCTTTCCTGATGTCTTCGTCCATCGCCGGTTCGAACACGGTGCGCGTGCCGCCCATCGCCGCATAGGCGCCCTGCAGGTCCGCGTGCAGCCCCGCGCCGACCGCCGCCAGCATCGCCGCACCCAGCGCCGTCGTTTCGACGAAGCCCGGCCGTTCCACCGGAATGCCGAGCAGGCCGGCGATGTCGCGCGCCATCCAGTCGTTCGCGCTCATCCCGCCGTCGATCCGCAGCATGGTCCATTCCGCCCCGTCGGCGGCAAAGGCCCCGGCGAGGTCGCGGGTCTGGTGGGCCATCGCCTCCAGCGCGGCGCGAGCGATATGCGCGCGGCCGGTGCTGAACGAGAGGCCGGAGATCACCCCGCGTGCCTCCGGCCGCCAATAGGGTGCGCCGAGGCCGGCGAGCGCGGGGACGATCACGACCCTGCTGTCCCCCTCCACCGACGCGGCGAGCCGTTCCGTATCCGCCGCCTTGTCGATGATGCCGAGCCCGTCGCGCAGCCACTGGACGAGGCTGCCGGCGACGAACACCGCGCCTTCCAGCGCATAGGTCCGCTCCCCCTCGTGCTGGTAGAGCACCGTGCCGAGCAGGCGGTGGCGCGATTGCGGCACGGTGGTGCCGTGGTTGGCGAGGATGAAGGCCCCGGTGCCATAGGTTGCCTTGGTCTCCCCCGGCGACAGGCAGCCCTGCCCGATGGTGGCCCCCTGCTGGTCGCCGACGAGGCCGGTGATCGGGATCGCGGTGCCGAAATGCCGCGGCGCGGTCTCGGCAAGCGCGCCCGCGTTGTCGACGATCCGGGGAAGCGCGGCGCGCGGCACGTCCATGAGATCACACAGGTCCTGCGCCCAGTCACCGCCGTCCAGCGGCATCAGCAGCGTGCGGCTGGCGTTGCTGGCGTCGGTGACGTGCGCCGCGCCGCCGCTCAGTTTCCACACCAGCCAGCTTTCGACCGTTCCCAGCGCCAGCGTGTCCGCGTCCGCCGCAGCCTTCACCGCGTCCACCTTGTGCAGCAGCCAGCGCATCTTGGTGCCGGAGAAATAGGGATCGAGCAGCAGGCCGGTGCGGCGCTGGACCTCGTCCTCGTGGCCCTGGTCCTTCATCTCGGCGCAGAAATCGGCGGTGCGGCGGTCCTGCCACACGATGGCGCGGGCGAGCGGCTCGCCGCTGGCGGTGTCCCAGGCAACCACGGTTTCGCGCTGGTTGGTGATGCCGATACAGGCGATCCGGTCGTTGCCGTCC
Organism: Pseudoblastomonas aquimaris; assembly: GCF_035481675.1. NCBI lineage: Bacteria > Pseudomonadati > Pseudomonadota > Alphaproteobacteria > Sphingomonadales > Erythrobacteraceae > Pseudoblastomonas > Pseudoblastomonas aquimaris. The sequence continues at coordinate 328,217 of NZ_JAYJJW010000002.1, read as the reverse complement.
GCCCACTCGACGCATTCCTGCGCGCAGGCCAGCGTCGCTTGCCAAATCTCGCCCGCATCGTGCTCCACCCAGCCATCGCGCGGGTAATGCTGCGTAATCTCGGCCTGCGAGACGTGATGCAGCCGGCCTTGCGGATCGAACAGCATCGCCCTGGTTGACGTGGTCCCGGCATCCAGCACCAGGATCAGCGGATCGGACATCGGCGCGCTCCTACAAAACTTCTGCCGGGGGCCTAGCGCGGCGGCGCGCCGCTCGACAAGCCGCAACTCGGCCTCCATATCCCCCCACGTAATGAAGGGACCGCCCAAACCGTGGCCGACCGGCAAGGTCGAGCAGCTGGAGCCGCTGGTGCGCCGCGTGCTGGCGGACAATCCCTCGCCCTATACCTATACCGGCACGCAGACCTACCTCGTCGGCAATAGCGACAGCCTTGCAGTGATCGACCCCGGCCCGGTCACGCCGGAGCATCTTGCCGCGCTGGAGGATGCCATCTGCGATGCAAAGGTTGCGGCGATCATGTGCACCCATACCCACCGCGACCATTCGCCCGCCGCCCGGCCCCTGTCGGCAAGCACCGGGGCGCCGGTGGTCGGCTGCGCACCGCTGGTCCTCGACGATAGCGGCCCGCGCGCCGACGCGCCGTTCGACGAAACCTACGAGCCCGACCGCGTGCTGGAAGACGGCGAGGCGATGACCGGTGCGGGCTGGACCCTCACTGCGGTCCACACGCCCGGCCACACATCCAACCACCTGTGCTTCGCGCTGGAAGAAAGCGGCGCGCTGTTCACCGGCGACCACGTGATGGGCTGGTCGACCAGCGTCGTCGCCCCGCCCGATGGCGACATGGCCGCCTACATGCGCAGCCTCGAGAAGCTCTACGCGCGCGAGGACCGGGTCTATTACCCCGCCCACGGCCCGCAAGTGGACAAGCCGCGCCAGCTGGTGCGCGGCATGGTCGGCCACCGCCGCCAGCGCGAACGCCAGATCCTGCGCCTGCTGGACGAGGAAGCCCGCACGATCCGCGCGCTGGTGCCGCTGATGTACAAGGGCCTCGACAAGCGGCTCTATCCCGCTGCCGGGATGAGCGTGAAAGCCCACCTGATCGACCTGGAAAACCGCGGGGAAGTGGCCCGCGACGGCGAGGTCTGGCGCACGAATTGACTCGCGCAGGCCCTCTTCGCTAACCTTTCTGCAACGGGTCGCGGAAGCCGGAGGGGGGAACTCATGGCAACCGCATCATCGGGCGCAACCACGACAGCCGCACCGCGCAAGGTCGCGGGCGAAACGCGCTTTTTCACCATCATGGCCTTCGTCATGTCCGCCATCATCGTCGCGGGCTTTTCGCTCAACCTGGCGATGGGCCGGTCGAGCTTCGCCGTGCCGGCGGTCTACCACGTCCACGGCATCGTCTTCATGGGCTGGATCGCCCTGTTCCTCGCCCAGCATGTGACGATCTCCACCGGGCGGATCGCGGCCCACGTCGCGCTCGGCAAGCTGGCCTACCTGTGGGTCCCGGCGATGGTCATCGCCGGCACCGCGCTGATGATCGCGGTGGCGCAGCGCACCGGCGGGCCGTTCTTCTTCCATGTCAGCGAGTTCCTGTGGAGCAATATCGCCACGCTATGGTGCTTCGGCGGGCTCGCCTTCTGGGCGCTGCGGCGTCGGCGCTACACCGGCTGGCACCGGCGGCTGATGCTGGTGGCGATGGCGATCCTGACCGGGCCGGGCCTCGGCCGCCTGATCCCCCTGCCGCTGCTGATCCCCAATGCGTGGACCATCACCGTCGCTGCCACTTTCGTGTTCCCGCTGATTGCGATGCTGGCGGACAAGCGGCGCGAGGGGCGGGTGCACCCTGCATACTGGTGGGGCACGGGGCTTTACCTCGCCACCTTCCTCGTCAGCGTGACGATCGCCTACAGTCCCTTCGGCATCGGGGTGACCGAAAGCCTGATCGCAGGCACGCCGGGGGCGGAGCGGCCGATGGAAGCCTTCCTGCCACCCGGATTCACGATGTAGCGGAACCTGCTCGCCTGCTGCCCCGTTTTGGCTATAGAGGCCCTAACAGCGGGCCAGACGGGACGAGACTATGACTGCCGAAACCAAGCTTCCCACGGGCGCGGACCTGCGCGAGGAGATCGACCGCCTGCGCAAGGACCGCAACGCGGTGATCCTGGCGCATTATTACCAGAAGCCGGAAATCCAGGACATTGCCGACTTCGTGGGCGACAGCCTGGAACTGTCGCGCAAGGCGGCCGCGACCGATGCGGAAGTGATCGCCTTTTGCGGCGTGAAGTTCATGGCCGACACCGCCAAGATCCTCAGCCCCGAAAAGATCGTCGTCCTGCCCGACATGGACGCCGGCTGCAGCCTGGAAGACAGCTGCCCGCCCGACAAGTTCCGCGCCTTCCGCGAAGCGCATCCCGATCACATCGCACTCACCTACATCAACTGTTCGACCGAGGTGAAGGCGCTCAGCGACGTGATCGTCACCTCTTCCAGCGCCGAGACGATCCTGGAGCAGATCCCGGAAGACCAGCCGATCATCTTCGGGCCGGACCGGCATCTGGGCGGCTATCTCAACCGCAAGTACAACCGCGACATGCTGCTGTGGCCGGGCGTGTGCATCGTGCACGAGGCTTTCAGTGAGAGCGAGCTGCTGAAACTGAAGCAGCAGCATCCTGACGCGCCCGTGGCCGCGCATCCCGAATGCCCCCCGCACGTGGTCGACCACGCCGATTATGTCGGTTCGACCAGCGGCATCCTGCAGTTCGCCAAGACCTTCCCCGGCGACACGCTGATCGTGGCGACCGAGCCGCACATCATCCACCAGATGGAAAAGGCCCTGCCGGAGAAGAATTTCATCGGCGCGCCGGGCGCAGACGGCAACTGCAACTGCAACATCTGCCCCTACATGGCGCTCAACACGATGGAGAAGCTCTACACTGCCCTGCGCGACCTGGAGCCGCGCATCGAGATCGAGGAAGGCCTGCGCCTCAAAGCGCGGCAGAGCCTCGACAAGATGCTGGAGATGGCGAGCGGCACCATCGGCAAGGGCGACCTGGGCCGGGCATGATCCGATGCTGAAGGAACTGGGCGCGCGGTTTCGCGCGCGGCGCTGGAACCGGGCGCGGGGCTGGGAATTCTCAGGCTCCGTTACCGAGGGCGAGGTCTTGGCAGAATGGCCGTGCGACCTGTGGGCCGCAGACTGGATCGCGACAGGCGTCAGCGCGGAGCTGCGCGATCCGCTGCGCGCCGAGCGCCGGATGGTGTCGACCTATTACGTAATGGCGGGCGAGCGCCGCTTCGCATTTGCGGCGACCGAACTCTCTAACGGCGTGTGGGGCTTCTACCTGCCGGTGTGAGGCTAGCGCTCCAGCCGTTCGCTCAACATATGCGGGGTGGCCATGCCGAAAGCCAGTGCGGCCGCCCACGGCAGCGGCAGGTGGCCCGACAACACCAGCGCCGCCATCGCCAGCGCGCCGAGCAGCGCGATCGAGGCCGTGGGGCCCTGCGCCGCGATCACATCGCGCCAGCCATATCTGCGGATCTGCGATCCCTGCAGCGGAAACGCGTGGCCGACGGCAAAGGCGAAGCCGACCGCGAGCACGGGATGCAGCTGCGCGACTGCCACCAGCGTGGCCGCAAGCGAGGGGTCGAAACGCCCGCGCACGAAAGTAGCAACTGAAAGCGCCATCCCCGCCGCGCCGGTTGCGGCCAGCGCAAGCATCCAGCCACGCGGCGGGGCCAACCCAAGCAAGGCTGCGAACACGGAAGACGTCTCGTCCATTCGCAACAGCGCGCTGCCGCCCACCGCAAGGCACGCGAAAGCGGCCCGGCCGATCCCGTCACCGCGCCCGGAGCGGGCGAAGTGCCACAGCGACAGCAGCAGGAACAGCGTCAGCCCGGCAAGCGGTAGCGCCAGGAACAGGGCCGCGACGGCAAGGCCCGCCATGACATAGGCGGCTGCCGGCGCGAGGGCGAAGGGCCGCAGCGTCCCGGCCTGCTCGTCGCCCGCGCCGTGGGCGAAGCCTGCCAGGAACAGAGCAAGCCCCATGGCGATGGCAGCCCCCGTCCCGAGCAGGGAGACGGCCGCGCACACGGCCAGCAGGGCCACCGGCCAGCCACGCGAAAAGACGGCCTGCCCCATCGGGACAGGCCGTCTTTCATTGCGGGCAGGCGTTCCTGCCAAGGTGTCAGTCGCCACGGGCGCTGGCGACCTTGCTGCCGAGCGGGCTGGTCTCCAGCGCTTCTGCTGCCGGGACATAGCCTTCCAGCGCGCTGCGACGCAGGACGTAGCGGCTCAGGATCACGCCGTAGAGCAGCTTGGTCGAGATGTCGGCGATGCTGAAGAGCAGCTGGCGGACCACCACGATGTCGCCGGTGAAGCCCAGCTGCGGCAGGGCGTAGGCGATCGGGTAGATACCCCAGGTGGCAAGGAAGTAGTACCACAGGTTCTTGGGCCACACGGCCAGCTGCGGCGGCGAATTGGCGATGGCCGAGGTGATGACCCCGCGCACTTCGATGATCAGCCACACGAAGAAGACGGTGGAGATCACACCCCAGATGTTCAGCCGCGTGAAGTCGCCCGTCTCGCCGAACTGGCCGTAAAGGCCGGTCCAGATCATCAGCACGCCCGGGATGATCATCCGCAGCGCCCGCTTGTGCAGTTCCGGGCGCGACAGGGCGAAGGCGATGGGCAGCTGCGTCAGCAGGATCGGGACGGTGATCGTCCAGTTGCCGTAGCGGAAGGCGTTGGAGAAGGTCTCGCCCTCGGCCATCGGCTGGTACATGCCGCCGGTGAAGGCATAGCTCGCTTCCCACAGGTTGAATTCGCGCATCAGGCTGAGCCCGGCGCTCGCCATCACGATGGCCGACATGATCGGTACGATGCGATAGCGCGGGGCCAGCTGGAAGCTGGACATGATGAAATAGAGGATGAAGGCAAAATGGGCGCCGTAGCTGACCATCAGGATCAGCGAGCCCATCGTATACTGGCCGCTGGTGAGCGGGACGAGGTTCTCGATATTCCCCAGCACCGCCTGGGCGCCCGAGATTGCGGGTTCTGTAGTCATTGGCAAAACTCCTGGCACGATCCGTTATCGGCTAACGGTCTCATCGCGCTCGGCCTGCCCAGTCCCCTGCTCCGCGCCGAAACCTAATGCCGCCCCAGGGGTTTAGTTCCCGCCGCGGAATGCGGGCTAACCGGGGAAAACACAGCGAAATGAAGGGCACGAACATCGCCGGCGGGTGGCCGGGCTGGATCTGGCATCGCGTGGTCCAGAGCTACTGGTCGCTCGCAGTGCTGGCCGTTATCGGGTCGATCCCCATCACGCTGGCCGTGCTCTATCTCGACCGGCACGGCGGCGCGGCGTGGCTCCTGGACAACGGGCTGGCGACCGCGGCGAGCGCCGACACGGCCAAGGATTTCCTCGGCGTGGCGACCGGCGTCAACGCCGCTTTCATCTCGCTCTATTTCTCGATCACGCTGATCGTGCTGAGCATGGCGGCCAGCAACCTCGGCGTACGCCTGATAGATCGGTGGCTGGAACGTCGCCTGACGCGCACCAGCCTGGCCGGCCTGTCCTTCACGCTGATCGCCTCGCTCATCGCCATGCTCTCCGTCGATGCGGAGATGGACTTTGCCGAGGTGCCCTTCCTCATCGTCGGTTACGTTGCGGTTTTGCAGGCGATCAACCTGGCGATGCTGGCGGTCGCGCTGCACGATCTGGGCCGGACCATGTTCGTCGACAGGTCGGTCGACAACCTCGGCGTGGACGCAGCCAGCCGGACGATAGATCTCGCCAGCATCCCCGCCCGCGATACGCAGTGGCAGCAGACGCTGCCCGCCCCGCGCGAAGGGTATATCGAAGGAGTGGATACAGACCTCCTCGTCAAGCGCTTCGCAGGCCGCAACATGCGCGTGCGGGTGGAAGCCGCGCCCGGCCAGCACGTGATGAGGGGCGATCCGCTGCTCTACGCGGACGCCCCGTTCGACGAGGACGAGTTGAAGCGCGCCATACCCATCGGGCCGTTCCGCTCGGACAGCCAGGGCCTCGTCTTCCAGGTCCGCCTGCTGGTCGAAATCAGCGCCCGCGCGCTCTCGCCGGCGGTCAACGATTTCTACACCGCCCTCACTTGTGCGGACAAGCTGGCCAAGGTGATGCGCAGCCAGGTGTCGACCTGGGTTTCGGCAGGTTGCACCCCGTGCCTGGGCGAAGAGGATTGGCTCGAACTGCCCGGGCAGGACTTCCGCTCCATCTTCGATGACCCGCTGTCCGCGTTCCGCCAGGCGGCGGCCGATTACCCCTCCGTTGCCATCCACATGATCCGCAACTACGGCCGCGTCGCCGCATGGCACCGGGACAGTGCGCAGGATCCCGACGGCGAGTTCGGGGATTTCATGCGCACACTGGCTACGGACCTGCGCGACCACGCCACGATCCAGGCCACGCTGGACAAGGACCGCGCCGACATAGCAAAGGCATTTGCAGCCAGTTTCGGCGAGAGTGCCGGATCGAAGGAGACACGATGACTGCAGATATCCGGTTTTTCTGGTCGCGCCTGAATGCGAACTACTGGTTCTACCCGGCGCTGTTCAGCATTCTTGCCGCGGCGCTTGCCTTCGGGATGATCACGCTCGACCGGTCGGGTGCGGCAGCGTTCCTGAACGATGTCAGCTGGATCGTCCCCTCCCGGCCCAAGGGCGCGGCGGACATGCTGACGGTGATGGCCGGCAGCATGATCGGCGTCGCCTCGACGGTGTTTTCCATCACCATCGCCGCCGTCGCCTATGCCAGCGGCAATTACGGCCCGCGCCTGCTCACGAATTTCATGGAGGACCGCGGTAACCAGCTGAGCCTCGCGACTTTCATCGGCAGCTTCGTCTACGCCATCATCGTCCTGCGCTCCGTACGCGGGGCGGACGAGCCGGCAGCCAATATCGAGGAAGTCGGCACCGCGGTCGCCGGCTTCACGCCGCAGTTGTCGCTGCTGGTTGCCTATGCGCTGATGGGGCTGTGCGTCGCGGTTCTGGTGTTCTTCCTCAATCACATCCCGTCGTCGATCCGCGTGAACAAGGTGCTGGAAGGCATCGGCCGCCGCATGCTCTCCAACCTTCGCACAGCCTATCCGAAGGAAAACGAATATTCCGACGCGATGGAGCCGCGCGAGGGCAAGCCGGTATGCGCCTGGGCTACCGGCTATATCCAGCTGATCGATTTCGGGGACCTTGTCAAAATCGCGCGCGATAACGACGCGGTCTTTTCGCTTCGGATGCGGACCGGCGACTTCGTCCACCGCGACCTGCCGATCATGGATGTCGAAGGCTGCGAGCCGGAAGATATCGAGGAAAAGATCCGCGCCTGTTTCACCCTCGGCGCTACGCGCACGCCCGACCAGGACCCGCAGTTCCTGATCGACGAGCTGGTCGAGATCGGCCTGCGTGCCCTGTCGCCCGGCATCAACGATCCCTTCACCGCGATTACCGCGCTGCACTGGCTAGGTGCTGCCACGACGGAGATCGCGCGCCGCGACCTGCGCAAGGACGTGTGCGGGGAAGATGCGGAAGATTGCCCGGTCATCCCCGCGCCGGACGATTTTGACCATTACATCCAGCGCGGCTTCGGCTCGATCCGCAGCGGCGTGGCGACATCGCCGATCGCTTCGGAAGTCATGCTCGACACGCTCGCCAACGCTGCCGCGCCGGTGCAGAACCAGCAGCGCCGGAACCGGATCCGGGCTGAAGGCGTGCTGCTGGGCGAACAGGTGCGCCAGCACCTCGTCGGGCCGGACCTCGAACGCTACGAACGCAACGAAGTCGCCTTCCTCAAGAAGTTTCGGGAAGAGCCCGCCTAGGCCGCGTGCTCGCCGCCTTCACCGCCAGCAGCGCGCCTGCCAGCAGCGCCATGCCTAGGATGTCGGGCGGGGACAGGACTTCGTCGAACGCCGCCCAGCCGACATAGGCGGCGATGGCCGGCTGGGTCAGCAGCGCCACGCCGATGACCAGCGGGCTGAAATGACGCAGCGAATAGACCATCAGGCCCTGCCCCAGGATCTGGCTGGTCACCGCCAGCGCCAGCACCGGGGTCCATTCGCGCGGCCATACCGGTTCCCCTAAGGCGATGCCGCCCAAAAGCAGCAGCGGCGCGGCGGACAGGCCGGCCAGCAGCAGCACCTGCCACGGCCCCAGGCTCGCCCGCGCCTTTTGCGCCGGCAGCAGGTAGAAGGCATAGCAAATGCCCGCGACGATGCAGAACACATCGCCCGCCAGCGTCTGCGCGCTGATCTGCAGGCTCCGCCCCAGCAGGATCGCGGCGCCGGCCAGTGCCATGGCAACGGCCAGCCATTCCAGCCGCTGCGGCATGCGGCGCACCACCGCGATGCTCCACAGCATCAGGATGAGGCTGCCCGCATTGCCGAACAGTGTCGCATTGCCGAGCCGGGTCATCTCGATCCCGATGTGCCAGCTGCCGAGGTCCACGGCGAAGAACGCACCCGCACCCAGCACCAGCAGCACGAGCCCGCGCGGCGGCCGCCCGACCTCGGCCTTCCGCCCCTCGCGCCAGGCCAGCAGCGCGATCACCGGCAGGGCGAGCGCGATTCGCCAGAAAGCGGCCGACACCGGCCCGGTATCGGCCAGCCGCACCAGCCACGGGCCGAGCGCCAGCGCGACATTTCCCGCCAGCAGCGCAGCGAAATGCCATGCGGTCGGTACCGGCTCCGCCACGGCGGCAGGAGCTTTTGCGGCAGGCGGGGCGCTTGTATTGTCCACCGCCCGGCTCTAGCTCGCATGGCCAGGCGGGGACAATCGAAAGGATAGAGAAGGCCCATGAACGAAGCGCTGCTCCAGCCCCTCACTCTCGGCGCGCTCGAGGCGCGCAACCGGATATTCATGGCGCCGCTCACCCGCGGCCGGTCGGAGCAGCCGGGCAGCATCCCGGGCGAGCTGATGGAAACATATTACCGCCAGCGCGCGGGCGCGGGCATGATCATCACCGAGGCGACCGGCATTTCGGTCGAAGGCCTCGGCTGGCCCGCTGCGCCCGGCATCTGGAGCGAGGAGCAGGTCGAAGGCTGGCAGCGCGTGACCAAGGCCGTGCACGAGGAAGGCGGGCTGATCGTCATGCAGCTGTGGCACATGGGCCGGCTGGTGCACCCCGATTTCCTCGGCGGCGAGCCGCCCGTGTCCGCCAGCGCGACCACCGCGCCCGGCCATGCGCACACGTTCGAAGGGCGCAAGGATTACCAGCAGGCCCGCGCGCTCGGCACTGACGAAATCGCGCGCGTGGTGGAAGATTACCGCAAGGCCGCCGCCAATGCGAAAGCGGCCGGGATGGACGGCATCCAGCTGCACGGCGCGAATGGCTACCTCGTCGACCAGTTCCTGCGCAGCAGCACCAACCTGCGCGAGGACGAATACGGCGGCTCGCCGGAAAACCGCACCCGTTTCCTGCGCGAAGTCACCGCCGCGCTGGTCGGCGAATGGGGCGCGGACCGGGTCGGCGTGCGCCTGTCGCCCAACGGCGAAACGCAGGGCTGCGACGACCCCGATCCGGCCAGCATCTTCGGCGAAGCGGCAAAGGTGCTGGAAGACCTCGGCGTCGCCTTCATCGAATTGCGCCAGCCGGGGCCTGACGGCACTTTCGGCCAGACCGATGTGCCGCAGCAGGATGCGCTGTTCCGCCAGCATTATTCGGGCAAGCTGGTGCTCAATTCCGATTATTCGGCTGGGGAAGCGGTTGCCGATATCGACAGCGGCCGGGCCGACGCGATCAGTTTCGGCCGACCCTATATCTCCAACCCCGACCTTGCCGCGCGCATCGAAGCGGGCGCGGACTGGGCGGAAAACGTCAATGTCCCGCAAAGCTGGTACCTGCCGGGCCCGGCCGGTTACATCGACTATCCGACCATGGAAGAGGCCGGACAGGCAGCCGCGGAAGGCGCCGCCTGATGCCATACCGTTCATGGCTGTTCGTCCCCGGCGACAGCGAGAAGAAGCTCGACAAGGTCAACACCGTCCTCACCGACGTGGTGATCGTGGACCTCGAAGACGCAGTGGCCGCCGACAACAAGCAGGCCGCGCGTGAGCTGGCGCACGACTGGCTGCAATTCCATATCCAGCACGAAGGCGCGACCGGGTTCCACCGCTGGATCCGCATCAACGCCTTCGACACGCCGTGGTGGCGCGATGACTTGCAGGCCGCGATGCCCGGCCGGCCGGCGGGGATCGTGCTGCCGAAATGCACCGGGCCGGACCAGATCCAGCAGTTGTCCGCCGAGCTCTACGAGATGGAGCAGAAGCTGGGCTTCGAGAAGAACAGCACAGAAATCCTGCCGCTGGTGAGCGAGACCGCGAAGGCGGCCATGTCGATTCCCAGTTATATCGGCGACACCAACCCGCGGCTTGCCGGGCTGACCTGGGGCGCAGAGGACCTGTCCGCCGCGATCGGTGCGGGGCGCAAGCGGGACGAGGACGGCGCGTGGACGGACACGTTCCGCATGGTCCGCGCCCAGACGCTGCTGACCGCGCATGCACGCGGCGTGATGGCCATCGATACGCTGCATTCCGACTTCCGCGATTCGGACGGGCTTGCGCTGATGGCCACCGCTTCACGCGCGGACGGCTTCACCGGCATGCTGGCAATCCATCCCGGGCAGGTGGAGATCATCAACACCGCCTTCACCCCGACCAAGGCGGAGCGCGCCCATGCGCAGCGGATCGTCGATGCCTTTGCGGAAAGTCCCGGCCTCGGCACGCTGCAGATCGACGGGGAAATGATCGACCAGCCGCACCTGGTCCAGGCGAAGCGGCTGCTGGGCGAAGCCTAGGGCTTATTCCGCCGCCTCGAGCGCATCGACCGGGGCTTCCGGTTCGGCGGGCTCCGGCGTCGACTCTGCTGCCGGCGCTGCGTCCGCCTCGCCGGCGCCCTCGCCGCTTCCGGTTTCCGTAGTGCCGCTCGCGCCGTCCGTCGCACCCTTGGCGAGCGGCGGCTGCGAGGTCGTTTCGGCGAGCGGGATCATCGCATCGCTGATCGAACCTTCCAACACCTCTCCGTCGGCATCGGTATCGCGCGCGGCATTGTCGGACTTGCCGCAGGCGGCGAGCGCCAGCAGCGCGAGCAGCAGGGGGGCGGTGGTGGCGAAAGTCTTCACGCGGCGCTGGCTCCGTCGGCAATCCTGTCGGTCGGGCCCGAGCTTGCATCGCACGGGCCGAGCGCGGCGAGGAAATCGCCGGCGCGGGCGAGCAATGCCTCATCCCATGCCCCGGCCGCAAGCGGTTTGCCGAGCCGTGCCAGGCTGGTTACCCCGTATTCGGCGATGCCGCACGGCACGATGCCGCCGAAATGCGACAGGTCCGGGTCCAGGTTGACCGCAAAGCCGTGCATCGTGACCCAGCGCTTCACGCGCACACCGATGGCGCCGATCTTCGCCTCGCTGCCGTCGATGTCACGCGTCCAGATGCCGACGCGGCCTTCCGCGCGCCAGCTTTCCACCCCGATGTCGCCGAGCGCCGCGATCACCCAGCCTTCCAGCGCGTGGACGAAACAGCGCACGTCGCGCCCGCGCCGCGCAAGATCGAGCAGGACATAGCCGACCCGCTGCCCCGGCCCGTGGTAGGTATAGCGCCCGCCCCGCCCGGTCTCGACCACGTCGAACCGGCTGTCGATCAGCTCGTCCGCCGCGGCGCTGGTCCCGGCGGTATAGACCGGCGGATGCTCCAGCAGCCACACCAGCTCGCGCGCCGAGCCCTGCTGGATCGCCAAGTTGCGCGCCTCCTGCTCGGCCAGCGCCTCGCGATACGGCACCTGGCCCTCGCTGCGGCGCCACTCGATCGCCGGGTCTGGAACGGTTTTGTCGGTCATGGCCATTGCGTGGCGTCACTCGCTGCGACTATCAAGGGGCAAAGGGATCAAGGGGGCTACCGACAATGAACTTCGATATGGGCAGGGCGTGGAATCACGCCGTCGAGCTGATCAAGGGCAGTTTCAAGCTGCAGCTGGTCATTGCCGGTCTCTTCATACTGGTGCCGAGCGCTATCGCGTTTCTCATCGCCCCGGAAATAATCGTGCCGCCGGAAAATCCGGGAAGCACCGACATCTTCGCACCGACCCCGGAAGCGGAGCTTGGTACCTCGCTGCTCGGCTTCGTGCTCAGCATCGTCCAGATGATCGGCCTGATCGCGATCCTCGCGCTGATGGCGCGCAGCCGCCCGACCGTGGGCGAATCGCTGGGAATTGCGCTGCGCAGCCTGCCGACGCTGATCGGTGTGGTCCTGCTTATCGTGATCGGTGCGATCATCATCGCTATCCCCTTTGCGCTGGTCTTCGGCGCGGGGATGATGGGACTTGGCTCGGCGGGAGGATTCGGTTCGCTGGGCGTCACCGCCATCATCATCGCCATCGCGGCGCTCGTATTCTTCTTTTATATCTACACGCGTCTGTCGATGATCATGCCGGTGGTCGTGCTGGGCGGGGAGCGCAACGTCCTTTCCACGATCAAGGATTCCTGGCGCCTGACGGGCCCGGTGGCCTGGCGCCTGCTGGGTTTCTATGTCCTGCTGTTCATCGCGGCGATCGTCATCTCTTTCCCGCTGGGTTTGCTGATCGGTGGGGCAAGTGCGATCGGCGGCGAAGCCGGCGGCGCAGTGTTTGCCGCGATGCTGGTGAACCTGGTGGTGAGCGCGGTGCTGAACATCGTGATGATGGGCGTGCTGGCCGCCGTGTTCTACCAGCTCAGCGGCACGAGCGCGCCGGACATCGCCGAAACCTTCCAGTAAGGGCCGCCTAGGCTTTCCAGCCCCAGAAGAGCTTGCACGGCGGGATGTTCCACGGGGCGTAGCCATCGTCGATGCGCGCGAAGTGCGGTTCCATGAAGTCGCGGGCGCGGGCGCTGAACTGGTAGACCAGGAATGCGCCGCCCGGGCGGATCACCCGGTGCGTGGCTGCCGCGATGGCGGGGCCGACCCCGTCCGGCAGGGTGGAGAACGGCAGGCCGGACACCACGTAATCGGCATGGTCCGCACCGTGCGCCTTCACAATCGCCTCGACATCCGCGGCCGAGCCGAGGACTGGCGAGAAGCGGCTGTCGGGAATGGTCCGCTTTAGATAATCGATGAACAGCGGGTTGGTGTCGATCGCGATCAGCTTCGCATCGCGGCGCAGCCGGTCCAGGATCGGGCGGCAGAACGTGCCGACGCCCGGACCGTATTCCACGAAGACGTCGCACGCCTCCCAGTCGACCGGGGCCAGCATCCGGTCGATCGTGTTCATCGACGACGGGATGACGCTGCCCACCATGCGCGGTTCGCGAACGAACCCTTCGAGGAAGACGCCCGCCGGGCCGAGCGCCCGTTTCATCTTGCCGATCAGCCCGCCCGCACGCGTGCGCGCCGCTTCGTTGGAAGTCATGGAATTCGCATACCCTTGCTGCCCGGCGCGGATCCCGCGCGGCTTCGCTCCATGCGTTCGCAAATAGGCCGCGCCATTGCAAGCGAGCGGTGCCCGCAGTAGCGGCAATCGGGTGAGCGAAACCGCGCCCCCTCCCGGCACGCCGGCCCCGCCGCCCGCAAAGCCGGGCACCATTTCGCGCGAGCGGCTGGTGCTGCTTTACATGGTCATGCTGACCACCGCGGCAGGCAACACGGCGATGCAGTCCGTCATGCCGTCGATCGGCACGTCGCTGGGCGTGGCGGACGTGTGGATCAGCCTCGCCTACAGCTGGTCGGCAGTGCTGTGGGTGGCGACCGCGCCGTTCTGGGCGCGGCGGTCCGACCGGCGCGGGCGCAAGACGATGATGGCGCTGGGCATGGTCGGCTTCATTTCCAGCTTCGCCCTGTGCGGCATCCTGTTGTGGCTGGGCCTCAATGGCTACCTCACCGCCTTCCTGACGCTGGCGCTGTTCGCGCTTGCCCGAGGGCTTTACGGCGGGTTCGGCAGTGCGGCGCCGCCGGCGGTGCAGGCCTATATCGCCAGCCGGACCGACCGCAGCCAGCGCACCAATGCGCTGTCGCTGATCGCGTCGAGCTTCGGGCTCGGCACCGTGATTGGCCCGGCGCTTGCCCCGCTGCTGATCTTTCCCGGTGCGGGGCTGACGGGGCCCTTCCTGATCTTCGCCCTGTTCGGTCTGGCGACGCTGGTGGCGCTGCGCCTGCGCCTACCGAACGACGATCCCGCTTTCGAGACTCGCTCCGGCGTGGTGCCTGCGCCCTATGGCACCGGCACCAGCGCGAACGGTGCCGGCCGGGCGGAGGACGAGGACGAGCAGCAGGCGGCAGAGGACATCCCCGACCTCAAGTGGACCGACCGCCGCCTGCGCCCCTGGCTGGTGGCCGGCCTATTGGGCGGGCACGCGCAGGCGATGGTGCTTGGCATTGCGGGCTTCCTCGTGCTCGACCGGCTGGGCCTGCGCGCCACGCCGGACGAAGGCGCGGGTCCGATCGGGCTGGTGTTGATGGCAGGCGCCATCGCGACGCTGCTGGCGCAATGGGGCCTGATCCCGACATTCAAGCTCGGCCCGCGGGCGGCGACCTTGTGGGGCATGGCGCTCGCCATCGTCGGCATATTGATGTTCGGCTGGGCGGAGAGCCTGCACCCGATCGCGCTGGGCTTTGCCATCGCCTCGCTCGGCTTCGGCCTGTTTCGCCCCGGCTTTACCGCAGGGGCATCGCTGGCGGTGCGGCGCAGCGAGCAGGGCCAGGTGTCCGGCATCGTCGCCTCGATCAACGGCGCGGCCTATGTCGTTGCCCCGGCACTTGGCGTGTGGATCTACGGCCATTCGGACCACGCCGCCTTCATCATCGTCGCAAGCCTGTGCGCGATGGTGGCGGTGCTAGGCTGGCGGGGCCTGCAGGCCGATGCCGACCTGACCGGGGAAACCGGCGCTAGCTGAACCCGATGCGCCAGATCGGGCGCGGCAGGCCGGGCGCGTCAGAGGATTTCCTCGACCTTTTCCTTCGGCCGGCACAGGCGCACGCCTTTTTCGGTTTCCACCAGCGGCCGTTCGATCAGGATGGGATCGGCGACCATCGCATCGAGCACGGCGTCGGCATCCGCATCGGGCAGCCCGTGCTCCTGCGCATCGGTGCCGCCCAGGCGCAGGCCCTGCGCCGGGGTCATGCCCGCATCGGCGAACAGCTGGGCGAGCTTCTCGCGCGTGGGGGGATTCTCGAGATAGCGGACGACCTCCACGTCGACGCCGTCGCGCTCTTCCAAGATCGCGAGCGTGTTGCGGGAGGTGCCGCATTTCGGGTTGTGCCAGATGGTCGCTTTCATCGCCTGTCTCCTCGGCGCCCCTGACTTTGCGCGGGGCCGTTGCGTTGCCCCGACGCCCTAGCGCGCGAAAATCTTCATGCAAGGCGATCACTATGGTTGCAAATGCGAATTCTTCGCAATAGAGGCTGCTCCTGCAAATCATTCGCAATAAGAACAGAAAGCCTCTTGTGACTTCTACCAATCCCCGTTTTTCGCTGCGCGCCGCCGTTCTTGCAGGCGCAGCCATGCTGCCCGCCGCCCCCGCTTTTGCCGACGAGGCCGATTCGTCCGGCCCGCGCGTGCAGGAATACCTGCCCGAGGACATCCTCGTGATCGGGGAGCGCAAGGGGTACGAGAGCGAGGACGGCTCGACCGCCACGAAAACGCAGACCCCGCTGATCGACGTGCCGCAGGCGGTCTACGTCCTGACCGAGGAGCAGCTCGACGACCAGGGCGTCCGCTCGCTCGGCGATGCGCTGCGCTATGCCCCCGGCGTCAGCCTGGAAAGCGGCGAAGGCCACCGCGACGAGGTGTTCATCCGCGGCCAGGAAACCACCGCCGACTTCTTCGTCGACGGTCTGCGCGACGATGCGCAATATTACCGCCCGCTCTACAACATCGACCGGGTCGAGGTGCTGAAGGGCGCCAATGCGCTGATCTTCGGTCGCGGCGGCGGCGGCGGGGTGATCAACCGGGTCACCAAGACGGCCGACCCGCTCGACACTTTCATCGCGCTCGACGGAACGGTGGACAGCTTCGGCGCCTTCGCCGTGGCGGCCGATGTCAGCGAGCCCCTCTCCGACACGGCCGGCATCCGCCTCAATGCGACGTACGAGGAGTTTGCCAACCACCGCGACGAATACGACGGCCGCTTCTTCGGCATCAGCCCGACGCTGTCGTTCGAAGTTGGCCCCCAGACCACGCTGACGGCCAGTTACACCTATGACGACGACGAGCGCGTGACCGACCGCGGCATCCCGTCGCTCGGCAACCGTCCCATCCAAGGCTATGACGAAGTGTTCTTCGGCCAGCCGGGATTCAACACCAGCGATGTGCAGGTGAACATCGGCCGCGTGCGGGTGGACCACGTGTTCTCCCCCCGCCTGCGCGGCAACATCGCCTTCCAGTATGCCGATTACGACAAGTTCTATTCCAACATCGTGCCCACCGGGGCGACGGAGACGACGGTTGACCTCGGCGGCTATGCCGATGGGACAGAGCGCCAGAATTTCGTCGGCCAGGCGAACATCATCGGCGATTTCGACACGGGGCCGCTGCACCACAAGTTCCTGCTCGGCACCGAAGTCGTCGCCAGCGACACCCTGAGCTTCCGCGACCGCGTGCGCTTCGCCAGCGGGCTGACGACGGAAACGGTCGACCTTGCGCAGACGATTTCCGTCCCCGCCTTCTCGACCGAATTCCAGCGCCGTCGCAGCAGCGACCTGCTCGTCACCTCTTTCTATGCGCAGGACCAGATCGCGCTGGGCGATACGATCGACCTCGTCCTGGGCGTCCGCTACGACGAATTCGACCTCGAGGCCGACGTCCAGGATGCAAGCGGCGCGGTCACCGGCACCACGACCCGCCTCGACAGCCGCTGGAGCCCGCGCGTCGGCGTTATCGTCAAACCGGTGGAGACCGTGTCGCTTTACGCCAGCTACACCGAGAGCTTCCTGCCGCAGTCGGGCGACCAATTCGTGACGCTGAGCCAGCAGCAGCAGGCGCTGGAGCCCGAATTGTTCGAAAACGTCGAGCTCGGCGCGAAATGGGCGCCGCGGCCCGACCTGTTCCTGACAGCCGCCGTGTTTCGCCTCACCCGGTCCAACACCACGGCGGTCGATCCGGTGAACCCCGGCCTCGTCGTCCTGACCGGCGAATCGCAGGTCGAAGGCTTCGAAGCGAGCATCGCGGGCAAGCTGGCCCCGGGGCTGCAGGCGAACCTCGCCTACACCTATCTCGACGGCGAAATCACGTCGGACAGCGACTTTGCGGATGAAGGCACGCGGCTGCAGCAGCTGCCGCGTCACCAGGTCGCCGCCTGGGCGCGTTACGACGTGACGCCGGTCGTCGGCATCGGTGCGGGCGTGATCCACCAGTCGGACCAGTTCGCCAGCTTCGCCAACAATGTGGTCCTGCCCGCCTACACCCGCGTGGATGCGGCGTTGTTCTGGGACGTGTCCGAAACGCTCGACCTGCAGCTGAATGTCGAGAACCTGTTCGACACGGATTACTACCCCAGCGCCCATGGCAACAACAACATCGCGCCGGGCGCTCCGCTGAACGCCAGCATCACCGCCCGCGTGAAGTTCTGACGCCTATTCGCCGTCCGGCAGGCCCATCGCCGGCACCGCCTCGGCCGCGTCTTCGGGATCGATCCCGGGCGCGGGCGCGGCGCTGATCAGCTCCTCGCGCCGGGCCACGCGCCCGGCGCGCTGGATGGCGCGGGTCAGCCGCGGATATACCCCGCAGCGGCACAGGTTGGGGATCGCCGCTTCGATCTCCGCCTCGCTCGGCGCGGGATTGCTGCGGAGCAATGCAGCAGCGGCAATCGCGATACCCGGCGTGCAGAAGCCGCACTGGATTGCCTGTTCGGCAACCAGCGCCTGCTGCACCGGGTGGCTGCGGTCCGCCGACAGGCCTTCGATCGTGGTGATATAGCGGCCCTCGACCTCGCCCAGCGCGATCAGGCAGCTGCGCAGCGCCTCCCCGTCGACCAGGACCATGCAGGCCCCGCATTCGCCGGTGCCGCAGCCGTTCTTCGTGCCGGTGAGGTTCGCCGCCTCGCGGATTGCGGTGACGAGCGGGGTTTCCGGGTCGAGCGCAATGCCCACCGGCCGGTCGTTGAGCGTGAAGCCGATGGCCACGATGGGTGCGCGCCTATTCCTTGAAGCTGGGGTCGATCCGTTCGGCCCGGCGCATCCAAGCGCCGAAATCGAACATCCCGCCGCCGCCCTGCTGCTGCATCACTGACAGGTCGCGCTGGTGCACGTCGACCACGTCTTGCGGGATGGTGAGCGGGGTGCCCGCGGCCTTGGTCGCGATCTGAATCTCGCAGGCGCGCTGCAGGCTCCACATGGTGACGAACATTTCCTCGATCGTCCGGCCCAGCACCACCGGGCCGTGGTTGCGCAGCATCAGCACGCGGTGATGCTTCAGGTTCTCGACCAGTCGCTCGCCCTCCTCCTCGCGCACGGTCACGCCTTCGAAGTCGTGGTAGCCGATCTGGTCCTTGAAGCCCGCAGCATAGAAGCTGGTCGCGGTCAGCCCTTCCTCGGTGCTGCACACCGCCATCGTGGCGGTCGTGTGGACGTGGCAGATGGCGTGCGCCCAATCGAGCTTTTCATGGAAATAGGCGTGCTGGGTGAAGCCCGCCTTGTTCACCGGATAGGGCGACCCGTCGAGATTGTTGCCCTGGCTATCGATCTTGACGAGGTTGCTGGCGCACACCTCGTCATACAGCAGGCCGAAGGGGTTGATCAGGAAGGCTTCCTCCCCCGGCACCTTCAGGCTGATGTGGTTGTAGATCGATTCCGACCAGCCCATCATGTCGAAGATGCGATAGCACGCGGCCAGCTTCACGCGCGCCTGCCATTCGGTATCGCTGCACTGGAAATCGTCGCGCTTGAGGGCGGTGGCCATGGGTCTCTCCGTTGCTTTATCCGGGCGCCTTATCTCATTTCACCGCGCGCCGGACAAGGCTGGCCGGTATCGCAGCGCGCAGTCAGGCTGCATAGGCGCGCAGGAACGTCTCGACCGCGGCATCGATGCGGCGCTGGTTGACCGCAGGGTCATGTTCGCCGGCGAAGCGCCATTCGAGGTCGGCCATGCCTTTCACCATCCCGGCGAACTGTTCGGCGGCAAGCTCCGGATCGTCCAGCTCGAGCTCGCCGCGCGCGGCGGCCCGGCGCATGACGTCGGCAAGCGCCGCCTTCATCCGCCGCGGTCCGGATTCGAGGAAGGTGCGGCCGAGTTCGGGATGTCGCTCGGCTTCGGACGCCAGCCGTCGCTCGAAACGCAGCATGTTCGGGCGGAACAGGAAGCCGTGCATGCCGTGCGCGATCATCGCCAGCCGCTGCGCCAGCGGCACGTCGTCGATTTCGGGCAGCATCCGCCCGCGCATCTTTTCGCACTCGGCCTCGACTGCCGCCTTGAACAGGGCCTCCTTGCCGCCGAACTGGTTGTAGACGGTGACCTTGGACACGCCCGCAATCTCCGCGATCCGCTCGATCGAGCTGGCCGCGAAGCCGACGTCGAAGAACTGGTCGACGGCGGCATCCAGGATCGCGTCGCGCTTCGCCGTGTCGACGGGGCGCCCCTTGCGCAGACCTGCCCCCTTACCCAGACATTCGTGGCCGGAATTGTCGATTGACATCGTGAACGGCACCGTTCAATTAAACGAGACCGTTCACTAATAGGCGTCAGGGTCGCATCTGGCAAGCTGGGCGAAAGCGCGAGGGCATGAACTGGATCGCGATACGGATGCTGACCGGCGACCGGCAGAAGTTCTTCGGCCTCGTCTTCGGCATCGCTTTTTCCACCCTCCTCATCACCCAGCAGCTGACGATTTTCGTCAATTTGCTCGAACGCGGCGCGAGCGGCGTCTACAACGTCGGCGCGGCGGACGTGTGGGTGATGGACCCGGTCAGCCGGACGACCGACGTGAATTTCCCCATGCCCGCCACCGCGCTCGACCGGGTTCGCGGCGTGCCCGGCGTCGAATGGGCGGTGCCGCACCTGCGCGCCGGGGCCTCCGTGCGGACCAAGGACGGCGACCTCGAAGGCGTCAGCGTCATCGGGGTGGACGACACCACGCTGATCGGCTTGCCGAAGGGCATGGTGGAAGGCAGCCGCGCGGTGCTGGAACAGCCCGATACCGTCATCATCGACGATGTCGGCGCCACCCGCATGTTCGCCGAAGGGGACGACCCCATTGGGGAGCGGCTGGAACTGAACGACCAGCGCGCCGTGGTGCGCGGGATCGCCGATTCCATCCCCAGCTTCACCAGCCAAGTCACGCTCTATACAACCTACAGCCGGGCGCTGACCTACGTGCCCGGCACTCGCAACCGGCTGAGCTTCGTACTGGCCAAGAGCGCCGCGGGCGTCACCCCGGAGCAACTCGTCACCCGGATCGAGGGCCAGACCGGCCTGCGCGCCCGCACGCGGGAGGATTTCGCGCAGGACGGCATTAATTTCATTATCGAGAACACCGGCATCCCGCTCAATTTCGGGATCACCGTGGTGCTGGGCTTCGTGGTCGGCGTCGCCATCGTCGGCCTGACTTTCAGCCTGTTCATTCGCGACAACATCAAGCAGTTCGGCGCGCTCAAGGCCATCGGCGTGCACAACGGCAAGCTGCGCCGCATGGTCGCAGTGCAGGCGGGGATGGTCGGGCTGATCGGATACGGCCTCGGCGTGCTGGGCACGGTGGGCTTCATCCAGGCCTTTTCGTCGAACCCCACCTTCAAGGGGTTCTATATCCCGTGGCAGGTTCCGCTGCTCAGCCTGATGGCGGTGACGCTGATCATCGCGCTCACCGGCTGGCTGGCCTTGCGCAACGTGCTGAAGACCGAACCTGCGGCGGTGTTCCGGTGAGCGCGCAGACCGCCATCGCGGTGCGCGACATCGCGCGCGATTTCGAAAGCGGCCAGCAGACGATCCGCGTCCTCCACGGCATCGACCTGGAAGTGAAGGCGGGAGAGCTCACCTATCTCGTCGGCGAAAGCGGTTCGGGCAAGACCACGCTGATCTCGATCATGTGCGGCATCCTGTGGCCGACCGAAGGAGAGGTGGAGGTGTTCGGCACCGACATCTACAACCTGTCGGACCGCGAGCTGGTGGAATTCCGCCTGCAGAACATCGGCTTCATCTTCCAGCAGTACAACCTCATCCCCGCCATCGACGCCGCCAGCAACGCGGCCGTGCCGCTGATCGCGCAGGGCATGGACCGCACCGAGGCGCGCGAGCGGGCCAGGGCAATGATGGACAAGCTCAACATCCTCGACCAGGCGGACAAGCTGCCCAGCCAGCTTTCGGGCGGCCAGCAGCAGCGCGTCGCCATCGCCCGCGCGCTGGTCCACGAACCGCGGCTGGTGGTCTGCGACGAACCGACCGCCGCGCTCGATGCGAAATCGGGGCGCAAGGTGATGGACCTGCTGCGCGAAGTGGGCGTGGCGGAGGACCGCAGCGTCATCATCGTCACCCACGACAACCGCATCTTCGATCTCGCCGACCGCATCCTCGTGCTGGAGGACGGGCGGATCACCCATGACGGCACCGAAATGCCCGACGAAGGACAGAACGGATGAACCTGCGCAATCTCAACTTCTCGCGCCAGATCCTGCCCGCGATCGCGGTGCTCGGCCTGATCCTGGCGGCGATCTACATCGCCACCGGCCTGCCCGACCGCGAGCTCGCCCCGGCCGAGGAAGAGCCGGCGCGCGCCACCGGGGAACTGGCCGATGCGCCGCGCGTCGCCGGGGCGGGCGTGGTCGAGCCGTCGAGCGAGACCATCGACATCGGCACGGCGGTATCGGGCCTCGTCACCGACATCCGCGTGACGCCGGGCGATTACGTTCAACGCGGCCAGCCGCTGTTTACCGTGGACGACCGTGCCATCCGCGCGCGCATCGCGGAGACCGGCGCCGCCATCGGCGAAGCGCGCGCCGCGATCACCGAAGCGCAGGCCGCCATCGCCGAGGCACGCAGCGCCGAAGCCACCGCCGCGCAGCAACTGGCGCTCTATCGCGGCGTATCGGACCCCGCCGCAGTCAGCCGCAGCGAAGTCATCCGCGCCGAAGGCGAAGCGAGCGCCGCGCGCGAACGCCGCCAGCTCGCCGAAGCGCGCCTTTCCGCCGCACGCGCCCGGCTGCAATCGGCGCAGGCGCTGCAGCAGTCGGCCCGCACCGAACTGGGCCGCCTGACCGTGCGCGCACCGATTTCGGGCGAGATCCTGGCGGTCAACATCCGCCCCGGCGAATTCGTCAGTGCAGGCGGCCCGCAGGGCGGCAACGCGACCCCGTTCATCCAGATGGGCGAGACCCGCCCGCTCTATGTCCGCATCGATATCGACGAGGACGAGGCGGTGCGGATCGACATGGGCGCGCCCGCCTTCGTCAGCCCGCGCGGCGCGGCGGACCGGCAGGTGCGCGCGCAATTCGTGCGCGCGGAGCCGCTGATCGTGCCCAAGCGGTCACTCACCAACTCGGCTGCCGAGCGCGTGGACGTGCGCGTGCTGCAGGTGCTCTACCAGCTGCCGCCGGTCGACATGTTCCGCGTCGGCCAGCAGGTCGATGCCTTCATCCCTGCCCGTGGGCGGGAGACGGCGCAGGGCGGCGCGAACGTGCGCCCGGCACCGGTGGAGGCCCGGTGATGCCAGTGATGGCGAAGCGCCGCGCTGCCGCAGTCGCGCTGGTCGCGAGCGCGCTGGGCGGCTGCGTCGCCGGCCCGGCGCCCGAAATCGCGACGCCCGCGCCGGTCCTGCCGGAGACCTATCTCTACCGGCCATCGGGCGCGGTGGAGACTTCGCTCGCCGACCTTCTACCGCAGGGCGATGCCGCCTTCGTCCGCATGGCGGAAGTCGCGCTGGCGGGCTCCCCCACCCTGCTCGAAGCGGTCGCCCGGATAGATGCCGCGCGCGCCGCCGCGGACCGCGCGGGCGCCAACCGCCTACCCGCAGTCGGCATCGGCGGCTCGGTCACCGGATCGCGCACCAATCCCGACCAGTTCGGCGCGAACCTGCCCCCCGGCGTGGAATTCGACATCACCCGCGTGCAATACGGCGCGAATGTCACCGCGAGCTGGGACCCCGACGTCTTCGGCCGCCTGCGCTCCAGCGAACGCGCCAGCCTTGCCCTTGCCGAGGCCAGCGCGGCCGACCGCGATGCGGTGCGCGTCGCCCTGATCGCGGAACTTGCCGCCGCCACGATCGACTGGCGCACGCTCTCCGCCCGCGAGGCAAGCCTGCGCCGCGACCTCGGCACCGCGACCGAATTCGCGCGGCTCGCCGGGGTGCGCGAGGAAGCCGGACTCTCCCCCGGTTTCGACCGTATCCGCGCCGAAGGCACGATGGCGAATGTGCAGAGCCGGATCGACGCGCTGGCAGGCGAGAAGGCCCGGCTGCTCGGGCGGCTCGTCACCCTCTCCACGCTGGATGCAGGGACTATCGAGGCGCTGTTCGCCGAGACTGCGCCAGGCACCGGCGCGCCGCCGCCCCCGGCAACTTTGCCGAGCGACCTGCTATCCGCCCGGCCCGACGTGCGCGCCGCCTTCGCCCGGCTTGCCGCCAGCGACCAGGCGCTTGCCGCGACCGCTGCCAGCCGCTTCCCCAGCTTCGACCTGTCCGCCGTGGTCGGCCTGCTCGCCTTCGGGATCGGCGGCTTGTTCGATACCGACGCCATCGTCGGCTCGCTGGGTGCAAGCGTGGCCGCGCCCCTGCTCGACTTCGGACGTATCGGGGCGGAGATCGACGGCGCGGCGGCCGACAAGCGCGCGGCCTTCCAGCGCTATCGCGGCGCGGTCTACCAGGCGCTGGGCGATGCGGAGAGCGGCTATGCGCTCGTCGCCGCAACCGACCGGGAGGCAGCCTCGGCCCGCACGGAAGCGGCGCTGGGCGCGCGGCAGGCGGACCTTGCCGACACCCGCTACCGCGCCGGCCTCGCCGATTTCCTCACCGTACTCGACGCGCGGCGCACCGCCATCGCCGCAAACGAACGCGCCGATGCGGCGGAGGGCCGCGCGAGCCGCGCCCGCGTGCTGCTATGGCAGGCACTCGGCGGCAGCGAGAGCCCGTTGCCATAGGGCCCGCAGCGCAACCGCGCGGTTGACCCCCTTCCCGCCTTTCCATACTCCAACCGGCGGATCGCGGGAGTACGGGCGTGGGCAGTTCCAAGGCATGGCATATCGGTAAGGCGCTGGCGTTTGCCTGGCTTGCTGCCGGCTTGGCCCTGCCGGCACAGGCGCAGGTGGTGCGCGACAACGGCACCGTGACGCTGCAGGGCGCCGTCGCCGCCGCGCTCGAAACGAACCCGCAGATCATCCAGGCGCAGTATAACGAGGAAGCGGTTTCCGCGCAGGAAGACCAGGCGCGCGGTGCCTTTTACCCGCAAGTCGACCTGGAAGCCGGCACGGGCGTGCGGCAGCTACGAAACAACACGCGCACCAATCTCGGGATTGCGGACGACCTGCTGTATCCCACCGATGCGCGGGCGGGCATCAATTACACGATCTTCGACTTCGGCCGCCGCCGGGGCGAGCTCGCGCGGCAGGCCGCCCGCGCCGATGCGGCGGCGGTACAGGTCGTGCAGCGCGCCGATGCGGTCGCACTGGAAGTGGCGCGGCGCTATCTCGACCTCGTGCTGCAGGACCGGCTGGCCCTGTCCGCGCAGGAAAGCGTGGTGTTCCACCGCGTGCTGGTGGGCGACCTTCAGCGCGGCATCGATGCCGGCACCGTCGGCCGGCCGGAACGGCGGCTGGCGGAAGACCGCCTGCAGGCCGCACTGGTGCGCGAAATCGAGGCAGGCCGCGCGCGCGACATTGCGCGCATCCAGCTGCTGGAACTGACTGGGCTCGACATCGCCCGGCCGCTGCCGCCGCCCGATCTGTCCGGCCAGCTGCCGGAAGGGCTCGACATGGCGATCGCTACCCTGCTGGAGCGCAACCCCGCCATCCTCGCCGCGCAGCTGGAAGTCACCGCTGCCGAGGCACAGCTTCAGTCCATCCGCGGCGAACGCTACCCCGAAATCGGCGTCGACCTGGCGGCCCAGACTGGCGACGACATCGACGGCTTCGGCGGGCAGACCGACGACTTGCGCGCCCGGGTATCGGTGCGCTGGAACGTGTTCGACGGCGGCATCACCGAAGCGCGCGTGCGCGAGGCAAGCGCCCGGGCGAACGAGCAGCGCTTCCGCCTCGCCGAGACTGCCCGCGCCGCACAGTCCGAGCTGCGCGCCGCGCTCAGCACGGCCGATGCGCAGGGCCGCTTCGCCAGCACCTATGGCGAGCAGACGGTCATCACGCAGGATCTGTCGGAATCCTATCGCCGCCAGTTCGAGATCGGCCGGCGCAACCTGCTCGAACTGCTCGATGCTCGGCTGAGGATGCAGGAAGCGCGCGACCGGCAGGCGCAGGCCGAATACGCCCGGCTGTTCGCCCAGTACGAGGCGCTGGCGCTGCTCGACCTGCTGCTCGAATCGCTCCAGCTCGCCCCGCCGATCGGGCGCTGAACGGGCGATCGGCACGCATCCGGCCGGCCGGCGATGCGCCATTGTTATAAATATCTGTTTTGTCGCGGGACATTTGCAGGTTTTTTACCATGACCCCTTGCGTCAATAGCACAGATGGATAGGCTCCCCCCATCCGCAACACCGCAGTCGATTGGGTCGCACCTCTTTGCGTCTGGGGACCGGTGGTTGCTTCGGATCCTTGGGAGAATTTCAACATGGGTGTTTTGGACTGGAAGTTCGGCAACAAGAGCGTGCTCACGCCGCAGAACCACGAAGGTGATGTGGATGTCGAAGACTTCAATCTCGACAATTTCGCGGACGGCGAAGCGACCTATCGCAACAAGCCGATCTTCGACCTCGACCAGGTGATCGACCAGATCGACACCGGCCGCGCGCAGAAGATCACCGCCAACAACACGATCACCTACACCTTCCTCGACGAAGGCGACGGGCTGATCTCGATCTACAACAATCCGAACTACGGCTTTTCGGCCGGCTTCGGTCTTGCCGCCTTCACGGAAGACCAGGAAGAAGCAGCCCGCCTCGCCGTGGGCCTGTGGGACGACCTGATCGCGCCGTCCTTCCGCGAAATCGAAGGCCGCGGCGCGGACATCCAGTTCGCCAACTCGTGGGATCCGGCGCAGGCTTACGCCTATTTCCCGAACGAGAAGGGCGGCTACAAGTACCTCGGCGACGTCTTCATCGCCGACCCGCGTTCGTATTACGACGAAAGCGGCCAGCTGCTCCATCGCGGCAACTTCACCAACGGCGACCTGTCGATCGGCGGGTATGGGCACACGACCATCGTGCACGAGCTCGGCCACTCGCTCGGCCTCAGCCACCCCGGCGACTACAATGGCGCTGGTGCAACCACATACACCGACCAGGCCGAATACGCGCAGGATAGCGAGCAGTATTCGATCATGTCCTACTGGGACGAGAGCCAAACCGGCGCGCGCGTGGTGAACTGGAACACTCTGACGGTCAGCTTCCTCGGCCGCTGGGCAAACCCGCAGACGCCGATGCTGCACGATATCCTGACGGTGCAGGCGAAATACGGCGCGGACCTTACCACCCGCACCGAAGACACCACCTACGGCTTCAACTCGAATGCCGACCGTGAAGTGTTCGATTTTGCCGTCAACGACCAGCCGTTCCTGGCCATCTACGATGCCGGCGGCGTGGACACGCTGGACTTCTCCGGCTTCGAAGCGTCGGTCGTCATCAACCTCAACGACGGCGAGTTCTCGTCCGCCGGCCAAGGCAACGTGACGGTCGCCGACGTGATCGAAGGTCTCGACCCGATCGATGAAGCTATCGACGTCGCATACGAAGGCGCGTTCTTCGACGACTACACCAGCAATTCGGGCAACGTGCCTTCGCAGGCCTTTCTCGACAATACGATGGCGCAATTCATGGACGCCAACGCCAACAGCATCGCAGCCGACTGGGGCCACGCAGGCGTGTTCGCAACGCAATACCTCAACATCGCGATCGCCTATGAAACGGAAATCGAGAATGCCATCGGCACCGATTACCGCGACCTCATCATCGCCAACGAGCTCGACAATGTGCTTACCGGCAATGGTGGGGACGACGTGTTCATCTTCCTCGACGGCGGCAACGACACGATCACGGACTTCGAATCGGGCAGCGACCTGATCGACCTGTCCGCCTTCGGCATCGACGACACGGCAGTGACGATCGGCGAAGGCTTCCTGACCGTGGACTTCGACGGTGACGGCCAGGCCGACCTGACGCTGACCTTCAGCAACGGCGCCGAAGTGCAGGCCACCGACATCTACTACGGCTGATCGCCGCAAGGCTCACCGACAACGAAAGGGCCGCTCCGGTATTCCCGGGGCGGCCCTTTTCCTTTGGCGCTGTGGCCTGCTGCCTACTCGCGGAAGGCCCGCTGCTGCAGGCGGGTGATCGGGCGCAGGATATAGTCGAGGACCGAGCGCTTCTCCGAAATCAGGCTGACCTCTGCGGTCATCCCCGGCCCGATCGGCAGGCGATCGCCGCTGTCGGTCACCACCGCGTCCGCCGCGGTCGCCACCTGCACTTCGTAATAGGGCTCGCCCGTGCGCTCGTCGGTCTGCGCATCGGGGCTGATGGTAACGACTTCGCCGTCCAGCCCGCCGTAGACAGTGGGGTCGTAAGCAGTGATGTTGACCTTGGCCTTCTGCCCGATGGCCACCCAGCCGATGTCGCTCGGCCGGATGCGCGCGGTGACCAGCAGCGCATCCTCGCTCGGGACGATCTCGATCAGCGGTTCGCCCGGCACGACCGATCCGCCGACCGTGTTCTTGAGCACGCGGTTGACGCGCCCGCTCATCGGCGAGCGGAGCACCGACCGGTCGAGCCGCTCGGCCAGCGCCGGCTGCGAGCCACGTACTGCGGCGAATTCGCGATTGGCGGAGGACAATTCGTTCGCGGCGGCAGAGCGCCAGTCCTGCCGCTGCTGCGCCAGCGAGGAACGCGCTTCCGCCACGCTCGCCTGGGCGCGGGTGATATTCGCCTGCGCCGCGGCCACTTCGGCGCGGGTGGAATTGGCGCGGCTTTCCGCCTGCACCAGCTCGATGCGCGGCTCGATCCCGTCCTCGACAAGGGGGCGGATCAGCGCCAGCTCCTCCTGCGCGGCGCGCGCGGCGCTCTGGCGGGCGTCGAGCTGGGCGCGGGCTTCCTCAACGGCACGCTCGGCCTGCCGGATGCGCGCCTCGCCCGCCGCGACCAGGCTCGACAAATTGGCCTGCCGCGACTGGTAGAGCGCGCGCTCGATCTCGATCTGCTGCTGCATCGCCGCGCCGCCGCCCGTGGGAAAGTTCGGCGCACGGCCAGCAGCCTCGCCCTGCAAGCGCGCGATCCGGGCTGCCAGGGCGGCGCTGTCGGAGCGGCTGATCGCCAGGTCGCCGCCGCGCTGGGTCTGGTCGAGCGCCATCAGCGGCTGCTCCGCCGTCACCGTGTCGCCGGCCTTCACGAAGACTTCCTCGATCACCCCGCCTTCGAGGTTGGAGACGACCTGCAATTGCGAGGACGGCACGACCCGGCCCTGCCCGCGCACCACCACGTCCAGCGTCGCCAGCGCGGCCCATGCGATAAAGATCACGACGATCGCGACGATGGCATAGAGGATCCAGCTGGCCGCCTTGGACGGCGCGAGGGTGGCGACCCGTTCGTCATCCTGCACCACGTCCGTGCTCACGGCATCGTCTTCCATCGCGCTCATTTCTTGCCGCCGGTCGTCACCAGCGCCTCCTTCGGCAGTTTCGACAGGGGCTGGCGCGCGGCCTTGCCGAAGTTCGGCAGCACCTCGTCACGCTTGCCGTCCGCGATCACCCGGCCGCCGTCCATCACGATGACCCGGTCGACCAGCCGCAGGAACGGCGTGCGGTGGGTGATGACGACCAGCGTCTTGCCCTGCACTTCGCTTTCCAGCGCCTCCAGCACGGCGTTTTCCGTCTCGTTGTCCATTTGGCTGGAAGGCTCGTCGAACAGCAGCACTTGCGGGCTCCCGGCCAGCGCGCGCGCAAGCGCGATCGACTGGCGCTGCCCGCCGGACAGGCCTTCGCCCCGGTCCATCAGCTTGCGGTCGTATCCGTCCGGGATGCGCTTCATGAAATCGTGGGTTTTCGAAAGCGTGGCCGCGCGCAGCATTTCCTCGTCCGAAATGTCGGCCCGGCCGAGCGTGATATTGTCGCGCACCGTGCCCGAAAACAGCACGCTTTCCTGCAGCGCGGCGCCGATGCGGGCGCGGATGTCGTCCTTGCTCAGCTGGCGCAGGTCGACGTTATCGACCAGCACGTTGCCTTCCAGCGGCGGGAACAGGCCCATGATGAGCCGCGCGATCGTGCTCTTCCCCGATCCCACGCGCCCGACCAGCGCCACCCGTTCCCCCGGCGCGATGCGGAAGGACACGTTGTCGAGCGCCTTGGTCTTGGTGCCGGGATAGGCGAAGGTGACATCGGCGAATTCGATCTCGCCTTTAAGCCCGGAAAGCTTGAGCGCGCTGCCGGCGCCCGTCTCCCGCTCCGTCTGCATCAGCGAATCGATCTGGCGATAGGCGGAGCGCGTCGAGTTGAGGCGCGAGAGGATCGAGGCGATCTGGGTGAGCGGGGCGACCGCGCGGCCCGACAGGATCGAACAGGCGATCAGCGCGCCGAGCGACATCTCCTGCGCGGCGATCTGGCCGACGCCGACGATGATGACGCCGGCATAACCGATCATCTGCGCGCTCTGCGCGAAGGTCAGCGCGATATTGGCGGTCAATCTCTGGGCGAGCGACGTCTGCGCGTGCTCGACCACCGCATCGTCCCACCGCGCGGCGAGCATCGGCCCGGCGGCGGCGGCCTTCACCGTCTCCAGCCCGCCGATGGTTTCGACCAGCACGCTCTGCTTGTGCAGCCCCTGCCCCAGCGCGCGGGCGCTCAGCCGGTCGAGCGCGGGATTGGTGAGCCAGCCTGCGAGCAGCACCAGCGGGATCAGCACCATCGGCACGAAGACCACCGGCCCGCCGATCAGCGCCACCACCACCAGGATGAGGAGGATGAACGGCACGTCGACCATCGCCAGCACCGTGGCGCTGGCGAAGAAATCGCGCAGCGCCTCCAGCTCGCGCATCAGGCCGGCGAGCGCACCGGTGCTGCCCTGCCGCCGGTCCAGCCGGATCGCGAGCAGCTGCTGGAACACCTTGCGCCCCACGTCGAGGTCGATCCGTGCGCCGGCATGGTCGGTGAGGTAGGACCGCAGCATCTTCAGCACGAAATCGAACACGACCACGATGCCGAGCCCGATGCTGAGCGCGATCAGCGATTCCGTGGCGTTGTTGGGGATCACCCGGTCATAGACGACCATCGTGAAAATGCTGGTGACCAGCGCGAACAGGTTCACGAACACCGCCGCCAGCGCAACGCGGCGATACGTTCCCGCATTGGCGCGCAGCGGCTCCATCAGCCAGTCCGCAAAACGCGGCTTGCGCTCGCTGGGCGAAATACGTCCGTCGTCTTCGATCATGCCATCCAAGCCGTCTGCCCCGGGCACCCGCAAGGGGCCACCCCTCCAAAGGGAAGGGGATAGCGCCAAAACCCGCCGCTGCCCACCCACGGTGTGAAGGGTCGGTAACGGAGA
This sequence comes from Pseudoblastomonas aquimaris, assembly GCF_035481675.1. Lineage (NCBI taxonomy): Bacteria > Pseudomonadati > Pseudomonadota > Alphaproteobacteria > Sphingomonadales > Erythrobacteraceae > Pseudoblastomonas > Pseudoblastomonas aquimaris. Next base: position 297,619 of record NZ_JAYJJW010000002.1, on the reverse strand, counting down.
AATCGTGTGTTTCTCTGGAAAAGTGGTGCCGCTTAGAGGACTCGAACCTCTGACCCCATCATTACGAATGATGTGCTCTACCACCTGAGCTAAAGCGGCGCCTGCGTGGCCCCTTAGTGCGCAAGGCGCGGGACCGCAACATTATGTGCTTCGCGTGTGGAGGCCCGAGCCGGAATCGAACCGGCGTGCAAGGATTTGCAGTCCTCTGCGTAACCACTCCGCCATCGGGCCGGCACGCGAAGGCTGGCCCCCTAGCTTAGCCACCGGCGCAGTTCAATGCGTTTGTGCAGGAGGAGCGCCCGCCAACATAGGTTGCAGATAGCCACGAGGTGTCTACAGCTTTGCGCCATGGCTTTGACGGACTTTCTCGACCCGGTCGGCAAACCCGGCCCGCAGACCCTGCCCGACGCGCAGACCTGGATGCAGGGGCGCACGTTCTACGGCGGCGCATCGACGCTGATTGCCTATACCGCCGCGATCCGCGCATTCCCCGACCTGCCGCCCTTGCGGGCAGCGCAGGTCGGCTTCGTCGCGCCCGTGGGCGAAACGGTGGAGACCCGCGTGCAGATCGTCCGGCGGGGGCGCAACGTGACCCAGCTGCGCAGCGAAATCCTGTGCGATGGCGAAGTGGCGCTCACTGCCTTCTTCCTGTTCGGCGCCGCGCGCGATCCCAACGCCCGCCACCCTGCCGCCAGGGCGGACAACGTCGCCTTCGATCCCGACGATGCCGAGATCGTGATGGCCGACAAGGGGCCAGTCTTCATTCGCAATCATTTCGAGCTGCGGCGGGGGCAGGATTTTTCCGGCAAGGGGCCGCCGGTGGTGCGGCGCTGGCTGCGGCTGAAAGGCGACCACGGGCTCGACCCGGTTTCTCAGCTGATCCTCGTCGGCGACACGCTGCCGCCCGGCGCGATGCGGGCGATGGAGCGGCCGGGCCCGATCAGCTCGATCAACTGGTCGTTCAACATCCTCGACCCGGAGCCTGTGACGCAGGACGGCTGGTGGCTGGCCGAAACCAACAGCCAGTGGGCCGATCACGGCTTTTCCAGCGAGCGCCTGCGCCTGTGGAACATGGACGGCACGCAGATCGTGGACGGGATGCAGATCGCCGCCGTGTTCGGCTGAAGTATCGCTAGTCGGCGTAGTTCGCCGCGCGCTTCTGCAGTTCCGCCATCACCGCCTCGATCTGGTTCGGGGTGCGGATGACGCCGGCCTGCGCCTCGGCCTCTGCCAGCAGGATCGCGTCCTCGCCCATGTCGGGCACGGTGTTGGCGAGCTGCTTGGCCGCACGGATCGCGTCCGGATTGCGGCCGGCCATAGCGGTGGCAAGTTCCTGCGCGCGGGCGAGCGGGTCGTCCGCCATCTCGGTGACGAAGCCCAGCGCCTTGCCTTCCTCGGCCAGGAATTCCCGCGCGGTGTAAGTAAGTTCGCGCAAGACATCGTCGCGCACATTGCCGCGCCACAGGGCGAAGCCGCCCATGTCGGGCACCAGCCCCCATTTCATCTCCATCACCGCCATGCGCGTGGCAGGATGGGCGATCCGGATGTCCGCGCCGCTCGCGATCTGCAGCCCGCCGCCGAAACACACGCCATGGAGCGCGGCGATCACCGGGACCGGGCACTTGCGCCAGGTCATCGCGACTTCCTGGTACTTGTTGGCGTTGCCGTAGGTCCGTTCCTGCAAGGGCGGCGCATCGGGGTCGGCCTGCGCGCCGAAGCTGGCGGTGTCGAGCCCGGCACAGAAGGCCCGCCCCTCTCCCGAAAGCACGACCGCGCGAACGCCTTTCGCGCTGCGCAGCGCGGTGCCGGCGGCGATGATGCGTTCGAACATGGCGGGGTCGAGCGCGTTCATCTTGTCCGCACGGGTCAGCCGGACGTGCGCGACGTGGTCGGCAACGTCGATGGAAACGCGGTCGTCGCTGGTGAAATCGAGGGCGGTCATGGCGATGCTCCGAAGTCTAGTCGGCGAGGAAGCGCTTGATGTTGCGCGCGGCCTGGCGGATGCGCTGCTCGTTCTCGACGAGGGCAATGCGCACGAAACCTTCGCCGGCCTCGCCGTAACCGACGCCCGGCGCAACGGCGACGCCTGCCTTTTCCAGCAATTGCTTGGAAAATTCGAGGCTGCCGAGATTGCTCATCTTCTCGGGCAGCGGGGCCCAGGCGAACATCGATGCAGCCGGGGCCGGGATCGGCCAGCCGGCCCGGGTGAAGCTCTCGACCAGGAGGTCGCGCCGGCGCTGGAACGTCTGCCGGTTCTCCTCGACGACATCCTGCGGCCCGTTGAGCGCCGCGCAGGCCGCCGCCTGGATCGGGGTGAAGGCCCCGTAATCGAGATAGCTTTTCACCCGCGTCAGGGCGGCGATCATCTCCGCATTGCCGACCGCGAAACCGATCCGCCAGCCCGCCATGCGGTAGGTCTTGCTGAGGCTGGTGAACTCGACCGCGACATCCTTCGCGCCCGGAACCTGCAGGATCGATGGCGTCGGCTTGCCGTCGTAATACAATTCCGAATAGGCGAGGTCGGAGATGACCATCACTTCGTTTTCCCGCGCCCAGTCGACCACCCGGGTGTAGAATTCCAGGTCGGCGACCTCTGCCGTGGGGTTTGACGGGTAATTCACGATCAGTATCGTCGGGCGCGGCACGCTATGGGCCATCGCCTTGTCGAGGATGTTGAAATAGGCGTCGCCCGGCGTAGTCGGGATTTCGCGGATCGTGGCACCTGCCAGGATGAAGCCGTAGGTATGGATCGGGTAGCTGGGGTTGGGCGCCAGCACCACGTCGCCCGGCGCGGTGATCGCGGTGGCTAGGCTGGCGAGCCCTTCCTTGGACCCCATGGTGACCACCACTTCGCTTTCGGGGTCGAGCTCTACGCCGAAGCGGCGCTGGTAGTAGTTGGCCTGCGCCCGGCGAAGTCCCGGGATGCCCTTCGACTGGGAATAGCCGTGTGCATCGGGCTTCGCGGCCACTTCCACCAGCTTGTCGATCACGTGCTGCGGCGGCGGCTGGTCGGGATTACCCATGCCGAGATCGATGATGTCGCGCCCTGCCCGCCGGGCGGCATGGCGCATGCCGTTCACCTCGGCGATGACATAGGGCGGCAGGCGCTTGATGCGGTAGAAGTCGCGGCTCATGCGGGGCGTGATGCCGATAGCGGCTGCACAATTCAATCGCGATCGCGCACCGGGACTCGAAACTTTCACCGCCCTTGGGCTATTGAACAGGCATGGCTGACTACGACTCCGACCCCACCGCCGCTTTCGACACCGCTGCCCGCCAGATGGGCGAGCTGATGCAGCGACAGGCGGAAGCGACGCAGGGTTTCTTTGCCGCGATGGCGGGCGGGCAGATGCCGGCGATGCCCGCTGCAATGGAATTCCCGGTGCCGGGTGCCGGCGCGGGGCAGCCGGACTGGGCGGCACTGGGCCAGCAGCTGCAGGCGATGTGGGGCGATTACCGTGCGATGGCGCCCGGTTCGTTCGGCATGGGTTCCATGAACATGGCCGCGGTAAATCCGGCGCAGCCTTTCGCCGATCCCGCGCGCTTCCAGCGGTTCTTCGACGACTGGTGGAAGCAGATGCCGATCGCCGACCCGGGCCGCCAGCAGGAGCTGGTCAACGAAAGCGTCAAGCTGTGGCAGGACGTGCTCGGCCAGTTCACCGGCGGAATGGCGGCGCTGGCGGGGGACGAGGAGCCGGACCTGCCGCGCAAGGACCGCCGCTTCGCCGATCCCAAGTGGCGCCAGCAGCCGATGTTCGCGCTGATCCACCAGACCTACCTGATGCTGGCCGAACGGATCGGTGCGATGGTGGACGAGGTCGAGGGCCTTACGCCGGAGCAGCGCGACAAGCTGCGCTTCTCGACCCGCACCGTGCTGGAGGCGCTGAGCCCCGACCATTTCCCGATGACGAATCCGCTGGTGCTCGAACGCACGATGCAGACCGGCGGGCAGAACCTGGTGAAGGGGATGGAGCACCTGATCGCGGACCTCAAGAAGGGCCAGCTGACCCATGTGGACCCCGAAGCATTCGAGGTCGGCCGCAACATCGCCACCACGCCCGGCAAGGTCGTGCACGAAACTCCGCTCTACCAGCTGATCCAGTATTCGCCGACCACGGACAAGGTGCTGGAGACGCCGCTGGTGATCTTCCCGCCGTGGATCAACCGCTTCTACATCCTCGACCTGAACGAGAAGAAGAGCTTCGTTCGCTGGGCGGTCGGCCAGGGCATTTCGACCTTCATGGTCAGCTGGAAGTCCGCCGACGAGACTCTCGCCGAGGTGACGTGGGACGATTACATCGCCGCCCAGATCGACGCGATCGACCACATCCGCGAACGGCTTGGCGTGAAGGACGTCCACACGATCGGCTATTGCGTCGCGGGCACCACGCTTGCCGCGACGCTCAGCGTGCTGGAGGCGAAGGGCGAGGCTGAGAAGGTGAAGAGCGCCACCTTCTTCACCGCGCAGGTCGATTTCGAAAAAGCGGGCGAGCTCAAGGTCTTCATCGACGATGCCGGGCTCGATGCGCTCAAGCAGTCCGCGCCCGACGGCTATGTCGACGGGCGAGTGATGGCCGCCACCTTCAACATGCTGCGCGGTACCGACCTCATCTGGAACTACGTCGTCAACAACTACCTGATGGGGGAGGACTATCCGGCGTTCGACCTCCTCCACTGGAACGGCGACGTGACCAACCTGCCGGCCAAGTGGCACCAGCAGTATTTGCGCGAATTGTACCGCGACAACCTGCTGGTGAAGCCGGGCGCGGTCAGCGCACTGGGTGAAAAGATCGACCTCGCAAGAGTCACCACGCCGAGCTACGTCCAGGCTGGGCGGGAAGACCATATCGCCCCTGCCGAAAGCGTGTTCCGCGTTACCGATCACTTCGCCAGCCCCGTCACCTTCATGCTGGCGGGCAGCGGGCACATCGCGGGGGTCGTCAACCCGCCCGGCTCGGGCAAGTACCAGTACTGGACGAATGACGGTGAGTATGGCTCGCTCGCGGAATTCGTCGAAGGGGCGCAGGAGCATCCCGGCAGCTGGTGGCCGCACTGGCACCAGTGGCTGCTGTCGCACGGTACGAAGACGGTCGAGGCGAAGGGAAAACGCGCGCCCGGCGGCTGGAAAGACCAGGTGCTGGAAGATGCGCCGGGGCGCTACGTAAAAGCGCGCTAAACCCCGGGAATACCTTTCCAAACCAATCTCTTACGGGTTTTTGTGCAGTGCACAAAAAATCCCTTGCAACGCACTTGCAGCATGCCTATATTGTGCAGTGCAACAAGAGTTGAGGTTTATCATGAGTGAGACAGTGAGCAAGATCGACCAGGCCGCAGAGCGCGCCTACGCCGAAGCCGCTGCCGCGCAGAAGGTCGAGGCCAAGAAGGCCGAAGCCGCAAAGGCGGAATCTTCCAAGGCAGAGGCCAAGCCGGTTGCCGAGACGCCCGCCGCCAAGGCAGACGTTCCGGGTGCGACCAAGGCCCCGGCGAAGACCGCCCCGGCCAAGAAAGCTGCCAAGAAGCCGGCGGCGAAGAAGGCCCCGACCAAGTCCAAGACCAAGACCGTGAAGCCGGCTGCCAAAAAGGCCGCCGCCAAGAAGACCACCAAGCGTGCCCCCGCCAAGACTGCGGCCAAGCGCGCCACCAAGAAGGATACCACCATCATGGCTACCACCAAGACCACCGCCAAGAAGGCCGAGTCGAAGTTCAAGGCAACCGCTGCCGACATGCAGGACCGCGCCAAGGCCGCTTACGCCAAGGCTGGCGACTTCGCCGGCGAAATGGGCGAATTCACCAAGGGCAACGTCGAAGCCGTCGTTGAGTCCGGCAAGATCCTCGCCAGCGGCATGCAGACCATGGCCCGTGAAAGCGTGGAAGACGCCAAGAGCGTGTTCCAGCAGACCACCGAAGACCTGCGTCTCTTCGCCGCCGTCAAGAGCCCGACCGAACTGTTCAAGCTGCAGGGCGAAATCGCCCGTCGCAACTTCGACACGGTCGTGAAGTACGGTTCGAAGCGCACCGAAGAGAACATCAAGCTGGCCAACGAAGCATTCGCTCCGATCCAGAACCGCATCAGCCTCGCCGGCGAGAAAATCCGCAAGGCTGCCTGAGCCGATACGGCAAAACAGACACGATAGCGGCCCCACCTCTCTCTCTCCCCGGGGCCGCCATCACCGCGGGCCGGTTGTCATTTGGCAGCCGGCCCGCTTCGTTTTTGATGATCAGCATCTCGGGGTAGGCTTGCGCCGGCCCCCGCAATTGGCCCTTGCGCATAAGGCCGCCCTTCCCGATATTCCGCCCGTGACCATGACCCGATCCCATTCTGTCCGCTTCTCCCCCGCCCCGCTCCTCGCAGGCGACGGCGACAATGCACCCGGAGACGGCGGCAAGGACGGTGATGGTGGCGGCGACGGCCAGGTCGTCATCGCGACCAAGACCAAGACCCGCCCCAAAAAGCCCAGCATGTACAAGGTGCTGATGCTGAACGACGATTACACGCCGATGGAATTCGTCGTCATGGTGCTGAAGCGCTTCTTCCAGATGGATCTCGAGCAGGCGACGCGCGTCATGCTGCAGGTCCACCAGAGCGGCGTCGGCGTGTGCGGCGTCTTTCCCTATGAGATCGCCGAGACCAAGGTGAATCAGGTCATGGATGCCGCGCGGGAAAACCAGCACCCGCTGCAGTGTACGCTGGAAAAGGCGTAGGCGCCCTGGCGTTCGGCCATCCCCGCCCCGATCCCGTCGCTGACGGGCAGGAAAGCGTGTGGGACTATCCGCGCCCGGCGATTTGCGAACCGACCGGCCGCCGCATCGAAATCGCTCACAAGGGGCAGGTGCTGGCCGATACGAAGGCGGCCTATCGCACCCTCGAAACCAGCCATCCGCCCACCTATTACCTCCCGCCCGGCGACGTGGCGATGGCGCACCTGACGCCGAATCCGCGCCGCTCCCTGTGCGAATGGAAGGGCCAGGCGCGCTACTGGGATGTCGAGATCGGCGGCGACCGGTTCGAAGCCGCCGCGTGGTCCTATCCCGATCCGACGCCGGCCTTCGCCGCAATCCGCGATTACCTCGCTTTTTATCCCGAACCTTTCGAGCGCTGCCTCGTCGACGGGGAACAGGTGACGCCGCAGCCCGGTGGCTTTTACGGCGGCTGGATTTCGCAATACGAAGCCGGTCCGTTCAAGGGCATACCGGGCAGCCGCTTCTGGTAGCCCCATTGACGGCTTCTCGCCGGAAACTCGGGGCATGACCCGGCCCCAACTCCGCGCTATAGCGCCAGTCCGCACGCCGCGGCCTGCCAGCTGATCCGGGATAGTCTTGAAGTTTCTCACCGCTCTCGACCGCTACATCTTCAAGCTGGTGATGGTGCCGATGATCTCGGTGTTCGTGATCGCGGCATCGCTGCTGATGCTGGACAAGATGCTGTCGCTGTTCGATTTCGTCGCCAGCGAAGGCGGGCCGATCGACATCGTCTTCAAGATGCTGGCGAACCTGCTGCCCGAATACGCCAGCCTCGCCATCCCGCTGGGCCTGATGCTCGGCATCCTCTTCGCCTTCCGCAAGCTGGCCCTGTCGAGCGAGATCGACGTCATGCGCGCCGTCGGCCTCAGCTATGGCCGGCTGCTGCGCGTGCCCTACCTCATCACCCTTTTCATGGTGGCGCTGAACTTCATGATCGTCGGCTATCTCCAGCCGCTCGCCGCCTATTATTACGAGGAATTGCAATACGAACTGCGCTCGGGCGCGCTTGGCGCATCGATCAAGGTGGGCGAATTCACCCGGCTGGAAGACCGCGTCGCCTTGCGGATCGAGGAGAGCGAGGACGAGGGCCGGCAGCTCAACCGCATTTTCGCGCGGCTCGCCAACGAGGACGGACAGGTCTTGTCGATCAGCGCGCGCGAGGGCCGCTTCCTCGCCAGCGCGGAGAGCCGCGACACGATCATCCTGCGACTGTCGGACGGCATCATCGTGCATGACGAGCCGGGCATCACCCCGCGTGTGCTCACCTTCAGCCGCAACGACCTGCCGATCGACCTGCCGGCCATCGAGCGGTTCCGCGACCGCGGCGGGAAGGAAAAGGAATATATACTGCCCGAACTGCTCGAAATCGGCTGGAACCAGGGCTTTTCCGAAACGACGCGCGACGGCAGCCAGTCCGCCTTCAACTTCCGCATGGTCGAGGTGGTGATGATGTTCCTGCTGCCGCTGCTGGCGGTGGCGCTGGCGATCCCGCCCAAGCGATCGACCAGCGCGCTCGGCATCTTCATCTCCATCGTCATGGTCGTGGCCTATCACAAGGTGAACGAATACGGCGCGGCGCTGGGCGCGCAGGGGCGGGTCGATCCTTTCCTGGCGTTGTGGGGGCCCTTCGCCGCGTTCTCCGCGCTGATCGTGTGGATGTACTGGAAAGTGGCGCACGTGCCGGGCGGCCAGCCCATCGGCGCGCTGGAAGTGGCCTTCGGCAAGATCGGCAAGGCGATCGGCCGCGTGTTCAAGGGCCGCCGCCCGAAGCAGCATGTCCCGCGCGAGGAGGTGCTTGGTGCGACTTGATTTCTTCCCCTCGCGTACGCTGACGCTCTATCTCGCCAAGATGTTCATCGTCCGCATCGCCGCGGTGCTGGTGATGCTGATCACGGTGCTGATGGCGCTCGACCTGCTTTCCAACAGCGGCAAGATCATGGCGGTGGAGGGCAACGGACAGGCGGAAATCCTCACCTATCTCTCGCTGCGCATCCCGCAGATGATCGCGCGGTTCCTGCCCTATTCCGTCCTGCTCGCCACGATCATCACGCTGGCGGGGCTGAACGCGAATTCGGAGGTCATCGCCATGAAGGCGTCGGGCCTGTCCGCACACCAGGTGCTGGCGCCGCTGATCCTGACCGCCACGGTAATCGCGGGGCTGAGCTTCGCCTTCAACGAACGGGTGGTGACTCGCGCGGCCGCGACGCTGGAGGCATGGAAAGCGGTCGATTTCGGCGAGGTACCGACCGACGACGGGCTGAAGCGCAACATCTACATGCGCAGCGACAACGCCGTGCTCTACGCACGCATCGCCGGCGGGCGGGGCGAGGATACGGTGATGCGCGGCGTGACCTGGTACGAGCTCGACCCCAACGGCATGCTGACGAGCGAGATCCGGGCAGAGCGCGCGACCTATGCCGCGCCGGGCTGGCGGCTCGAGAATGCGCAGATCTTCCGCGTCGCCTCCGCCAGCGAAACGGTGGTGGAAGACGCGGCCGATGCGCCGGTCGTCGGCACCGATATCGGCCCTGAAGAGGTGGGCATCGAGAATGTCGACGGGGAAGCGGAGACGCTGGCCCAGCTGGCCGATTCCATCGAAGCGCTGGAGGCGGCCGGCAAGCGGACCGACGAATTGCGCGCGATCTGGTGGCACAAGATATCGGGTCCGATGGCAGCGATACTGATGCCGCTGCTGGGCGCGGTTGCCGCGTTTGGCCTCGCCCGTTCCGGCCAGCTGTTCCTGCGCGCCGTGATCGGGATGAGCCTGGGTTTCGCCTATTTCGTGGTCGACAACGCCGCGCTCGCGATCGGCAATTTCGGCGGCTATCCGCCGCTGCTGGCCGCGTGGGCGCCCTTCGTCCTGTTCGCACTGGTGGGCGAGACCGTCCTCATCCGGACCGAAGAGTGACCGGCTGGAACATCCGCCTCGCGCGGGCGGCCGATGCGGAGGCGCTGCCGGATATCGAGGCGGCCGCCGGCGCGCTGTTTCGCGATGTCGACGATATCGGTACCGCCGGGACGCACGCCATATCCGCCGATGCGCAGCGCGCCTATATCGCGCGCGGCCACTGCCTCGTCGCAGAGGCAGACGGACGCATCGTCGGTTTCGTCACCTGCCGGCCGGAAGGACGCGAGCTGGCCATCGTCGAGCTCGACGTTCACCCGGACCACCAGAAGAAGGGCATCGGCGCGGCGCTTGTTCGCGGCTGCCTGATCGATGCCGCCAATGTGGGTTTTTCCGCGGTGACACTGACCACCTTTCGCCACGTTCCGTGGAACGCGCCGTTCTATGCGAGGCTGGGCTTCGTCGAAGTCGAGAACCTCGATACGCATCCCCGGCTCGAAGCCGAAATCGCGCAGGAAATCGCCCACGGCCTGCCGGCGGAAAAACGCGTGGCGATGATCAAATTTCTTGCGTGAATCGTAAATAAGGCGGAACTAAGGCAAACGTGGCCAGTTTATGTCACGGACCACGAGGAGTTCCCTTATGAAGAAAATCGTACTTGCAGCCCTGCCCGCCATCGCGCTGCTTGCCGCTTGCGGCGAAACGGCGACCGACGACGTCGAAACCGATGCCACGGCCGACGATACTGCAGCCATGAGCACCCCGGCCGACACCACCGCTACCGACGGCATGGCAGCCGACGGCGCGATGGCCACCGACGGTGCCGACGGCACCACCGTTTCGGTCGACGAGAACGGTGCGGACGTTTCAGTGACCGACGGCTCGACCTCGGTCGATGCGAATGTCGACGAAGATCCCTCGGCAACCGTCACCACCAACTAAGTCGCCCACGCGAACGGAACGGGCCTTGCGCAGCGATGCGCGGGGCCTTTTACGTTTCCATCGTCCGGAACAGGGGTGGCTCGCCGCTCGTTCGCATGCGGACCAGTCAGGAGATCAAGCCATGCGCCTTACCCTTGCAGCCCTCGCCCCCGCTTTCCTCTCGCTAGCCGCATGCGGCGGCGAGACCGAGCCCGTAAACACCGAGTTCGAGGAAGAGGTACCGGCGCCCGTGGCCGATGCGCCCGACGGCGAACCTGCCCCCGTCAACGACACGATCAGCGGCGGCGCGGACGAACAGGTCGACGAGCAGTATTCGGGCGAGAACATGTCCGGCGCGACCGACACGATGCCGGCCGAGTAGGACCCGTCAGCCGCCCCCGCCCATCGTGCTGCGGGCGAGCCGGGCGACCAGCGGACGCAGGCCGGCGTGGTTGGCGCCATGATAGCTGGAATCTCTGTCCAGCCCTGCCTTCAGCCGGCGATGGCATTCGCCGAGGTCGTGATAGGGCATCGACGGCATCAGGTGGTGCAGCGCGTGGTAGCGCAGCCCGACCGGCGCCCAGATCGCCGCGAAGGGCGATGGCGGCGGCACATTGACGCTGTCGAGATATTGCGCGGTCACCGTCATTGCCTCGCCATCGTTTTCCCACAGGTGGGCGACGAGAGTGCGGACCTGGTTGAACACGGCGACGGCGGAAATGATCGCGATACCGGTCAGCAGCGGCTTCCAGCCGAACAGCGGCACGGAGGCGAAATAGGCGAGTGCCATCGCGGTACCGCCGATTTCCTGCCAGAACACGCGGCGCTTGATGTCGCCTTCGGGCGGGCGGCGCCGGAAGTCCGGATTGATGGCCAGCGCAGAGGCGCGCTGCCAGACAAGCTGGCGCAGCGGCGGGATGATCGCGCTGAGCGGGTTCAGGATGCCGAAACGGATCAGCAGGCCGACGGGAAGCAGGGCGGCGATGATGACGAAGCCGGGCAAAGACCACGGTTTCATCAGCGCCAGCGGCAAATATTCCGGGTCCTCCACCGTGCCGTATTGCGTGCGCTTGTGGTGCAGCGTGTGCACGCCTTCGTACATGAAGGACGGCGTCAGCATCGGCACACCGACCAAGGCATTCCACGCCAGCCGAAACCCGGGCAGCGCGTTGCGGTGGATATGGCTCAATTCATGGATGAACAGCAGCGCACGGTAGAAGGCGAGCACTGACACGACCGCGCAGGCCAGCGCCACCCAATCGTTCTGGAGGCCGATTGCGCCCGCCATCCCGGCGTAGCCGACAGCGGCCGAAGCCAGCATGTCAGGCCAGAACACATGCGGTTTGGCTTCGCCCAGGTCCTTGGTCAGGTCGCGTACGGCGCGCAACATCGCCTTGTCGTCCGGCATCTGGGCATGCCAGCTGCGCGGACGCGCGGATGCATCGCGCAGCTGCGTGCCTGCATCGACCGGTGAGGCCGTGTCCGCCGAAAATGTCCGATGTGCGTTCATGTCTCGCTCGTTCCGAAGCCGGCCGCGCCGCACGTTTTTCGCGGATTTGTGCGGATCTGCGTGGGGCGCCTCTATCATCAAATGCTAAATGCCGCAATTCGCCCGGGGCGCGGCGCGTGCGCCCCGTGCTTGACATTCCCCGCCTATCCGAAACAGGGCTAACCCGCGCTGAACGGATAATGCGAGGGTTTGTGTGGGCGACGGGCAGGTAGTGATCGATCCGGTCGGCGGCAAGCGCGACCTCGATGCATTTATCGATCTCAGTTATCGGCTGAACCGCGACGATCCCAACTGGGTCGCCCCGCTTCGCGGCGACATGGTCGAGCTGCTGACGCCGGGCCGCAACCCGTTCCATGAACACGCGAGGGTGCAGTATTTCCTCGCGCGGCAGGGCGCCCGGGTCGTCGGCCGGATTTCCGCCCATATCGACGAACTGGCGCTGGCCCAGCCGCCCGAACAGGGCATGGGCCCGGGCACCGGCAACTGGGGCCTGCTGGAAGCGGAAAGCGAGCCGGTCGCCCACGCGCTCATCGCGCGCGCCGAAGACTGGCTACGCGCTGAAGGGATGACCAGGGTCCTCGCCCCGATCAGCCTGTCGGTGTGGGAGGAGCCTGGGCAGCTGGTGCTTGGCCACGACCATCCGCCCACGGTGCTCATGGGTCACCAGCCCAAGCATTACGAAGGCTGGATCGAAAGCGCCGGCTACACGACCGCCAAGCGCCTGCTCACTTACGAGCTCGACATCACGCAGGAATTCCCGCCGCTGATCCGCCGCATCGTCCAGTCCGGCCATCGCAACGATCGGATCACCCTGCGCAAGGTCGACCGCAGCCGGTACGAGGATGAGGCGAAGATCATCATCGGCATCCTCAACGATGCCTGGTCCGGCAACTGGGGCTTCGTCCCCTTTACCGAGACCGAGATCGCCTATGCCGGCAAGAAGATGAAGCCGCTTGTGCGCGAGGACCTGATACTGATCGCGGAGCTCGACGGAGAGCCGATCGCCTTCATGATGACGCTGCCGGATTTCAACGAGCCGTTGGCGAAGACGAAAGGCAAGCTGTTCCCCTTCGGCTGGTTCACCCTGCTGAAATGGCTCCGCAAGCCCAGGGTGCGCACGGTCCGCGTCCCGCTGATGGGCGTGGTGAGGAAACACCGCAACACCAGGCTCGCGTCGCAAGTCGCATTCATGATGATCGACACGATCCGCAACGCATCGGTCGCGAATTACGGCGCGACCCGCGGCGAGATCGGCTGGATCCTCGAAGACAACCAGGGGATGGTCGCCATCGCCGACGCGATCCAATGCACCGTCAATCGCGAATACCGCATTTACGGCAAGGCGTTGTAGCGACAGCGTTTCCGAGCGGGAACAAAGGTCAAGGGGCCTCGTTCGGAAATGTGGGCGTTGCCATCCGGCGGCGCAGGACTGGACTTTTCCCGATGCGCAGAACGAAACCCGCCGACCAGCCCGCCTTGAGCGGGCTGAAGCGTGTCCTCGTGGTGGAAGACGATCCGATCCTTGGCGCCGCCATCGAAGCCACGCTGGAGGATGCGGGCGTGGAGGAAGTCATCGTCCTTCCCGAACTTCAATCCTCCCTTGCCGCGATCGAGGCCAGGAAGCCCGACGCGATCGTGCTCGACATCCACCTTTCCGACCGGAGCGATGGCTGGGCGCTGGCGGAATTGGTGCAGGTGATCGGCCCCAAGCCTCCGCGCATCGTGTTCCAGACCGGCCTGCCGGAATCGATCCCGCCGGAAATCGCGGAGCTCGGCCCCGTGCTCGAGAAGCCCTACGATCCTGCCGAACTCGTCGAGGCGCTGCGCCTGCCGGTAAACAAGTCGCTCCTCGCGCGGATCAAAGGCGCGCTCGCCTGATCCTTCGCCTGCGGGCATCCAGCCATTTCCGATCAGACCTGCGCAGCGTGCTCGACGCTGCCATTGTCCGTGGCCGCAACGCCCCCTCTTCTCACGGTCAGCGGACAAGAAAAAAGGCCTCCGCTCTTTTGAACGGAGGCCTTTCGGGATCGTATCACCAGCCGCTTGGACGGGAGGGGGGTCTCGGCGGTGACAATAGGGAAATGCGCGGCAAGAAAAGCGGTTCCCGCCCTCCAAACTTTTTTCAAAATTATTTGCGGCGGCGACAAATCCCTTGGAATTCAGAGGTATGGGCGCGGTGAAATATGGGGCGACTGGTATTCGGCGAACTCCACCGTGGCAGCCAGATCGTGGATGACGATCTCCCCGCGCTTCCAGTCCACCAGCCCGCTTTCGCGCAGCTGCTGGATCGAGCGGTTCGCGTGGACCAGCGAAAGGCCCAGCATGTCGCCGATCTGCGCCTGGGTCAGCGGCAGGCGCAGCCGTGTCTTGCTGTCGGCATAGCCGCTTTCATACGCCCGCTCGACGAGGAACAGCGCCAGATAGGCTATGCGCTCGGCAGCCCGGCGCTTGCCGAGCGTGACGAGGTGGCTTTCCAGCGCTCGCTCCTCCTTGGCGGCGAGCCACACCATGTCGAACCCGAAGGCGGGTTCCTTGGCGATGAGATCGTTGAAGCGATCCTGCGGGAATACGCACAGGCGTGCTGCGGTGACGGTATCGACCCCGTGCGAGGGCGCATCGCCGCGCACGGCCTGCAAGCCGAGCAGGTCGCCGGGGAACATGAAATTGACGATCTGGCGGCCGTCGTCGCCCGGCAGTTCGCGGTAGCGGATAAGCACGCCTTCGAGCACGGTATACAGCTTGTCGTGCGGCTGGCCCTGGCGGATCAGCGTGTTGCCTGCTTCCAGCACCATTTCGCCGCGCTTGAAATCCTCGACCAGCGCCAAGCGGTCGGGCTCGATCGGCGTGAGGCCCGGCCGGCACGCCAGCGGACAATCGCGGCAATCGATGAGATCGGTGGTGGTTTCCATTTCGGCTGCCCCCCAAACACGCCGGAAAACCGCCGACATTCCTTGAGTATGTCGAGCGATCCGGCTTAAACAACTTACCGCCCGGCGCACGGGTTCCCGTTCGGGAACCATGCGCGAAGGTCGGCGTTCGACTGGCGTATACACAGACGGAAGGGATTTCAATTACATGTCATTGGCCGATCAGGTTGCCGCGAATCTTCCATATTTGCGGCGCTACGCCCGCGCGCTCACGGGGTCGCAAGGGACCGGGGATGCCTTTGTCCGCCAGACGCTGGAAGCAGCGCTCGCCGACGAACAACTGAAGCAGGAACTGGCCGAAGGCGGCCGCGTGCCGCTATATCGCGCGTTCGACAAGCTGTGGAGCAGCGCGCACATGGAAGTCGCCGCCGACAGCGGTAGCGACGATCACGAAGGCAGTGCGCAGGATCGCCTGCGCCGGATCACCCCGGTCAACCGGCAGGCTCTCCTCCTCACCACGCTGGAAGATTTCTCCAACGAAGATGCGGGCAAGATCATGGGCATGTCGGCCGACGACGTCGCCAGCCTGGTATCCGAAGCCGTGTCGGAAATCGACCGCGAGAGCACGACCAGCGTCCTCATCATCGAGGACGAGCCGCTCATTTCGATGCAGCTGGAAGACCTGGTGCGCTCGCTTGGACACGAAATTTGCGGCACCGCCGCGACCCGCACGCAGGCACAGCAGGTGGTCGCCGAGACGCGCCCCGGCCTCGTCCTCGCCGACATCCAGCTTGCCGACGGCAGTTCGGGCCTCGATGCGGTGGACGACATTCTCGAAATCGGCAGCGTGCCGGTGATCTTCATTACAGCCTATCCGGAGCGTTTGCTGACCGGCGACCGGCCGGAACCGACCTATCTCATCACCAAGCCTTTCCAGGAGGCATCGGTCCGCACGGCGATAAGCCAGGCCCTGTTCTTCAACAGCAGCCGCCCGCTGAACTGATCAGGCGAACCGTACAGATCGGTTGAGATACAAGCCGCCCGCTTCCCCTCAGGAGGCGGGCGATTTTTCTTCGCCTGCGTCGCGTGCGCGCAGGGAAAAGTCGGTCGGCTGGCGCAGCGGCACCAGCATGGTGCACTTCACACCTTCCGGATCGAAGCGAAGGTCGACAGGGCGGCCGAGCTCGTGCGCCACGATCTTCTCGATCAGGTCGGTGCCGAACCCGCGCGTGCGCTCCTGCTTCACTTCCGGACCGCCGCTTTCGGCCCAGTCGAGCTGGATCGTGTTGCCGTCCATCTCTTGCCACCGGATATCGATCCGCCCACCGGGCACGCTCAGCGCGCCGTATTTGGCGGCGTTGGTGGCGAGCTCGTGGATGGCAAGACCCAGCGACAGCGCATCATTGGGGGCAAGTTCGGAATCGGGGCCGTTGAGGTTGAGCATGCGCTCCGAATCCCGCGCGTAGGGGGCAAGCTCCGCCTCGATCACCGCGCGCACCGGGGTCGTGCCCCAGTCGGAATGCGTCAGCAGGTCATGCGTCGCGCTCAGCGCGCGGATGCGCCCGTCGATACCGTCGGCAAATTCGTCGAGCGAGCTGGCCCGCCGGCGGGTGAGCGCCACGATCGACAGCACGTTGGCAAGCGTGTTCTTCACCCGGTGGTTGAGCTCGCGGGTCAGCGAGTTGCGGATGGATGCCTGTTCGGCGAACCAGCTGATCGCGGCATCGTCCTCGAACGCCTGCTGCGTCAGCAGTCGCACGACCATCATCAGCAGCAAGGCCACCATCAGGCCGAACAGCAAGGTCAGCAGCGACAGCGTGGACAGCGCGGAAGTCGACGGCGCGTAGACTTCGAGTACCCAGCGGTGGTTTGCCAGGCGGATTTCCTGGCGAACCTTCTTGGCGCCGCCATCCTCCACCCCGGCACTGGCAAGCAACTGCTCTTTGCCATTCATGGTATCGTAGAAGCGGACACCGAAATCGCTGGCACCTTCCAGCTCGAGCGCAGACCCGAGGAAATCGGCGGCGTTGAACGGGCTGTAGATGAAGCCCTTGAGCCGCGGCCCGGCCTCTTCGCGCACGACCACCGGCATATAGATAAGGAAGCCGGGTTCGGGCGCCGCCCCTTCCTGCACCAGAACCACCTGCCCCGATGCGGTCGGGCGCAGATCGCGGAACGCCTCCTGCATGGCTTGGCGCCGGACAGTCTCGGAATACATGTCGAAGCCGAGCGCGCGGCGATTGCGCTCGGTATCGGGTTGCAGGAAAGTCACCGGGACGGCGAAGGGCTGGCCGGGGGCAAGTGCGGGAAAGATTTGCGTTCGCAGGCTGTTTTCGCTCTCTCGCGCGTCCGACCAGGCGGTGAATTCGCTGCGCCGCACGACCGGCGCCCAGCCGAAGCCCTCGGCCCCGCGATAATCGGCGTCGAGCCGCAATTCGCTGACGAAACGGTCGAAGCGGGACCGCGGCACTTCATCCAGCGTTGCGAACAGCGCAGCACCGGCCCGCAAATAGGAGGAATTGGCGTTGGCCCGCCTCTCCAGCGCGCTGGAGACGGCTTCTGCACGGGCGATCAGCATCGCATCGGTTCTCTGGTCCTCGCCCCGCTCCATAACGAAGACGGACAGCGCGGTGATCATCATCACCAGCGCGAACAGCGCCAGCGGGATCGCCCGCGGATATTCCACCAGCAACCTGCGCGAAAGCTTTCTTCGGGAGAGCGCAGGTGACAGCGGGAAAATTCCTTCTTTCGCCAAGGATAAGGCCCTCACAAGCGGGCCGGGTTCACAGTCCTGCCGGAAATGCGCGCAATTGCGGCGATAATCCGTGCATCGCGGGAACCGTGTAGGCCGGCTTTCGTTCCAATTTCCACGGACGACGGGGTACCAACTGTTAACAATTGGCACTCGGATTGATTGCTTTGCCGCCCGACGGGGCGACATTGGCTTGCAACACGCGTACTAAGGCATTCGAATGACATCGAAAGAACCCAACAAACCTGCCGACGAAGCGGGACCTCAGAAGGTCGGAACGGGAATGGACGGAATGGAAAGAGCAGGCACGGAAAAGGAGCCCGGTTGGGCGAACGGGTTGCGGCAATTATATGATTCCGTGGTGGAAGAGGACCTGCCCGACAGCTTCAAGGATCTGCTTTCGAAACTGGACGCGCCGAAGCACTGATGCCCAAACCGGAAAACAATCGCAGCGCCGAAGACCAGGCGGCCTTCAAGCGCGAACTGACGGAAGTCGTGCCGCACCTGCGCGCATTCGCGCGCGGCCTGTGCGGCCGCCCCGACATGGCTGACGACCTGGTGCAGGAAGCGCTCCTCAAGGCATGGGCCGCACAGCAGCGGTTCGAGCCGGGCACGTCGATGCGCGCCTGGACCTTCGTGATCCTGCGCAACGCCTACTTGACCGACATGCGCCGCAACCGCTTCCGCGGCGAGTATGACGAGACGGTGGCCGAACGCATCCTGACCGCCCCTGCCGGACAGGAAGAGCCTGTCCACCTGTCCGACATGCACCGCGCGCTGCTGACGCTGCCGCCCGAACGGCGCGAGGCGCTGTTGCTGGTCGGTGCCGGCGGCTTTTCCTACGAGGAAGCGGCCGAGATCTGCGGCTGCGCGGTCGGCACGATCAAGAGCCGCGTGGGCCGCGCTCGCGCCGCGCTCACCAGCATGCTCGAAGATGGCGACATCCCGCAGCGCTCGGTCGACGATGCGCGCGCGCACCGCGCCATCCTGGAAGAGCTGGACGATGTGGCCGCCGGCCTCGGCAAGTCCGAACCCACTCGCTAATCGGGCGAAAATGCGGCAAGACTCTCGCGCATGAGCGAAAGCGATCCCGTAACCCGCGCGGACACGGCCCCTGCCGACAGGCCGGTGCATGGTGCGCGCACGAGCCTGTTTCGTGCGGCGGCCTTTGCCGAACAGGAATTGCGGTTCATTTCCGTGCTGGTGGTGTTCATCGGTTTCGGGCTGTTCCTGGCGCTGCCCTTTGTCCTGTCGATCGGATCGGTGGTGTTCCTCCCCGTGGTGACGGCGCTGATGATCACCATCATCCTGTCGCCACTGGCCGACCGTTTCGCGGCATGGGGCCTGCCCAATATCCTGTCGTCGCTCTTCGCGCTGCTGGTGTTCTTCACGCTCGTCGTCTTCGCGCTTGCGCTGGTGTTCCTGCCGGCGGTCGACCTGATCGACGAGGTGCCGGCCATGTTCCGCACGATATCGGAGCGGCTGGGCGAATTGCGCGGCACCTTCGCGTGGGTCATCGAGCTCAACGACGATCTCGCCACGATGGTCGGCGGCAACACGCAGGACGGCCCGCAAGTCGTGCTCGCCGGGCCGAGCGTCCTGCAGCAGCTCGCCGTGGCAACGCCGACGGCGGTGCTGGCGATCCTGCTCACCTTCCTGATGGCCTTCTTCATGATCGAGGCGCGCGTGCGCATGCGCCGCCGCCTGCTGCTGGAACGCAGCGATTTCGGTGCCAGCGTCAAGGCCGCGCGCGTGATGCGCGACGTGCAGGACCGCGTCGCGAGCTACATCCTCACCGTCGCCATGATCAACGCCGGGCAAGGCGTGATCGTGGCGCTGGGCGCGTGGGCCCTCGGCGTGGATGCGCCGATCATGTGGGGCGGCCTCGCCGCGCTCCTCAATTTCCTGCCTTATATCGGCCCGGTAGCGATGATCGGCCTGCTGACGCTGTTCGGCGTCGGCACGGCAGAGACGATGCTGCTCGGCTTGATACCGGCGCTCGCCTATCTGGCCCTGCATACGATCGAGGCGAATATCGTCACGCCCACCATCCTCGGCGCGCGCTTCACCATGAACCCGGTCATGATCCTGATCGCGCTCAGCTATTTCTCCTGGATCTGGGGCATCACCGGCGCGCTGCTATCGGTGCCGATCCTGCTGACGCTGACGGCCCTGTTCGACCATGTCGGACGGCCCAACCTGATCGGCTTCCTGTTCGGCGAGCCGCTGTTCAATCCACCGGAGAGCGACGAGGTCCCCGCACCCGCCGCCACGATCACGGCGGCAGACTGACACAAAAAAGCCCGCCGTAATGGCGGGCTTTTCGTTGTCGGTGTGCAAGGAGAATCAGGCTGGGTAAGTCCAGCTCGATCCGCGCTCCATGTTTTCTGCCGCGAAGTCCCAGTCGAGGTGGTTCTCGATCACTTCCTTCAGGTATTCCGGGCGCTTGTTCTGGTGATCGAGGTAGTAGGCATGCTCCCACACGTCGATCGTCAGCAGCGGGTTGAAGTCGCTGTCGGCCAGAGTGTCGCCGTCATGCGTTTCCTCGATGCTGAGCTTGCCGCCCTTTTCGGCCAGCCACACCCAGCCGCTGGCGAAGTGGCCCGCGCCACGGTCGGCCAGCTTGTCCTTCAGTTCGGCGAAGCTGCCGAAAGCCTCGTCGATCTTGTCGGCCAGCGCGCCGCTCGGCGACTTGGCGTCGGCGCTCAGCGAATGCCAGTAGAAGCCGTGGTTCCAGCTCTGTGCGGCGTTGTTGAACAGGCCCTGGTCGCTATCGCGTGCGGCGGCGATGATGTCTTCCAGGCTCTTGTTCGCATGGTCCGTGCCTTCGATCGCCTTGTTGGTCTTGTCGATATAGGCCTGGTGGTGCTTGCCGTGGTGGTAGCTGAACGTCTCGGCGGAAATTGCCGGATCCAGCGCGTCGGCGGCGAAGGGCAGGTCGATGAGTTTGAAAGCCATGGTTGGATCCATTCTGTTGTAGTTGGGGATGTCATCGGGCCAACGCACGAGAGCGCCGTCGGGTCCGAAAAGTTTATGCCTCCACAGCGCCGCCGGTGCGCCGGTCGACCGTGCCCGCCAGCGCGACATTCATGGTGACGTTGCCGACGGTGCGCATCAGGTCCGGTATCATCTCCACCGCCACCAGCAGCGCCAGCGGCCCGATGGGCACGCCCATGGCGAGCGCGATGGGGCCGATGGACGTCACGAAGCTGACCGAGCCGGGCAGGCTGACGGAGCCGATGGTGGTGACGAGCGCCACCGCCGCCCCCGCCGCGAGCACGCCGGGGGTCAGTTCCACACCGGTCAGCACCGCGACATAGATCGCGACCGCCAGGTTCATCGCCGGGCTGGTTGCGCGGAAGATGGCGACCGCAAGCGGCAGCACGAAGTCCGCCGCAGCCGCGCGGATGCCGAGCCTGCGGCAGCTTTCGAGCATCGGCGGCAGGCTGGCGAGCGAGCTCTGGGTGGACAGCGCCACCGCCTGCGCTGGCACGATGGCGCGCCCGAAGCGCAGCGGCGAGAAGCCTGCCCCCGCCCATGCCACCACGTATGCGGCCACAAACACCACGAAGCCCATCGCCGAAACGGTCAGGATATAATGGCCGAGCGCGGCGATGGCCCCCGCGCCTGCGCGCGCCGCCATCCCGGTCGCCAGCGCGAACACGCCCACCGGCGCCAGCCATAACACCCAGCCGACGATGACCAGCATCGCATCAGCCAGCGCGGCGAAAAACCCCGCCATCTGCGCGCGCCGCGCCTCCGGCAAGCGGGCGATCGCGAACCCCAATGCGCCGAAGAAGATGATCAGCGGCAGCATCTGCGTTTCAGCGGCGGCCGCGATGATGTTCGGGCTGACCAGCGAAGTCAGGAAGTCGCCGAGGCCGGGGACTTGTTGCGGCTCCACCGTCTCGGCCGCCAGCACCTGCCCCGCCTCGATGGGCACGGGGAATAGCGCCAGCAGCGCCGGCATGGCGAAGGCGGCGAAAATCGTGCCCGCGGCAAGGATCGAGAAAATGCCGACCAGCGTGGTCTTGGCCATGGCGCCGGCCCGCGCGGTGGCGACCATCTTGCCGATGCCGACGACCAGCAGGGCGGCCACCAGCGGGATGATCGTCATCTGCAGGGCGCGCAGCCACAGCGACCCGACCGGCTCCGCCACCTGCAGAACCAGCTCCTCGGTCGAGGTGCCCGCAAGCAGGAGGCCCAGCACGATCCCGCCGACGAGGCCGGCAAAGGTCAGCCCCGCCGGCAGCTTGAGCACGGGCGGGGCGATGTCGGTGTCGGTTTGCGAAGGGCGCGCGGTCATGGCGGGCGTGACATTAGCGGCAAGGGACGGCATGGCAACGCCGCATCCACCGGTGATTTCACCGCAGCGACAAGACTTTCGAGGGAGACGGCAGGACATGGGCCGCAAGTATTTCGGCACGGACGGGATTCGCGGGCTGGCGGGCGGCAAGGTGCTCGACGCCGCGTTGGCGATGAAGGTGGGCCAGGCCGCCGGCGCACACTTCCTGCGCGGCGACCACCGCCACCGCGTGGTGATCGGCAAGGACACGCGCCTGTCGGGCTACATGATGGAAAACGCGCTGGTCGCGGGCTTCACCAGCGTGGGCATGGACGTGATCCAGACCGGGCCGCTGCCCACTCCCGCCGTCGCCTTGCTCACGCGGGAGATGCGCGCCGACATCGGGGTGATGATCTCGGCCAGCCACAATCCGTTTCACGACAACGGTATCAAGCTGTTCGGGCCGGACGGATACAAACTGTCGGACGAGGACGAGGAAGCGATCGAGGCGCTGATGGACGCCGCCCCCGACCATGCGGACGGCGATTCCATCGGCCGCGCCCGCCGGATCGAGGATGCGCGCGGCCGCTATATCCACGCGGTGAAGCAGTCGGTGGCGGACGACGTGCGGCTCGACGGGCTGAAAGTGGTGGTCGATTGCGCGCATGGTGCTGCCTACCAAGTCGCACCCTCGGCCATCTGGGAACTGGGTGCGGAGACGATCGCCATGGGCACCGCGCCCAACGGCCTCAACATCAACGACGGGGTCGGCTCCACCTCGCTCGATGCGATCAAGGCCCGGGTGCTGGCGGAAGGCGCGGACATCGGCATCGCGCTCGATGGCGACGCAGACCGGCTTATCGTGATCGACGAGAAGGGCGAGACGGTGGACGGCGACCAGATCATGGCGCTGATCGGCAGCCGCTGGGCCACGCGCGGGCGGCTGAAAGGCGGCGGCGTTGTCGCCACGGTGATGAGCAACCTCGGCCTGGAACGCTTCCTCCAGGGCGAAGGACTGGAGCTCGTGCGCACCAAGGTCGGCGACCGCCACGTCCTCTCCGCCATGCGCAAGGGCGGCTACAATGTGGGCGGCGAACAGTCGGGCCACATGATCCTGTCGGACTTCGCCACCACCGGCGACGGCACCGTGGCCGCGTTGCAGGTGCTGAGCGCCATGGTCCGCACCGGCAAGCCGGCAAGCGAGATGCTGCACCTGTTCGATCCGGTGCCGCAGCTCCTCAAGAACGTCCGCTACGATGGCGGCGATCCGCTGGACGCGGCGGCAGTGAAACAGGCCATCGCCGATGGCGAGAGCGATCTTGGCAGCGGCGGCCGGCTGGTCATCCGCAAGTCGGGCACCGAACCGCTTATCCGCGTGATGGCGGAAGGCGACGATGCGGGCCAGGTGGAGCGGGTCGTCGATTCGATCTGCGCCGCGGTGAAGGCCGCCGCCTGATGCTGGAAATGCGGCCCGATTGCGAGCGCTGCGGCGCGGACCTGCCGGCCGAGGTCGGCGGCGCGTTCATCTGCAGCTTCGAATGCACGTTCTGCGCGCCATGCGCCGATGCGCTGGACGAAGCCTGCCCCAATTGCGGCGGCGAATTGCTCGACCGGCCGACCCGCAGCAAAGCACTGCAGGCAAAGTTCCCCGCGTCCACGATGCGGAAGTTCGCATTGTGAGCGAAGCGCCCGCGAAGACGCCGCCGCGCATCCTGGTTATCGCCGGGTCCGACAGTTCGGGCGGCGCCGGCATCCAGGCCGACATCAAGACCGTCACCGTGCTGGGCGGCTATGCGATGACCGCGATTACCGCGCTGACAGCGCAAAACAGCGTCGGCGTGTTGGGCGTGGAGCCGGTTTCCGCCGATTTCGTCGCCGCGCAGATCGACAGCTGCCTGTCGGATATCGGGGCCGATGCGGTAAAGATCGGCATGCTGGGCTCGCCGCAAGTGGTCGAAGCCGTCGCCGGGCGCCTGCGCGGAACCGGGCTGCCCATCGTGCTCGACCCCGTCATGGTCGCCACCAGCGGCGCCCAGCTGGCGGCGGAGGAGACGGTCGCGGCCATGCGCGAACACCTGTTTCCCATCGCAAGCCTGCTGACGCCGAACCTGCCCGAACTCGCCAGGCTGATGAACACCGAACTATCGGATCGCGAATCGATCCACACCGCCAGCGGCCTCTTGGTCGGCACCACCGGATGCTCCGTCCTCACCAAGGGCGGCCACGGCGAGGGCGAGCGGATCGAGGACCTTTTCGTGCCGGTCGAGGGGCGCTGGGCCGAATTCGACGACGCACGGATCGAGACCGAACACACGCACGGCACGGGGTGCACCCTGTCCAGCGCCATCGCCACGCTGCTGGGTCACGGTGTGCCGATGGAACACGCGGTCCGGCTGGCGCGCAAGTTCGTGCGCGCGGCGATCCGGAACGCGCCCGGCTTCGGCGCGGGCCACGGTCCGCTGGGCCACCAGGCGGTGCGCTCGCTGGACTGACCCTAGCGGTCGAGGTCGTAGAATTCGGCGATCGCGGCCCACGCCTCGTCCGCCGTTTCGCACCACTGGAACAGCTCCAGGTCCTTGTGGCTGATCGTCCCTTCGTCGGCGATGGCTTCGAAATCGACCACACGGGTCCAGAAATCCTTGCCGAAAAGCAGGATCGGCATTTTCTTCATCTTGCCGGTCTGGATCAGCGTCAGCAGCTCGAAGAACTCGTCGAACGTGCCGAAACCGCCGGGGAACACCGCCACGGCCTTGGCGCGCAGCAGGAAGTGCATCTTGCGCAGGGCGAAATAGTGGAAATTCAGCGAAAGGTAGGGCGTCACATAGGGATTGGGCGCCTGTTCGTGCGGCAGCACGATGTTGAGGCCGACGCTTTCCGCGCCCGCATCGCTTGCGCCCCGGTTGGCGGCTTCCATGATCGACGGACCGCCGCCGGAGCAGACGACGAACTGGCGCTTGCCGTCCTCGACGATCGACTTTTCGCTGACCATGCGGGCCAGCTTGCGCGCCTCGCCGTAATACTTCGCTTTCTTGGCGAGGTTGCGCAGGACGCGGGCCTCGTCTTCCGGCAGCTTGGCGGCCTGCTCCTCAACCTCTTCCACGCTTTCGGGCGGCGGGATGCGGGCGGAACCGTACATCACCAGCGTGGAGCCGACGCCGGCCTCGTCCAGCAGCATTTCGGGCTTCAGCAGCTCGAGCTGGAACCGCACAGGGCGCAGCTCGTCCCGCAGCAGGAATTCCTTGTCCTGGAATGCCAGCTTGTAGGCCGGATGCCGCGTCTGCGGCGTGTCGGCCTGCTCGGTGGAGAACTTCGCCTCCTGGTCGGCGGGATAGAACTTACGGTCGGAAAGGTCGCGTTCGCTGGTCATCGCGCCGCCCTATCCGCGCGAGGCGGGAATGCCAAGCGGCTCAGCCCTGGCTTGCCTGGTAGACCATTCCCGAACGGTTGCCGGTGCGGCAGAAGGCGAGCACCGGGCCGGGCATTTCCTCCAGAGCGGTGGCGAATTCGTCCTTGCTGGCAGCGATATCGTCGGCCGAGGCGATTGGGATGAACCGCGTTTCCAGCCCGGCGTCTTCGGCGGCTGCGGCGACCTCGCTCCATTCCGGCTGGTCCGCTTCCTCGCCGTCTGGTCGGTTGCAGACGAGCGAACGGAACCCCGCCGCCTTGACCGCCTCGATATCTTCCGGCCGCACCTGTCCGGTGACGGCCAGGTTTTCGTTCAGCTGCTTCACGTCCATATCGCTCTCCATTCTCGTTGCCGCCTCGAGATAGGAAGCCGGCGCAGGCACGTCGAGACGTTCCGCGCGGAATCACGCGCGGGCACAGGGGTAAAGGATCGGGAAGGCTGGATGCCCCGCGAGGATTCGAACCTCGATTGACGGAGTCAGAGTCCGTAGTCTTGCCATTAGACGACGGGGCAATGGAGGCGCGCGTTTAGGGTCGCGAAACCTGTTCGTCAAGCGCTGCACTTGCCGGAAGGGGGCTTGGTCTGTAGCATCGCCCACAGGTCACCGTGCGGCCCCTTCGGACCGGCGGGCAGAAAGAAAGACAATGCGTATGGCGGACAGCGACCCGCCGGAGCAGCGGCCCCGCGCCGCACAGGAACACCCCTCTCCCGGACGCAGGCGGGACCAGGGCAAGCCGGCAGCGAAAAGCCGCGGTTCCAAGGGCTCCGGACCCCCGACAGGATCCCGCGGCAAGCGGCCGCATCCGGGCAATGGCAGCGCCCCTGCCGAGGCGCCACGCGCGGAAAGCTGGCGCCGCCCGCCGCACCGCTCCTATCGCCAGAGCTATGCCGCGATCGACCTCGGCACCAACAACTGCCGCCTGCTCATCGCGCGGCCTTCCGGCCCCAATTTCGTCGTCATCGATGCCTTCAGCCGCGTGGTCCGCCTCGGCGAGGACCTGGCGCATACCGGCCGGCTGTCCGACGCATCGATGGACCGCGCGGTCGAGGCGCTGAAAATCTGTTCCGACAAGCTGCGCAAGCGCGACGTCCACCTTGCCCGCTCGGTCGCGACCGAGGCCTGCCGCAGGGCCGAGAACGGCGAGGAATTCATCCAGCGGGTGAAGGACGAGACCGGCATCGCGCTCGACATCATCTCCGCCGAGGAGGAAGCGCGGCTGGCCGTGCTTGGCTGCCATATCCTGCTGGAAGACGGCGTCGGCCCGGCAATGATCTTCGATATCGGCGGCGGCTCGACCGAGCTGGTGCTGATCGAACCGGGCGGCCCCGTGCCGCGCATCATCGACTGGCAAAGCGTGCCGTGGGGCGTCGTCTCGCTGACCGACACCGCCGGGCGCGGACAGATCGACGACGATGTGAAGCGCGCCGCGCGCTACCGCAAGATGCGCGGCCTGGTGCGCGACAGTTTCGCCGAATTCGAGGAGCGCGTGCGGCCCCACCAATGCGCCGACATGCGCCTGCTCGGCACCAGCGGCACGGTGACGACCCTCGCCTCGGTCCACCTGGAGCTGCCCCAATACGACCGCAAGGCTGTGGACGGGCTGATCATGCCGAGCAGCGCGATGCGCGATGTCGCCAGCGGCCTTGCCGCGATGAAGCGCAGCGAGCGCGAGCTCTTGCCCTGCATCGGCCACGACCGGGCGGAACTGGTGGTGGCCGGCTGCGCGATCCTGGAAACCATCCTCGACCTGTGGCCCGCCAGCCGGCTGGGCGTGGCCGACCGCGGCATCCGCGAAGGCATCCTGCGCAGCCTGATGGCCGCCGACCACGAAGGCGATGTCGCCCGCGCCGAACTGCTCGCCGCCCGGCAGAGGGGCTTCTGATGGCGCGCAGCGGCAAGGATACGGACAAGCGGATCAAGACCGGACGCGGGCGCACCGCCAGCCAGATCCGCTGGCTGGAACGTCAACTCAACGACCCCTACGTGAAGCAGGCCAAGGCCGACCGCTATCGCAGCCGGGCGGCCTACAAGCTGATCGAGCTCGACGAGAAATTCGGGCTGCTGCAGAACGCCAGCCGCGTGGTCGACCTCGGCATCGCGCCGGGCGGCTGGGCGCAGGTGGTGCGCAAGAAGCGTCCCAAGGCGGGCATCGTCGGCATCGACCTCCTCGAAGTCGAGCCCATCGAGGGGGTGACGATCCTGCAGATGGATTTCATGGACGATGCCGCGCCCGATGCGCTGACCGAGGCGCTCGACGGGCCGCCGGACCTTGTCCTGTCCGACATGGCGGCCAACACGGTAGGCCACAAGCAGACCGACCATTTGCGCACCATGGGCCTGGTCGAGACGGCGGTCGATTTCGCGGTTCAGACGCTGGAGCCGGGCGGCGCCTTCGTGGCCAAGGTGCTTGCTGGCGGCACCGATAACGAGCTGCTGAAGCTGCTCAAGGCCAATTTCACCAGCGTGAAACACGCCAAGCCGCCGGCCAGCCGCAAGGGCTCGTCCGAGTGGTACGTGGTGGCGAAAGGGTTCAAGGGCCGCGACTGACGCGGCCCCGCGCGAGCGTCAAGCCCGCGAAATCAAACCGTCAGGTCAGATGGCGTCGTTTTCGACTTCCTGCTCGGCATCGTCGGCGATTTCGTCGCCCGCCACGCCTTCGGCGATCCCGGTATCCTCGGCCGCCTCGGCGCCTTCGGCACCCTCTTCACCTTCTGCCGCATCGTCCGCTTCGGGGACGAATTCAGGCACCGCCAGGCTGGAACCCATGGAATTGAGGTACAGCGAGATCGATGCGCGGTCTTCGATGCTGGAAAGACCGGCGAAGCTCATCTTCGTACCGTTGGCAAAGGCGCGCGGGCTCTTGAGCCAGGCGTCCATGTTTTCCCAGTCCCAGACGCCGCCCTTTTCCGCGAGCGCGCTGGAATAGGCGAAGCCGGCGACATGCTTGCCGATGGGTTGGCCCATCACGCCCCAAAGGTTCGGACCGATACCGTTCGGGCCGCCTTGCGCGATGGAGTGGCAGGCGCTGCACTTCGAAAACAGCGCTTCACCGGCGCTGGCGCTTACGCCTTCCAGGTTGAGTGCTTCCGCGACCGACATTTCGCTGCCGCCTTCGCCGCCTTCCGCACCTTCGACGAAGAAGCCGGGATTTTCCGGCATTTCAGCCTCGTCGCCATGGTAGATCTTCTGGCTGATGTAGGCGGTGCCCATGGCTACGACACCTGCGAACAGGGTCCAGCCGGCGATGGTGTTGAAACGGTCGTCCATGAGAATCCCAATGCTCGGGGAGAATTTCGGTTGCGCGCGACTTAGAGCGATGGGGTGCGCTTCGCAAGGGGGGTATCCGGCCATGGGCAGCGGTTTTCGCTGCGCGCTTGTCCGGCCCCGCGCATGTCCCTAAGCCGCGGGAATGGACGCTTTCCCTGCCCCCGCCGCCGCCATGGTCGAACAGATGCGCGATGCCGCGCGCAGCGATCCCGCCGCCGCGATCGCCTTCCAGGGCGCGCCCGGCGCCAATTCGCATCGCGCGATCATGGAATATGCACCCGACGCGCTCGCCCTGCCCTGCCCGGGCTTTGCCGATGCGCTGGAAGCGGTGAAGGACGGGCGCGCCGGCGCAGCGATGATCCCGATCGAGAACAGCCACAACGGCCGCGTCGCCGACATCCATTTCCTGCTGCCCGAAAGCGGCCTTGCCATCGTGGACGAGCATTTCATGGCGATCAGCCACGCGCTGGTGGCGATGTCGGACGGGCCATTCAAGATCGCCTATAGCCACCCACAGGCTATCGGCCAGTCGCGTGCATACCTCCGCGCGAAGGGCATCACCGGGCTGAGCCATGCCGATACCGCCGGGGCCGCGGCTTATGTGGCCGAGCGCGGCGATCCCGACATCGCCGCCCTGGCCCCTGCGATGACGGCCGAGCTCTATGGACTCAAGGTGATCGAGGAGCATGTCGAGGACGCGCGCGACAACACGACCCGCTTCGTCGTCCTGGCGCGCGAACCGCGCGATCCCGCCGCAATCGAGGAACGCGATGTGATGACCACCTTCATCTTCACGGTGAAGAACGTGCCCGCCGCGCTCTACAAGGCGATGGGCGGGTTTGCGACCAACGGCGTCAACATGACGAAGCTGGAAAGCTACCAGCAGGGGGCGAGCTTTTCTGCCTCCACATTCTATGCCGACATCATCGGCGGACCGGGCGATCCGGCGGTCGACCGCGCGATGGAAGAACTCGCTTTCCATTGCCGCGAATTGCGCATCCTCGGCACCTATCCGATCGCGCGCGAACGCGGCTAGGCCCGGCGACCCATCCGCGCTTGAGAATAGCGGCGATAGCTGTCACCACTTCCCTCGTGACGACGGGTCGGGGGCAGCAGGCGGCAGGCGAGGCCGGTAGCGCATTCATGCGCGACTACGAGGCGGTGCGCGCCGACGAGGCGATCCAGTACGCCCCCGTCGCGGTCGAGCCGCCCAGTCCCCCGCCCGATTGGCTTTTGAAGCTGCAGGAATTCCTCGGCCGGATGGTTGCTTCGGTCGCCGACTTCTTCGGGGCGAGCTGGCCGGTGATGAAGTGGGTGCTCATTGCGGCGGGGGCCGCAGCGCTCGTCTTCGTCATCGTGCGCATGTTCGAGCTTCGCGCGCCGCGCGCCCCGCGCGAGGACGAGGAAGCGGCCGAATGGACGCCCGACCGCGCGCAGGCGGTCGCCCTGCTGGAAGATGCCGACCGGCTCGCCGGCGAAGGCCGGTATGACGAGGCGGTGCACCTGCTCTTGCAACGCAGCGTGGGCCATATCGCAGCCGCGCGGCCCGAATGGCTCGATCCGTCCAGCACGGCGCGGGAGATCACCCGCCTGCCCGGCCTGCCGGACGCCGCCCGCCGCGCCTTTTCCGCGATAGCCGAGCGGGTGGAACGCAGCCTGTTCGCGCTGCGCTCGCTCGACGCGCAGGACTGGACGGTCGCCCGCGCCGCCTATTCCGATTTCGCCCTGCAGCGCTTCGAACGGGGGATCGCATGAGCGCGCCGGGCAACACCAGGGCGATGCTGGGGGTCATCCTGATCGGCTTCGCCAGCTTCCTCGGCCTGCTGTACCTGCTCGGTTCGGGGGAAGGCGGCAATGTTTCCGGCCGCGGCGGCAACCACGCGGCGAGCGCGGGGCTGGACGGCTATCGCGCGATGCGCAAGCTGGCCGAACGGCAGGGCTACGGCGTCACGCTCGCCCGCGACCGCGAAGCGCTCGGGCAGGCGGCGCTTACCGTGCTGACCCCGCCGCTCAACGCGGATGGCGAGGAGCTGGACGACCTCATCGACCGGCGCCGCCGCGACGGGCCGACCATCGTGATCCTGCCGAAATGGGTCGGCATGCCGGCGGGCGAGAAACCCGGCTGGATCCGCCCCTACGTGCCCGCCGCGCCGACCTGGGTCGCCGATGTCGATGCTTTCGACGGGCTGGAACTGGTCGAAAGCGAGGAGCCGCGCCGCGGATGGCGGGGCTTCGGCCTGCAGGGCGATTTCCCGCGCGACGGCGAGGTCATCTCGATGCGCGGCGGCCATTGGCGCTCGCTCGTGCGCGATGGCGAGGGGCGGCGGCTGGTCGCCATCCTCGACGACGGGAGCGCGCCCTTCGACCTGTTCGAAAGCGGCGCGTTGGACGGCGCGGGTTATGACGACGACCCGGACGAATGGCCGCTAATGGTGATCAGCGAGCCCGACCTCGTCAACAACTGGGGCTTTGCCGATCCCGCCGAAGCGCTGCTGGCGATGAAGCTGCTGGACGTAATGGCCAGCGAAACGGAGGAGCGGCGCATCGTTTTCGACATCACGCTCAACGGGCTGGCTGCGGAAAGCAACGTGCTCTCGCTCGCCTTCAGGCCACCGTTCCTCGCCGCGACGCTGTGCCTGCTGCTCGCCGCGATCGCGCTCGGCTGGCGCGGCACGGCTCGGTTCGGCCCTGCCTTGGCGGAGGATCGCGAGATCGCTTTCGGCAAGAGCCAGCTGGTCGCCAACAGCGCCGCGCTGGTGGAGCGGACCCGCCGCTTCCACCTGCTGGGCGCGCCCTATGCCGCGTTGATGCGGCGCAAGCTCGCCCGCCGGCTCGGCATCGCCCGGCGCGGTGCGGACCGGGAACTGGAACACGAAATCGACCTGCGGCTGCTGCGCCGCGGCAGGGGCGACGCCGCCTTCACCGGCCCCGCCGCCGCCCTGCGCGGATCGGACAAGCCCGCCGACATATTGCGCGCCGCACGCGCGCTCAAAGACCTCGAAAGGACGCTCCTATGACCACCGGCACCACCCCTGCCCCGCATTCGGCGATGACGCTCGATGACCTGAAGGCGCTGGCCGATGCCATCCGCGCGGAGACGGCGAAGGCCATCGTCGGGCAGGACGCGATGGTCGACCAGCTGCTCGTCGCCCTTTTCGCGCGCGGCCACGTGCTGGTGGAAGGCCCGCCGGGAACCGCGAAGACCTTCCTCGCCCAGACCTTCGCCACCGCGCTCGGCCTCGATTACGGGCGCATCCAGTTCACGCCCGACCTGCTCCCGGGCGACATCCTCGGCTCCAACCTGTTCAATTTCCAGACCAGCCAGTTCACGCTGACGCGCGGGCCGGTCTTTACCGAGCTGCTGCTGGCGGACGAGATCAACCGCACGCCGCCCAAGACGCAGGCCGCCCTGCTGGAAGCGATGCAGGAGCGCCGCGTCACTCTGGACGGGGAAGTCCACCCGCTTGCCGACCAGTTCATGGTGATCGCGACGCAGAACCCGATCGAGAACCAGGGCGTCTACCCGCTGCCCGAAGCCCAGCTCGACCGTTTCCTGTTCAAGCTGCTGGTGCCCTATCCCAGCGCGGAGGAAGAGGCTGCCATCGTCAAGCGCTTCGGCGCGCATTCGGGCACGCTGTCGCCGGCTGACTACGGCGTCGGGCGCGTTGCGGACAAGGGCGCGCTCGATGCGGCGAACGCAGCGGTCGCGGGCGTGACGCTGGCCGACGAGATCGGCGATTACGTGGTCCGGCTGGTGCGCGGCACGCGCGACAGCAGCGATTTGTCCAGCGGCGCCAGCCCGCGCTCCGCCGTGCTGCTCGCCAACGCCGCCCGCGCCCGCGCGGCGCTCGACGGGCGCGACTACGTGGTGCCGGACGATGTGAAGGCGCTCGCCATGTCGGTGCTGCGCCACCGCCTCGTCCTGTCTCCCGCCGCCGAGATCGAAGGCCGCGACATAGAAACGCTGGTCGCCGACATGGTCGAGAACACGGAGGCGCCGCGCTAGGCCTGTGAAAACGCCGTCAATCGTCCCCACCGCCCGCACCGTGATGCTGGCCGCGCTTGCCGCGCCGGTCGCCGCGCTGCTCGCCGCCTTTGCGCCCGGCGCATGGATCGCGGCCCCGGCGGCGGCGGGCACACTGCTGGTGCTGGTACTGCTCGACGGAACCATGGCCGCGCGGCTGGCGGAATGGCACCTCGCAATCCCGCCGACGGCCGAAATCGGCCAGCCGACCGCCGTGGGCCTCTCGCTCGACTTCGCCGGCACGCCGCACGGGGGCGATTTCGCCTTCGCGTGCGATCCGCGCCTTGCCGGGGGCGGCCGGATCGACGGTGCCATTACGCGCGGTGCGGAGGGCGATTGGGAAGCGGCGACCGTCACCCGCCCGACCCGCCGGGGCATGGGCAGCATCGACCATGTGTGGATCGGCTGGCGCGGTCCGCTGGGCCTTGCGCGGCGGCAAGTCTCCGCCGCGGTAGAGGCGGCGGTACGCATCCGGCCCGATCTCTCGCCCGTGCGCAGCCCGGCCCTGCAGACCCTGCTGCGCGACGCGCAATTCGGCCTGATGGCGCGGCGCCTGCGCGGCGAAGGCACGCAGTTCGAAGCACTGGTGGAATACCAGCCGGGCATGGACCGCCGCCGGATCGACTGGAAATCCTCCGCCAAGCACGTCCGCCTCAACGCTCGCGAGAACGAGGTCGAGCGTAACAACCAGATCGTCTTCGCGTTCGACTGCGGCCAGACCATGTGCGAACCGGTGGACGGCCTGCCGCGCATAGACCGGGCGATTTCCGCCGCCCTCACCAGCGCCTATGTCGCGCTGAAGGGCGGCGACAAGGTGTCGCTGTTCGGCTTCGCCCAGCGGCCCGAGGTCGCGACGCCCTTCTATGCCGAGACCGGTGCCTTCGGCCGCCTGCAGAACGCCGCGGCGGAGCTCGACTACCACACCGCCGAACCCAACTTCACCCTCGGCCTCGCCACGCTTGCCTCGCGGTTGCAGCGGCGATCGCTGGTGATCCTGTTCTCCGACTTCACCGACCCCACTTCCGCCCAACTGATGCTGGAAGGGGTCGGGCGGCTGCTCGATACGCATATCGTCCTGTTCGTCACCTTCGAGGATACCGAGCTGGAAGAGCTGGCGGAGGCCGAACCCGCAGCCATGCCCGACATTGCCGGGTCGGTCGCGGCGGACACGCTGCTGACCCGGCGCGCCTTCGTGCTTTCGCGCCTGCGCCAGATGGGCGCCGACGTGATCGAGGCGCCGTGGCAATCGCTCGGCTTCGCGGTGATCGACCGCTACCTTGCCATCAAGCGCCGGGGGCGGATCGGATGAATGCCCCCGCGACCGACCTTGCGCTGCTGCGCTCCGACACGTTCCGCAAGGAACGGCAGGACGAATGGGAACGGCTGGAAGAACTGCTGACCCGGATGGAGAAAGGCCGCCTTCGCCGCCTGTCCGACGAGGATGTGCTGGCGATGCCTGCGCTCTACCGGACGGCAGCGTCCAGCCTTGCCGTGGCGCGCGAGACATCGCTCGATGCGGCGACCATCGCTTACCTGGAGGCGCTGGTCCAGCGCGCGTGGTTCCAGGTCTATGGCCCGCGCATCGGCCTGTGGCGCTGGCTGCGCGATTTCCTGGGCGGCGGCTGGCCCGCGCGCCTGCGGCAGATGTGGCTCGACATTTACATCGCCTTTGCCGTGATGTTCGCCGGCACGCTGATCGGCTGGCTGCTGTGCGCAGGCGACGACAACTGGTTCTACCGCCTCGTCCCGGCAGGCATGGCGGGCGGGCGCGGCCCCGATGCCTCCCCCCAGCTGCTTTCCGAAAGCCTGTTCGGCGGCGGGGAGGAGACCGAAGGCCTGTCGCTTTTCGCGACCAGCCTGTTCAGCAACAATGCGGGCGTCTCCATCCTCGCCTTTGCACTGGGCTTCGCCTTCGGCATCCCCACGCTCTTGCTGCTGCTCTATAATACCGCGCTGCTCGGCGCGATGCTGTGGCTGTTCTTCCGCGCCGACCTCGGCTGGGATTTCGTCGCCTGGCTCAGCGTCCACGGCACGACGGAGCTGACCGCGATCATGCTGGCGGGCGCGGCGGGGCTCCACATCGGGCGGACCATGGCCTTCCCCGGCAACCGCGCGATCATGGCCGCGGCGAAATCCGCCGGCGTCCGCGCGGCGGTGGTGATGGTCGGGGTCGTCATCATGATGAGCCTTGCCGCCGTGCTCGAAGGTTACGTGCGGCAGCTGGTCACGGACACCGCGACGCGCTTCGTCATCGGCGGGTCCATCGGCGCCCTGTGGCTCGCCTATTTCGTCGGCGCGGGGCGCGGCCTGGCTGCGAAGCCCGGCCGGGCGGAGGATACGCCATGACGCCGCTGGTGCCCGATGCCGGGGCGGTCCGCGCGGTGGTGACGCCGGAAGGGCTGCCGATGAAGCTGGCGCTGGCCAGCCGCGGCGCGCGGTTCGGGGCGCTGGTGCTCGACCTCACCATCATGGCCGTCACCGTCCTCGCCGTGTTCCTGCTGGCCTTGTGGGCCGCGAACGGCGCCGCCAATCTCGAACGCTCGCTCGAAGGACTGGCGATCGTCGTCATCCTGTTCCTGTTCTTCTTCAAGAACGGCTATTTCGCCTTCTTCGAGCTGGGCCCACGCGGGGCGACGCCGGGCAAGCGCGCAGTCGGCATCCGCGTGGCGGACCGCAGCGGCGGGCGGCTGTCGGCCGAGGCGGTAATCGCCCGCAACCTGCTGCGCGAAGTGGAGATATTCATCCCCATCATCTGGTTGCTGACGTCGGACTGGGGCAGCCTCGTCAGCTGGCTCGGCCTGCTGTGGTTCGGCATTTTCAGCTTCTTCCTGTTCTTCAACAAGGACCGCATGCGTGCAGGCGACATCATCGCGGGCACATGGGTGGTCGAACGGCCGCGCAGCGAGCTGGGCGACCTCCTTTCCGCCAGCGAAGGCGCGCGCGGGCGGTCGGCCTCGACCGGCGCAACCTATCGTTTCGGCGAAGAGGAACTGTCGGTCTATGGCGAGCACGAATTGCAGGTGCTGGAGCGCGTCCTGCGCGAAGACCGGCCCGACGCCATCGAGCAGGTGGCGCAGACCATCGCTGCAAAAATCGGCTGGGATGCAGGGTCGGGCGACGAGCGCGTCTTCCTGGAGGCTTTTTATGCCCAGCTGCGCGCCCGGCTGGAGCGGGGGATGCAGTTCGGCAATCGCAAGAAGGACAAGTTCTCGTGAGCCGCGCCTACGCCATCCGGCAAGACGCGCTGTGCGATCCCGCGGTGCTCGCCCTGCTGCAGGCGCATCTCGACGAGATGCACCGCTGGTCGCCGGCCTGCAAGGTGCACGCGATGCCGGCAGAGCGGCTGCGCGCGCCCGATGTTACGTTCTTTGCCGCATGGGATTGCGAGGCGCTGGCGGCGGTCGGGGCGCTGAAGGAGCTGTCGCCAACGCGCGGCGAACTCAAGTCGATGCGCGCCGCCCTGGCCTATCGCGGCAAGGGTGCCGGGCGCGCGATGCTTGACCACCTCCTCGCCGAAGCGCGGGCGCGGGGCTACGAGTGGGTGGGGCTCGAAACCGGCCGGGCCGAAGCGTTCGCTCCGGCCGTGCGCTTCTATGCGGCCAACGGTTTCGCCGAATGCGAGAATTTCGGCGACTACGTGTCCGACGATTTCAGCCTGTGCATGGCCCGGACACTGTGAGGCCTCAATTGCCCTCGTCGGCGTAAAGCGCGACTTCGTTCAGGCCGAAGCTGTTGGCGCGCCCTCGGTACATGCCGGGCGTATCAAAGCTGAAAAACGTCGCGCCGTCCGGCAAGGCGACGATCACGCCGCCGGTACCGCCCAGCGCCGCCATTTCGGCCATTACCTCATCAACGATAGCGCGCTGCACGCGGAAGATGTTCGAAACGTAGGCGTCTGCGCCGGTCGCCCCCACCGCTTCGCGCTCCCGCTCCCTGTAGGCGGCGCCCTCGATCCGGAGACGCGTGCAGATTTCGTGCGCCACGGCCACGCGGATGAAATACTCGCCGGTACCGGTGGCGCTGACCGCGCAGCTGCGGTTGTCGGCATAGGTGCCCGCGCCCACCACCGGCGCATCGCCGATGCGGCCCCAGCGCTTGCCGGTCAGCCCGCCGGTGGACGTGCCCGCGGCCATGTTGCCCGCGCTGTCGAGCGCCACCGCGCCGACCGTGCCGAACTTGTTGTCGCCCGCTTGCAGTACGCTCAACTCTCGCGCCTTCACGCCCTCCAGCGCCCGCACGCGCGGTTCGGTGATGAAATAGGACGGGTCGGCGAATTCCAAGGCCCGGTCGGCGGCGAAGCTTTCCGCCCCGCTGCCGGACAGGAATACGTGGGGCGAATTGTCCTTGACCTCGCGCGCCAGCAGGATCGGGTTCCGGACCGTGCGCACCCCGGTGACCGCACCCGCTTCGCGCTGCTCGCCGGTCATGATCGCGGCATCAAGCTCGGCCACGCCGTCCCACGTCAGCACCGCGCCGCGGCCTGCGTTGAAGCGCGCGTCGTCTTCCATGATGACGATGGCCGCGATCACCGCGTCTTGAGCGCTGCCGCCTTCGGCCAGCACCTTGCTGCCCGCATCGAGCGCGGCCTGCAGCGCGGCGCGATATTCCGCCTCTCGCTCCTCGCTCATGTCTTCCCGTCGGATCGTGCCCGCACCGCCGTGGATGGCGATCGACCAGCGCGGCGGCTCTTCCGGTGCGACTTCCTGAGCGGAGGCAGGCAGCGCCAGTGCGGCAGAAGCCACGACAATCGACATGATCCAGTTTTTCATCGGCTTTCCCCAGTAAGCGACCATCCGCTGCGGCCTTCTGTCCCCATCCCGATTTCGGGCTCGGCGCTTGTTGTGCTAGCAAGATCCCCGCGGAGAACAAAACTCGCAAAAGGGGACAGCAAGAATGAATGGATTCAACAGGCAATTCGACAGCGATCTGGCGCTGGCGATATTGGAAAAGGCAGCGATGGCGATCGGCATCCTCATCGTCACCTGGGCGTTGGCGAAGGCGGCGAAATGGGCGTTCGCCAAATTGGTCGACAATGTTTCATTCTTTTCACGGGAAACCTCGAGCGGCACCAGCCTCGGTGAAAGCCTGGGCAAGATCGTCAGCCTGTTGATCTGGCTGTTCGGCCTGCTAGCCATCCTTTCCGTGCTGGAACTCGGCGCCGTTGCGGGGCCGATCAACACCCTGCTCGAAAACGTGATGGACTTCATTCCCAACCTGGTCGGGGCGGGCCTCATCTTCTTCATCGGGGTCATGGTCGCGCGCATCGTGCGCGATCTCGTCGTCACCTTCCTGCAGACGCTGGACCTCGACAAATGGGCCAATCGCGGCGGGGTGGACAGTGTCACCGGCAACAGCGCGATCAGCAAGACCATAGGCACGATCGTCTACGTCCTGATCATCATCCCGGTCGCCATCGCGGCGCTGGATGCGCTCGACATCGCGGCTATCAGCGATCCGGCCAGCAACATGCTGACGATCATCCTGAACGCGATCCCGAACATCATCGGGGCGGCCATCCTGCTGGGCATCGGCTACCTGATCAGCCGCTTCGTGGTGCAGATCATCGGCGAGGTCCTGCCGGGCCTCGGCGTCGACCGCTCCATCGCGGCGACCGGGCTCGTCAGCGAAGGCACGAGCGTGTCGAACATCATCGCGCGCATCGTGCAGGTGGCGATCATCCTGTTCTTCGCCATCGCGGCGACGCGGATGCTGGGCTTCCCGGAACTGACCGCCATCCTCGACGAGGTGCTGGAACTCGGCGCCCGCGTCGTCTTCGGTGCGGTGGTCATCGGCTTCGGCTTCCTGATCGCCAACCTGCTCGCCAAGCTGGTGAGCGGGGCGGACGGGTCCTCCACCGCAGGCACGGTGGTCCGCTGGGCCACGATCGTGCTCTTCACCTTCATGGGCCTGTCCTACACCGGCGTCGGCGACATCATCACGGAAACCGCCTTCAGCGCGATCGTGATCGGCATCGCCGTGGCAGGGGCGCTCGCCTTCGGCCTCGGCGGGCGCGAGTGGGCCGGACGCCAGCTGGAAAAGTGGGAAGGTTCCGAAGGTGGCGCCGGCACGACCCGCACCACCGGCCCGACCGACAACGACCCGCTGCCGCCTGGCGCGTAAGCGCTTCGCAAGCCAAAACGACAAGGGGGCGCCGGGCAGCAAGTCCGGCGCCCCTTTCGTTTGCCGCGCCGCGGTGCCAAGAGAAGCGCGAAGGAGACAGGCGATGGGCGATTTCGGCAAGACCAGCACGGCGGACGAGGTACTCGCCGAGATCGACATGGTCGGGCGCACGGTGCTGATCACCGGTGCCTATTCCGGACTTGGCAAGGAAACGGCGCGGGCGATGGCGGCCCGCGGGGCGCATGTCATCCTGTCCGGCCGCGACGCGGGGAAGCTGGACGATGCGAAGGCCGAAATCGCCGATGCCACCGGCGCGCAGATCGATACGCTGGTGTGCGACCTCGCCTCGATCGAAAGCTGCCGCACTGCCGGGAAGCAGGCGCAGGAGCGTTTCGACAAGATCGACCTGCTGATCAACAACGCCGGCATCATGGCCTGTCCCGAAATGCAGACCGCCGACGGGTTCGAAATGCAGTTCGGCACCAACCATCTCGGCCATTTCGTACTGACGAAATACCTGCTGCCGCTGCTGGAGAAGGGCAGCGGACAGCGCATCGTCAACCTGTCGAGCCGCGGGCACCACATCGACCGCGTCCACCTGGACGACCTGTTTTTCGAGGATCGCGACTACGATCCATGGCTGAGCTACGGCCAGTCGAAAACCGCCAACGTTCTGTTCGCCGTGGGGCTGGAACAGAGGTTCGCGGACAAGGGCATCCACGCCTTTGCGCTGCATCCCGGCGGGATCATGACCAACCTGTCGCGCCACATGACCGAAGCGGACATGGCCGCGCTGATGGATCGGATCCGCAAGAACGCGGAAGAAAGCGGGCAGGAGCCCGATCCGTTCAAGACCATCCCGCAAGGCGCGGCGACCACCTGCTGGGTCGCGACTGCACCTGAACTGGGCGGGCGCGGCGGGCTCTATGCGGAAGACTGCCACATCGCCGAAGTGGACGACGAGGACCCGATGGGAGGCGTGCGGTCCTACGCCATCGATCCCGCCATCGCCGACGCGCTATGGGCGAAATCGGAGGAACTGACCGGCAAAAGCTGGGGCTGAGGCCCCCAGTTCAGTCCCGGCTTAGAGCCAGTCGAGCTTCTTGAACAGGCTCACCAGCCCGACGAAGATCGCAAGGCAGACCGCGGTGACCAGCCAGAAACCGTCCACCGTGTCTGTCCACGGCATCCCGCCCACGTTGATGCCGAACAGGCCGGTCAGGAAACCGAGAGGCAGGAAGATGCCGGCCACGATGGTCAGCACGTAGGTCGCCTTCTCGTTGCTGGCGAGGGCGCGGGCGCGCAGTTCGTCCATCAGGACCACGGCGCTTTCCTTGCTGATGTCGATATCGTCGAGATAGCGGCGCAGGCGGTCGATCGATTCGGCGATTTCGCGCCGGTCGTGATCCTCGAACCAGGCGGGTGCTTCGCGGCTGATCCGCTCCAGCGCCTCGTGCTGCGGCGACATGTGGCGCTTCAATCCGAGGCAGTTGCGGCGGATGGCGGCAATGCGGCCCAGCATGCCTTCCGGGTCCTTTTCCGGATCCTCCTCCTCCAGCGCGTCGATCACGTCGTTCATGTCGACGATCGACTGGTTCATCCGCGCGATCATGAATTCGGCGAGCAGGGTTATCGTTGCGCCTGCGTCGGGCGGGCCGATCCCGCGGTCGATCAGGGCGAGTACGTCGCGCGGTGTCTGCAGCGGATGGCGCCGCAGCGTGACCAGCCGTCGCCCGTCGCACCACAGTTGCATGGAGATCATGTCCTCCGGCTCCGCCCCCGGATTGAAATTGATCCCGCGCAGCGTGCTGACCAGCGTGCCGCCTTCGCTGAAAGCGCGCGGGCGGGTGGAATCCGACACCAGCAATTCCGCCGTGGGTTCGGGGACGAAAAGCGAACCCTCCAGCCATTCCTGCACACCGGGCCGGTTGCGGCAGAGGTGCACCCACAGCACCTCGTCCGGGCCGGCCGGCTGCCATTCGCGCGCCTCGTCCCAGCCGATGGGGCGGCCGCCGCCCTTCCCGTTTAGCACGCGGCCGAAGAGCAGGGGGCCGTCGAGATCGTTCGTGTCGCGCGGGTCGTTCATGGCGCGCGTTCATGGCGCATTGCACTGCGAATTCCCATACGCATTCGCAAAGGTCGCAAAACTGCAGCAGATGCGCCATATGGAGCGCGCGAGAACTTACCGAGACACATGACAATGAATGCCATCCGCCCCTGGCGCACGATCGAGCGCCGTCAGTCCCGCCAGATCATGGTCGGCAACGTGCCGGTCGGCGGCGATGCGCCGATTACCGTGCAAACGATGACCAACACGCCCACGGAAGACGCGGTTGCCACGATCGACCAGATCCGCCGGTGCGAGGAAGTGGGCGCGGACATCATTCGCGTCTCGGTGCCCACGAAAGAGGCGAGCGAGGCTTTCGGCAAGATCACGAAGGCGGCGCGCGTGCCGATCGTCGCGGACATCCATTTCCATTACAAGCGCGCGCTGGAAGCGGCCGACGCAGGCGCGGCCTGCTTGCGCATCAACCCCGGCAACATCGGTTCGTCGGAGCGCGTGGCCGAAGTCGTTCGCGCCGCCAAGGCCAACGGCTGCGCCATCCGCATCGGCGTGAACGCCGGCAGCCTCGAAAAGGACCTGCTGGAAAAATACGGCGAGCCCTGCCCTGAAGCGCTCGTGGAAAGCGCGCTCGACCATATCAAGCTGCTGCAGGACCACGATTTCCACGAATACAAGGTCGCGGTGAAGGCATCCGACGTGTTCCTCGCCGTCGCGGCCTACCACGCGCTTGCCGAAACGGTCGATTGCCCGCTGCATCTCGGCATTACCGAGGCGGGCGGACTGATTGGCGGGACGGTGAAGTCTTCCATCGGCATCGGCAGCCTGCTGTGGGCCGGCATCGGCGACACGATCCGCGTGTCGCTTTCCGCCGAGCCGGAGCAGGAAGTGAAGGTCGGGTTCGAGATGCTGAAAGCGCTCGGGCTGCGCACCCGCGGCGTGCGCGTCGTCTCCTGCCCCAGCTGCAGCCGCCAGGGTTTCGACGTGATCCGCACGGTCGAGGCGCTGGAAAAGCGGCTCGAGCATATCAAGACGCCGATGAGCCTGTCGGTGCTCGGCTGCGTGGTCAACGGCCCCGGCGAAGCGCGCGAGACCGATATCGGCATCACCGGCGGCGGCGCGGGCAAGCACATGGTCTACCTGTCCGGCGTGACCGACCACCACGTCCAGAGCGAGGCGATGCTCGACCACGTGGTCAGGCTTGTCGAGGAAAAGGCTGCCGCCATCGAGGCGGGCGAAGCCACCGCCTTCGATCCGCACGCCGTGGCGGCGGAATAGGCGCTGCTCCACGTCGTCCACCACGCCGATTACACGGCTCCGCGGCCTGAACGCGGGACGTTCAGGTTCGACAAGTACATGCTGGTGATGGAGGCGCTGCGGGAGAGCGGCTATCCGATCACCGAACACGCGCCCGATCCCATGCCGCGCGCCTGGCTGGAAGCGGTGCACAGCCCCGAATATGTCGCCGAAGTCTTCGCCGCCGCCGTGCCGCGCGAAAAGGAAAGGCGGATCGGCTTTCCCGTCACCCCACGCATCGCCAGCCGCGTGCGCCACACCAACGGCGGCACCTGGTTGGCGGC
Organism: Pseudoblastomonas aquimaris; assembly: GCF_035481675.1. NCBI lineage: Bacteria > Pseudomonadati > Pseudomonadota > Alphaproteobacteria > Sphingomonadales > Erythrobacteraceae > Pseudoblastomonas > Pseudoblastomonas aquimaris. Next base: position 255,238 of record NZ_JAYJJW010000002.1, on the reverse strand, counting down.
GAAGCTGGCGATGGAGCACGGCTATGCCGCCAACAGCGCGGCCGGCAGCCACCATGCGCTGCACGATACGGGCGCGGGCTATTGCGTGTTCAACGACCTCGCCGTCGCATCAAACCGCCTGATCGCGGAAGGGGACGCGGCGCGGATCCTGATCGTCGATCTCGACGTCCACCAGGGCGACGGCACGGCCAGCCTGACCGCCGGGCGCGAAGACATCTTCACCCTGTCGCTCCACGCGGAAAAGAACTTCCCGGTCCGCAAGGCGCAGTCCAGCCGCGACGTCGCCTTGCCTGACGGGATGGACGACGATGCCTATCTCGCCGTGCTTTCGCGCGAGCTGGACGACGCCTTTGCCCGTTTTGCGCCCGACCTCGTCCTCTACCAGGCCGGCGTCGACCCGCACCGCGACGACAAGCTTGGTCGGCTGTCGCTCTCGGGCGAGGGGCTGGCAGCCCGCGACCGCATGGTCGTGCGCGAAAGCCGGCGCCGCGGCCTGCCTGTCGCCAGCGCGCTCGGCGGCGGATACGGGGCGGACCAGCGCGCGGTGGCGCAGCGGCACGCCGCATCCATGCTGGCGATGGCGCAGGAGAATGCCGCCTCGCCCCCCGCCGCGCAGTAGTATAGGTTCTCGCAAACAAAGGGAGGCACTCGCATGGCCGATTACGAAACCGATTACCTGGTCGTGGGCGCCGGCGCGGTGGGCATGGCCTTTGCCGACACGCTGCTGAGCCAGGACGACAATGCCACCGTCACTTTCGTCGACCGCCATGCCCGGCCCGGCGGCCACTGGAACGACGCCTATCCCTTCGTCACGCTGCACCAGCCGAGCGCCTTTTACGGCATCGAAGGCGTTGAGCTCGGCACCGGGCGGATCGACGACAGCGGCCCGAACAAGGGGTATTACGAGCTTGCCGGCCTCAGCGAATTGCAGGCCTATTTCGAAACAGCCATGCGCGACCGCTTCCTGCCGACGGGCCGGGTCACGTACCTGCCGCTGACGGATTACAGCGGCGAGGGGCGAGTGCGGGGCATCTTCTCCGGCGAGGAAAACACGATCGCTGTGCGCCGCAAGACGGTCGATTCCACCTTTTACGATACGTCCGTGCCCGCCACCCACACGCCGGGATACGACGTGGCGGAAGGCGTGCGGACGGTAATCCCCGGCAAGCTGCCCGACCTGTGGATGGAGCGCGGCGCGATCCCGCAGCACTTCACCGTGCTGGGCGGCGGCAAGACAGCGATGGACACGGTCATCTGGCTGCTGGAAGCGGGTGTGAAGCCCGAAGCGATCGCATGGGTCCGCCCGCGCGAAAGCTGGATGACCAATCGCCAGTACACGCAGCCGGGGCTGGAATTCCTGCCCGGTGCCGCGCGGTTCCAGCGCGACCTGTTCGAGATCGGCGCCACCGCCGAAACCGCCGACGACCTGTTCCTGTGGCTGGAAGAACGCGAATACGTGCTGCGGATCGACCGCGACGTCCTGCCGACCAAGTTCTTCTTCGCCACCGTCTCGCCGGGCGAGGTCGAGCGGATGCGCGCGGTGGAAGCCGTCATCGCCATCGGCCGGATCGAGCGTATCGAGCCGGGCAAGCTTGTCGGGAGGGACGGGACCGCGACCGTGCCGGACGACAGCCTGTTCATCGATTGCACGGCGAGCGCCGTCCGCCCGCGCCCGGTGACACCGCAGTTCGAAGGCGACCGGATCACTCTCCAGCCCCTGATGGCGCCGCTCGTGACCTTGAGCGCCTCCGTCACCGGCTGGATCGAAGCGAATATCGAGGGCGAGGCTGAAAAGAACGCGCTCGGCACGCCGATGCAGCTGGACGGCCGGCCTGAATTCTACCCGCTCGTCATCCTCGGCAACGCGATGAACCGCGCGGCTTGGGGGCGCCATCCGGAACTGTCGGCATGGCTCGCGACCACGCGCCTCGATCCGATGGCCCGCACCATCGCACAGGCGCGCAATGAAAACCCCGCCATGCTCGCCCCCTTCGCGGATATCCGCGAGAAAGCCATGGCCGCGATGCCGAACCTTGCCCGGCTCGCAAAGATCGCGCACGAGGGCGGGTAATGAAACGCCTCGCCGCAACCCTTTTGCTCGCCATTGCCGCGCCGCTGCTGTCGGTCTGCGGACCGGTCAACAGCGCCTCGTCAGCCGCCCTCGCACATCCCGATGCGACGCCTTTCGATCCAAAGGCCAACGCCGGTCTGGACCTGGCGGTGGCCGAAGCCGAGGCAAGGCCGCTGCTGGCCGTATTCGGGGCGAACTGGTGCCATGACAGTCGCGCGCTCGCCGGCTGGCTGGAAAGCGATCGCTTCGCCCCGCTGCGCGAGCAGTTTGCCATCGTCTATATCGACGTGGGCCACCCGCAGGAGGGCGAAGGCCGCAACCTGGACCTGGCCGCGATGTTCGGCATCACGGACATCGTCGGCACGCCCACGCTCGTCGCCGTCGGCAGCGACGGAAAGGTCCTCAATGCCGCCACGGCCAAGGGCTGGCGCAACGCCGCCAGCCGTAGCGGGGACGAAATCTACGCAGAACTGGCCGGTTACGCCGCCCGCTAGGCGCTTTACCGTGCCTTAAGGGGCGGCGGATTACGCTGCCGGCCATGGTCAAGAATTACCTGATCCTGGCCGCGATACCGGTGGCCGGTATTGCCGCCGCCTTCGCGTTTCGCACCGGCGGGGACGACGGCGCGCTCGGCACGTTCTCCTCTGCCGACAACGCGCCGCAGCCGCAGCAGACCTACTCCAGCCCCAATCCGTGGTCGAAGGATGACGTACTTGCGCGGCACGACGCCGGGCGGCGGATCGCCGCGCGCGGCTCCGGACCCACGGAAATGGACCGGGCGCTCGCCGAAACCGGCGGCATGGGCGGACAGATCGCGCTAATGCGCGAGGGCGACGGTCATTTCTACGCCAGCCCCGAAATCGATGGGCGGCGCATTCGCACCATGGTCGATACGGGCGCCAGCATGATCGCCCTGACCGGCAGCGACGCGATGGCCATCGGCGTCGACTGGGACCCGTCCGAAGTCCGCCCCATCGCCCGCGGCGCGAGCGGGGATGTCTATGGCGTGCCGGTGGTGCTGGGCAATGTGACGCTCGGCGGGCTGAGCGCAAGCAACGTGCGCGCGGTCGTGATCCCCGAAGGGCTCGACGTGACGCTGTTGGGGCAAAGTTTCCTGTCGCAGGTCGGCAAGGTCGAGATTGCCGGCGACGAGATGGTGCTTAGCCAGTAGGCGTCAGGATGAGGGGCTGCGCGGGTGATAGAGGTCGATGTAATCCGTCAGCCCGTCGCACCATTCGAATTCGCGCAATCGGTAGTAGGGGCGGTTCTGCGTCACGGCGAAACGCCAATCGCGCCTGGTCAATTCGCAGGAGCGCCCGGTATCCGGCGTGTTCTCGATGGTGATCGTGCCGTCGAGGATGCAGTAGTCCGTCCCCACTTCGGCGACCCGACCATCGACGACCAGAGTGCCTTGGCCATCCACCGTCGAATGCACCCCGCGCAGATGGACAGACTCTCCATCGCGCGTGAAAACGACGCTGCCCCGCCTGTCCCAGCCGATCCATTGCAGCGTTATCTCGGTCACCGCGAAGAGCCGGTCGGCCTCTTCCCGATCACGGATCAGCGTGACTTCGGCGGGCTGCGCAACCGTTTCGGTCGTCTCGCCCTGCGGCGCAACGGTTGTACATGCGGCGGCGGAAAGGGCCATCAGCCCCGATATCGCAATGCGGATCATCGGCGAAACGTAGCATCTTTGCGCCGGAACGCGAGTGGGCATGGTGCGCTTCGTTCAGGCTTGCGCTAGGGATTGCGTGCTAGACGATGACAATGCTTCCAACCAACCGCCGCACCTTCCTGACCGGAGCGCTCGCCGCGGGCGCCTCGCTCGCCGCCGCGCCGCGCGCCTTTGCGCAAGTGCGGTTCGGCAATCCGCGCGACGAAAAGCTGGCAGCCATCGCCCGGCAGGAACTCGAACGCGCAGGCCAGGCGATCTGGCGGCGCGACATCGTCGGCATCGCCGATTTCGGCCTGCGGTCCTCCTCGCCGCGCTTCCACCTCGTCAATATGGAAGCGGGCACGGTGGAAAGCTTCCTCGTCACCCATGGCACGGGCTCCGACCCCGAACACGATGGCTGGCTGAAGACCTATTCCAACGTATCGGGTTCCGAAATGACCAGCCGCGGAGCCTATGTCACGTGGGAGTGGTATCACGGCAAATTCGGTCTCTCGATGCGCCTCGGCGGGCTCGATCCGACGAACGACCTCGCCTATCCCCGCGCCATCGTGATGCACCCGGCGGAGTATGCGACCGAAGACCACGTCGCGCGTTGGGGCAAGCTCGGCCGGTCCAACGGCTGCCTTGCGCTGGGCCCCGAACAGTTCCGCCACTGCGTGCGCAACCTTGCCGGCGGCCGCCTGATCTTTGCCGACAGTTTCGGGCTGGAAAGCGACGGGTCGAGCGTGATGCCCCCGGTCGCGCAGACCGACTACGTCCTGCCGCCGCAGCCGATGCGTCCTGCCTATGACGGCGGACGCACCGCGGGCGAGCGCGGCGTTACCTTCCAGTTGGACTAAGCTCGCCTGTGAAGCGGTCGGCGACGGGTCGCCCCGCCGCCGTGCCCCGCCTTACAGTTCGCCGTTCTCGATCGCGATCACTTCCTCGTCGGTCACGCGGGCGCGTTCGCGCACGCGATCTTCGCGGAAGCTGGCGAGCACCGGCGCGTCGCGTTCGTAGATGTCGCGATAGGTCGACATCTGACCGTCGATATTCGTGCCCATCGTGAAATAGGTGATGTAGACGGGCATCTCGCGCTCGAAACGGACCCGCGTGTACTCACCCGATTTCTGGATTTCGACCGCGCGTTCCGGCTCCATGTCGGCCTGCAGGATCGCCAGCGTGATCGCCAGCTCGGTCGCGCGTTCGGTGCGGATGCAGCCGTGGCTGAGCGCGCGGTTCGCGTTGGAGAACAGGTTGCGGCTGGGCGTGTCGTGCAGGAAGATGGCATGCGCATTCGGCATGTCGAGCTTCATCAGGCCGAGCGCATTGGACGGACCCGGCTGCTGGACCACGGAGACATAGCCGTTCGCACCGCGCGTCGCGGTATAGCCCGCACGCCGCGCCCAGGCGGGGTTGTTGAGCACTTTCGCGCCAAGCCCCTCGCCCTTCACGATCGACTGCGGCACCGTCCATGTCGGGTTGAAGATCACGCCTTCGACGCTTTCGGCCAGCTGCGGCGTCGCCGTGCGGCCGGGCTTGCCGACCACGGTGCGATAGGTTTCGATGATCGTATCGTTGACCGTCAGGCGCAGCTGGTATTCGGGCACGTTCGTGATCAGGTACTGCGCGCCGAGATCGCGCTGCAGCCAGCGCCAGCGATCCATGTTGGCCTGGATGAGCGCGCGGCGGCCCGCTTCCGGCTTGCGCGCCAGTTCGCGCTTCAGCGCAGCGTAGTCGGGATGGGTCGGGGCGATTTCCTCCAGCGCGCCGGCGATATCGTGGCTGGCCAGCGCACGGGCCATGACCTGAGCGGTCGGGAAGCGGTCGGCATCGGGATCGACCACGAACCACTGGCGGCGGTTGGCCATCGGGGTGCGCCCGTCGCGCATGTCCTCAATCAGCCAGGCGAACGCGTTGCTAGCCTCTTCGTCCAACATCATGCCCTCGCCCGCGGCGATCGCCGCGCGCAGTTCGCCCGGATTGTAATCCGCCGGAATCAGGCCGTGCGCATCGATGCCCTCGATGACTTCGAGCAGCTGGCGTGCATCGGACAGCGTCCAGCTCTGCACCAGCGGTTCGGCCTCGGGCAGCGGCTGCACGACTTCGGCGGAGCGCATTTCCATCGCATCGATGGCATCGCCCACATCGGCGGGAACGGGCTCGGCCGTCACGGCCTGTGCGGCGGCGAGGGCCGGCGTGGCGACGGCGAAAGCGGCGATGGCGGACATACCGGTACGAAGGATCGATTTCATTCTTGGGCCCCTGGAGGTCGCGGAAAAAGGGCGGATTCGCCCCGAAGCTCGCGCAATTGTGCTTGTTCTGGCAGAATCCATCAAGCATCGCGGCTGAAGCAACGCTGAATTGGACGGGAAGTGCAGCAATTGCGCCACGCGCCGCAAACCGAGACCGCCGTCATTGGCCCGGTGCTGATGGCGCTGCTGGGCGTCGGCCTGCTGGCGCTGATGGACGCGCTGATGAAAGGCGCCTCGCTGGCCGCGGGGGTCTATACCGCCGCGTTCCTCCGCGTGGCCTTCGCCAGCCTGATTGCGGTACCGCTGTGGCTGGCCGCCGGCGGGCGCTGGCCGCATACTCCGGTGCTGAAGCTGCATGCCCTGCGCGGCGTGGTCTCGGCGTTTATGGCGCTGACGTTTTTCTTCGCCCTCACCCGACTGCCGATTGCCGAAACCATCGCGATCAGCTTCGTCGCGCCGATCGTGGCGCTGTATCTCGCCCGCGTATTCCTCGGCGAAGCGATCACCCGCCATGCCGTTGCCGCCGCGCTGCTGGGGCTGGCCGGGACCTTCGTCATCCTGAGCGGCCGGCTGGGAAGCGCACAGATCGATGCGCGGGCGTGGGCCGGTATTGCCTCCATCCTCGTCTCGGCCATGCTCTATGCGGTCAATTTCATCCTCATCCGCCGCCAGTCGCTCGCCGCGAAACCGCTGGAAATCGCAGCCTTCCACGGGGTCGTGCAGGTGCTGGTCCTCGCCCTTGCCGCGCCGTTGCTGCTGCGATGGCCGCATAGCGAGACGCTGGCCGCGCTTGGCGGGTCGGCCGCGCTGACCGTCGGCGGCGCGCTGGCCATAGCTTGGGCCTATGCCCGCGCGGAGACGCAAGTGCTTGTCCCGATGGAATATTCCGGCTTCCTGTGGGCCGCCCTGTTCGGCTGGCTGTTCTTTGCCGAGCGGGTGGAATGGCAAGTGGTGGCAGGCGCGGTGCTGATCGTGGCCGGGTGCCTGATCGCCGCGCGCCGCAAGCCGCCGGAAATCACCGCCGTTTGAAGCGGGAACCGGGCGGCCTTCCCGTAGCTTGATTACCCGAGGATGGGCTTGACGGCGCGCGCCCGATTGCGCAGGTGCCACGCCGACCCTCCCCCCGGAGAAGCAGGGCCCGCAACCGGCCCGATCCGGACCCGCACCACGCGGCACGACATAACAGAAGGACGATCCATCCATGACCAAGGTCGGCACCGACAGCCTCGGCACCCGCAGCACCCTTTCCGTCGGCGGCAAGGATTACGCCTATTACAGCCTCGCCAAGGCTGCCGAGAGCCTCGGCGACGTCTCCCGCCTGCCGTTCAGCCTGAAAGTTCTGCTCGAAAACATGCTCCGGTTCGAGGATGGCGGCCATACCGTGGGGCGTGAACATGCGCAGGCGATTGCCGACTGGCAGAACAACCCGACCACCGGCAACGAGATCCAGTACCGCCCGGCGCGCGTGCTGCTGCAGGACTTCACCGGCGTGCCCTGCGTCGTCGACCTTGCCGCGATGCGCGATGCCATCGCCAAGCTGGGCGGCGATACCGCGAAGATCAATCCGCAGGTGCCGGTGAATCTCGTGATCGACCACTCGGTGATGGTCGACGAATTCGGCCATCCCAAGGCGATGGAAGCCAACATGGAGCTGGAATACGCCCGCAATGCGGAGCGTTACGACTTCCTCAAGTGGGGCTCCAAGAGCTTCGAGAACTTCTCCGCCGTGCCCCCGGGCACCGGCATCTGCCACCAGGTCAACCTGGAGCACATCGGCCGCGGCGTGTGGTCGAGCGAGGACCAGGACGGCAACCTCACCGCTTACCCTGACACCTGCGTCGGCACCGACAGCCACACCACGATGATCAACGGCCTCGGCGTGCTCGGCTGGGGCGTCGGCGGGATCGAGGCGGAAGCCGCGATGCTCGGCCAGCCCATTTCCATGCTGATCCCGCGCGTGGTCGGCTTCAAGCTGACGAACCAGCTTGCCGAGGGGGTCACTGCGACCGACCTCGTGCTCACCTGCGTGCAGATGCTGCGCGAAGTCGGCGTGGTCGGCAGCTTCGTCGAATTCTACGGCCCCGGCGTGTCCAACCTCAGCCTCGCCGACCGTGCGACGATCGCCAACATGGCGCCGGAATACGGCGCGACCTGCGGTTTCTTCGGCATCGACGACAAGACGCTGGACTACCTGCGCCTGACCGGCCGCAGCGAAGACCAGATCGCGCTGGTCGAAGCCTATTCGAAGGAACAGGGCATGTGGTTCACGCCGGAAAACGAGCCGGTGTTCTCCGAAACGCTGGAGCTCGACATGGCCAGCGTCGTCCCCAGCCTGGCCGGCCCCAAGCGGCCGCAGGACAAGGTCGCCCTGCCGATGGTGGACGAACTGTTCAACGGCGAACTGAAGTCGGTCTACAAGAAGGAAGGCCCCGTACGCGTCGATGTGGAGGATACCCACCACGACATCGGCGATGGCGACGTGGTCATCGCGGCCATCACCAGCTGCACCAACACCTCCAACCCCGACGTGCTGATCGCCGCCGGCCTCGTCGCCAAGAAGGCGCATGAAAAGGGCCTGAAGCCCAAGCCATGGGTGAAGACCAGCCTGGCGCCCGGCTCGCAGGTGGTGACCGACTACCTGGTCAAGAGCGGCCTGCAGGACGATCTCGACGCAATGGGCTTCGACCTCGTCGGCTATGGCTGCACGACCTGCATCGGCAACTCGGGCCCGCTCGCCCCGCCGATCAGCAAGGCGATCAACGGCAACGATATCGTCGCCGCCAGTGTCCTTTCCGGCAACCGCAACTTCGAAGGCCGTGTCTCGCCCGACGTGCGCGCGAACTTCCTCGCCAGCCCGCCGCTGGTGGTTGCCTATTCCATCCTCGGCACGGTCACGCAGGACATCACCGAAGTGCCGCTGGGCCAGGACCAGCAGGGCAACGACGTGATGCTGGCCGACGTCTGGCCGACCAACCAGGAAGTGGCAGACCATCGCGCCGCCAACATCGACCGCTCGATGTTCGAAAAGCGCTATGCCGACGTCTACAAGGGCGACGAACACTGGCAGGTGATCAACGTGACCGCGTCCGACACCTACCAGTGGCGCCCGGGCAGCACCTATGTCGCCAACCCGCCCTTCTTCGAAGGCATGGGGCTGGAGCCGGAACCGGTGAAGGACATTGCCAATGCAAAGCCGCTCGCCATCCTCGGCGACAGCGTCACCACCGACCACATCAGCCCGGCCGGCTCGATCAAGGAAGACAGCCCGGCTGGCGAATATCTGCGTTCGAACCAGGTCGCGAAGGCGGACTTCAACTCCTACGGCAGCCGCCGCGGCAACCACGAGGTCATGATGCGCGGCACCTTTGCGAACATCCGCATCAAGAACGAAATGGTACCCGGCGTCGAAGGCGGCTTCACCGTCTATGACGGCGAGACCATGCCGATCTACGACGCGGCGATGAAGCACCAGGCCGACGGCACCCAGCTGGTCGTCATCGGCGGCAAGGAATACGGCACCGGTTCCAGCCGCGACTGGGCCGCCAAGGGCACCATCCTGCTCGGCGTGCAGGCGGTAATCGTCGAAAGCTTCGAACGTATCCACCGCTCCAACCTGATCGGCATGGGCGTGCTGCCGTTGCAGTTCAAGGATGGCGACACGCGCCTGACGCTGGGCCTGAAGGGCGATGACAGCTTCTCCATCGCCGGGCTCGACAGCCTGACGCCGGGACAAGACGTGGAAGTGAACGTCACCCGCGCCGATGGCACCGGCTTCGCCTTCACCGCGCAGTGCCGCATCGATACCGCCAACGAGATGGATTACTATCGCAACGGCGGGATCCTGCAGTACGTGCTGCGCCAGCTCGCCGCCTGATGCGATTGCTGGCCGGCGCGGCGGTGGCGGCGCTGGCGCTCGCGGGGTGCGAGCGCACGCCGCCGTCCGAGCAGCTCGACGTGAAGGCGCTGCCCGATGAAGGCAGTGTCGAAACGATCGCGGCAGCAGACCTTGCCGCGCTGATCGAGGCGGGCGAGGCGATCGTGATCGATGTCCGCACGCCGGAGGAATTCGCCGCGGGCCGCCTGCCGGGCGCGCTCAACGCACCGGTGGAGACCTTCGATCCGGCGGCGATTCCGATGGAAGAAGGGCGCGAGACGATCCTCTATTGCCGGTCCGGCAAACGCTCGGCGCGGGCGGCCGAAATGCTGGCGAAGCATACCGGTGCGCGGGTCCGGCACCTGGAAGGCGGGATCGAGGCGTGGTCCGCGCCCGAACCTTCGCAGCGGGTCCTCATCGGCGGCGAATAGCGGCCTCCGGATCGCTCCAGACGATAAAAAGGGCGGCGCTGCGCAATGCAGTGCCGCCCTTTTCCTTGGCGGGCCGGCGTGAGGTCGGTCGCCGGTCGCCAGGGGTATTCGCGTGCGCTTCGGCTCAGTCTTCCTTCGCCTTCCGGCCCCACTTGCGGCGACCGAACACGGCTGCCGCGCCCAGGCCGAAGAGGATAGCCATCGGCGGCGCAGGGACCTGCGTGCCGCTGGTCGTGCCGCTGGTGGTCATGCCGCCGCTCGAGCTGGTGCTCGTCGAGCTGCTGGAGCTGCCCGAGGTGGAGGACGATGTCGAAGTCGAGCTCGAACCGCTCGAAGTCGAGGTGATGTTACCCGACGAGGAGCTGGTGCTCGTCACGCCGCCGGTGGTCGTGGTGACGCCGCCGGTCGTGGTCGAGATGCCGCCCGAGCTTGTCGCCCCGCTGCTGCCGCTGGTGGTGAAGCCGCCGGTCGTGGTGGTCGTGCTGACACCGCCAGTCGACGTCGAGGTCGTGTTGCCGCCCGTCGAGGTCGTGCTGGTCACCGGGCCGCCCGTCGTGGTCGAGGTGATCCCGCCGGTGGTGGTCGAGGTGGTCGAACCGCCGGTGCTGGTGATGTTGCCCGATGTGGTGTTGCCGCCGCTGGTGGTGTTGCCGCCCGTGCTCGTGCCCGGCTTGCCGCCCGACGTCATGCCGCCGGTCGTCCCGCCGCTGGTCGAGGTCGAGGTGCTGCCGCCGCCCGACGAGCTGGTGCTCGACGAGGTGGAGGAACTGCTCGATCCGCTGGAGGAAGAGGTGATGTTACCCGAGGACGAGGACGTGCTGGTCACGCCGCCGGTCGTGCTCGTCACCCCGCCCGTGGTGGTCGTGACACCGCCCGTGGAGCTCGACGTGGTGCTGGTGAAGCCGCCGGTGGAGCTGGAAGTCGTGCTGGTGACGCCGCCGGTGGAGGTCGAGGAACCGCCGGTGGAGGTCGTGCTCGTCACGCCGCCCGTCGACGTCGACGTGCTGCCGCCAGAGGTCGAGGTGGAGGTCGAGCCGCCATTGTTCGAATTGTCGATGTCGATCACGATGCCGCCGGAGGTTTCGCCGCCGCCCGTCGTGGTGGAGGAAATCTCCACGCTGGCGCCGCCGCCGAAGAAGCCGCCGAAGAAGCCGCCTCCGAAACCGCCACCGAAGCCGCCCGAGCCGCCGATGATGACCGGCCCGCCGCCACCGCCGCCGCCGACGGGCGGAAGCGGGGGAAGCGGAAGCGGCATCGGGATGGCGGCCATGGCGAACTGGCGTTCGATGCAATAGCCGCGGCCTTCCACGTAGGACGTGCCCGCGTCGCCCGCGTGCATGCCGCCCGGCAGGTGCTGGACGAACTGGCCGGAAACGCACTCGGGCTCGCGCTCGACCACGCGGCGGATGCGGCGCACCCGGCGTTCGGGCCGTTCGACGACCCGGCGGATCTGGCGTTCGCGCACCCGCGGCGTATCCTTGACACTCTTGACCGACTTGTACTCGACCTGCGCTGCCTGGGGCTCGGCGACATGAACCGCCCCGCCGCCGACAAGCGCACCGCCTGCCGCCGCCGCGGATAGTTTTGCAAGGGCCGTACGTACCGACATGGTCTAATCTCTCTTCATCAATTCGACCCTGCTCCGGACGGATTCCGGCGGGTTGGGTTGATTCCGTTCTGCCAAGAGACGGGTGAAGAGCGCCTATCGCAATCGCGTTAACCAGCATTTGCCGCAGCGGTGACGATTTTTTAGGGGTGTTTCGGGGCCGCGGTGGCGGGTTGTCCCGTTATGGCACCCAATTGGCCGGAAGACCTTACGATTTCCGTCCGGCGGCGTGGTTAATCGGCTTCGAAAAGCCCGCCTTGCCCACCGTTCTCGCCGCCGCGCGAATCGCCTGCCGGCCCCTGCGGCGGGGCCAGCCCCAAGTGCTTCCAGCCGAGCAAATTGAGGCAGCGCCCCCGCGCCGTGCGGGCGATCAGGCCGAGCTGGATGAGGTAGGGTTCGATTACCTCTTCCACCGTGTCGCGCGGCTCGGCGAGGCCTGCGGCGAGCGTTTCCACCCCCACCGGTCCGCCGCGATAAATGTCGGCGATCATGGTGAGATAGCGCCGGTCCATCGCATCGAGGCCGAGGCTGTCGACTTCCAGCCGGGTCAGCGCCTTGTCCGCGACGTCGGCCGTCACGGTGTCGCCGCCGGCGATTTCGGCAAAGTCCCGTACCCGGCGCATCAGCCGCCCGGCCACGCGCGGCGTTCCGCGTGCGCGCCGCGCGATCTCGCGCGCGCCTGCGTCGTCGATGGCAAGGCCGAGCAGGCGGGCGCCGCGGGTGACCACGCGGGACAATTCGTCCTCGGTATAGAAGTTGAGCCGCACCGGGATGCCGAAGCGGTCGCGCAGGGGCGTCGTCAGCAGGCCCTGCCGGGTCGTCGCGCCGACCAGGGTGAAAGGCGGCAGGTCGATCCGCACGCTGCGTGCCGAGGGACCTTCGCCGATGATGAGGTCGAGCGCGCGGTCCTCCATCGCCGGGTACAGCACTTCCTCCACCACCGGGTTCAGGCGGTGGATCTCGTCGATGAAAAGGACGTCGTTGGGCTCGAGGTTGGTGAGCAGCGCTGCAAGGTCGCCGGATTTCGCGATCACCGGCCCGCTGGTCGCGCGGAAGCCCACGCCCAGTTCCGCCGCGACGATCTGCGCAAGGGTGGTCTTGCCCAGGCCCGGCGGGCCGAAGAACAGCGCGTGGTCCATCGCCTCCCCGCGCCTTTTCGCCGCCTCGATGAAGACCGCCAGATTGTCCTTCGCCGCAGCCTGCCCGATGAATTCGGCCAGGCTCTTGGGCCGCAGCGCCGCATCCGGATCGTCCGGCTGGCGTTCGGGGGTGAGATCGGGGTTTCCGCTCATGCGGTTAGATACGCTCGGTCATGCTGAACCTGTTTCAGCATCCATCTATCGGCACGCTGGAACCGATGCAGCTCGCGCGCGATCAACAGGAACGATGAAAGATATGAGATCACTGTTCCCCGAAATTTTTAGTTATCATGGTCCCAATTCCGAAGATGAACGGCGCAGCGGCAAATTGCGCGATAGGCAGAAAAATGAACGCCAAAAGCGCAAGACCGTCCGATTGGCCGATGTATACTGCGTCTAGACAAGCCCAGACTCCAAACAGTGCAATTAGAATTGCGGTGATTCCAAGTTCTGTCGGCCGTTTTGGTATCAGGCAAAATATCGCCATCGGGAGCAGGCACCAGAGAAACACAGCATATTCAAAAATCCTCGATTGTGCATCGATCAGCATTGACCCGATAATCAACGCATAGATTGCTAGTACACCGAGCCGCCAGTCTTTCGCCATCACCCCGCCGCCTTCTTCAGCGCCACGCGGATCAGGTCGCTTTCGCTTGCACCTTCGCCCAGCTCCCCTTGCGCGGCGGCGACAGCCCTTGCGGCCACTGCGGGTTTGAAGCCGAGGTTTTCGAGCGCGCTTACCGCATCGGCGCTGGCAGGGCCGGCGGGCGTCACCGCGACATCGCCGCTCGCTCCGCCGCCGGGCATAGAACCCGCCTTGTCCTTGAGCTCGTTGACGATTCGGCCGGCCAGTTTCGGACCGACGCCTTGCGCGCGGGCCACGCTGGCCGCATCGCCGCCGGCGCAGGCATCGCGCAATTCGCCTGGGCTGAGCGCGCTGAGGATGGCCAGCGCGACCTTGCTGCCGACGCCCTGCACATTCGTGAGTGCACGGAACCAGTCCCGCTCCTCCGCGCTCGCGAAACCGAGCAGGCGCATGTCGTTTTCGCTCACCTGCAGGTCGGTGAACAGCGTCGCGGCCTCCCCCTTCTCGCCCAGCGCGGCAAGCGTCTTGGCCGAGCAGTGGACGAGATAGCCGACGCCGCGCACATCCAGTACGGCCCAGTCCGCGCCGCTTTCGTCCAGCACCCCGTTAAGCTTCGCAATCATGGTTTGTTCTTGCGGCACAAGTAACCCTTGGTCCAGCGCTAATGGACAGGCGTTCACAGTTGCGGCAGGAAACCGGGCCATGAGTTACAACAGCTTCGGCCATATGCTGCGCGTTACCACCTGGGGCGAAAGCCATGGCCCGGCCATCGGCGCAGTGGTGGACGGGTGCCCTCCGGGCCTCGCCCTGTCGGAAGGCGACATCCAGCCCTTCCTCGACCAGCGTCGCCCGGGGCAAAGCAAGTTCACCACCCAGCGACAGGAGCCGGACCGGGTCCGCATCCTGTCCGGCGTGTTCGAAGGACAGACAACCGGCACGCCGATCAGCCTGATGATCGAGAACGTGGACCAGCGCAGCAAGGATTATTCCGAAGTCGCCAAGGCCTATCGCCCCGGCCACGCGGATTACGCCTACGACGCGAAATACGGCCTGCGCGACTATCGCGGCGGCGGGCGGTCGAGCGCGCGGGAAACCGCCATGCGCGTAGCGGCGGGCGCGATCGCCCGGCTGGTGATCCCGCAGGTGACGCTGACGGCCTATGTGGCGGAAATCGGCGGCGACCGCATCGACCCGGCCCGCTTCGACGCGGGCGAGATTGCCCGCAACCCCTTCTTTTGCCCGGATCCGGAAGCAGCGAAGCGGTGGGAGACGCTGGTGGACGAGGCGCGGCTGGCCGGATCATCGCTGGGCGCGGTGGTGGAATGCCGGGCCGAAGGCGTGCCCGCGGGCTGGGGCGCGCCGCTCTATGCCAAGCTGGACGCCGAACTTGCGGGCGCGATGATGAGCATCAACGCGGTAAAGGGCGTGGAGATCGGCGACGGTTTCGATGCCGCGCGCGGCACGGGGGAAAGCAACGCCGACCCGATGCGGCCCGGACCCGATGGTGATACGCCCGAATTCCTCGCCAATCACGCCGGCGGCATCGCGGGCGGGATCAGCACCGGCCAGCCGGTGACCTGCCGCGTGGCTTTCAAGCCGACCAGTTCCATACTGACGCCGGTCGAAACCATCGACCGCGAGGGCACCGCAACCCAAATCCGCACCAAGGGCCGCCACGACCCCTGCGTCGGCATTCGCGGCACGCCGGTGGTGGAAGCGATGATGGCGCTGGTTCTGGCCGACCAGATGATGATGCACCGCGGGCAGTGCGGGTAAGGGCACATTGGAGAGGACAACCCGCCTTGCCTTGCCCCTCGCCATCGCGGCCATTGCGCTAGTCGGCTCTAAAGCAACTGCAGCCTTTAAGGCCCGCCAGTGCCAAGCAACTCCATCGACACCGACGGCACTTCGCCTCCGGCAGCGAGGCATGGCCGCATGACATGCCCTGTTTCCAGAAAGCCGAGTTTGCGCAGGACTTTGCCGGATGCGGGATTGCTCTCGAAATATCCGGACACGATCCGCGGAAGTTTCAGGATTTCGAACCCGTAGGCGAGCACCTCCCGCGATGCCTCCGTTGCGATTCCCGTTCCCCAATGGGCCGGGTCGATCCAGTATCCCAGTTCGGCGGTGTCGGCGTCTGCTTCCGGCGTCAGTCCGACGGCACCGATCAGTTTGTCTTCGCCGCTAAGTGTAATTGCCCACACCCATTCCGCCGGTACGACCTGCTCAAGGAAAAATTGCGCGTCCTTCGCGCCGTAGGGATGCGGCACGCGGGCAAGGTTTTCGGCAACGCTCTTCTGTCCGACGATTGCGACGATGGCAGGGATATCGCCCTGCGCCGGGCGGCGCAGGGTCAGGCGCTCCGTTCGAAGGTCGGGACGGTTTTCAAGCGTGTTTCGCAGTCTCATCATCGCGGTATCGCCGTAGGGCCTTCTGCCTGCAATCGGGAAATTAGCGCCCGCGCCGCAGCGCCAGGTAAGGCGCGCCGTCGCCGCCGTGGCGGCGCAGGCCTTGCGGACGGCCGCGATGTCCGCGCCTTTGGCTAGTCGCCACTCTCCGCATCCGCCCGTTTGCGCAATTCCATCACGTAATCGCGCGCGCGCAGGGCTGCGGTGACGAGGTTCCAGCGGATCTGGGCGGGCTCCCCTTCTGCGTCGATGGCGCCGACATGAATGTGCGGGCTGCGTGAATTGCCATTGTTGCCGACCGTGCCGACCACGTCCCCAACGGCGACCGACTGGCCTTCTTCCACCGCGATCTCGCCAAGGTGCACGATCATGACGCTTTCGCCACCTGCAGCGGTTATCGTGACATAGGTTGCCATCCCGGGCGTCATCGTGCCGGGTTCGTTTACCGTGTCGACGCGATATGTCTCAGTGACGGTCCCCGCCAGTGGCGCGAGCACGGGCTTGCCCCAGCCGTACCAGTCTTCGTTACGCGATCCGTCACCGCTGTAGAATTGCATGAACCCGGTATTCGTCACCCAGTCAATGCCGTCCATGATCATGCAGTCCTGGGCCAGCGTATTGCCGGGCTGCATCGACGTGCTGAAAGGGTGTTCGCTGCACATGTACGGCTCGTCGTAGAGTGGATGGAGCATCATCTGCGGCAATTCCTCCGCGATCCGATCGATCTCTTCCCCTGTTGGCGCGAAGCCCTTTTGATCCTGCGCGCTGGCGGAGACTGCCAACACGTAGGCTGCAGCTACTACAAAACCGGCTTGTGTCAGCATCGAAATTCTCCGGAAACGATAGCGCACGGTATCGGCTCACTATTGCGAGTCAATCACTCGAAAGGCTATTCCGCCCGATTTATCTTCTTGTGCCCATTGTGTTTTCCACCCCAGACACCATCTAATACTCAGCTACCAGTCGTTATCGACGGTCTTCGCTTCCCAGTTGGGAGCCCTTTCCTTCCGTTTCGCCTCTTAGTCGCAGTCGGGTCAATCCTGGCGCGCTGCAAACACGCATGAAGGAAGTACACATGGCCCATACCGGCAAGATCAAGAGCTACGACAGCAACAAGGGCGTCGGCACGATCGCTCCCGAAAAGGGTGGCGATGCGCTTCCGTTCAAGAAGTCCGACCTGCAGCAGGAAGCGCAGGAACCCAAGGTCGACCAGAGCTACGAGTTCGAAACCAGCGAAGTCGACGGCGGCAGCAAGCGTGCCGTGAACCTGCAACAGCAGCAGGGCGATGGCTCGAGCCACAAGGACCAGGCCCGCAAGCAGCAGGGCTAAAGCCGAATGCGAGGCTGGGGCATTATGCTCCGGCCTCGCTTTTTCTCCTTCAAGGAATCAGCCGATGCCGATGAACCAGTTCCTTTTCGATCACCAGATTTCCGCCATGAAGGCCGACCGTTCGGGCACTGCCGACGAGCGCAGGGCGCTGTTTCAGGAGACAGGCGACCAGGCAGGCCGGATCGCCGCCTGGCGAAAGGCAAATGGCTTGTCCAATGTCGGCTGGCCGCAGGACGAACGATCCAGCCTGACTGACGTACGGAAACCTGCAGATAGCGAAGGGGATGCAGCGTGACGATCGAGCGACATCCTGCACCGAACGAACAATCTGACGCGCGCGAGTGGGAAAACGAAGGTGGTGCGGTTGCGGCGCATTCGTCACCCGAGCTTCCGGAAGGGGTGATTGCGATCACGTCGGTCAGTTACCGTGTGGGCCCTTACACTTACGCCCGGCTAAAAGACGCGCTGGCAGAACATCGCCGCCAATCGACGACCTGATTTTCGCGCGGAATCAAGCGGGATTTTGAATCACCGCCCCCGTCGCAACACTAGATAGATAGCGCCGTCGCCGCCATGGCGGCGGTGCGCCTTGCGGACGGCGGCGATGTCCGCGCCGTGGGGGCCGGCGGCGAGCCAGTCGAGGATCTTGGCGCGGATCGCCCCGCGGCTGGTCCCGCGATCCGCTGCGTCGACCGGGCGCGACTTGCCGGTGACCACGAGGATCAGGCGCGCGCCCATCGCCTTCGCCTGCGCGATGCCGCTGTCGAGCCGGTTCCACGCGCCATCCAGCGTATGGCCATGCAGGTCGAGCGTGAAATCGGGCTCCACCCCCGCGCGGGCGAGCTTGCGCTCCCACGAATTGTCGAGCCCGTGCTGCGCATCGAGCGGGCGCGTGGCCGGTGGTGATGGTGGCGCGGGTACACGCATCGGCGGGACGCGGCCCTTCGGTTTCCTGGGCGGTGTAGCGGCCTTGGCTCGCGGGGCCTCCCGATCAAGCTGCGGGCGACTGGCTGCTTCGGCTCGCGGAGGATGGAGCGGCGTAGCGGTGGCGGCAAGCTGCTCCCAGACCGCCTGTTCCTCGGGCGTCAGGCCGCGCGGATAGCTCATCGCGCCAGCAGGCGGCGCGCGGCGGCTTTCGGCAGGAGGATGTAGGCGCGGCCCCGCCCGCTCATGCCGCCGGCAATCTCGCGCGCTTCGGCACCGGCGCCCCAGAATGTATCGAAGCGGTTGGGACCCTTGATCGCTCCGCCGGTGTCCTGCGCCACCCACAGCCCGTCCGCCACGTCGCGGTCGAGATCGAGCCAGACGGGCGCGCCATAGGGCACGTATTTGGGATCGACCGCTACCGAGGCGCGGCCCCGCACCGGCACGCCGATGCTGCCGATAGGCCCGATCGCGGCATTCGGGCCGGTCAGTTCGCGGAAGAAGATCCAGCTTTCGTTCTCGCGCATGATCGCGCGGCCTTCTGCCGGGTGGTCGCGCAAATACTGGACGATGCCCTGCATGCTGGTTGGGTAATCCGTTCCGTCGCCGATCAGGCCGCGCTGGCGCATCAGCGCGCCGATGCCGGTGTAGCCGTGACCGTTCTGCCCGGCATAGCCGATGCGTGTCACGCTGCCGTCGGCAAAGGCGAGCCGCCCGCTGCCCTGGATCTGCAGGAAGAACAGCTCGATCGGATCGACCGCCCAGCCCAGCTCCAGCCCGCGCCCGGCAAGCGCCCCGTCCTCGATCTCGGCGCGGGTGTAATAGGGCACGACCTTGCCGCTTTGGTCATAGCGGCCCAGGGGCGCGCGGCCCGTGCGTTCGCTTTCGGATATGTCGTCGGGCCATGCGCGCACGAGGTCGTCCGGCATCGCGTACACCGGGGCATAGTCCGGCTGGAACACGCGGGAGCCGGCGATCTCGGGCTCGAAATAGCCTGTGGCGAAGGCGTCGTTCGTGCCCACTTCGACCGTGTCGAAAAAGCGCGCGAAGAAGCCTTGCGGATCGGCGGCGGGCCATGCGGTAAATGCGGCGCAGGCCTCGCTCCAGTCGCTGTTGATAGTCAGTCCGCTCGCGTCCTCGCGCGACAGGACGACGGGGCAGCTTGTGTTGAAGGCGAGCAGCGCGCTGGCCGCGTCTTCGTAAGTCAAATTGAGGCGCGCAACGGGCGGTCCGGCGCGCACGCCCATTTCGAACGCCGTAGTGCCCGCGGGCGGCGGCGGCGCGCGATCGATCGGTTTGGGGACGATCTGGCAGCCGGCGAGTGCCAATGGCGCGGCCAGCAGGGCGGCGGCGCGCAGCACGGCTTTTACCCCGTTGTTCACGGGCCTCAGCCCTCGTCGGTTTCGGTCACCAGCCACTTGGGGCCAGGCAGGCGCGTATCACGCTCGAACGTCCAGACGTCGACGCTTTCGATCGCGTCGTCGAGCGATCCGGCGACTACGTTGCCATCCTTGTCGTAAGTGACGGCGGCGATGTCGGCGATGAAGCGCACGGTGATCCGCGCGATCGAGCCGTCGAGTTCGGCTGAATGGATGACAGCATCCTCGATCCGCACCAAGCTGTTCTTGAGCGTTTCGCCCGCTTCCTCGCGCGCAGCGATGGCCGCTTCGAAACCGGCGTAGACATCGGCATCGGTCAGTTCGCGCAGGTCTTCGCGGTCGCCTTCCCAGAAGGCTTCCAGCACGACGGAATAGGCGCCCTTCGCCCCTTCGAGAAACGAGAGCAGGTCGAACTGGCGGTCGGCGGCGGAAATTTCACGCAGGCCCCGCTCGATCGCCGGGGTCACGCCGGAGAATTGCGGCATCGCCTGCTGGCCCTGCGGCGCTGCAGCCTCTGCAGGGCGCTCTCGCTGCTGTTCGCGCGGCTGCTCAAGCCGGGTCACCGACGGCTCTTCCTCATGCTCGGCGCGCTGGCCCAGCACGGAATAAAGGCGCAGGCCCAGGAAGGCTGCGATCATGGCAAGGATGATGATTTCCCAAAACACGTTAGTCTTTTCCTGCCGCTTAGGCTCTGCGAGGCGCCGCCGGGCCCGCCCACCGGATTTGCCGGGCGATCCTTACAACGAAACCGTTTACCATTGGTGCCTGAAATAGTGACCAAACACAAATGAACAAGCGATGAGACCGCGCCGCCGCGGCGCTGCGCCTGCCTGCAGAGCGGCGTTGCGGGGGCGGTGAGCGGGTGCTAGGCGCGCTGTCGCGAAATCGCCGCTCCGGAATCGGCGCGGCCCGACAACCCGGTAACCAGGACACTATTCATGGCCGACGAAGGCAACATGCCCGCCAATCCCGTACCCAACCCGGCAGAAGGCGCGAACGGCGCCGACAACCAGCCGAGCGCGGGCTTCATCACGCAATATGTGAAGGACCTCTCGGTCGAGAACCCGAAGGCGCCGGAAAGCTTCCAGTGGACCGATCAGCCGCAGCTGGACGTGCAGTTCAACATCGCTGCCAAGGACGTAGGCGACGGGGTTCACGAGGTCGAGCTGAAGATCGTCTGCACTGCCAACGCACAGGCGGGTGCGGCCTATATCATCGAGCTCGCCTATTGCGGCCTCGTCGGCATGCGCAACATGGCCGAGGACCAGGCGCACATGTTCCTTTATTCCGAAGCGCCGCGGATGCTGTTCCCCTTCGCCCGCCGCGTGGTCGCCGACGCCGTGCACGATGCGGGCTTCCCGCCACTGATGCTCGACCCGATCGACTTCCAGGGCCTCTACTTCCAGCAGCTCGCCGCGAAGCGTGCGCGCGAGGCGGAAGAAGGCGCGGGCGCACCGGCAGCGGACGCCTGAGCCAAACCCTGACGGGCCTCATCGGATGAGCCTGCTCAAGAATGTCGGGACGATCGGCGGGCTGACGATGGTCAGCCGCGTCGCCGGCCTCGCGCGCGAGATGATCTTCTCGCGCGTGCTCGGCGCCAATGCGGTGACCGACGCGTGGTTCCAGGCCTTCATCATTCCCAACGTCTTCCGCCGCCTGTTCGCGGAAGGCGCGTTTTCCGCCGCCTTCGTGCCGATGTTTTCCAAGCGGCTGCACGGGGACGGCGGGATCGAGGAAGCACGCAGCTTCTCCGACGACGTGCTCAGCGTCTTCCTGCCCGTGCTGATCGCGGTCTGCGCCATCATGATGCTGGCGATGCCGCTGGTGATCATGGCGCTGGGCGACGGGGATTCCCCGCCCGCGGACTTCGCGATGGAAGTCGATTTCGCGCGGATCATGTTCCCCTATATCCTGCTGGTCAGCCTGGTGACGTTGTTCACCGGCATGCTGAATTCGGTTAGCCGCTTTGCGCCCGGCGCAAGCTTCCCCATCCTGCTCAACCTCACCCTGATCGCGGCGTTGCTGTTCGGCGATTACGCGATGGCCGAATGGGGCTGGACCACGCGGCAGGTCGGCTACAGCCAGGCCTGGGCGGTTACGATCGGAGGGGTCATCCAGCTGGCGTGGCTGTATTACTGGACCCGCGTCGAAGGCTTCCGGCCCAAGTTGCTGTGGCCGCGGATCACGCCGGAAGTGAAGCGCCTGTCGATCATCGCGCTGCCGGCGGCCATCGGCGGCGGCGCGTACCAGATCAACACGCTGGTCCAGCTCTACTTCCTCAACCGGCTCGACGATGGTTCGATCAGTTACATGAATTATGCCGACCGGCTGAACCAGCTGCCGCTCGGCATCATCGGGATCGCGCTGTCGACCGCCATCCTGCCGACGCTCAGCAAGTTCGTGGGGACGAAGAACCGCGAAGGCACCGACCGCGTGCAATCCGACGCGATCGAGGTCGCCATGCTGCTGACGATACCCGCCGCCGTGGCCTTGGCGATCTGCGCGGTCCCGTTCGTCACGATGATCTTCCAGGGCGGTCGTTTCAGCCTGGAACAGGCTGACCTGACCGGCCGGGTCGTCGCCGCGCTGGTGCTCGGTTTGCCGGCCTATGTGCTGGTGAAGGTGCTGGTGCCCAATTTCTACGCCCGGTCCGACACCCGAACGCCGGTCTATGCCGCCTTCATTTCGCTGGCGGTCTTCATCGCGATGAATTTCGTGCTGCTGGAAGATTTCGGCGTGGTCGGCGTCGCCTTTGCCAGCGTCATCGGCGCGTGGATCAACGTCTTCTATCTCTACGTCGTGCTGGTGAAGCGTGACTATTACACCATCCCGCTGAAGCTGGTCGCACGGATCGGGCGGCAACTGGTTGCGGCGGCGGCGATGGGCGGGGCGCTGTGGTTCGCGCGCGACCTGCTGGCCGGGTGGTACGATGCCGGGTTGTTCGCGCGCGCCGGGGCGCTTATCGCCCTCGTGGCATGCTCGGCGGTCGTCTATTTCGGCATCGCCTTTGCCATCGGCGCGATCGACCGGCAGCGCATCCGCACCCTGACTTCGAAGAAAGAGCCCTGATTCCATGCGTGTCGTTTCCGGTATCCAGCCCACGGGCAACCTGCACCTCGGCAATTACCTGGGCGCGATCCGCAACTGGGTGGCCATGCAGGACGATCTCGGTGACGATGGTGAGTGCCTATATTTCCTTGCGGACCTGCACGCCATTTCCATGCCGCACGATCCGGCGGAGCTGCGCGCCGGCACGCTGGAGATGGCCGCGGCGCTGGTCGCCTGCGGGATCGATCCCGACCGCTCCATCCTGTTCAACCAGGCGCAGGTGCCGCAGCATGCGGAGCTGCAGTGGCTGCTGTCCGGCACGGCGCGCATGGGCTGGCTGAACCGCATGACGCAGTGGAAGGACAAGGCTGGCAAGAACCGCGAGGGCCAGTCGGTCGCGCTGTTCTCCTACCCCGTGCTGCAGGCTGCCGACGTGCTCCTCTACCAGGCGACGCACGTTCCGGTGGGCGACGACCAGAAGCAGCACCTGGAGCTGGCGCGCGACATCGCGCAGAAGTTCAACAACGATTTTGCCCCGAGCAATGAAGTGGGCGACGAAGCGCCGGTCTTCACCCTGCCCGATGCAATCGTTCCGCCCGAGGCCGCGCGGATCATGAGCCTGCGCGACGGATCGCGGAAGATGTCCAAGTCCGACGACAGCGACATGAGCCGCATCAACCTGTCCGACGATGCCGATACGATCATGAAAAAGGTGAAGAAGGCCAAGACCGATCCCGAGCCGCTGCCGTCGGAGACAGATGGCCTGGCGGAGCGGCCGGAGGCGCTGAACCTCGTCACCATCTACGCCGCGCTGGCGCAGACGAGTGCCGAGGCGGTGCTGGCCGATTTCGGCGGCGAAGGGTTCGGCAAGTTCAAGCCGTCGCTTGGCGAAATGATGGTCGAGACGCTCGGCCCGATCGCCGCGCGCTTCAATGAGCTGAAGGCGGACACCGATACGCTCGATGCGATCCTTGCCAAGGGCGCGGCAAGGGCGCGCGAACGGGCCGTGCCCACGCTGGCCCGGGCTTACGAGGCTCTCGGCCTCGTCCGCGGCTAGGCACGCAGACCCGCCGCAAACGGCTCGAAAACTTGACCTTTTGTTAAATCGGGCGTTCAATCCCGGTTCACTGGCGGCTGCGTAGAACAATGCCAACGCTGATGGTCGTGTGCGCGAATATGGGGGGCACGCGGGACGCAGCCCACCCTGAATGGAGACACACCATGTTCCGACGTATCCAGGGGGCATCCAAGGTCGCGAAACTGGCCGCTGCCCCAATCCTTCTCGCCGGCCTCGGCGCCTGCACCACCGGCTTCAACGCCGACGTTTCCCGTTTCGAAAGCCAGCTCCCGGCGCCGACCGGGCAGACTTTCGCCGTCATCGCCGACGATCCCGAACTCGCCGGCGGCCTCGAGTTTTCGCAGTATGCGGACTTCGTCGAGGAAGAGATGGCGCTGCTCGGCTACACTCCGACCGACAATCCGGAAGCCGCCGACCTGCTCGTGCGCTTCGACTACGGTGTCGATAACGGGCGCACCCGCGTCCGGTCCAGCGGTTTCGGCTATCGCGGCGATCCGTTCTACGATCGCTGGTACGGCTATCGCGGCCCGCGCACCGTCTATCGCCGTGTGCGCACGCGTGACGGCCGCGTCGCCGTCGTCCCGACCCGTGCCTGGGGCTATGGCTACCACGATCCGTTCTTCCGCCGCGGCAACGACGTGTGGGCCGACACGGTCTACACCAGCGGCATCGACATGAAGATCGACCGCGCCGCGACCGGCGAGCGACTGTTCGAAGGCAAGGCGCAGGCCCTGTCGACCAGCAACCGCCTGCAGTATCTCGTCCCCAACCTGGTCGAGGCGATGTTCACCGACTTCCCCGGCAATTCGGGTGAAACGGTCCGCATCAGCGTGAAGCCGGAAGACCAGCCGGTCCGCCGCCGCTGAGGTAGCATAACCAAATGAAAGGAAACGGGCGCTAGCGGATGACCGCAGCGCCCGTTTCTGTTTTAGGGGACCCATGATTTTTGCCGCCTTGCTGACGCTTGCCGTACCCGTTCAGGATGCGCCGATGGATCCGGCTCTCGCCGACCGCTTCCTTGCCGCTGCGGCTATGTGCGAGGGCAAGTGGCAAACCTCAACCGAAGACGGGTTCGTCATGCGCACGGCAGCCGAACATCTGCCCCGACGTTCCTGGCTTCTGGGTGCGCGAACCGCGCTGGAATACGACCAATCTCGCGCGATCTACGACTTCGCCAAGGCATTGCTGGCACCGGCCTTCGACGCGACGCCCGAAGGCATCATGGACGGCAATCCCTTCATCGATTGCTCGTCCGGCGCCGAGGTGGGCGTTGCGGTCCTGCGTTGGCTGGCCGGATCGAGAAGGGAGGACCTGCGCGGCCCCTCCAACGGCTACAGCTGGCTGGCAGCGGCTGAGGGACAGGGCGTCGGCACGGCGCGCGCACCGGAAAGCGCGCGCCGGAACTGGCTGCGCTGGAAAATATCTATCGGCCTGACAGGCCCGGAAGTGTGGGCCGACGAAATCGATGACGATGTCTACGGCAATATCGAGCGCGCCGGCTTGCTGCCCTTCCTTCACGACGACGCCCTGACCGAGCACGGCGATGCCGCACGCCGGATCCTGGCGCAGCACCATGTCGCGTCCAATCCCGAGCTGGCGCGCAGCTACCTTTCCGATCTCCACCAGCTTTCGGCCGGTATGCGGCTCGATTTCGAGGAGGCGGGCCTGCTTGCGCATCGCATTGATGCGGAAGAGTTTACCTACTGGACAGAGCTATCGGCAAAGCAGCCCTCCAACGATCGCTGGAGAGCCAAGGCGCAAGCAATTGCCGCCGGGCAAGCTGGCGGGACCATCCCGGTTTCCCCTGTGACGCTGACCTATGACGACCTTTTCGCCGGGACCGCGCCGAGGTTTGCCTCGCGCGGCGGCGTCGACCAGACCCCCACGGCGCTGCGCGTGCTGGTCGACCGCGCCGGCAAAGCCGTGATGTTCGATGTCTGCGACTGGGCGACCTCGCCGGGCTACGCGACATGGAAGGCACCGGGATTCCGCGAGGCCTGGCAAATCTACACGACTGCAGAGCTGGCGCCCCTGCCGCGCCCCGCAGACGGTTCGCCCTATCACTGGGTTGCCTTGCCGGTCATCGAATTGAGCCCGGCACGTCCGGCTGAAATTCGCGTTGTGGAAGAAACAGTGGCGGACTGCGCTGCCAACCCGGTCCGCCCAATGCCAAGCGACGCCTCGGCTACTTCCGCCGGCGCCTGAGTGCGGCGATGGGAACGCCGATGGCGACCGATCCGATCAGGAAGGCGCCGGGCCAGCCGGGGTTCGGCTCTATCGCGTTGCCGCGCAGCAGCGCCTCCGCCACGTCGATGGCCCAGTTCGCCACATGGATCAGCGCGATCAGCAGGACCGTGCTGGCCAGCCAGTTCCTCCAGTCGCGCATCGCCCATCCCGTGCGCCGCGAGACATAGCCGAGCATCCGGTCGCCGAGCCACACGAGCACGACCATCCAGATGAGGACGAGCAACAGGACGAGGAGGAGGATGCCCGGGCTGAGGCCGCCGATCCCCGGCATCGCGATCAGACGCCGGTCGAGCCGAAGCCGCCGGTACCGCGGGCGGTGTCGCCCAGCTCCTCGACCTCGACAAAGCTGGCGCGGGTGACGGGCGCGATGACCAGCTGCGCCACGCGGTCGCCGCGCTCAATCGCAAACGGCGCGTCGCCGTGGTTAATCAGCAGCACTTTCACTTCGCCGCGATAGTCGGAATCAATCGTACCCGGCGTGTTGGGCACGCTGATGCCATGTTTCAGCGCCAGCCCGCTGCGGGGGCGCACCTGTATTTCATATCCTGCGGGGATGGCCATGGCGAAGCCCGTCGCCACCGCATGGCGCGATCCCGGCGCGATCGTGACCGTCTCCGCGCTCACCACGTCCATGCCCGCCGCACCGTCGGTTTCGTAAGTCGGCAGGTCGAGGCCGCCGCCGTGCGGCAGGCGCTTCACCCGGACAGGCACTTCAGTCATCGCGCGCGTCCCGTTCGTCGAGCGCGTCGGCAATCCGTTCGGCCAGTGCCAGCGCGACGTCTTCCTTGGGCATCGTGTCCCATTCCTCCACGCCGTCTTCGCTGACGAGGCGCACGGTGTTGTTGTCGCCGCCCATGACGTCGCCCGAAACATCGTTGGCGACGATCCAGTCGGCCGTCTTGCTCTTGCGCTTCTTCTGCGCGTTCTGGATCAAATCGTCGGTCTCGGCAGCGAAGCCCACGACCAGCTTCGGCCGTTGCGGGCTGGCCGCGACGGACGTCAGGATGTCGGGATTTTCGGTGAGCATCAGCGCGGGCGGCGCGGCGCCGCGCTTCTTTATCTTGTGGCCGGTGTAATCCTTCGGCCGCCAGTCGGCGACGGCAGCCACCATAACCGCGGCATCGGCCGGCAGTGCCGCCTTTACCTCGCGCGACATTTCCTCCGCGGATTCGACATCGATGCGGTCGACGCCCGGCGGGGTTGGCAGGTGCACCGGGCCGGAGACCAGCGTAACCCGCGCGCCGAGCGCGGCTGCCGCGGCGGCGATGGCATACCCTTGCCGTCCCGAAGACCGGTTGGCGATATAGCGCACCGGGTCGATCGGCTCCCACGTCGGGCCGGCGGTGATCAGCACGTGCCGGTCGAACAGCGGGCGATGCTCGGGATCGATCTCGAAGGCGGGCTGCCCGGCCAGGGGATCGGCAGGCGGCGCCTGGTCGACCGACGCAAAGGCTCCTTCCGCTTCGCCTTCCATCGGCTCCGGCGCGGCGCGGTCCAGGCCCAGCTGCTTCGCGATTTCCTGCGGATCGGTCGGCGGGGCGGCCTTGGCCACGCCCTTGCTGGCCAAGAGGCCGCCGCCCGCGTCGGGGTTGAAGGGTATGTCCTCTTCCTCGACGGGAGGGAGCTCCTCCTCCTCGTCAGGGCCGTTGTAGTCCTGGTAGGCGACTTCCTCCGGCTCGATCTTGCGGGGGACCGAGCGCGGGATGATCGAGGCAAGCAGGCCGCCCAATCCGCCGCGGGGCCGCTCTTCGGGCTCCTCGTCGTAATGCTCGTCCGCTTCCTCGAAGCTTTCCGGCTCCAGCGCCTCGCTCTGCAAGGCGGCGATATCCGCCGGGCCAGCATCGCCCGGGTCGAGGCCCAGCTTTTCCGCGATGGAGAGCCAGATCATCTCCGGCTCCGGCAGGCGGCCGGGGCCGTATTCGCCGCAAGCCATCGCGCCTTCGTCGGGGTCGATCACGTCGACGCCGGCCTGCCGCAACCAGCCGACATTGCGCTGCGTCGCCTCGTGCTGCCACATGCGCACGTTCATTGCGGGCACGGCCATAACCGGCTTGTCGGTCGCAAGGATCAGCGTGGTCGCTAGATCGTCGGCAATGCCGGCCGCCATCTTGGCGAGCATGTCGGCAGTGGCCGGGCAGACGACAACCAGATCGGCCTCGCGGCTCAGCTGGATGTGGCCCATCTCGGCCTCGTTCTTGAGGTCCCACAGCGAGGTATAGACCTGGTTCTCGCTGAGCGCGGCGAGCGCCATGGGGGTGACGAACTGCTGCCCGCCTTCCGTCACCACGCAGGTCACTTCGCCGCCGCCCTTGCGGATCAGGCGCACCAGCTCGCACGACTTGTAGGCCGCGATGCCGCCGCCGACGACCAGCAGGACGCGCGCCATCAGCCGCGCACCTTGTTGCAGGCGCGAACATCGCCGTTGCGGCGGGGCGCACTGTCAGCGGTCATCGATGGATCCCCCATATCCGCGGCGTTAACCATGTTTCATGTCTAGCCGCACGCAAGCTTCCAGACCAGCCCTGCCTTGCGGTGGTTAAATATTGCTTTCATCAGGGGCTTAACGCGCGCAGGTGTTGGCGCGTCGATACGTGCAAACCGGGGGAGATGGCGCGCGATGAATTTGGTCTTGAGGTTCGTTCTGGTCGCAGGCGGCCTGTTTTTCGCGCTGATGGGCATCGGCTTCCTGCTCAACCCGGCAGTGAGCGCCGTCAGCTTCGGGCTGGAAGCGGCCGACGCCGCCGGGCTTGCCGCGCTGCGCGCGGACATGACCGCGTTTTTCGTGGTGGCAGGCGGCTCCATGATCTGGGGCGGCTGGCGCCGCAACGGCAACGTGCTGTTGGTGCCGGCCGCGCTATTCGCCATCGCCTTGCTGGGGCGCATCGTCAGCATGATGGCAGACGGCACCGTGGAAGGCTTCTGGCTGCCGATGCTGGTAGAGGCGGTGACGACGACCCTGTGCCTGGTCGGCAGCCGCGTACTGCCGCACCGCGACCTCGCCGAAATCAGGGGCTAGAATATCCAGCCGAGCGCGGTGGCGGCGGCGGTGACGCCGGCACCCACCAGCCCGGCGAGGAGATAGCCCCAGGCCGACTTGCTTTCGCGCCGGCGGCGGTCCCACATCAGCTCGATTTCGGGCAGCGGCGCAGGCTCCGGCGCGCCGCCGCGCGGGGGAAAGCGTTCTTCCACCCGGCGCACCAGGTCCGGCAGGCGCAGCAGGGTGGAGACATTTTCCTTCAGCGCATCGGCAACGGCGGCTTCCGGCCCCAGTTCGTCGCGGATCCAGCTGCGCACATAGGGCGCGGACACGTCCCACATGTTGATGCGCGGATTGAGCTGGGTGGCGATGCCTTCGACCATCACCATGGTCTTCTGCAGCAGGAGCAAATGCGGCTGGGTCTGCATGTCGAAATCGCGGGTGATGGCGAACAGTCCGTCGAGCATCTGGCCGACCGACAGCTCGCTCACCGGCTTGCCGCGCATCGGTTCGCCAACGGCGCGCAGGGCGGTCGCGAATTCGTCGACCGAATGGTGCGAGGGGACGTACTGCGCCTCGAAATGGATTTCGGCGACGCGGCGGTAATTGCCGGTGGTGAGGCCGTAGAGGATTTCGGCGAGCCACTGCCGCGCCTGCCGGTCGATCCGGCCCATGATGCCGAAATCGATCGCCGCGATGGTCCCGTCCGCTTCCACGAACAGGTTCCCCTGGTGCATGTCCGCATGGAAGAAGCCGCTGTCGATCGCCTGGGTCAGGAAGGCGAGCACCAGCCGCTCGGCCAGCTCCTCGAGGTCGTGCCCGGCCGCGCGCAGTTCGTCGAGCCGGCTGATCTTGATCCCGTCGATCCATTCGACCGTCATCACCCGGCCGTTGGTGCGGTCCCAATCGATATCTGGCACGCGGTACCCTTCGTAACCGCGCATAGCCTGCGCCAATTCGCTGGCGGCGGCGGCTTCGCGGCGCAGGTCCAGCTCTGTGTTCGACCAGCGCTTGAAATTGGCGATGGTGAGGCGCGGGCGCAGGCGCGCCGCTTCCCCGCCCAGCGCTTCCAGGTGGGCCGCAGCCCATTCATAGGTCGCGATATCGCGGGCGAACCGCTCCCGCACGCCGGGGCGCAGCACCTTGACGGCGACGGTGCGCCCGTCGGTCGTCACCGCCTTGTGCACCTGCGCGATGGAGGCGGCGCCGACCGGATCTTCCTCGATGCTGGCGAAATAATCGCTCCACGGCGCGGCGAAGCTGCGTTCGATTTCGGCGCAAATTGCGCTGAAGGGCACCGGCGGCAGGTCATCCTGCAGGCTGAGCAGATTCTGCGCCGCTTCCTCGCCCACAAGGTCGGGCCGCGTCGCGAGCGATTGGCCGAGCTTGATTGCGGCCGGACCGATATCCTGGAATGCGCCGGCATAGTCCGGCACGGCGGGCTGGATCGTTCCGAAGCGCGCGATGCGCACCATCCGGCGCACCGGCGGCGGCGTGTTGGGATCGCGCTCGATACCCCGCAAGGCACCATGCTTCGCCGCGGTCCGGCCCCACTTCAGGAGCCGCCAGATATGCGTGCGCGGCGCGGTCATGCGATCAGATTTTCCACCCGGAGTGGATCGCAACCGCCCCGCCCAGGATCGCCTCGACCTTCGTCTGCCCGAAACCCGCACGGCGGATCATCGCTTCGAATTCGCCCATCGGCGGGAAGCGCCGGATGGATTCGGCGAGATAGCGATAGCTGTCCTCGTCCTTGGCGATCACGCGGCCCATCTGCGGCATTACCTTGTGCGAATAGACGTCGTAGATTTCGCGGAAGCCCGGCCATTGCGTGGTCGAGAACTCCATACAGAAGAAGCGTCCGCCCCGCTTGAGGACGCGGTAGGCCTCGGCCAGCGCGCGGTCGATATGCGTCACGTTCCTGATGCCGAACACGATGGTGTAGGCATCGAAACACGCATCGGGATAGGCGAGTTCCTCCGCGTTCTGGCGGCTCCAGACGAGGCCGTCTATCCCGCGCTCCATCGCGCGTTCGACGCCGACGTCGAGCATGTCCTGGTTGATGTCCGCCACCGTCACGTCCGCGCCGCGCGCCGCCATGCGGAAGGCGATGTCGCCGGTGCCGCCCGCCATGTCGAGGATCGCCTCGCCCGGCTGCGGCTTGACCCGCTTGACGAAGCGGTCCTTCCACAAGCGGTGCATCCCGCCCGACATCACGTCGTTCATCACGTCGTAGCTGGTCGCCACGCTGGAAAAGACACCGCCGACGCGCGCGGTCTTTTCTTCCGCGCTGACCTCTTCATAGCCGAAGGAAACCCGGTCGTTCATCGTTTCGTTCATGGGAAGGGGCCTTAGGGGAGTTTCTGACTTGCGCAAAGGCTGTTACGGGCTTGGGCCATGCCTGAACTTCCCGAGGTAGAAACGACCGTGCGCGGGCTTGCGCTCTATCTCGATGGCGCGCGGATAGAGCGTGTCACGGTCAACCGGCCCGACATGCGCCGCCCCTTCCCGCCCGACCTGATGCAGGCCCTGACCGGGGCGACGGTGACGGGCCTCGGCCGGCGGGCGAAATACGGGCTGATCCATACCGACCGCGCGCGCAGCGTCGTGTTCCACCTGGGCATGAGCGGGCGCTGGCGGATCGATCCGGCAGAGCCCGACCGCCACGACCATGTCGTGATCGACACCGCGACGAACCGCTTCGCGCTCAACGATCCGCGCCGCTTCGGCTGGCTCGACCTTGCCGACGAGGCCGCGCTCGAAAGCTGGGGGCCGTTCGCGGCGATGGGGCCCGAGCCGCTGGGAGAGGCGCTTTCGGCGCAGCACCTGCGCGCTGCCTTCCGCGGACGCAAGCAGGCGGTGAAGCTGTGCCTGCTCGACCAGCGGATCGTGGCCGGGCTCGGCAATATATATGTGTGCGAGGCGCTGTGGCGCGCGCAGATCCATCCGCGCAAAGCCGCCGGCAAAGTGACCGGGCCGCAACTTGCCCGCCTGGTCCCGGCCATTCGCGACGTGCTGGGGGAATCGATCGCCGACGGGGGCAGCACCTTGCGCGACTATGCCCAGCCCGACGGCAACCTAGGCTATTTCGCCACCCGCTTCGATGTCTACGGTCGCACCGATGCGCCCTGCCATCGCTGCCACGAGACCCTGGGCGGGATTGTCCGCCGCATCGTGCAGGGCGGCCGCAGCACGTGGTTCTGCCCCAAATGCCAGAAATGAGGATACGCCCATGAGCACGCCCAAACTCTACAGCTACTGGCGCTCGACCGCGTCCTATCGCGTCCGCCTGGCGCTGGCGCTGAAGGGCATCGATTACGACCAGCAGCCCATCGACCTGCGCGCCGGCGACCAGCTGGACGAGGGCTTTGCCGCCATCAACCCGCAGGCGCAGATCCCGGTGCTGGAGATCGACGGGGTGCGGTTGCACCAGTCTGTGGCGATCATCGACTACCTGGAGGCGACGCGCAGCGAAGTGCCGCTGTTGCCCACGGATCCGCAGGCCGCGGCGCAGGCGCGCGCCTTCGCCCTCACCATCGCGGCCGACATCCACCCGATCCAGAACCTGCGCGTGCTCAAATACGTGAAGAACGAATTCGGGCAGGACCAGGACGGCGTGGACGCCTGGGCGCGGCACTGGATCGCGCTCGGCTTTGCGGCGCTGGAACGGATGGCGAGCCCGCGCGGAACCTCCTATGCCTTCACCCACGAGGCACCGGCCTATGCCGAGTGCTTCCTTGTGCCGCAGGCCTATAATGCGGCGCGCTT
This sequence comes from Pseudoblastomonas aquimaris, assembly GCF_035481675.1. Taxonomy (NCBI): domain Bacteria; kingdom Pseudomonadati; phylum Pseudomonadota; class Alphaproteobacteria; order Sphingomonadales; family Erythrobacteraceae; genus Pseudoblastomonas; species Pseudoblastomonas aquimaris. The sequence continues at coordinate 222,463 of NZ_JAYJJW010000002.1, read as the reverse complement.
CGGCGTCGATATGGGGCCCTTCCCGACCCTTGCGGCCATCGTGGAGCGCTGCGCCGACCATCCCGCCTTCGTCACCGCGCATCCCTCGCGCCAGCCGGATGCGCCGGCGGAGGAGTGAGAACGCACCTGCGCGCTTGACGATTCGCGCCCCCCGCCCTATGTGGCGCGCTTTCCGGCGGCCCTAGGGGCTGCCCATCCTGCTGACCGACAGAAATTTTGGGCCGATCCGGCAGGACGGCCGACAAGGGAACGAACGTACGATATGGCCAACACGCCGCAAGCCAAGAAGCGCATCCGTCGCAACGAGCGCCGCGCCGAAGTGAACACCGCGCGCACCAGCCGCATCCGCACCTTCATCAAGAAGGTCGAACTGGCGCTAGAAGGCGGCGACCAGAAGGAAGCCGCCGAAGCGCTGCGTGCCGCGCAGCCGGAAATCGCGCGCGGCGTCGCCAAGGGCGTGCTCCACAAGAACACTGCGGCTCGCAAGATGAGCCGCCTGAGCAAGCGCGTCGCTTCGCTCTGATTCGCCGATTCTTGCCGCGCGGCCATGGCCGGCGCGGAACGGATTGGGAACGCTAACGGAAACGGGCCGGTGCATTTCGCGCCGGCCTTTTTCGTTTGCGCGGCAGGCCCCGATGGTGCGCTGCAAAAACTCCAGTAGATTCCGCGATTCGCTCGGGCAATCAGCGTAAACCACTCATTAAACACACTATTAACGCAAGTCCGCGCCATAGACCCGAGTCAAGGCGATATATTTCAAAAAAGTTACGCAGGCCCACTGGACAGCAACGCTCGCGTCTTCTTATTACTTCTTACGTCGAGGCGAGAGGGCATCGGCACCCGAAAATCGCGATCGCAAGATTGGCCCGTCCGGATCGGGGGGATTCCGGATGTCGGGAGAGCTGACTCTCGCCTCCACGGGACGAAAACAGGCATCGGCGTCCGCCGGCGCCGGCAACAAAGCAGACGGGGCTATAATGATCAGGATGGGACCTCATGCCGAGCTTTCGAGCCAGGTACGAAAGCAGGCGGAAGACGACATGACCAATGAGGAAAAAGAAGCCATCGATCTCGCCGCGGACTGGGCGGACATAAGCCAGGGCCTGCGCAAGGACCTGGGCCACCAGCTGCACAGCCAGTGGATCAAGCCGATCCGCCTCGGCAAGTTCTGCAAGGAGACCGGCACGCTCGATCTCTACCTGCCGACCGAATTCTCCGCCAACTGGGTGCAGGACCGTTTCCACGACCGCCTGTCGCTCGCCTGGAAAATCGCGCGCGGCGAAGTGCGCCAGGTCAATGTAGCGGTCCACCCGGGCCGGCGCCAGCTGGGCGACCTGCCGATGGGGCAGGCCGGCGGCCAGCGCAGCGCCGCGAACGACGGTGCGCCGATCATGCTCGGCGGCGGCATGGTGGAAGACGGCTTCACCAGCTCGGTCGGCCTCGACCCGTCGCTGACGTTCGCCGCCTTCGTCACCGGCAGCACCAACATCCTCGCCTGCAACGCCGCGCAGCGCATGGCCGCGCCGGAACAGCCGCAGTTCTCGCCGCTGTATCTCAAGGCGGCGACGGGCCAGGGCAAGACTCACCTGCTGCACGCCATCGGCCACGCCTATCTCGCCAGCCATCCGCGCGCGCGCATCTTCTACTGCAGCGCCGAACGTTTCATGATCGAGTTCGTGCAGGCCCTGCGCGAAAACCAGATGATCGAATTCAAGGCCCGGCTGCGCGGTTTCGACCTGCTGCTGGTGGACGATATCCAGTTCATCATCGGCAAGGCGAGCGCACAGGAAGAGCTGCTCTACACGATCGACGCGCTGCTGGCCGAAGGCAAGCGGCTGGTCTTTGCCGCCGACCGCGCCCCGCAGGCGCTGGACGGGGTGGAACCGCGCCTGCTCAGCCGCCTCAGCATGGGGCTCGTCGCCGACATCCAGCCGGCCGATATTGAACTGCGCCGTGCCGTGCTGGAAGCCAAGCTGGCCAAGTTCGCCCCGCTCGATGTGCCGGGCGACGTGATCGAATTCCTCGCCCGCACCGTCAGCCGCAATGTCCGCGAACTTGTCGGCGGGCTCAACAAGCTGATCGCCTACGCCCAGCTGACGGGCCAGGAAGTCTCGCTCAACCTCGCCGAAGAGCAGCTGACCGATATCCTGTCGGCCAACCGCAAGCGGATCACGATCGACGAAATCCAGCGCACCGTGTGCCAGTTCTACCGCATCGACCGCAGCGAGATGTCGAGCAAGCGCCGCGCCCGCGCCGTGGTTCGACCGCGGCAGGTTGCGATGTACCTCGCCAAGGTGCTCACCCCGCGCTCCTATCCGGAGATCGGGCGCAAGTTCGGCGGGCGCGATCATTCCACCGTGATCCACGCGGTGCGCCTGATCGAGGACCTGCGCGAACGCGACGCCGACATGGACGGCGACGTGCGCAGCCTGCTCCGCCAGCTCGAAAGCTAAGCGCAACCGCAGCTACGGGGACTATCGACAGGCCTTCCACAGCCTGCCAACAGGCTTGCCCATGGCCCTGACACCAGCCCCGCTTACCCCGGCCCGCATCGATCGCTTCCAGCGCCAGATCATCGTGCCCGAAATCGGCGGCGCGGGGCAGGCGGCGCTGGCGGGGAAGCGCGTCGCCATCGTCGGGCTGGGCGGGATCGGAAGCCCGGCGCTGCAATATCTCGCCGCAGCCGGGATCGGCGCCCTGACGGTGATCGACGATGGCGACGTGGAGCTGTCCAACCTCCAGCGCCAGACCATCTATGCGCAGCGCGACATCGGCCATGGCAAGGCCGTGTCGGCCCGCCGCTGGCTCGCCAATTTCGATGCCGCGATCGACGTCGCCGTGCACGACGCGCGGATCGATGGTGGCAATGCGGACACGCTGCTGCAAGGCCACGACCTCGTGCTTGACGGGACGGACAATTTCGCCACCCGGCTTACCGTCTCGGATGCATGCGTGCGCACGGCCTTACCACTGCTGAGCGCCGCCGTCGGGCGCTTCCAGGGGCAGGTCGGCGCCTTCGCCGGGCATCTGGAGGGCGAGGCCTGCTACCGCTGCTTCGTGGGCGATGCCTTCGACACCGACGACTGCGACACCTGCGCGGACGACGGCATGCTGGGCGCCATGGTCGGCTGGGCAGGCACTTTCGGCGCGCTGCAGGCAATCCGTGTGCTGCTGGCCGGTCATGCCACTCTCGGCGCGCCCGACTGGGGCCGCGTCTTCCTCATGGACGGCCTGAAAGGCGAGATGCGCAGCTTCACAATCGCGAAGGACCCCGCCTGCAAGGTGTGTAACTCACTTTGATCCGATTTCGTCCGGTAGGCTAGGAACGGCCACTCCGGGCAAGGGTTGATGTCCTGCACAGCAGGAGAGTCGCGATGAGCAAGACCGTACCCCCGACCACAACCGATGCCGGCATCCCGGTCCAGAGCGACGAGCATTCCCTGACCATCGGGCCGGATGGCCCCATCGTTCTCAACGATCATTACCTCATCGAGCAGATGGCCAACTTCAACCGGGAGCGGATCCCGGAGCGACAGCCCCATGCGAAAGGGTCCGGCGCGTTCGGTTATTTCGAGACTACGCACGATGTCTCGCAATATACCAAGGCGAAGGTCTTCCAGAAGGGCGCGAAGACCGACACGGCCATGCGATTTTCGACCGTGGCCGGCGAGCGCGGCAGCCCGGACACGTGGCGCGACCCGCGCGGGTTCAGCGTCAAATTCTACACCGAGGATGGCAACTTCGACATGGTCGGCAACAACACGCCGATCTTCTTCATCCGCGACCCGCTGAAGTTCCAGCACTTCATCCGAAGCCAGAAGCGGCGCGCCGACAACGGCCTGCGCGATCACGACATGATGTGGGATTTCTGGACGCTGTCGCCCGAAAGCGCACATCAGGTCACATACCTGATGGGCGATCGCGGCGTGCCCAAGAACTGGCGCGAGATGAATGGCTACGGCAGCCACACCTACATGCTGATCAACGAGGATGGCGAGAAATTCTGGGTGAAGTTCCACTTCATGACCGATGTCGGCGAGATGAGCGGCAACGCACATTTGACGCAGGAAGAGGCGGTCAAGAAGGCTGGCGAGGACAGCGACTACCACCGCCGCGACCTGTTCGATGCGATCCATGACGGTGACTATCCCAGCTGGACCCTGAAATGGCAGGTGATGCCGTACGAGGACGCCAAGACCTACCGCATCAACCCCTTCGACCTCACCAAGACCTGGCCGCACGCAGACTATCCGCTGATCGAGGTCGGTAAGCTGGTGCTCAACGAAAATCCGGTGGATTGGGACACGCAGATCGAACAGCTCGCCTTCGAGCCCAACAATATGGTGCCTGGCATCGGCCTGTCACCGGACAAAATGCTGCTGGCCCGCGGGTTCTCCTATGCCGATGCGCACCGCCACCGGCTGGGGGTCAATTACAAGCAGATTCCGGTGAATTCGCCCAAGAACGCAGAACAGGTCAATTCCTATTCGCGCGCCGGCGCCATGCGGGTGAAAAACGCGGTCGATCCGGTTTACGCACCCAATTCATATGGCGGCCCTGCGGCGCAGCCACAGGTCGGCGGCGAGGCAACATGGATGTCCGATGGCGACATGGTGCGCCAGGCATACACCTTGCGCGAGGACGACGATGAGGTCAGCCAGCCCCGCGCGCTGATCAACGATGTTATGGACGACGCACAGCGCGACCGCTTCGTCGCCAACGTCGCCGGGCATCTTGCCGACGGGGTCAGCGAGGGTGTGCTGCTGCGCGCGTTCGATTACTGGCGGGCGGTCGACGAGAAGATCGCCGCACGCATTGAGAAAGCCGTTCGCGAAAAGCTCGGCGGAAAGTCCGACGCTCCCGGATTGGCCTCGGCCCTGTCGATCTCCGGCGGCGGCGACAGCCTGCGCGTGGCAGCCGAATAAGGCCTAACCGGCGAGTATCCGGTCGACCCATTCGGGGACAAGGACACTCGCCCGGCCCTGCCGCGATTCGTGGAACCAGTGCGAGCCTTCGCTGCGTTCGAGGTTCAACTCGAGGGTCTGCGCGCCCAGTTCGCGCGCATCGCGCACGAAGCCTGCCGCAGGGTAGACCGCGCCGCTGGTGCCGATGCTGACGAACAGGTCGGCAGCGCGCAGCGCGGCGTAGATGCGGTCCATCTCGTACGGCATCTCCCCGAACCAGACGACATCGGGGCGCAGGCTGCGCGATTCGCACATCGGGCAGGCGGGCCGATCGCGCATCGTGCCCTCGAACGGTGTGCGGCGTTCGCAGATCCGGCACAGGGCGCTCTTCAATTCCCCGTGCATGTGCAGTACGCGGCGGGCACCCGCCCGCTCGTGCAAATCGTCGACATTCTGCGTGACGATCAGCAGCTCGCCATCGAATTCGGCGTCCAGCCAGGCGAGCGCTTCATGCGCCGGATTGGGCGCAACCGTCGCCAGCGCGGCGCGGCGCATGTCGTAGAAATTGAGCACCAGGCCCGGGTCGCGTTCAAAGCCTTCCGGCGTCGCGACATCCTCGATCCGATGCTGTTCCCACAAGCCGCCCTCGGCGCGGAACGTGTCGATGCCGCTCTCCGCGCTGATTCCGGCACCGGTCAGGATCACGATATTGCGCGGGGCAGCCATGTCGCCCATGAAGCACGCAACACGAGGGGGTGGCAATGGCCGAAGACGCACTGCGCATTGGTATCATCGGGAGCGAGGGGCGCATGGGGCAGGCCATCCGCGCGGTCCTGGACGCGGGCGAGCACGTATTTGCGGGCGGGGTCGACCACGGCGAGCAGCCCGGTCCGCTGGCGACAGAATGCGATGCGCTGGTCGATTTTTCCGCGCCCGATGCGCTTGCCGCCAATATCGCCGCCGCCCGCGTCGCCGACATCCCGATCCTGATCGGCACCACCGGCCTCGGCGAAGAGCATCACCGGATGATCGACGAAGCGGCGGACGTGCTGCCCATCCTGCAGACCGGCAATACCTCGCTGGGCGTCACGCTGCTGGCGCACCTGGTCGAAGAGGCGGCGAGTAGGTTGGGGCCGGATTGGGACATCGAGATCGTGGAAATGCACCACCGGATGAAAATCGACGCCCCCAGCGGCACGGCGGTGCTCCTAGGAGAGGCCGCGGCAAAGGGGCGCGGCATCGAGCTTGCCGCCAATCGCGAGAGCGGGCGTGACGGGCACACGGGCAAGCGGGCCGAGGGCGCAATCGGCTTTGCCGCCCTGCGTGGCGGCACGGTCGCCGGGGAACACAGCGTCATCCTGGCCGGGGAACAGGAGCGCATCACCTTGTCCCACAGCGCCGAAGACCGCGCGATCTTCGCCCGCGGGGCCGTGGCCGGCGCGGCATGGCTCGTGGGCAAACCTGCCGGCCGCTACACGATGAATGACGTTCTGGGGCTGTCCTGACCATGGGCAGGATTGCATGACCAAGGACCAGATCTTCGAGTTCTTCCGCAGGCTTGCAGAGGATAATCCGAACCCAGAGACCGAGCTCGAGTACGGGAACTGCTACCAGCTCGTCGTTGCGGTGGCCTTGTCGGCGCAAGCGACGGACGTCGGGGTCAACAAGGCCACGCGGCGCCTGTTCGCCGAAGTCGAAACGCCGCAGCAGATGCTCGACCTCGGCGAAGAGGGGCTGCGCGAGCACATCAAGACCATCGGCCTGTTCAATTCGAAGGCCAAGAACGTCATCGCGCTCTCGCAATTGCTGGTCGACGAATATGGCGGAGAGGTGCCGGACACGCGCGACGACCTAGTCCGCCTGCCGGGGGTCGGCCGCAAGACGGCGAATGTCGTGCTCAATTGCTGGTTCCGGCAGGAAACCTTCGCCGTCGACACCCATATCTTCCGCGTCGGCAACCGCACCGGCCTCGCCAAGGGCAAGACGCCCGAAGCGGTCGAAGCGAAACTGGAAAAGCGCGTACCGCAGCCCTTCCGGCTCGATTCGCACCACTGGCTGATCCTGCACGGCCGCTATGTCTGCAAGGCGCGCACGCCCGAATGCTGGCGCTGCAAGGTCGCCGACCTGTGCAGCTTCCGAAAGAAGACCTCGGAACCCAAGGGCCGCGCCAAGGCTTGATTAAGGTGGGCGCGCACAGGATGATGCCGCTTATGAGGAGACCGGCCATGATCCGCACCGCACTTGCCCTTTGCGCCCTGCCCGCCCTTGCCGCCTGCGCCGCGCAGGCCGGCATGGAGGAAGAACCCGATATCCGCGCCCCGCTGGCAGTCGCGACGGGAGAGCCGCAGCGCTGCCTGCCGAACGGGTCGATCACCCGCCAGACCGTGCATGACGATTACACCATCGATTTCCAGGTCGGCGGCAGGCTGTATCGCTCGACCCTGCCGCAGCGCTGCCCGCGCCTGGGTTTCGAGAAGGCGATCACTTACGAGGTGCGCGGCGGCCAGCTGTGCACGCCGCAGATCTTCTACGTCCTCGACGGCGTCGGCGGCGGCTTCCAGCGCGGCCCGGCCTGCGCCTTCGGCGACTTCGTGCCGATCGAGCTCTCCGAGGACGGCGTGACCGAAGCTGGCGACGCCCCGCGCATTATGGGAGCTGAATAGTTCGCCTTCTAAAGACACTCCTTGTAGAACGTGCACGCTGCCCAAATAAGGCCGAAGAGGACACCTGCTGACGCTAATGGGACGTAAATCGCCATAAGGATCGCCTTCGTCGTCCGCCAGACAGGCATCATCTCAATCCCGACCAACCCAGGCACCAGGCTAATCACCAACAATACGCACCAAGGTAGATCGACCGCCACTTCGCCCGATGCCGGGCTGATTGCCATAAACGCGCCGAGAACAAGAGCCGGTCCAAATAGCGCAAGCGCGACGCCCGCTAAAATTCGGCGGGACGCATACTGCTCCGGCTCGGCTCCGTCTTCAGACATCATCCGCGCTGATCATCTCGGCGCGGTCGATCTCGTTCGTAAGCACCGCCACGGTCGTCGCGACGGCAGCATCACCGCTGACATTGGTGGTGGTGCGCATCATGTCCATGATCCGGTCAACCCCGGCGACGAAGGCGATGGTTTCCAGCGGCACGCCGACCGCGCCGAACACCAGCGCCATCATGATGAGGCCCGCGCCCGGGATGCCGGCCGCGCCCACAGCGCCCAGCGTGCCGAGGATCGAGATCAGGAAATACTGCGCCCATGACAGTTCGACGCCGAAGATCTGCGCCCCGAACAGCGTGGCAAGGCCGAGATACATCGCGGTGCCGTTCATGTTGATCGTGGCGCCGAGGGAGATGACGAAGCTCGCCACCGAATTGCTCACCCCAAGGTTGCGCTCCGCGCAGCGCAGCGTGACCGGCAAAGTGGCGTTGGAACTCGCGGTGGAATAGCTCACCGCGATCGCATCGATGATGCCGCGGAAGAAATCGATCACCGGCAGGCGCGCGATGAACTTGATCATCGCCGAATACATCACTCCGATGATCAGCAGGCAGCCGACATAGTTCAGCAACACCAGCTTGCCGAGCGCGGCGAGCGCATCGAGCCCCAGCGTGCCGGCCACCCAAGCCATCAGCGCGAAGACGCCGAAGGGGGTCAGCTCCATCACGATGATGGTCACCTTCTGCATGATGACCGCGCCCGAATCGAATATCTTCTGGACCGGCTTGCCGTCCTCTTCCGCCATCAGGATGCCGATGCCGATCAGCAAAGCGAAGACGATCAGCGGCAGGACGTTGACGTCGGCCATGACCTGCACCGGGCTTTGCGGGATCATGCCCATGACCATGTCGCGCCAGCCGGTCTCGTTGGGTTCGGGGATCGCGCCCATTTCGATGGCCGAGGTGTCCACGCCGACGCCGGGCTGGATCACCGTGCCGAGGAACAGGCCGAGCCAGACCGCGATCTGGCCGGTGACGACGAACAGCAGCAGCGCCCGCCAGCCGACGCTGCCGAGCTTGCGCAAATCGCCGATCGCGGCGACCCCGGCAACGAGGCTGAAGAAGATCAGCGGGACCACCAGCATCTTGATGAAGGCGACGAAGACATCGCCGATGATCTTGATGCTTTCCGCGCCCGGCCCCCACAGCCAGCCGGTCAATATGCCGAGGACCAGCGCGGCGATGACGCGCTGCCACAGCGGAATGCGGAACCAGGTTTTCATGCGCGGACCCCTCTCGCCCTTATGCCTTCAGCGCCGCCTCGGCGATGCGCCTGTAGATGCGGCTTAGCGTATCGAGGTCGGCAATGGCCACAGCTTCGTCGCGCTTGTGCATTGTCGCGTTGACGAGGCCGAATTCGATCACCGGGCACACGGCGCGCAGGAACCGCGCGTCGGAGGTGCCGCCGGTCGTGCTGGGCTCCGGCTCGACGCCGGTTTCCGCCTTCACCGCCGCCGCGACGATCTCGGAGAACGTGCCCGGCGGGGTAAGGAACGGCTCGCCGCTGATGATCGGCTTGGCGATACCGCCATGCTTTTCGGCAATCGCCATGATTTTTTCGGACAGCGACGCGCCCGAATGCGTGTCGTTGAAGCGGATCGAAATGCGCGCCTTGGCGAGCGCGGGGATGACGTTGTGCGCGCGGTTGCCGACTTCGATATCGGTAATCTCGAGGTTCGACGGCTGGAACCAGTCGGTCCCTTCGTCGAGCACGAGCGCGTCGAGATCGGCCAGCATCGCGACCAGCCGCGGGATCGGGTTGTCGGCGAGGTGGGGGTAGGCGACGTGACCCTGCGTGCCCTCCACCTCCAGCCAGATGTTGACCGAGCCGCGGCGCCCGATCTTCATCATGTCGCCCAGCCGGTTCACGCTGGTGGGTTCGCCGACGAGGCACAGGTCCGCCCGCTCGCCCGCTTCGGCCATGTGGTCGATCAGCGCACGGGTCCCGTGGAGCGCAGGGCCTTCCTCGTCGCCGGTAATGATGAAGCTGATGGTGCCGGCATCGGTAGGCACATGGGCGACCGCCTCCACCATGCAGGCGATCGCGCCTTTCATGTCGACGGCACCGCGCCCGTACAGCAATTCGCCGCGCTCCTCCGGCGCGAACGCCCCGCTGGACCAGCCATCGCCCGGGGGCACCACGTCGAGATGGCCGGCAAAGGCGAAATGCCTGCTGCCTTCGGGTCCGCGGCGGATGGCGAAAAGGTTCTCGACCGCTTCTTCGGGCGAGCCCTCGTTGCCCTCGCCGCGCGTGAAGCGATGGATTTCGAAGCCCAGCGGCGCGAGCATCGCCTCCATCGCATCGAACACGGCCCCGCGCGCCGGGGTCACGCTTTCGCAGGCGATCAGTCGCCTGGCATGAGCGAGCGCGCTCATCGGGCAGGTTCCGGCAGGGGCCCCGGCGCAAAGGCGGCGTCGAGATATTCGGCGATGCGGATGCCGGCCTGGCGGATGCGGCGATTGGCCACCGGTGCCGCCGCCACGATGGCGCGCTGGGTCAGGACGGTGCTGTCCGCCAATTCCTGCCCACAGGCATCCTCTATCTCGAAGGCGTTGGGATAGACGATCTCGCGCGCGATGGACCAGCTTTCCCGGCCCCATTCCGCGCTGCCGCCGCCGCCGAGTGCCGCGCGCTCTTCCGCCGAGTAGCGCCGCACCACACTGTCGCGCGTGTCGGTGATGGCGCGTTCGGCCAGCGGCCCGTCCCACACCCAGTGCAGGTTCAGGCCTGGGACGATCCCGTATTGCGCCGCGCGGTCGTTGCCGCCGCGATCGTCCTTGTCGCCGGAATGGAGCGGCATGTGCACGTCGCCGATGAAATGGACGAGGAAGGCCATGGCTTCCAGCCGCACATTGGCGGGCAGGCTCTCGTCGGCGAGGATGCGCTGGTTGCGCTCGATCTGGGCGAGGATGCAGTTGCCGCCGCTGCAATTGGCGCGCGGGTTGTAGGCCTCGCAGATCGGGGCGGTGCGGTAATGCCAGGCGAAGGTGTAGCCCCAGCGCCAGCCGTCGCGGCGCAGGCAATCGGGCCAGTAGGTCGCATCGGCCAGGCTGCGGATAGCGCAATTCGGCGTGCCGAGCTGGCTGCTCGCCTTGACGAGGTCGAGGATGCCGGCGCGCGTCTGCGGCTGCACGTTGGCCCAGGCGATTTCGCCGGTGGTGCGATGGCCGAATTCGCCCCAGGCCGCCGCGGGCTGCGGCGCCAGCATGGCGAGGAATGCGATCAGGGGAAGGAGCAGGCGCAAGGCGATCATCCCGTCAGCGCCGTGTCGTATTGCGCGATGGTCCATTCCTCGTCCTCCGCCGCGTTGATCCACGCCTGCATCCAGTCATGCTCCCACACCGCTTCCATATAGGCTTCGGCAAAGCCCGGCACCTTGACGCCGTAGGTGACGAAGCGGCTGACCACAGGGGCATAGAATATGTCGGCGGCGCAGAAACTGCCGAACAGGAACGGCCCGCCCTTCCCGAAGCGCGCGCGGGCTTCGGCCCACAGGCCGAGGATGCGTACGATATCGCTGCGGGTGCGCGCGCTGATGGTGGCGCCTTCGACCCGGCGGCGCACGTTCATCGGCAATTCCTGCCGCAGGTCGGCATAGGCGCTGTGCATTTCGGCCACCAGCGAACGCGCCATGCCGCGCGCAACCGGGTCTTTCGGCCAGAACCGGTCCGCGCCCACCTTGTCGCCGAGATATTCGAGGATGGCGAGACTGTCCCACACCACGACCTCGTCGTCCCAAAGGATGGGCACCTTCCCGCTGGAAGGCTGGAGGTCGTTTTCGTCCTTCTGCGCTTCCCAGTTCTCGCCGAACAGGGGGACGATGATTTCCTCGAACGAGAGGCCCGATTGCTTGGCCGCGAGCCAGGCGCGCAGGCTCCAGCTCGAATAGTTGCGGTTTCCCAGAATCAATTTCATCGCGCTGCCCCTGCTGAATGGCCTGCGCCTAGGCGTTCAGGGATGCGCTGTCGAGACTGAACGGACGGCCGCGCCGCCTAGAGCTCCACATCGGCGAGGATCGCGGCCCGCAGGTCGTCGATCCCCATGCCCTTCTCGCTGCTGGTGACGTGGATTTCGGGAAATGCGGCCGGATGCTTGCGGGCGGCCTCGGCCACTTCTTCGCGCATTTCGGTGAGCGCGCTCGCCTTGATCTTGTCCGCCTTGGTGAGAACGACGCGGTAGCTTGCCGCCGCCTCGTCAAGCATGGTCATCATCTCGATATCGACCGGCTTCAGCCCGTGGCGGCTGTCCACCAGCACCAGCGTGCGTTTCAGCACCGCGCGGCCGCGCAGGTAGGTGCGGACCAGCTGCTTCCACCGTTCGACCACTTTCACCGGCGCCTTGGCAAAGCCGTAACCCGGCATGTCGACGAGGCGAAACTGCGTCGGCTCGCCCACCTCGAAGAAGTTGAGCTCCTGCGTGCGGCCCGGCGTCACCGAGGTGCGGGCGATAGAGCGCCGCCCGGTGATGGCGTTGAGCAGGGAGGACTTGCCGACGTTCGAGCGGCCGCAGAACGCGATTTCCGGCACCGTCGGTTCGGGCAGGAACTTCAGCTGCGGCGCCGAAAGGAGGAAGTCGACCCGGCGCGAGAACAGCTTGTTCGCCTTGTCGACCAGCTCCTGTCCGATCTCTCCGTCCGATCCTTCCATGGCCTTACGACTTGCCCCTCGCTTCGCGCGCGGCGGCACGTTCCGCGTCGGCCTTGTCCTTGTCCGCCTGGGCCTTCAATTGCGGGTGGCGCGAATAGAGGAACCACTGCTGCGCGATGGTGAGGATGTTCGAGGTGGCCCAGTAAAGCAGAAGGCCGGCCGCGAAGGGTGCCATCACGAACATCAGGATCCACGGCATGAACATGAAGATCTTCTGCTGCGCCGGGTCCATCTGGCTCGGGTTCAGCTTGAACTGCAGGTACATGGTGATGCCCAGGATCAGCGCCAGCACGCCGATCCCGAAGAAGAACATCAGGAAGCCCGGCACGGTGATGCCCATGGCTTCCATCAGATTGGCCAGGTTCGCCGGGTCGCGCGCCGACAAATCCTTGATCCACAGCGCAAACGGCTGGTGGCGCATTTCGATGGCCAGGATCAGCACTTTATAAAGCGCGAAGAAAATCGGCATCTGGAGCAGCAAGGGCAGGCAACCGGCCAGCGGGTTCACCTTTTCCCGCTTGTACAGCTCCATGATCTCCTGCTGCTGCTTCTGCTTGTCGTCCTTGTAGCGTTCCTGGATCGCCTTCATCTTCGGCTGGATGGCGCGCATCGCGGCGAAGCTCTTGAACTGCTTCTGCGCGATCGGGAACATCAGCCCGCGGATGATGAACGTCAGCGCGATGATCGCAACGCCGAAGTTACCGAACAGGTAAAACAGCTGGCGCAGTACCCAGAAGATCGGCTTTTCGAACCAGCGGAACCAGCCCCAGTCGATGGCGAGGCCGAAATTGGGAATGCCGTCCGCCTCGTACATGTCGAGGACTTCGGTTTCCTTGGCCCCGGCGAACAGCTTGGTCGTGCGGCTGACCTGCCGGCCGTCGGCCACCGTGACCGGGTCGTAGATCATTCCGGAGCGGAAAAGTCCTCCACCGAAACTGCGGAAATTTGCTTCTGTGCGAGCCCCGGCTTCGGGCACAAGCGCGGAAAGCCAATAAACATCGGTGAAGCCGAGCCAGTCTGCCCGCCCCGCGGGGGTCACGAGTCCAGCTTCGGCAACATCATCGTAGTCATTCCCGAATTCGACCGACCCATCGAAGGCGCCGATGGGCCCGGAATGCACGAGCCACAAATCCTGGCTCGCGCTCCCGCTATCTCGAACAATCGATGCATAAGGGCGAAGCACGATAGGTCCGCCCGATGTGTTGGCGACCGTCTGCTCGGCCGTGATCATGTAATGCTCGTCGATCGCGAGCGCGATGGTGAAGAGCTGGCCCTGGCCGTTGTTCCAGCGCAGCGTTACCGGATTGCCAGGCGAAAGCGTGCCGCCCTCCGCCGTCCACACGGTCTGCCCGTCGGGCACGCGAACGCCTTCGCCGACCCAGCCGAACTGCGCGAACTGCTGCGCAGGCGTGCCGGCGGGCGCGAAAAGGCGCACCGGGCCGCTGTCTTTCTCAACCTCCTGCCGGTGGGTCTTGAGCGAGATATCGTCGATCCGCGCGCCGACCGGATTGATCGAGCCGGTGACTTCCGGCGCATCGATCCGCACCCGGCCCGCGCTGCCGAGCGCCTGGCCGAGGTCGACCGGTGCGGCCACCGGCGTGCTGCCCACATCCCCTGTTTCGGTATTGGCCGCGGCCCGCTCCGCCGGCGTGTCGGCGCGGCCTTCGGTCGCCATCACTTCGGGCTGGGGATAGAGCCGCTGCATGACCAGGTCCCAGCCGAGCAGCAGGGCCGCGCACAGCGCGATGGTCAGGAACAGGTTACGCTGGTTGTCCACTTCGAGTCCTTCGAATTCGGTCGATCGCGTGCGGGGTACGGGGCCGGTCGCTGCCGCGTGCCTTACGGCACCGGGTCGTGGCCTTGTCCCCCCCAGGGATGGCAGCGCCCTATACGCTTAAGCGCCAGCCATCCACCCTTGATCGCGCCATATTTGCGCAAGGCCTGGATGGCGTATTCGCTGCAGCTTGGGGCATAGCGGCAGCTGGGCGGCAGGATGCGGCTGGGGCCGATCTGCCAGAACCGCGCAATCAGGATGAAGACCTGCTTCATGCGCGCCTGCTGCGCGGTTTCGTGCGCCGCCGGCGCGGCGGGTCGGGCCGGCCCGCCTCCATCCGCTCAAGCGCGGCCGCGAGCTCGCAGCGCAGCGCGTCGAAGTCCCGCTCGACCCCGCCGTCGCGGCCGATGAGGATATGGTCGTGATCGTCCAGGCCGTTATCCGGCAGGAGCTCGCGGGCGATGGCGCGGAAGCGGCGCTTCATTCGGTTGCGCACCACGGCATTGCCGATCTTCTTGGTGACGGTGATGCCCAGCCGCTTGCCGCGCTCGCCATTGGGTTTCGCCAGCAGCACGAAGCCCGGCCGCGCGACCCGCATGCCCGAATTCGCGGCGAGGAAATCGCTGCGCTTGGTAATGGTGGTGAGGCTGTCGGGCACGATTACCCCTCATACGACAACGGGCCCCCGATGGGAGCCCGCAGAGGCCAACCGGCCCGTGGTGCCAATTGCGGGAAGGAATCGTCCCGCCAAATACCGACACCGATAAGCGCGCCGCTCAGGGCGCGCGGGAAATCAGGCGCAGAGGTTCTTGCGGCCGCGGTTGCGGCGGGCGCGCAGGACCTTGCGGCCACCCGGGGTCTTCTTGCGGGCGAAGAAACCGTGGCGACGGGCGCGGACGAGGTTGCTGGGCTGGAAAGTACGCTTCATGATTGCCTCTGATCGAAAACTTCGAAAGTGCCCCGGCATAGCCGATGCGCACCAATAAAAAGGGCCGCCCGCGAAGGCAGCCGCCTGTATGGACCGCGCGGTTAGGGCAGGCCCTTGCGCGAGTCAAGCCGTTTAGAGCGCCGCATAGGCGATCTGCGGCGCGTTTTGGGCCTTCCCCTCCAAGCCGAGCCAGCCGCGCATTTCCGCCGCATCGAGCCAGCGCGGGGCTTCGAACGGCGCGGCATTGGTCATCGCGTAGAACGCCTGCGCCTGCGCCGGATCGAGGCCCATTTCGGCATAATAGGCGAGATACTTGCGATGCTCCGGCGCATCGGCGGCATAGTCGGCTGCGCCCTGCCCCAGGTCATCCTCCCACGCGTGGACGGCGAATTCCGCCCCTTCGTCGATCCGCCAGGCGGTCCCGGCGAACACAAGTTCGACCGCACCCGACCGGACCGAGCCGCCTGCCGGCACGTGGGTTTCGAGCCCGGCTGCACGGATCATCCGCCCCAGTGCAAGGTTCGCGCGGTCATCGTAAGTGCCCGGCGCCTCGACCAGCCGGAGCACCTGCAAACCCGGATAGGCTTCCAGCATCGCGCCGAACGCCGCCGGGCTCGCCTCGTCAGTGACGCCGACCAGCGCTGCGTGCTTGCCGTCGATCACGCGGAAGGGTCCGAATGTGTCGATCGCCGCAGGGGCGAGGTCGGCCCCTGCGACGAAGCGTGTGGCCGGCACTTCCACCCATTCCTCGACGATGACCGTCACGGTCTCCCGCTCGTCGGCCCGGGCAGGCGCGGCGATCAGGACCAGTGCGGTGGCGAGCACGGTGAAAATGCGGGCGAATTCCTTCATCGAACGCCAGTGTGGAGCCCCGCGCGCTACCGCCTCGCCAACAGAAAGCGTTACTTTGGAGTGAATCGCTCGACATCGCGGCGCGGGCCGCTAAGCCTCTCGGCCACAGGGGGAATTCGTACGTGGTCGCACTCGTCAGGACGGTCGCCTATCTCGGGCTCGATGCGCGCAGCGTGGAGGTGCAGTGCCAGCTCGCGCCCGGACTGCCGCGCTTCAACATCGTCGGGCTTGCCGACAAGGCCGTCGGCGAAAGCCGGGAACGCGTGCAGGCCGCCCTTGCCGCGATGGGCCTCGCGTTGCCGCCCAAGCGGATCACCATCAACCTATCGCCAGCGGATTTGCCGAAGGAAGGCAGCCATTACGACCTGCCGATCGCGCTCGCCCTGCTGGCGGCGATGGGCGTCACCGATGCGGAACAGCTGGAAGATTACGTCGTGGTGGGCGAGCTCGCGCTCGATGCGCGGGTGGTGCCATCGCCCGGCGTCCTCCTCGCCGCGATCCATGCGAGCGAAGCGGACAAGGGACTGATCTGCCCGGCGGCGCAGGGAGCAGAGGCGAAATGGGCGAGCGACGTGCCGGTCCTCGCCGCGCCGGACCTGCTTGGCCTGCTCAACCACCTGAAGGGGGAAACGCAGCTGGCGCAGCCCGAACCGGGCGAAATCGACGAGCCCGCGCCGGGGCCGGACCTCAAGCGCGTGAAGGGGCAGGAAACCGCCAAGCGCGCGCTGGAGATCGCGGCGGCGGGCGGCCACAATTTGCTGATGCTGGGGCCGCCGGGTGCGGGCAAGAGCCTGCTGGCAAGCTGCCTGCCGGGTATCCTCCCCCCACTCACACCGGGCGAGGCGCTGGAAACCAGCATGATCGCCAGCGTCGCAGGCACGCTGGAAGGCGGCCGGATCAGCCGCGCACGGCCGTTCCGCGATCCGCACCATTCGGCGAGCATGGCGGCGCTGACCGGGGGCGGCCTGAAAGTGAAGCCGGGCGAAGTCAGCCTCGCGCACCTGGGCGTGCTGTTCCTCGACGAATTGCCCGAATTCCAGCGCGCGGTGCTCGATTCGCTGCGCCAGCCATTGGAAACGGGCGAGGTCAGCGTGGCGCGGGCCAATGCGCATGTGACGTTCCCGGCGCGCGTGCAGCTGATCGCGGCGATGAACCCGTGCCGCTGCGGCCACCTCGGTGACCCGGCGCTCGCTTGCAGCCGCGCACCGCGCTGTGCTGCCGATTACCAGAGCAAGGTATCGGGCCCGCTGCTCGACCGGATCGACCTGCATGTGGAGGTCGATCCGGTCAGCGCAGCCGATCTCGCCTTGCCGCCGCCTGCCGAAGGAAGCGCCGAAGTCGCAGCCCGCGTGGCCGCCGCGCGCGCCGTCCAGACCGCACGCCTCGAAGGCACAGGTGCGCGCACCAATGCGGAGATGGACGGCGACACGCTGGAAGCCCACGCCACGCCCGACGAGGCGGGCCGGAAGCTGCTGCTGCAGGCCGCCGACGCGATGCGCCTGTCCGCGCGCGGATATACCCGCATGCTCAGGGTCGCCCGCACCATCGCCGATCTGGCCGGAGCGCAGCAGGTCGGCCGCATCCACGTGGCCGAAGCGCTCAGCTACCGCAGGCAACCGCCAAGGGCTTGAAACCATCGCCGAATACGGCGGTTGGTGAACTATGCCGGACTATCTCACACCAAATACCCTGACCTGGACCGAAGCGCTGATCCGGATCGGGGCTGCGACTTTCCTTCCGTTCCTGATAGGACTGGAGCGCTTCCTCCGGAACAAGCCAATCGACTTCCGCCCTTTCATCATCATCTCGGTGAGCGCGGCAGGCTTGCTGATGTCGGCAGTCGAGCTGCTGTCCTCGTCGACCGATTCGAACACGCAGATCGACCCGACCCGGGTCATCGAAGGAGTCATCACCGGGATCGGCTTCCTCGGTGCAGGTGCCATGTTCCGGCAGGGAAATTTCGTTCAGGGTGCCGGTTCGGCAGCATCGATCTGGAGCGCGGGAGCCATCGGCCTCGCTTGCGGCATGGGTGAGATATGGCTCGCGATCCTCATGGCGCTGGTCGTCCTGATCGTGCTGGTGGCGAGTGGTCCTTTTACTGCCAAGTGGGATGCCGAACACGGCCCGGACGAGGGCGATGGTAACGATTAGCTTCGGCACCGGTCATTTCGCGTAAGGCGTGTTCTCCACCATCTTGCGGTTATAGTCCGGCGCGCCGTCGGTCCACCAAACTGGGCCGCGTTCGCCCAAGCCAACCTTCGCTGCGTGGACTTCGGCGCGGGCAGCCTTGAGCACCGCATCGTCGCCCGACGCCTTGGCGGCCTTCACGGCTCGGCGGGCGTCCATCAGCGTGTCGACGAGGCGCTGGCGCTCTTTTTCCTGCAGGTTAGGATTGGCGGCGCGCCACAGGCGGCCTTTCACGATGATGTAGCGGCCGTCCGGCGTTCGCTTCGGGCCGCCGCCTGACTGTCCGGACAATCTATTCGGCCGCCTCGGCGACCTCGGCGTCCTCGTCTTCGGGCACCATGCCGATGCAGTTGCAATCCTGCAGCCACAGGTCTTCGTGCGTGAGTTCGCGCCCGTCATGTGCGGTGATGATGACGGGGCCGATAGGTAGCCGGTCGCGCTTGTCCACCAGCACGGGGTTCTCGATGAATTCTGCGCCGTATTTCATGCCCCACTGGCGCAGCGCGAGCATGGCGGGCAGCAGGTCGAAGCCCTTTTCGGTCAGTCGGTATTCGATCTTGCGGCGGTCGTCCGGGCACGGCGTGCGCGCGAGGATGCCGTGCTCGACCAGCTTCGTCAGGCGACTGGAAAGGATGTTGCGGGCGATGCCGAGTTCGTCGAGAAACTCCTCGAAATGGTGCACGCCGTTGAAGCTGGCGCGCAGGATCATGAAGCTCCAGCGTTCGCCCATCACTTCCAGCGCACCGGGAAGGCCGCACGCCGCAAGCTCGCCCAGGGGTTCTCTCAACTCGCCCATAAAAATCCTTTCCCGGGCCGCGATATAGCGCGCAAAGCGCCGGGCTGCACATTTATTCCAGTTTTAGGTTGCAACTTAAAATCTATTGCAATAGGTAGCGATTCGCAACTGGAAATTGCGGTCGACGCAAGATCGGCCGGAGGACCGGTAGGCACTCTCTCCAAACCCTCTCCAGGGAGCTGACCATGACTGCATCGAAGATTTTCCGCCCCACCGCCGGCTTGGCCCTCGCCGCGCTGTATACTGCCGCCAGCTTCGGCGCCGTGACGACACCCGCCGAGGCCAAGGCTCCCGAGGTGTTCTACCGCGCCGAGCTGGCACAGCCGGTTTCCGAAGGCCGCACCGAAATCGTGCGCGGCGTGATGTGGCGCTGCGAAGGGACCAAGTGCATCGGCACGCAGGGTCGCTCGCGCGCGGTGATCGATTGCGAGCGGTTCGCTCGCGAATTCGGCGAAGTGACCGCGTTTTCCGCGAAGGACGAAGCGCTGGATGCCGCCGACCTGGCGCGCTGCAACGGCTGAACCGCTTCCATCTCCGCCGCGCCTCCCTCTCTCGCGCGGCGACCTCGTGGCCCCTCGCTGGCAGATCGCCGGCGAGGGGCTATTTCTATGCGGGCAGGAATCCGCGCGCGACGAGATCCGCTTCCAGAGCGTCCGCATCGGTAAACAGGTGGCCGGTCCAGCCCCGCGCCTCGGCAGCGGCGATGTTCGCGGCATTGTCGTCGATGAAGAAGAGGTCCGCAGGCGCGCGGCCGCTGCGCTGCTCGACGATGCGGTAGATCGCTTCATCTGGCTTCGCGACCCGTTCGGTGCCCGAAACGATGATGTCCCGGAAGCGGTCGAAGATCGGGGCGGTCGGGCGGAAGCCGGCCCAGAATTCCTCGCCGAAATTGGTCAGCGCGAACAAGGGGACGCCCGCCGCGTCCAGCCGCTCGACCAGCTCGTGCGAGCCTTCCACCGGGCCCGGAATGCTTTCGTTGAAGCGCGTCGCATAGGCGTGGAGCGCGTCCTCGTATTCGGGGAATTCGGCGATACGCTGCGGCACCATGTCGGCCACCCGCTCGCCCTGGTCGGCGCGGAAATGCCATTCCTCGGTGACGACATGCTCCAGCGCAAAGGCGAGGCGCACGGGATCGTCCACCACCTTTTCGAGCAGGCCCGAAAGCTGCCAGCGATACAGCACCCGCCCGACATCGAAGACCACCGTGTTCGGCTGGCTCATATGCAGTCTCTCCAAACACAAAAAGCCCCCGCACGCGCGGAGGCCCTTCGTTCGACCATCGCCGCGGCAAACGCGCGGCGGGCGCCGGTCAGCCCTGGCGGGCCTTGAAGCGGCGGTTGGTCTTGTTGATCACATAGGTCCGCCCGCGACGACGAATCACGCGGCAATCGCGGTGGCGGTTCTTGAGCGACTTGAGGCTATTGCGGATTTTCATGGTCTTTTTCCAAAAAGTTACGCGCCAGAAATGGGGTCCGGCGCGTCAAATTCAAGGCGGGCTGCTAAGGTCCGGTCGCGGATAAGTCAACCGGAAGAGCGAATATCGGAGAGTTTGCGTTCCCACTGAAGCGCATGGGCGACGATCGTTTCGAGGTCGTCGTGCTGCGGGCGCCACGGCAGCGCCTCCAGGATGCGCGCATTATCGGCGGTGAGCGCGGGCGGATCCCCGGCCCGGCGCGGCTGCATCCGCCGCTCGATCCTGGAATTGGTCACGCGGTCCACGGCGTCGAGAACCTCCAGCACGGAAAACCCGCGCCCATACCCGCAATTCATCGTCAGCGAGCGGCCGGGCTGCGCCAGCAACGCCTCCAGCGCATGGACATGGGCGGCGGCAAGATCGCTGACATGGATGTAGTCGCGCACCCCCGTCCCGTCGGGCGTGTCGTAATCGGTGCCGAAGACGTCGACCCCGTCGCGCTGGCCGAGCGCAGCCTCCACCGCCACCTTGATCAGGTGCGTCGCGCCCGCCGTGGACTGGCCCGTCCGCCCCTGCGGATCGGCGCCCGCCACGTTGAAATAGCGCAGCGCACAAAAAGAGAAATCGTGCGCGGCGGCGGTATCAGCCAGCATCGCCTCGCTCATCAGCTTGGACATGCCGTAGGGGTTGATCGGGCGCTGCGGCGCATCTTCCGCCACGGGCGTTTCCTCCGGAATGCCATAGGTCGCGGCGGTGGAGCTGAAGATCATGTGGGGCACGCCGGCAGCGATCGCGCTTTCCAGCAAGTCGCGCGTGCGGGCGGTGTTGTTGCGATAATACTTGAGCGGATCGGCGACCGATTCCGGCACCACGACGGAGCCGGCGAAATGCATGATCGCACCCCTGCCTTCCCCCTGGCCGCCGCCCATCCCCTGTTCTGCAAAGATACGCGCGAGCAGCGCGCTGTCGCCGATATCGCCTTCGTAGAACGGCACATCGTCCGGCACGGCGAAGCGGAAGCCGGTGGCAAGGTTGTCGATCACCGCGACCGGCCAGCCGGCATCCTTCAGCGCCAGCACCGCGTGGCTGCCGATGTACCCGGCCCCGCCGGTAACCAGAACGGGTGTTTTCGAAATCATCTGCCTATCCTGCTCCAATCAAACGCGAATTGCGGCATTCGGTGGCCGGCGCTATGCACGCGCCATGAAAGCCTACCTCCCCCTGGCGCTTGCCGCCCTTACCGTCCTTCCCGGGTGCACGACACCCTATACCTCCCCCGTCGCGGTCGACCGCTTCGTGGCCGACGATCGCAGCGCCCTTTCGGCGAACGATTCCATCGTCGTGGAGGCTGCCAACCTCAACGTCCCGCCCGAGTTCGTCAGCGCCGTAGCACGCGAAGTCGAAAAATCCGGTTACGCGGTCACCAATCGCAGCGGCCGCTACCTGACGGCGCGGGTGACCGTGGACGTGACGCCGATCGACGGCGCCTATCGCCGCTCCCCCGTCACCGTGGGCGCGGGCGGGTCCACCGGCACCTATGGTTCGGGCGTGGGCGCAGGCGTCGGCATCTCGCTCGGCGGGCGTGAGGCCCCGAACCGGGAGACGCAGCTTTCGGTCTCGATCCGCGATTCGCTGGGCGCCGCCGTGTGGGAAGGCCGCGCCACGCTCGCGACCGGGCCCAACTCCGATTACGCCAGCCAGGCCGCCGCGGCCGATGCGCTTGCCGCCGCCCTGTTCGAAGGGTTCCCCGGCGAAAACGGCGTCTCCTACGAAGTGGAGCTCGACTGATGGCCGGCATTGCAATCAATTCCGCGTTCGACAGCGGCAATATCGAGGTTCTGTCGATCGACGGCGACAGCGCGAAGCTCGCCATACCCTATGACGCGGGCGGCGAATTCAAGCAGTGGTTCCATTTCCGCGTCTCCGGCGCGGGCGGGCGCGAACTGACGCTGAAGATCACCGGCCTCAACGACAGCGCCTATCCCAAGGGGTGGGAGGATTACGACGCCGTCGTGTCGGAAGACCGCGATTACTGGACCCGCGCGAAAAGCAGCTTCGACGCCGGCGAGGACGGCGGCACGCTGACCATCCGCCACGCGCCCGCCGGCGACATCGCCTGGTTCGCCTATTTCGCGCCCTATTCGATGGAACGGCACCATGACCTCGTGGCCGAAGCGGCGGCGAGCGAAGGCGTGACGCACCACAATCTCGGCAACTCGGTCGACGGCCAGCCGCTCGACTGCCTCGAGATGGGCGAAGGCGAGACGACCGTGTGGCTCTATGCCCGCCAGCATCCGGGCGAAACGCAGGCCGAATGGTGGATGGAGGGCGCACTCGATTGCCTGACCGATCCCGCCGATCCGGTCGGCATGCACCTGCGCAAGCGCTGCCGTTTCTTCGTGGTGCCCAACGTCAACCCGGACGGATCGCGCCGCGGGCACCTGCGCACCAATGCCGCGGGCCGCAACCTCAACCGCGAATGGGCCGAGCCGAGCGAGGAGCATTCGCCCGAAGTCTTCCACCTGCTGAAAGCGATGGATGCCAACCCGCCCGTTTTCGCGATGGACGTGCACGGCGACGAGGCAATCCCGGTCAGCTTCCTGGCCGGCTACGAAGGCATTCCCGGCTGGACCGACGAGCACGGCCAGCGCTTCTACGATTACGAAGCGATCCTCGAGCGCCGCACACCGGACTTCCAGACCGAGCAGGGCTACACCAAGTCCGCGCCCGGCAAGGCGAACCTCTCCATGAGCACGAACCAGGTGGCCGAGCGTTTCGGGGCGACCGCGATGACGCTGGAAATGCCGTACAAGGACAATCCCGCCAGTCCGGAGCCGGAGCAGGGCTGGAGCCCGGAACGCTGCCGCATGCTGGCGCGCGACTGCCTGGCCGCGCTGCTCGAATGGCTGGACCGGAAATAGGCCGATGAGAGTGCTGCGTGTCGCTGGGACCTGCCTCGCCATCGGATGGGCGGTGCCTGTCGCGGCGCAGGACGCAACGGAGCCGCAGTCCCGCACCGAACCGGTGCCGATCCCGGTTTCCATCCCGCGAACCCTCCCCCCTCTGACGCGGCAAGACCCGCCTCCCCCACGCATGGTGGCGCAATGGCGACGGTTGGCGGCCGATGACCGGTGTGTGATGGTCAGCTCGCTCCAACGGGTCGGCATCGACACACTTACAATCACCATGCCTTTCCGCGGGACGCCGTCGATGGAGATGCTCACCCTTCAGGTCGACCCTGCCGAGAACGGCAACCTGCCGCCCCTGCCTTCGCCCGCCTCCCTCGCCACGTTGGATGGCGAGCCGATCGTGACGGGGTTTGTCGGCTACAGGACCGCAATTCCCACGAGCTATCGCATAACCTGGACGCTCACCGACGAGGTCACCGGGCAGCTGCATGCCGTCATGCACGACGGAGCGCAGCTGTACGTCGACGTGCCCGGGGTGACGCGCGGCCGATTCCCGCTCGACCTGCATTCTGACTTTCTGGTTTCGCTGGAGACGTGCCGCGGGCTTCTCGGCGAAAGGCTCAAAGCCGCGCGTCCGCCCGGCGAGGCGCTGGACGTGGTGGACCGCGATCCGGTGCTCAACCAGCAGACGAGTCGGCTCGACCTGATGCAATATCCGTCGCGCGCCATGCGCGAAGGTGTGGAGGGCACGGTCAAGGCTTCGATGCAGGTCGACGAGTACGGCTATATCGCCGAATGCACGGTCGCGGTCTCGTCCGGCTCGACCTATCTCGACGATGCGACCTGCCGCGACCTCAAGCGGTATGCGCGATTCTATCCGGCCCGCGACGCTTCCGGTGAGGCAACGCCCGGCACCTATGTCCGCGACGTGCGCTGGGAGCTGGAAGACTAGGTCAGGCTGGCCGGGCCGAAAGCGCGGGGGAGCAGGCCGGACAGCTGCGTCTCGCGTACTTCCTCGCTGCCGACGCACAGCACCAGCGGATCCGTGTCGCCGAGCGCGGCCAATTCGTTGAGAACCTGGCGGCAGCGTCCGCACGGGGTAATAGGCTCCACAGCGGGTCCGGTGACGGCAACCGCGATCAGCCCGCCGCGCACCCCATCGTTCATCGCCTTGGAAACCGCCACGGTTTCCGCGCATAGCGACAGGCCGTAGCTCGCGTTCTCGACATTGCTGCCGGTCACGATGCTGCCGTCGGCAAAGGCAAGCGCCGCACCGACGTTGAAGGCGGAATAGGGCGCATAGGCCCGCGTCGCCGCGTCACGCGCCGCTTCGATCAGGGCCTGCTTGTCGAAATTCATCGGGGCATCATCCTCAAGGGCAAAACGGTCCTATGGCCGCGCGACGACCCAGCGCAGCGCATCCTCGCTCGCTTCGGTCTGCAGCATGGTGTTGGCGGTCCATAGCGTGAAGGGCCGGCCTGCGTAATCGGGCGGGACATACTCGCCCGTCAGCCACAGGTTGCGCTCGATCATGGCAACCTGCGGATGCTTCGCGGCAAAGGCGGGCGACAGTTTCAGGATCGCTGGCTGTCCGGTGTGGCTTTCGATCTGGTTGAGCAGCGTCATCAGCTCGCTTTCGACCGCCGCGTCGCTGATCCGCACCTCGCAGACCTCCGCCCCGTCTTCCAGCGCAACTGCCGGGGGCAGCAGATCGCCATCGCGCGGGACGACGGTGACGAAATTCGCTGCCTGCCGCTCTGCCGGGGTGCACGGGTCGAAGGCGTGCACAGCGCCATAACGCAAGCCCGCAGCGCGCGCGGCGTCATAGTTCCGCGCGAAGGAAGGATCACGCCCGTCCGCGCCGCGGCTGGCATCGAGATAGACGAAATCGGCCCCCACCGCTTTCAGCGAGCCAAGATTGATCCAGCCGTCGCCCTCGCCGATCTCCGCGCCCTGGGCGGGAAATGCGCTGCGCTCCGGCGTCCAGTGCACGAAGCGCCAATAGGCGTATGCGCCGCCAACGATGGCGAAGAGCAGCAGCAGCGCGAGCAGGCGCAGCCCCCAGCGCGGTTTCGATCGTCCTTTACGTCCCATGTGTTCCTGCCGCCCTGCCCCTCAGCCCCGGATATGCAGCACGCAGATCAGCGTGAACAGCCGCCGGGCGGTCGGAAAGTCGGTTTCGATCTTGCCGTCGAGCTTGTCCATCAGCAGCTGCGCGGCATCGTTGTGGATGGCGCGCCGGGCCATGTCGATGGTTTCGATTTCCGCCGCCGTCGCCTTGCGGATCGCTTGGTAATAGCTGTCGCAAATGGCGAAATATTCGCGGATCGGCCGGCGGAAGCGCGCAAGGCCGAGGATGATCGTATCGAGCGGCTGCTCGCCGCCCTCAGCTGAAATCGCCAGCGCCAGCCGCCCTTCGGGCACCGACAGCTCCAGCTTCCACGGCCCGTCATGGTGCTCGGCAGCGCGCAGCGGCTTGAACGTGTTTTCCTCGATCAAATCGAAGATCGCGACGCGGCGTTCCTGCTCGATATCGGCATTGCGCCACAGGATCGTGGCATCGTCCAGCTCGATCGTCGCAATCCGGTGATCGCCTTCGGTCGGGGGGGAGGAATCGGTCGCCATGATGCTCGGGCAAGCCTTCGCACCTGCAGCGAATCCCGGCAAGGGTGCATCCATCCCCGCTATCCACAAGGGCTGCGGCGCGTTGCCCTGTTGCACACCTCGGACGGCTCACGCATCAGGGGCGGATGGCCGAAACCGATCTCATCACCCGCCCCGCCAATGATTCGGACAGCGCGAAGCCCGGCGAGCCTGCCGGCCGCGCGCTGCCGACCAATGTCGAGGCCGAAGCCGCCTTCATCGGCGCGGTGCTGATCGACAACAAGGTGCTGGAAGAACTGCCCGTGCCGATCCGCGCGGACCATTTCTTCGAGCCGGTGCACCAGCGCATCATGGGCCGTATCATGCTGCTGATCGAGCGCGGCGCGATCGTGACGCCGGTGACGCTGAAGCCCTATTTCGAAGCGGACGAGGCGCTTAAGGAACTGGGCGGGGCGAGCTACCTCGCCAGGCTGACGGGCGACGGGGCCGGCCTCCTCGCGCCGCGCGAACTTTCCCAGCAGATCTACGACCTCGCCTTGCTGCGCGAGCTGGTAATGGTCGGCCGCAACCTGGTGGAAGGGGCGACCGATACGTCGGAAGAGGTCGCGCCGGTCGAACAGATCGAGCAGGCCGAACAGGCGCTCTACAAGGTGGCCGAAGGGGCGACGACGGGGGCCGAAGCCCAATCGTTCCGCTCCGCTGCGCTGTCGTCGCTGAAGATGGCCGAGGCCGCGCTCAATTCCGGCGGCAAGTTTTCCGGCAAGACCACCGGGCTCGACGATCTCAACGCCAAGGTCGGCGGCCTGCACGACAGCGACCTCATCATCCTCGCCGGGCGTCCCGCCATGGGCAAGACCTCGCTTGCGACCAACATCGCCTTCAACTGCGCGGCGCGGTACTTGCGCGACATCAACGACGGGATCGCGCCCGAAGACAGCTATGGCGCGCCGACCGCCTTCTTCAGCCTGGAAATGAGCGCCGACCAGCTTGCCACGCGTATCCTGTCCGAACAGGCCGAGGTGTCGAGCGAAGGCATCCGGTCCGGCCAGATCAGCAAGGACCAGTTCCAGAAACTGTCTTTCGCCAGCCAGCAGCTGATGGAACTGCCGCTGTATATCGACGATACGCCCGCGCTCACTATCGCCGGCCTGCGCACCCGTGCGCGGCGGCTGAAGCGGCGCCACGGCATCGGCCTGATCGTGGTCGATTACCTGCAGCTGCTGCAGGGCAGCGGCCGCGCGCAGGACAACCGCGTCAACGAAATCTCGGAAATCAGCCGCGGGCTCAAGACGCTCGCCAAGGAACTGAGCTGCCCGGTGATCGCGCTCTCGCAGCTCAGCCGTGCGGTCGAGCAGCGCGAGGACAAGCGGCCGATGCTGTCCGACCTGCGCGAATCCGGCTCGATCGAGCAGGACGCCGACCAGGTTTGGTTCATCTATCGCGGCGAGTACTACCACAACGCCATCCGGCCGGAGGAGCCGAGCGAAACGAGCAGCGCCGATGCCATCGCCAAGTACGACGAATGGATGGCCCGCCACATGGAACTGGTAAACAAGGCCACGGTCATCGTCGCCAAACAGCGCCACGGCGCGACCGGCATGGTCGACCTGCTGTTCGAAAGCGAATTTACCCGCTTCGGCAATCTCGAAAGGCGCGAGGCGCCCGGTTACTAAAGCCCCAGGTTCAGGCGCCGGCTGACGGTGTAGTCGGCAACGGAGACGAGGAACCAGCTGGCGTTCCAGCGAATCCGGTTCCACAGCGTGTTACGCTTCGCGTGCAGTTCTTTCGAGATATGCCGGCTGGCCGGCAGGTGGTCCTCGATAAAACTGCGCATCCGGTCGGCGAAGTCGGCGTCCTCCACCCGCAGCATGATTTCCAGGTTGATGAACAGGCTGCGCATGTCGAAATTGGCGCTGCCGATATAGGTCACGTCGTCCACCACCAGCAGCTTCGTGTGCATCTTGCAGGCCATGAACTCATGGACGTGCGCGCCGCTTTCGAGAAGGTCGTGATAAAGCGAGCGCGACGCTCCGATGGTGGCGCCGTTGTCCGACTTGCCCGCCATGATCAGCGTTGCCTCCCCCCGCTTCGCAATGCCGCCGATGCGCTGCATCAGCGATTTGGGCGGGGAGAAATAGGCCATCATCAGGTGCAGGCTGTTCCCGCTCGACAGGTCCTGGCCGACCTGTTTCGCCCAAGACGAGATGCCGCGCGTCGGCCCGCCGACCACCCAGCGCACATCGCCATCGCCCGGCGACCAGCTCTTGACCTCGCGCCGGACCTGTCGCCACTCGACCCCGTCGGCATCGGTCCATTCGATGAGCTTGGCATACCAGTCGAGCAGCGGCTTCATCGCATCGCCGGTGATGCGCACGGCGAGGTCGTTCCAGCCGTTGACCGCGGGCGGGGCGAAGTAATCGTCTTCCACGTTGAAGCCGCCGATGATCGCCTGCTTGTCGTCGGCGATGGCCATCTTCTGGTGGTTGCGGATGAGATAGCGCAGCGACCGGCGCGAGGAGAAGCTGCGGAAGTCGCCGCCCGCATCGCAGAAGGGGCGCACGAATTCTCGGTCCGCTTCCGCGCCGTAGCCGTCGACGATCAGCGTCGTCGCGACGCCGCGTTCCGCCGCGCGGGCGAGCGCATCGCGCACCGCGGTGCCGGTGTCGTCCTTGGCAAAGATGTAGAAACACAGCTTGAGCGAGGATTTCGCGCCGTCAATCAGTTCCAGCAGGGCGCGCAGCCGCTCCTGCCCGTCGGGGATTACCAGCAGTTCGAGGCCATCCACCGATGCCGGAAAGGCGCCTGGGTCGCGGTAGTCGTAAGTCTTGGTTTCCTGCCCCATGGCCGCGCTCTATCGGGCGCGCGGCGGCACCGCAAGCGAAGCCGATTTCCTTGACTCCGTGGCGTGCCCCGCCTAGGTAGCCCGCTTCCCGAGCTTTAGCCGAATTTGGAGTAGCCGCATGGCGCGCGTGACCGTCGAAGACTGCGTCGACAAGATTCCCAACCGTTTCGACCTGGTGCTGCTGGCAGCCCAGCGCGCCCGCGAGATTTCCGGCGGTGCCGAACTCCTCGTCGAACGCGACCGCGACAAGAACCCGGTGGTCGCCCTGCGCGAAATCGCCGACCAGCAGATCAAGCCGGCCGAACTGAACGAAGCGCTCGTCCAGTCGCTGCAGCGAGTTCTGCCGGAAGACGACGACGAATTCGACGAAGTCGGCTCGCTGAGCCAGTCGGCCGAAGCCATGCGGATCACCGCGGCGGCACCGGCCCGCTCGACCTCGATCGGCGGCGACTACGAAGGCTGAGCGGCCTTCGATCTCCACATGAAAAAGGGCCGCCCGATTGGGCGGCCCTTTTCGTTTCGGCTGGCGAAGACCGGCCTTACTCGCCCCGACCGGTTTCCGATTGCAATTCGTCGATCCGCTTCGATGCTTCCGCCTTGGTAAGCTCCGCATCGTAGGCGTCGGGCTTGCCTGCCTCTTCGCTCAGGGTTTTCAGATAGCTCGCCTGCGCGCCGGTCATGCGCTCGTCGCCGGTCGTCCAGTTGTCCGGATCCTTCTGCGCGTTCCCGACGGAATCGCTTTTCGGGGCTTCGGTTGCCTGCGGTGCACTCATCCTTTGTCTCCTTTCCCGGTCAACGACTTCGTTCGTCAAATGTTCCGAGTTGCGGCGCGGCCGAACCGCCCTATGCTTGGCCGCATGACGGGGGCAGCGGCATGAGCGATATCGGCGACGCATTGGGCACGGCAGCCGAAGGCGGGCTGTTTGCCAGGGCGGTCAGCGGCGAGAAGGGCCCGGCGCGCGACGCCACGGGACATTTCGCGGAAGGCCAGTGCCTGAATTGCGGAACCGAGCTGATCGGCGATCACTGCCACGAGTGCGGACAGAAAGCGCACCTGCACCGCACGCTGGGTGCCTTCCTGCACGACCTGCTCCACGGCGCGTTGCATTTTGAAGGCAAGACCTGGCGCACCCTGCCCGAACTTGCCTTGCGGCCCGGCAAGCTCACCCGCCGCTATATCGAAGGCGAACGGCGCAAGTTCGTTAGCCCGATGGCGCTGTTCCTGTTCTCGGTCTTCCTGATGTTCGCGGTGTTCCAGGCGGCCGGCCTGTCGGTCCCGCCGGACATCGAGAACACCCAGATGGCGGCCGAAGTGCGCGCGATCGATGCCATCGGCCTGGCGCGCGACGAACTCGAGGACTTGCCTGCCGAGGATGCCGAAGCGAGGGCCGAGGCCGAAGCGCGGATCGACGAACTCGAAGCCACGCTTAAGAAGATCAAGGCGGGAGAAAACTACGAATTCGTCGATGCAGAGGGCAATCGCGCTTACCAGCAATTCAATCTCACCGGCCTCGATTTCATCGACCGGACGATCGTGAAGAAGTGGCGCACCAACCCCAGCCTCATGCTCTACAAGCTGCAAGCGAACGGCTACAAATTCAGTTGGCTCCTGATCCCGCTATCGATCCCGTTCGTGTGGCTGCTGTTCGCATGGAAACGCCGTTTCCGCGCCTACGATCACGCGATTTTCGTGACATACTCCATTGCCTTCATGTCGCTGCTCTTCATTGCCGTGTCGCTGCTGGCGGTGGCGGGGCTGAAAGCCGGATGGCTGGTCTGGGCCGTGCTGCTGATCCCGCCGATCCACATCTACAAACAACTGCGCTACGCTTACGGCCTCTCGCGCCTGTCGACGATCTGGCGGCTCGTCTTCCTCCTGCTCTTCATCTCGGTCGTGCTGATCCTGTTCCTGCTGATCCTGACGGTGCTGGGCGCCTTCTGAACGAAGAAGGGCGCGGAAGCCGAAGCCGCCGCGCCCTTGTCGTCAATTTTCCGCAAAAGGTCAGTCGGTGCCGTCGAGCGCGCCATCGCCCTGGTCGGGGTCGGTCGCCTCGTCCTCGGCCAGTTCGGCCTGCAGGTTGTCGGCGCCCTGCTTGATGCCCTCGGCGGCGTCCATCGTGCCTTCGCGAACCGCGTTCTCGACCACTTCGGCATTCGCCTCCGTATCGGCGGCAGCACGCTCCAGCGTGTCCTGCGCATTGCTTTGCGTTTCCTCGGAGCAGGCGGCAGCGAGGACCAGCAGCGACGCGGCCCCGGCAAGTTTGAGATAGGTCATCGGCAATCTCCCTTTCGCAAGGGCAAACTACGCGCCTTGCGGTGCCGTTCCCCCGTCGCCGAACTTCTTGCCGGCTTTCGGGATGGCGGACCCGCGGATCGGGCGCGCGGGCGCGTTGCCGCCGGCCGGCTGGTCGGGCCGGTCGAGCTTGCCCGTTTCCATCAGCTGGTTGATCTCGTCGCCGGTCAGCGTCTCGTATTCGAGCATCGCCTGAGCGAGCAGGTGGAGCTTGTCCTCCTGGTCGGTCAGGATTTCCGTCGCACGCTTCAGGCCGCCTTCGACCAGCGCCTTGATCTCCGCATCGATCAGCTTGTTGGTTTCGGCGCCGCCCATGGTGCGTGACGACTGGCCCATGCCGAGATAGCCTTCCTGCTGCTGTTCGTACTGCAGCGGGCCGAGCTTGTCCGACATGCCCCACTTGGTGACCATGTTCTTGGCAAGGTCGGTGGCGTACTGGATGTCGCCACTGGCCCCGCTGGACACCTTGTCGTGGCCGAAGATGATTTCTTCCGCCACGCGGCCACCCATCGCCACGGCAAGGTTCGCGTGCATCTTGTCGCGGTGATAGGAATAGCTGTCGCGTTCCGGCAGGCGCATCACCATGCCCAGCGCGCGGCCGCGCGGGATGATCGTGGCCTTGTGGATGGGGTCGGACGCAGGCTCGTTCAGGCTGACGAGGGCGTGACCTGCCTCGTGATAGGCGGTCATCTTCTTCTCGTCATCGGTCATGACCATGCTGCGGCGTTCCGCGCCCATCATGACCTTGTCCTTGGCGTCCTCGAATTCCTGCATCGCGACCAGGCGCTTGTTGCGCCGCGCGGCCAGCAGCGCCGCCTCGTTGACGAGGTTGGCGAGGTCCGCGCCGGAGAAGCCGGGCGTACCGCGTGCGATCGTGCGGCTGTTCACGTCGGGCGCCAGCGGCACCTTCTTCATGTGGACCTGGAGGATCTTCTCGCGCCCGTCGATATCGGGCACCGGCACCACGACCTGGCGGTCGAAGCGGCCCGGGCGCAGCAGCGCGGGGTCGAGGACGTCGGGCCGGTTGGTGGCGGCGACGATAATGATGCCTTCGTTGGCTTCGAAGCCGTCCATCTCGACCAGCAGCTGGTTCAGCGTCTGTTCCCGCTCGTCGTTCGAGTTGCCGAGGCCGTGGCCACGACTGCGACCGACCGCATCGATCTCGTCGATGAAGACGATGCAGGGCGCATTCTTCTTCGCCTGTTCGAACATGTCGCGCACGCGGCTGGCGCCGACGCCGACGAACATTTCAACGAAGTCCGAACCCGAAATAGTGAAGAACGGCACCCCCGCCTCACCCGCGATGGCGCGGGCGAGCAAGGTCTTGCCGGTACCGGGGCTGCCGACCAGCAGTGCGCCCTTGGGGATCTGCCCGCCGAGCTTGGAGAAACGCTGCGGGTCTTTCAGGAACTCGACGACTTCCTCCAGCTCCTCGCGCGCCTCGTCGATGCCGGCGACATCGGCAAAGGTCACCTTGCCCTGCTTTTCGGTCAGCATCTTGGCTTTCGACTTGCCGAAGCCCATCGCCCCGCCGGCGCCGCCGCCCTTCTGCATCTGGCGCAGGGCGAAAAAGGCGATGCCGAGAATGAGGATGAACGGCAGCGACTGGGCCAGGATCCACAGCAGCATGTTCGGCTGCTCGCTTGCCTCGACCGAATATTCGACTCCGTTCTGGGTCATCAAGTCGGGCAAGTTGACGTCGCTTTCCAGCGGCACGGTCGTGAACGTCTCGTCGTTCTTGAGCTTGCCGGTGATCAGGTCCTGCGAGATGTCGACCGATTCCACCGAACCTTCGGCCACGCGGTTACGGAAATCGGAATAGGCGATGCGGTTGCCGGCATCGGCGTTGTTGTTGCCGAACAGCGAAACCACCAACAGCAGGCCCAGGAAGATCCCGCCCCACACGAACAGGCTTTTCACCCACGGATTGCCGCCATTTTCCGGCTCGCCGCCGGGCCGATTGTCGTCGCTCATCGCAATAAATCCCTTTCAGGCAACCAATGTAGGCGCAGGCACATGAATGACAAGCTAAGCGCCGCCGACAGGAACGGCGATCAGGCCAGACGCGCCTTGTCCGGATTCGAGTGCCGCAGCATCGTGGATCCAGGCGCAGTCGCCCGCCATCACCGGGCCGATCCTGCCCGTCGTGGGCAGCACGAGCGCCCGGCGACCCGCCAGCCGCTCGCGCGCAGGCCCGGATAGCGGACCGTCGTAGCGCAGGAGGTAGAAGTGCGGACCTTCCACCAGCCAATCCTCGCCCGTCGCCGCAATCCTGCGCCTCAGCGCGGCCGGATGCGGCCCGCGCCGGGCGATAGGAAGCGCAGCATCGAGGTGCAGTTCGCGCGGGCGGCCGTAGTCGTAGAGGCGATAGGTCACGTCGCTGTTCTGCTGGATCTCGATCAGGCTGACGCCGGCGCCGATGGCATGGATCGTCCCTGCCGGGATGTAGAGGAAATCGCCCGCTTCGACCCTGTGCCATTCGAGCAGGTCCTCGATCCGGCCATCGAGCGAAGCGGCACGCAATTCCTCCTCGCTCACCGCTTCGCGCAAGCCTACGCCAAGCCGCGCGTCGCCGTCAGCCGCGATGACCAGCCAGCATTCTTCCTTCCCCGTCCGGCCCAGCCCTGCGGCTTCCGCCTGGTCGTCGTCGGGGTGAAGCTGGATCGAAAGTTTGTCGCAGGCGAAGATGTACTTGGCGAGTAGCTCGGGGAGCTCGTCCGGCGGCTCGAACCAGATTTCGCCGGTCGGTTCGCTGCAGGCGCGGTCGAACGGCGTAGGCAAGTGCATACAGCCCCAGATCTTGGCCACTTCGCGGGTCGGTAGGCGCTTCACTTGCCGTTCGCTCCGTCCAGCGTGCCGACGGCTTGCGCGCCGTCCATCGTCGTCACCAGCACCTCGCCGCCGTTCACGACGATGACGATGTTCTCCAGCCCGATGGCCGAAACGCGCGGACCGTCGCTGTCGATGGCGACGTTGTGGCAGTCGACCAGCTGCGCGCTGCCTGACACCGAATTGCCGGAAGCGTCGTGTGGCCGGGCGTCATGGAGGGCTTGCCAGTTTCCGATGTCGGACCAGCCCATACTGACCGGCACCATCGCGGCGCGGTCGGTCCGTTCCATCACGGCGTAGTCGATCGACGTGCCATCGATCCGGGCGAAGCTGTCGGCGCCCGGCCTGAGGATCCGCCCGTCGCGTGTCGCTTCATCGACTGCTGCCTTGGACAGTTCGGCGATATCAGCGCGTTTGGCAGCCAGTTCTTCGAGGAAGCGGTCGGCGCGGAAGAGGAATATCCCCCCATTCCAGTCGTGCCTTCCGCCGGCGAGGAATTCGGCGGCGCGCGCGGCATCGGGCTTCTCGGTAAATTGCGCGACCCGGTAGGCGCCATCGCCGAGGCTTTCGCCCCGGGCGATATAGCCGAAGCCCGTCTCGGCCCGTGTCGGTTCTATCCCGAACGTCACCAGCCAGCCATCCTGCGCCAGCCCGGCAGCCCGCGAAACAGCAGCGTCGAAAGCCGCGGTGTCGGCGACATGCTGGTCGCTGGGGCAAACGAGCAACAGCGTGTCGCCGGGCACGCGCAGGGCCGCCAGCGCGATCGCCGCAGCGGTGTTGCGCGCGCACGGTTCGACGATGATCAAAGCGTCGGCGTGGCTGCATTGCGCCTCCACGAGTGGCTGGTGCGCCGCACCGGTGACGATGATTGGCGGGCCGAAACGCATTGCATCTGCGCAGCGCGAAAGTGCCTCTTCGAACAGGGTCGTTTCGCCGACAAGCTTCTGGAAAGGCTTGGGATTGTCCGGGCGGCTGCGCGGCCACAAACGCGTGCCGCTGCCGCCGCACAGGATCACCGGGGTAATGCGCGCTTCGTCCATGGGGCGCGTGATAGCGCAAAACGGGCAACAAGCGGTAAACGTGTCGTGAACCATCGCACGCCCCGAGGGGCGGTAGCCGCCTCGCTTCAAACGCTCGCGACGAAGCGGGCGTCCGGATGCGCGGCCAGGACGCTGCCCAGCCAGTCCTCCCTCGCGCCTTTATCGACCAGAGCCACGATGCACCCGCCGAACCCGCCGCCGGTCAGCCGGGCGCCGTCCGCCCCCATCGTCATCGCATCGGCAACCAGCGCGTCGATAGGGGGCAGCGAAACGGCGAAATCGTCGCGCATCGAGGCATGGCTTTGCGCCATCGCGCCGGCCAGTGTGCCGATGTCGCCGGCCTTGATCGCCGCGAGAGCAGCAAGCACGCGGCGGTGTTCGGTCGCGCAGTGGAGTGCCCGGCTGCGATAGGGCTCTTCGAGGGCGGAGCCGGCGATGTCTTCGGGCTCGAGCGAACACAGGTTCGCGGTCCCGAAAAACGCCTTGGCCCGGTCGCATTCCAGCTTGCGCTCCTTGTAGCGTCCGTCGGCAAGCTTGCGGGTCACGCCGGAGTGCAGGACCACGAAGTCGTGGCTCTGTGGCAAGACGGCTATCTCGTAATCCAGGCTCTCGGTATCGAGCGCGATTGCGGTGCCCGGCGCGGCCACCGCGACCGCCATCTGGTCCATGATGCCGCATGGCACGCCCATGTAGTCGTTCTCTACCCGGCGCGCGGCGACGGCGAGTTCGACATCGCCTTGCGTCCCCTGCCCCGCATCGCGCGCCGCCTTGAGGATGGCCACGATCAACGCTGCCGAGGAGGACAGGCCGGAACCCTGCGGGATGGTCGAACGGATGGTGAGGCTTGCGCCGCCATCGACGAGGCCGAGCGCACGCGCCTCCCGCACGGCGCCGACCGCGGGGTCCGACCAGTGTCCGTTCGCCCCGTCGTCGATCGATCGCCGTGCGACCTCGTCGTAAGAATCGGCAGCAACCGTCACCACCCCGTCGGTGCGAGGCGCAAGTTCGACTTCGAGACCGATCGAAAGCGCCGCGGGCAGGACCATGCCGCCGTTGTAGTCGATGTGCTCGCCGATCAGGTTGACCCGCCCGGGCGCATATCCGGCGAATGCCATACTAGAGCTCCCTCAGCCGCGACGCCGCGCTTTCGGGCATCACGTCGACCGTGAACAGGCCGGTGTGCTGTTCCACCGAAGCGAGATATTTCACCCGCCCCGGCGCGCGCAGCAGCGGATAGAACTGCACGGTAAAGTGGTAATTAGCAGAGCCACCGCGCGGCGCGGCATGGAACGCCATCATCGTCGCGGCAGGCCGCTCGAAAAGCGCATCGTAGCGGCGCGTGACCTCGCCGAGCCAGTGGGCCAGGCTTTCGAGTTCCTCGTCGGTGCAGTCCCACGGGCCTTCACGCCGCTGCGTGGGGGCGAGCCATATCTCGTAGGGAAACCGGGCGAAACGCGGCACGAAGGCGGCAATCCCGCCGGCGCTGCCGATGCCGTAATCGGGCTGGGCCTCGGCGATTTCGCCCGCGAGATCGAAGCCGTCGGCAAAGGCTGAAACGGCGCGCTGCTGCGCTTCGGGGATCCGTTCGAAGCCGTAGATCTGGCCATGCGGATGGTGCAGCGTCACGCCCACCTCGTCGCCCCGGTTCTCGAACGGCAGCACATATTCGCACCCTTGGGCGAACATGGTGCGATAGCGATCGATCAGCGCGGCCAGCAGCACCTGCCGCCGGTCCGTGCCGATCGAATGCAAATTGCCTTCCGCTTCCGGGGCATAGACCACGACGTCGCAAGCCCCGCGAGCAGGCTCCGTGGCCATACCCCCAAGGCGGGTGGCGCCTTGCGCTGCAGGATGGAACGCGGCGAACTTGTTTTCGAACACCGCCAGCTCGAAATCCTCGAAGGGAATTTCCGTCGCCGGCCCGCTTGGAGTGCCGGGCGCCAGCGGATCGTCCGCCGTCGCCGGCTTGAACGTCCGGTTCTGCCGGTGCGCGGCATAGACATTCCATTCCCGGCGCAGCGGATGGAACCGCAGTTCGCCGCCCTGAGCGATGTCGTCGGACGGTTCCGGCAGGGGATCGAGCCGATGCGGCGAGCGCCCGTACAGGTGCAGCATCCGCCCGTCGGCCTTGCGCCAGTCGCGCCGGAAGACCGGCCCGGGTCCGACGCTGCGCTCAAGTTCGAAATTTTCGCTTCGGCTCATACCGACACGTGCCGCGCTCCCATGCGGCCTAGCGCCGCGAGATTGCGGATTAGAACACGGATGCCGCCGTGACCAGCCGGACATGCGCCCGCCGATCCACGACGTGCCGCGAAGGATGCTGGAAGTGATGAGTGGTGCCCAGAAGAGGACTCGAACCTCCACGACCTTGCGATCGCCGCCACCTGAAGACGGTGCGTCTACCAATTCCGCCATCTGGGCACACTGTGCAGGTCCGGTCGTCGAATGCCGGGCTGCCGGGTAGGCGCGGGCCACTAGCGAAGGGGTGGCGGGGTTGTCAACGCAAGATCGCCCCGACACCGGACAATTCTGCGCCTGACAATTCCCCGCCCAGCGGGCTGCCGGATTGCCGACCTTGCGGTCCGGCGCGGCTTTGGGCAAAGGCGGCGGCGAAGAAAGCCGCGCGGCACATAACCCATTCCCGCGCATTGAAAGGGCATCATGGCAACGCGCAATCCTTTGAACGGCAAGCTCGTCACGCTGATCGGCGGGAGCGGCTTTTTCGGCACCCATATCGCGCAGGCGCTGCTGGAGCGCGGGGCGCGGGTGCGCATCGCCAGCCGGTCGCCGCAAAGCGCTTTCAAGCTGAAGGCGATGGCGAACCTGGGGCAGATACAGTTCATGCGCTGCGACGTCACCAACGAGGCGAGCCTGCGCCACGCCGTCGCCGATGCGCACGGCGTGGTCTATCTCGTCGGGGCCTTTAGCGGCAATCTCGACGCCCTGATGCGCGATGGCGCGGGCGATGCGGCGCGCTTCGCGCACGAGGCCGGCGCCAGCAGCTTCGTGCAGGTCAGTGCGCTCGGCGTCGATGCCGATTCCGATGTCGATTACTCACGCACCAAGGCGCAGGGCGAGGAACTGGTCCGGGAGGCTTTCCCGAAAGCGACCATCGTCCGCCCGTCGATCATTTTCGGCGAGGACGACGATTTCCTGAACATGTTCGCCAAGCTGATCCAGGCCTTCCCGGCCCTTCCGGTCTTCGGGCCGGACGCGCAGATGCAGGTCGTGAATGTCGACGACGCGGCAGAGGCGGTCGCCAATGCGTTGGCAGACCCCGGCAAGCATGGCGGCAAGACTTACGAGCTGGCCGGCCCCGAAGTCCTCACCATGGCCGAGATCAACCGCATGATCGCCGATGCGCAGAACCGCGACCGGACCTTCATCGAATTGCCCGACTTCGTCAGCCGCAACTTTGCCAAGTTCACCGGCTGGCTGCCGTTTGCGCCGATGACGATGGACCAGTGGAAGCTGCTGAAACGGGGCAGCGTGGCAAGCGGCGATTTTCCGGGGATCGAGAAGCTGGGCGTGACCCCGCGACCGTTGTCGCTGTTCCTCGACCGCTGGATGACCACCTTCCGCAAGCACGGCCGCTTCGGCAAGGCCAGCGCATCGCGACCCACCGCCACGGGCGGCGGGACGATCGGCACCTGACCGGCTGCCCGCGCGCTACAGCGCGCGGGCGTAGGTCTCCAGCAACAGCGCATAGGCGCGTTCTGCCGCGGCGCGGTCGTATGCCGGCGAGTCCGGCACGGTCCACCCATGGTCGCCTGCAAATACGTCGACCTGTCCTGCGGCTCCCGCATCAGCCATCGCGCGGCGCAGGATTGCCTTGTGATCGGGATTTTCCGCATCGTCATCCTGCGCGATGGCGATGAGATAGTTCGCATCCCCGCGCAGCATCGTGTGCGGACTGTTCTCCGCTTCGCGGACGAGGCCGCCGCCATGGAAACTGGCGGCCGCGCGAATGCCCGGCACTGCCGCGGCGCTCCAGATCGTGAACGGGCCGCCCATGCAATAGCCCTGCGTGCCCATTCCGCGCGCGCCATCGACCGCCGACTGCTCCATCAGCCAGCCGGCTGCGGCGCGCGCGGTGCGCTGCACGCTTCCGGCAGTGAGCTGGTCGCGCCAGGGCTTCACCTTTTCGAAGCCGTCCTGCTCCACGAAGGCCGCGAAATCGGCGAACTGTTCGCCCGATACGCTCTGGTAATAAGGGTTGAGGACGA
This sequence comes from Pseudoblastomonas aquimaris, assembly GCF_035481675.1. Taxonomy (NCBI): domain Bacteria; kingdom Pseudomonadati; phylum Pseudomonadota; class Alphaproteobacteria; order Sphingomonadales; family Erythrobacteraceae; genus Pseudoblastomonas; species Pseudoblastomonas aquimaris. The sequence goes on along the minus strand of NZ_JAYJJW010000002.1, from coordinate 183,221 downwards.
GCACGGCATAGCCCTCGCCCGCCAGCCGCCGCGCCATGGCGCGCTTCGCATCGCGCAGCCCGGCGATGTCCGGCCACATGATGACCGCCGGCGATTCGCTGTCGGCGGGATGGACGAAGAAGGCGTCCATCGTGTCGTCGCCAATAGCGAAGGATACGCTGCGTTCTGCAAGCCTGCCAATATCACCGCCGCCATAGGTTGTGCAGGCGGACAGGCCCACGGCCCCGCCGGCGAGAGCGGCCCCCGCCCCGAACTTGCGGCGGTCCATCGCCCATCTTGCCAGCAAATCGCGATCGCACATCGTCTCGTCTCCCCGAATGAAGCAGCTTCGCCTTCGTTTAATTGAACGCTTAAACTCCCGCCGCGTGCATGCTATCTACGCATGGAAAGCCATTCGGTGCCGGAGCGCGAAAAGCCCTGGCCCGCCAGAGGAGAGCGCGATGCCCACTGCCTACAAGAACCTGATCGACGGCGAGATGATCGAGACCGCCGACACGCTGGACGTGGTGAACCCCGCGAACGAGGAAGTCATCGGCGTGGTACCAGCCTGCGGCAGGGACGAGCTCGACCGCGCGGTCGCCGCCGCGCGCCGGGCGTTCAGGACCTGGTCGAAGACGCCGATCGAGGAACGGCGCCAGGCGGTGCAGGCCGTCGCCAAGATCATCTCCGACAATCACGAGGAGCTCTATCGCCTCCTGACCAGCGAGCAGGGCAAGCCGCACGGCCAGGCCAAGGGCGAAATCCTCGGCGCCGCCTACATGGCAGGCAACCAGGCCACGCTGGAGCTGGAAGACGAGATCAACGAGGACAGCGACACCCGCCTGTCGCGCACGCGCCGCGTGCCGGTGGGCGTGGTCGGCGGCATCGTGCCGTGGAACTTCCCGGTGATGATGGCGATGCAGAAGATCGCGCCTGCCATGCTGTCGGGCTGCACCATCGTGCTGAAGCCCAGCCCCTTCACCCCGCTCGCCACGCTGCGTCTGGCGGAGCTGATCAAGGATGCGATGCCCGCAGGCGTCGTCAACATCATCACCGGCGAGGATGCGCTCGGCCCGATGATCACCGGCCACCCGGACATCGACAAGATCACCTTCACCGGCTCCACCGCGACTGGCAAGAAGATCATGGAAGGCGCGAGCGCGGACCTGAAGCGCATCACGCTGGAACTGGGCGGCAACGATGCGGCCATAGTCCTGCCCGATGCCGACGTGGAGAAGGTCGCCGAAAAGCTCTTCTGGTCGAGCTTTTCCAACGCCGGCCAGGTCTGCATCGCATCCAAGCGGATCTACATCCACGAGGATATCTACGACGAGCTGTCCGCCGCCATCGCGGAGTATGCGAAGGGCGTGACCGTGGGCGACGGATCGCAGCAGGGCACCGGCGTCGGTCCGATCCAGAACAGGAAGCAGTTCGAACGGGTATGCGAGCTGATCCAGGATGCGAGGGACAACGGCTACAAGTTCCTGCTCGGCGGTGACACCGATCCTTCGGGGTCCGGCTATTACGTGCCGATCACCATCCTCGACAACCCGCCCGAAGACGCGCGGATCGTGGCGGAAGAGCAGTTCGGCCCGGTCATGCCGCTGATGAAGTTCTCGACCGAGGAAGAGGTGCTGGAGCGGGCCAACAACTCCGAGTACGGCCTCGCCGGGTCGGTTTGGACGCGCGATACCGATCGCGGCGTGAAGCTGGCCGAGCAGATGGAGACCGGCACGGTCTGGATCAACGAGAGCCAGCACCTGTCGCCCTTCGCCCCGTTCGGCGGGCACAAGCAGTCGGGCTTCGGCGCGGAATACGGCAAGGAAGGCCTGCTCGAATTCACCTATCCGCAGGTGATCACCGTGAACAAGAAGGCGATGGCCTAGCGATCAGCGATAGTCCGGCGGCGCGGGGCGCTGCCGGATCTGCCACGCGTCGACACGCTTCGGGACAGCGCGAAAGATCGCGGATACACCGCGCCGCAGCCACGGCCTGCCGTGGGCGATCGCGCCCATCGTGGCGCTGTCGCGGTGGATGCGGGCGACGCGTTTCAGGCGCAGTCGGTCGAATTCCGGCAGGATCCTGTCGGGCGGGAGACGCCCTGCCAGGATGCCGAGCGCCCATGCATCTTCGATGCCCTGGCAGGCGCCTTGCCCCTGGTTCGGTTCCATCGCGTGAGCGGCGTCGCCGATGCAGATGACCCTGCCGCGCCCGAAGGATTTCGGCATCGGACGGGCGTGGATTGGAATGGTGATCAGGGCTGCGGGATCGGATGCGGCGACAGCCTCCCGGATTCGCTCGGGGAAAGAGTGCGAGCGGCGGAGAAGTTCGGCATGGTCGAGCGCGGCAATCCCGGCCTGAGTGCCCGTTGCCATGTAGAACCAGTATCCCGAGCCGCCGGCATCGAACAGGCCGAAGCGGTCGCCTTCGCCCCAGATTTCCTCGCCGTGCCCGGTCGCTTGCGGGGCGGCATCGACCAGGTTCAGGACCCCGCCGTACCCGCGATACACAGGCGGATTGCCAAGCAGCGAAGTGGCGATGTCGGAATGGATGCCGTCTGCGACGATTAGGAGGTCGAAGTCTCCCAGCAATGTCCCGTCCCGCGCAGCCAAAGCAACGCGCCCGCCTTCCTCCTGCGCGCGCCCGACCGCGACGCCGAGGCGTACGTTTCCGGCCCCAAGCCGTTCCAGTAATATCGCCTGGAGATCGGTCCGCAGCGGCAGCCAGCTGTCGCTGCCGGACAGGTCGACGGGCCCGAAAAGGTCGCGTCCCTGCACGTCCCGCAGCGCAAGCCGTTCGACCCCGGCGGCCTTGGCGCGTACCGCATTCCCGCACCCGAGCCAGTCGAGGCCGGCCATCGCGTTGCCCCAGATCGACAATGCCGCGCCCATCGGGCGGATGTCTTCCGCCTGTTCGAACAAGGTCACGCCGAAACCTGCCTTGCGCAGGGCAATGCCCGCAGACAATCCGGCGATGCCGCCCCCGATTACTGCCGCCGACGAAGCCATGCGCTTCTCCCCGTTTGCGCACAGGCTACCGAATTTGCCTTCCGTTTCCAGTGCATTGGACACATCGTTCCATGCGGCGGAGCGAACGATGGCCACAGGGCGACTTTGCCGGACAAGAAAGGATCGCGCATGAACGGGAAAATCCACGCACTCTCCGCAGCTCTGGCCGCGTCGCTGATGGCCTCTTGCGCCGCTGTGCCACCCGCGCCTGTTCAAGCCCCAGCCGAGCGGGCAATCGCCCCCGTCGACCTTGCCGCATGGCAGACCCTGCCGACCGAGGCCTTTCCCGGAAAGCGCGACTCCATCTCCTTCGGCAACACGATGCACGGGTGGTACGGAACCGGCGCGGGCGACCTGTTCCGCACGCAGGATGGCGGCGCGAGCTGGAGCAAGGTGGCGAGCCGGCCCGGCACTTTCGTGCGCGCCGTTGCCTTCCTCGATGCCGAGAACGGCTTCATCGGCAATGTCGGCACCGATTATTACCCGGGCGTCGAGGACGAGACCCCGCTTTATCGCACGCGCGACGGCGGCGCGACATGGCAGGCGGTCGATCTGGGCGGACAGACGATCAAGGGCGTCTGCGCGATCGACATCGTGACCTCCGAGCGGATTTACCAGGGCAACCTGGAGCCGCGCACGGTCATACATGCCGCCGGGCGCGTGGGCGGGCCGACCGGCATCCTGCGCTCGGTCGACGGCGGCGAGACATGGAGCGTGATCGACATGAGCGCGCAGGCGGGCATGATCCTCGACATCAAGTTCTTCGACGAGAACACCGGCCTCGTCTTCGCGGCGACCACCTCCAGCAGCCGCGATGCCGAGGGGCTGGTCCTGCGCACGACGGACGGCGGACGGACGTGGAGCGAAGTCTATCGCTCCGGCCGGCCGCACGAATTGATCTGGAAGGCCAGCTTCCCGGGCGGCGGCGATGTCGGCTATGCCACCGTGCAATCCTACGACCAGGAGCGCGCCACCCAGCTCGTCATCAAGACGACGGATGGCGGGCGCAGCTGGCAGGAGCTGGAGATGGCGCAGAACGCGCAGGCGCGGCAGTTCGGCATCGGCTTCATCGACGAGAGCACGGGCTTCGTCGGCACGTTCGCCGGCGGCTATGCCACGAACGACGGCGGCGCAAGCTGGCGCGAAGTGCCCATCGCCCGCGCCGCCAACAAGTTCGACGTGGTGCGGACGCCTTCCGGCGGTCGCATCTATGCCATCGGCACCGAAGTCCAAGTGCTGGACTTCGGTTTCGCCGACTGAGCCCTACTGCTTCTCGAACGCGGCGCTGATCGTCAATTCGACCGCGTCGCCGACGACCGGCAGTGCATAGTCGATACCGAAGTCGGACCGCATGATCGTGGTCGTGCCGTGGAAGCCGATGGTCTCGGCCTGGCTCATCGGGTTGCTGCCGGCGCCGGTGAAGCGGGCCTCGATCGTGACGGGCTTCGTCACGCCGTTCATCGACAGATTGCCCGCAACGATGGCGCGGGTGCCATCGCCGTAGACGGTGACAGCAGTCGATTCGAATGTGGCGGGTGCAGGCTCGGCGCCGAAGAAGTCGGGCGATCCGCCGTCCTTGCCGGGCCGCAGCAGGTGATTGCGCAGGCCTTCGCTCGGCACGGCGACGCTGGTGATCGGCACGCTGACCGAAACGCGCGCGCCCTGCGGATTGGCAGGATCGATGACCAGCGTGCCTTCCGCGTCGCCGAACACGCCGTGATAGTCGTTGAAGCCGAAGTGGTTGACGCTCCAGCCCACCAGCGTGTGGGCCGGGTCGGTCTGGTAGGTTCCGGCGGCGACGCGGCTGACGTCCATCTGGCCGGGCAGGTCCGCGCCGTGATGGTCGGCAGATGCGGGCAGCGTTGCGATGGCGGCAAGGCTTCCCGCTGCGGCAAGGGCGATGGCGTATTTCTTCATGGTGTCCTCCGGAGTGTTGCGCTCGGCCTTCCAATGCAGGAGCCGCGCCGTGCGTTCCGGTTGCCCCGCCTCAGCCGGAGAAGACCACGGTCCGCCCGCCGTTGACGAGCACCCGGTCGGCAAGATGCAGACGGACCGCCTCGGCAAGCACGCGGCTTTCGATGTCGCGGCCCTTGCGGATCAGGTCTTCGGGGCTGTCGGCATGGCCGATGGCCTCGGCATCCTGGTGGATGATCGGCCCTTCGTCGAGATCGCTGGTAACGTAATGCGCGGTGGCGCCGATCATCTTCACCCCGCGCGCATGGGCCTGGTGATAGGGTTTTGCGCCCTTGAAGCCGGGCAGGAAGCTGTGGTGGATGTTGATGCAGCGCGCGGCAAAATGGGCCGCCTGTTCGTCCGACAGGATCTGCATGTAGCGCGCCAGCACGACCAGTTCCGCGCCGGTTTCCTGCGCCAGGCGCCGCACTTGCGCCTCCTGCGCTGCCTTGGTGTCCGGCGTGATGGGCAGGTGGTGGAACGGCAGGTCGCCCAGCTCCGTATGCTCGATCGCCTCGCGCGGATGGTTGGAGACGATGGCGACCGGCTCCATCGCCAGTTCGCCGATGCGCCAGCGATAGAGCAGGCTGGCGAGGCAATGGTCGAACTTGCTGACCATGATCATCACCCGGCGCGGGCGATCGCGCTGAACCAGCTTCCATTCCATGCCGAACCGGTCGGCGATGGGGGCGAAGCAGCTGCGCAGCTCCTCGCGGGTGGCCTCGCCGGGGTCGAACTCCACCCGCATGAAGAACGCGCCCGCGCCAGTGTCGTTGAACTGCTGCGCTTCCAGCACGTTGCCGCCGCGCTCGAACAGGAAGCCCGTCACCTTCGCCGTGATGCCGGGGCGGTCCGCGCAGGACAGGGTGATGACGAGGGGTGCGCTCATTCGGGGCCTTCGGAACCGTTGCCTAGCGCCGCGACAGCGCCTCTTCGCACTGGGTCATCAGCTTGGCGATGATGTCGGCGGCGGGTTCCTCTTCCTTCAGCATCCCGACCGACTGTCCGGCCATCAGGCTGCCGTTCTCGACATCGCCGTCGATCACCGCGCGGCGCAGCGCGCCGGCCCAGTAGTGCTCGATCTGCAGCTGCGCTTCGGCCATCGCGATCTCCTCGCGGTCGAGCACGGCGGCGACTTCGCGCTGCTTGGCAGTGAATTCTTCCGTGCCCTTGTTCTTCAGCGCCCGGACGGGGATCACCGGCAAGCGCGCATCGACCTGGACCGATGCGACCGCATCGCGCGCGCTGGCGCGGAAGAATGCCTTCTTGAAATCGGGATGGGCAATGCTCTCCGTCGCGCAGGCGAAGCGGGTGCCCAGCTGCACGCCCACCGCGCCCATTTCGAGATAGCCCGCGATTGCCTGCCCGCGGCCGATCCCGCCGGCCACGAAGACGAGGTGGTCTTCGGCCAGTTCGGGCAGGAATTCCTGCGCCAGCACGCTGGTCGAGACGGGGCCGATGTGGCCGCCCGCTTCCATCCCTTCGATCACCAGCGCGTCCCCGCCGCTGCGCAACAGCTTCTTTGCCAGCGCGAGCGTGGGGGCGAAGACGATGACCCTGGCGCCGCCTTCCTTGATCTTTTCGACGCTGCCCTTGGGCGGGATGCCGCCGGCGAGCACGACATGGCCGACACCGTGCCGCGTGCAGACCTCGATCAGGTCGAACAGCTGCGGGTGCATGGTGATCAGGTTCACACCGAAGGGCTTGTCCGTCAGCTTCTTCGTTTCGGCAATCTCGGTATCGAGCAGTTCCGGCGTCATCGCGCCGCAGGCGATCACGCCGAAGCCGCCGCCGTTGGAGATGGCGGAAACGAGGTTGCGCTCCGACACCCAGCTCATCGCGCCGCACAGGATGGCGTGTTCCGAACCGAGGAATTCGCGGCCGCGCCGCATCAACGCGTGTGATCGTTTGTAATCTGTCATGACCCGGCCTTTAGGGTTCGCCTCAGCGGTAGGCAATCCGCACCTTGGCTGCGGCGGAGCTGGCGGCAGCGCGCGCCGCATCGGTATCCGGCCCGCTGGCGAGGGCCACACCCATGCGCCGGTAGGAGCGCGTCATGGGTTTGCCGAAGATGCGCAGGTCCGCGCCTTCCGCCATCGCATCGGCAAGCCCTTCGAAACCGAAGTCGTCGCTCTCCCGGTCGGCGAGGATCACGGCGGAGGCGCTGGCCCGCGCGCGGATATCGTCCGGCAGCGGCAGGCCCAGGATCGCCCGGGCATGGAGGTCGAATTCGGTCAGGTCCTGGCTGACCAGCGTTACCATGCCGGTATCGTGCGGGCGCGGGCTGAGTTCGGAAAAGATGACCTCCTCACCCTTCACGAAGAATTCGACGCCGAACAGGCCGTGTCCGCCAAGCTCGTCCACCACCCTGCGCGCCATGGCCTGCGCGGCGCCGATGGCGGCGTCGGTCATGGCGGCGGGCTGCCAGCTTTCGCGGTAATCGCCGCGTTCCTGCCGGTGGCCGATGGGCGGGCAGAAGCTGACCCCGCCGGCATGGCGCACGGTCAGGAGCGTGATCTCGTAGTCGAAGTCGACGAACTGCTCGACGATGACGCGCCGCCGGTCGCCGCGCATGTTTTCTGCGGCATAGGTCCACGCCGCTTCCAGGTCGCCCGGATCGCGCACGGTGGACTGGCCCTTGCCGCTGGAGGACATGACGGGCTTGATGACGCAGGGCAGGCCGACATGCTCGGCCGCCGTCAGCACCTCGTCCAGACTCTCGGCATAGCGATAGCGCGAGGTGACGAGGCCCAGCTCGTCGGCGGCGAGATCGCGGATGCCGTCACGGTTCATGGTCAGCTGCGTCGCGCGCGCGGTCGGCACCACGTTGAAACCGTCCGCCTCCAGCTCGGCGAGCACTTCGGTGCGGATCGCCTCCACTTCGGGCACGATGAAATCCGGGCGGTGCCTTTCGGCGACCGCGCGCAAGGCCTCCCCGTCGAGCATCGAGAACACCTCGCGCCCGTCGGCCAGCTGCATCGCGGGCGCGTCGTCGTAACTGTCGCAAGCGATCACCCGCGCGCCCAGCCGCTTTGCGGAAATGACGAATTCCCGCCCCAGCTCGCCGGACCCGAGCAGCAGGATGGTGGCGATGTGGCTCATCGCGTGGAGGTGGCCGCTTCACCCAGACTGAAGCCCGCCGAGTATCCAAGCCAGGCCAAGGCCACGAGCGCCACGAGAAACGCTACGACCCAAACAGCGCGCCGGCTCATGCGGCCTCGTCTTCCGCATCGAGGCCGTAGGCGGTGTGGAGGACGCGGACGGCGAGTTCGGTTTCGTCTTCGTCGATCAGCACGCTGATCTTGATCTCGCTGGTGGTGATCGCCTGGATGTTGATCCCGCGCTCGGCCAGCGCGGCGAACATGTCCGCCGCAACGCCCGCATGGCTTTTCATGCCCACGCCGACGACGCTGATCTTGGCGATCTGGCTGTCGGTGATGATGCGGTTGAAACCGATTTCTCCGCGGTGTTCCTCCAGCAGCGCCTGCGCGCGCGGCAGGTCTGCCTGCGGGACGGTGAAGGTGACGTCGGTCTCCCCCTTGTCGCGCCCCACGTTCTGGATGATCATGTCGACATTGATGCTGGCCGCCGCCAGCGGGCCGAAGATATGCGCCACCGCGCCGGGCTTGTCCGGTACGCGGGTCAGGATCACCTTCGCTTCGGTCTTGTCGTGGGCGATGCCGGTAACCAGCTGCCGTTCCATATCCAGCTTCTCCTCGAGCGCCGTCATTTCCTCTTCCGACACGATCAGCGTGCCGGGCAAATCGTCCGCCGACGGGCCGTCGCCGTCGGTAAAGCTGCTGAGCACCTGCACGCGCACGCCGGACTTCATCGCCAGGCTGACGCTTCGGGTCTGCAGCACCTTGGCGCCGACGCTGGCGAGCTCCAGCATTTCCTCGTGCGTCACCGCCTTCAGCTTGCGCGCCTTGGCCACGATGCGCGGGTCGGTGGTATAGACCCCGTCCACGTCGGTATAGATGTCGCACCGGTCGGCGCCGATAGCCGCTGCCACCGCCACGGCAGAGGTATCGGACCCGCCGCGGCCCATGGTGGTGATGCGCCCTTCGTCCGAAACGCCCTGGAAGCCCGGGATCACCGCGATCTGGCCCTCGCCCATCGCCGCCAGCAGGCCTTCCGCATCGATGGCTTCGACCCGCGCCTTGGCATGGGCTTCGATAGTGCGGACCGGCAATTGCCAGCCAAGCCAGCTGCGCGCCTGCATGCCCATGCCCTGCAGCGTGAGCGCGAGGAGCCCGCTGGTGACCTGCTCCCCGCTCGCCACGACGACGTCGTATTCGGCCGGATCGTAAAGCGGATTCGCCTCGCGTGCGAAATTGACCAGCCGGTCGGTCTCGCCAGCCATGGCGGATACGACCACCGCCACCTCGTCGCGCGTGCCGTCGGGCTTTGGCGCGGCCTGCCGGCGCACGATGTTGGCGACCCGGCGAATGCGCTCGGTCCCGGCCATCGAAGTGCCGCCGAATTTCATCACGATCCGGGCCAAAGTCGCCATGCTCCTGCTGGTGCGGGTTGAACGGCGCTGTTAGAGAGCCGTCATGGCGAATGCAAATGTCTCGGATGCAACCAGTGGCGCAACGATCCGTCCCGAAGAGGCGCAGCACTTCGGCGCCCTGGCGCGGGACTGGTGGGACCCGAAGGGCTCCTCCGCCATGCTGCACCGCCTAAACCCGGTGCGCCTCGGCTTCATCCGCGAGGCGGTGGACCTCCATTTCGGGAGCGACGCCTACGGCTACGCGCCGCTTTCGGGAAAGAGCGCGCTCGACGTCGGTTGCGGGGCTGGCTTGCTGTGCGAACCGCTGTCGCGGCTCGGCGCGGACGTCACCGGGGTGGACGCGGCGGCGGAAAATGTCGCGGTGGCGCAGGCGCATGCCGATGCGATGGGACTTGCCATCGCATACCGCCACGGGGAGCTGGGCGAGCTAGGCCTCGGCCAGTTCGACCTCGTCACCTCGATGGAAGTGATCGAGCACGTGGCGGACAAGGGCGCCTTCATCGCCGCGCTGACGGACTGCGTGGCCGATGACGGCCTGCTCGTGCTTTCCACCCCGAACCGCACGCTCGCCAGCCGCGCGCTGCTGGTCGGCGCGGCGGAAGCGGTCGGCGCAGTGCCCAGGGGCACGCATCACTGGGAAGATTTCATCACGCCCGACGAGCTCGAACAATTGCTGCACGCCGCCGGTTTCACGGTCACGGACTGCAGGGGCATCGCCTTCAACCCCGCGAAGGGCTTCACCCTCTCCGCCAATCGCGACCTCAATTACATCCTTTCGGCCCGCCGCGCATGATTGCAGAACTGCTCGCCGCAGCTGGCGACAGCCTGATCGAACGGACATCCAGCACGCTGCGGGTGCAGAACATCGTTCAGCTGTCGCTCGCGCCGGTGTTCATGCTCGCAGCGATCGGCGCGGTGCTCAACGTCATGAACATGCGCCTGACGTGGATCGTGGAGCGGGTCGACAAGCTCGAGAAGCGCGAGGAAGAAGGGCGCACCGATCGCGAGATCGAGGAGCTGCCGGCGCTGCGCCGCCGCCAGAAATATGCCCACGACGCAATCAACCTCAGCACCGGGGCCGGCCTGCTGATCTGCGTGGTCATCATCCTGCTGTTTGTCAGCGCCTTCATCCGCACCGCCATCGGGACATGGGTCGCCGCCACGTGGATCACCGCGATGGTGCTGGTGTCGGGCGCGCTGCTGATGTTCCTGCTGGAAACGCGCCTCGCCACGCGTTCGGCCCGCGAGATGCGCAGCCTTTCCCGCCGCATCGAACGGCGCGAGCGGGACTGAAGTTCAGAGGTAGGCGTTTTCCCAGATCGTCTCGTTGAAGCCGACATCGGTCTGCCCGTCATGCGCGACGACGGGCCGCTTGATCATGCTGGGATGCGCCACCATCAGTTCGACCGCCTTGTCGCGGTCCAGCCCTTCCTTGTCGGCGTCGTCCAGCTTGCGGAAAGTGGTTCCGCGGCGGTTGAGCAGCACTTGCCAGCCGACCGCATCGGCCCACTCGCCGACCATGTCGCGGGACGGCGGCTCCTTCTTGAAGTCGTGGAACGTGTGGTCGAGACCCTTCGCCTCCAACCACTTGCGCGCCTTTTTCACCGTGTCGCAATTGGGAATGCCGTAAAGGTCGATCATGATCCGTTTCCTTCGGGGGGAGCCTGAAGCCCGATGGCTTTCATCGCCACCGTCTGCACCATCATTACGGCCAGCCAGTGCAGTACGATGCTCAGGATGGCCCACCATTCCAGGCGGGCCATGGCGAGATAGACGACGGCCGATGGCGCGACGAAGCCGATCCAGATGATGAACGCGGTGCCGAGCGCCATCGTCCATGGCCCGGCCTTGTCCGGCGCGAGGATCAGGGCCCCGGCGAGTATTGCGGCAATCCAGAATTCGCACAGGGCGATCAGGGCGAAAGTGCCGACAGAGGGCGCCGGCACTTCGAAGAACGCCACGAAGGCCCAGCCGATGGCCAGGCCGAGCAGCGTTGCCACACCGATCGGCAGCAGGTTCTTCAGGATATAGATCATCGATGCGGTTCCGTGATGCCCAGATGCGCGCTCGCGATGGCGACGGCAAGCGCGTCGGCCGCGTCGGCACCCGCCACCTGGGCGCCGGGGAGCAGCACTTTCAGCATGGCCTGCACCTGTGCCTTGTCCGCGGCGCCGGTGCCGACGACCGCTTTCTTGACCAGCCGCGCGGCGTGTTCGCTGACCGGGATCGATGCGCGGCCGCATGCGGCAAGCACCGCTCCGCGGGCCTGCGCCAGCTTCAGCGTCGACTGCGGGTTCTTGTTGAGGAAGACTTCCTCGATCGCAGCGCGGTCCGGCGCGTGTGAGGCCAGTACCGCGTAAATGGCATCGTGCAGGTGGTGCAGCCGGTCCGCCATCGGCGCCTTCGCGTCCGTCTTCACCTGCCCGTTGGCGACATGGCTCAGCCGCGCGCCCTCGCTGCGCACCACGCCCCAACCGGTACAGCTGAGCGAGGGATCTAGGCCGATGATGATCACAAGACAGCGATCACAGGCGGATGCCGAGCCGCGGCCCGAAATGCGCCATGAGGAGGTACAGCACGATCGTGAGCGCACAGCCCGCGGCGAGTGCCAGCCAGAAGCCGACCCCGCTGCGCATCAGCCACGGGATCAGCAGGAACATCGGCAGGCTGGGCAGGACGAACCAGAAGGTCGCCTCGCTATGGCGCGCCATGTTCTCCATGTCGGGCCGGGCATGCCATAGGAATATCATGCCTAGGATCGATACGAGCGGCAGGCTGGCGACCAGCGCCGCCATGGCCGGCAATCGCTTGCCGATCTCGGCAATCGCGGCGATCATCGCCCCGGCCAGCAGGGCCTTGGCGATGAGGGTCCACATTATCCGCCGACCTGCTCCATCACCTCGTCGGAAATGTCGTAATTGCCCCACACGGTCTGCACATCGTCGTCGTCGTCCAGCACGTCGATGAGCTTGAGCAGCGTGGCGGCGTTCTTTTCGTCCATATCGACGGTGAGGTTGGGCTTCCACGCCAGCTTGACCGTCTCCGCCTCGCCCAGCGTCCCTTCGAGGTCGCTCGCGACCTGGTGGAGATCGTCGGCCGCGGTCCAGATCTCGTGGCCGTCATCCGTGCTGGCGATATCCTCCGCGCCCGCTTCCATTGCCGCTTCCAGCACCTTGTCCTCGCTCCCGGCATCGGCGGGATAGACGATCAGCCCCAGCCGCTCGAAACCGTGGACCACGCTGCCTTCGGTGCCGAGATTGCCGCCGTGCTTGGAAAAGGCGGTGCGCACGGCGGTGGCGGTGCGGTTGCGGTTGTCGGTCAGCGTTTCGACGATGATCGCGCTGCCGCCGGGGCCGTAGCCTTCGTAACGCACTTCCTCATAATTATCGCCGTCGGTCGCCGACGCCTTGTCGATCGCGCGCTGGATGTTGTCCTTCGGCATCGACTGGGCCTTGGCCGCGTTCACCGCGAGGCGCAGGCGCGGGTTCATGTCCGGATCGGGCATGCCCATCTTCGCCGCCACGGTGATTTCGCGGCTGAGCTTGGAGAAGAGGTTGGAACGCTTCTTGTCCTGCGCACCCTTGCGGTGCATGATATTCTTGAACTTGGAATGGCCTGCCATGGTATCGCTTGAACCTGTGGTGGATGAAATCGGGGGCCGCAATAGCCGCATGACGATGGATACGACAAGCCCGCCGATGGGCGCGGACGGGGCTGCGTCCGGCAAGCCCGCCATAGCTGCAACGATGCGCGATGAATGGCGCCGCTTTGCCGGCTTCCTGCGCCGGCCCGTCCTGCCGGAAGAACAGGTGCGGGTCGGTGGCAGCGGGTTGGCCGCGATCTTCCGGATGCTGGGGCTCGACCTGCTGCTAATGGCAGGCCTGGGGGTGATTGCAATGCTGGTCATCGCTGCGGGCGTGGAGCTTCCCGAAACCGCGCTGGCAGGCATGGAGATAGAGATCGGCCTCGCGCTGGCGGTCGTGATCGTTGCGCCGCTGGTGGAAGAAGTGCTGTTCCGTGGCTGGCTATCCGGCAAGCCCGGGCGCGTTGCGGCCTTGCTCGCCATCCTGGGCGGGGCGGCGCTCGGCGGCGTGCTGACGGCCACGGGCCCGCAGAGCGATGTGCCGGGACCGGCCATGCTCGCGACCGGCGGCGGCATCGTGCTGGCGGTGATCTTGTTTATCGGCTTGCGAAATTACGACGCGCCGCAATGGTACCGCAGGGCGTTCCCGATCTTCTTCTGGCTGAGCACGCTCGCCTTTGCGTTCATCCACGTCTTCAATTTCGAAGGCGCGGAAATGCTCGCCGCTCTGCCGCTGGTGCTGCCGCAATTCATCACCGGCTCGATCCTCGGCTACATGCGCGTGCACTATGGCCTGTGGTCGAGCATCGTGCTGCACATGCTGCACAACGGCGCCGCCCTGTCGCTGGCATACACGGCGACGGAGCTTGCCGCGTAGTCGAGGATTGCCGCCCAGTCGGTGTCGTTTTCCGCCTGACGCCGCAAGACCGTGCGCCCGCTGACGAAGAGTTCGACATCCACCGGGCCTGCATCGCCGCCTTCCATGAGGCAGGCGCTCAGCTCGATGACGTCGTCCTTGCGGTTGGCCGACAAGGCATTCCATCGTTCCAGATCGATCAGCCCGCGCACCGGCGAAGGCTTGACCTTCTGGAAGTCGTTCTCGCGATAAAGCATGTTGCAGGCCTGCATCCGGGCCGTCCTGTCCTCGAACGAAAGCGGCATGTCGACCGAAGGCCGACCGCACGCGGCGACGCAGACGATCAGGACCGCCGGCAGGACCTGCTTCAAATTGTCACCGCCGTACCGCTGGCGCTGACCATCAGCATAGAGCCGGTATCGCCGATCACCTCGTAATCGAGGTCGACGCCCACCACCGCATTGCCGCCCACGCGGCCGGCCTCGGCCTGCAGCTCCGCAATCGCCTGCTCGCGCGCGTCGCGCAGGATCCGTTCGTAGCTGCCCGAGCGGCCGCCCACGATATCGCGGATATTGGCGAACAGGTCACGGAAAAGATTGGCGCCGACGATTACCTCGCCGGTCACGATGCCCCGATATTCCTGGATCGGCCGCCCCTCCAGCGTGGGCGTCGTGGTGACCGGAAAGTGGCTCGCGTCCTTGTACTGCGGGGGCATTTTCGTCTCCTCTTGGCTGGGCCGCCTATGCCATGCCGAGCGCGGCCTTGTATGTATCGAGCACCATTTCCTGCTCGCTGCGGTCGTCGGGCTTCATCTTCCGCAGGCGGACGACCTGGCGCATGATCTTGGGGTCGTATCCGACCGCCTTGGCTTCGGCATAGACGTCGCGGATGTCGTCGGCGATGCCCTTCTTCTCTTCCTCGAGGCGCTCGATCCGTTCGATCAGCAGGCGCAGGCGGTCGTCGGTGGCATCGGCCATTTCGTATCTCTCTTCTCTATCCGGGTGAATCGGTTGGCGGCCTGATAGCGAGAGCGGGCGCGGGGGTGAAGCGCGCAATCCCCGGCCCGGTCGGAGGCCGGCAAACCCGTGCGCAAGCCGAATCGGCGGCATTCGAATGCAGGCGCGCGCCGCCATACGCTTGCTTGTCTTGCGCCTGCATGCTGCCATAGGGTCGGCGAAACGCAGCCATCCGGAGTTACGCAGCACATGGCACAGATCGATCCGCGCGACCGCAAGGTGAAAATTCTCGCCACGGTCGGCCCTGCCAGCCGCGATCCGGCCATGCTGCGCAAGTTGCTCGATGCCGGGGCCGACGCCTTCCGCATCAACATGAGCCACGGCGAGCGCGACATCCACGGCGACACGATCAAGGCGATCCGCGACCTCGAAAAGGAAACCAAACGCCCGATTGCGATCCTGTGCGACCTCCAGGGCCCCAAGCTGCGCGTCGGCACGTTCAAGGACGGCAAGGCGGTGATCCGCCATTCCGGCCACTTCACGCTCGACCGCAAGGACGAACCGGGCGACGAAACCCGCGTCCAGCTGCCGCATCCCGAACTCTTCGGCATCCTCGAAAAAGGCCAGCGCCTGCTGATCAACGACGGCAAGATCAAGCTGCGCGTGATCCGGGCCGACGAGAACGAGATCCTGACCAGTGCCGAAGTCGGCGGGGTCATTTCCGACCGCAAGGGCGTGAACGTACCCGATGCCGAAGTGCCGATCCCGGCGCTGACGAAGAAGGACCGCACCGACCTTGCCTATGCGATGGACCACGGCGCGGACTGGATCGGCCTCAGCTTCGTACAGCGCGGGGAAGACCTGGCCGAAGCCCGCCGCCTGATGGGCGGGCGCGGCGCCCTGTGCGCCAAGATCGAGAAACCGGGCGCGGTCAACCGCCTCGCCGAAATCCTCGAACTGGCGGACGGCGTGATGGTGGCCCGCGGGGACCTCGGCGTGGAGCTTGATCCGCAGGACGTCCCGCCGATCCAGAAACGCATCGTCAATGCGGCGCGCGAGCTGGGCAAGCCGGTGATCGTGGCAACGCAAATGCTCGAGAGCATGATCGAAAGCCCCGCGCCGACCCGTGCCGAGGTCTCCGACGTCGCCAACGCGGTCTATGACGGTGCCGACGCGGTGATGCTGAGCGCGGAAACCGCGGCCGGCGAATGGCCCGAAGAAGCGGTGCGGATGATGGACCGGATCGCGGCTTCGGTCGAAGCCGACCCTGCCTATGCAGAGCGGGTGCATTTCCACCAGCTCTCCGCCCACCCCACCACCGCCGATGCGCTCAGCCATGCCTGCATGACCATTGCGCAGACGGTGCAGACGGCGGGCATCATCGTGTTTACGGGTTCCGGCAGCACGGCGCGGCGCGTGGCCCGCGAACGGCCTGCGGTGCCGATGTTGGTGCTCACCCCCTCCACCGCCACCGCGCGCCGTACCGCGCTCCTGTGGGGTGCGCATTCTGTCACCACCAAGGACATCGGCAGCTTCGAGGAGATGATCGCCAAGGGCAAGCGGATGGCGCTGCGCCACGGCTTCGGCAAGGCGGGCGCGAAGCTGATCGCGCTGGCAGGCGTCCCCTTCGGCACGCCGGGGTCCACCAACCTCCTCCATGTTGTCACCCTGCAGGGCAACGAGCTCGACGGCCACGCTTGAGCGCAGTCGCGCAACGTCGCGGCGAAGCTGCGGTAGCGGCCAAAATGCCACACGCCGCAACGGTACTGTAACAAAATTTAATCGCGCGCTTGAATTTTGCTGTGTTGCCTCGTTAAGGCGGCGGGGCATACGAATGCATTGAGGAGAGAGAACTCATGAAATTCCTTGGACGCTCCACCACGTCGCTGACTGCGCTTGCCCTGACGGGTGCAGGCATGGTCGCCCTGCCCTCCGCCGCGCTGGCGCAGGATGCGCAGAACTACGATTCCGACGCCGCCACGCCGGGCGAGGCGCAGGAGCCGGAAGGCCGGCAAGGTCGCCAGAGCACGCTCGACGATCTCAGCGGCGTGATCGTGGTCACCGCGACCAAGACGGAAGACGCCGAAGAAGTGCAGGACGTGCCGCTGTCGGTCACCGCCTTCAACTCGCAGAGCCTCGACGCGCTCAAGGTGCGCGACGTGCAGTCGCTGACCTACTCCGCGCCGAACGTCTCGCTCGACCAGGTCGGCACCAGCCGCGGTACGGCGAACTTCTCGATCCGCGGCCTCGGCATCAACTCCTCGATCCCGTCCATCGACCCGACGGTCGGCGTGTTCGTGGACGGCGTCTATCTCGGCGTGAACGGCGGGGTCGTGTTCGATCTCTTCGACCTAGACAGCGTGGAAATCCTGCGCGGTCCGCAGGGGGTGCTGTTCGGCCGTAACGTGACCGGCGGCGCAGTGCTCCTCAACACCGGCAACCCGACGGAAGATTTCCAGGGCAAGTTCCGTGCGGCCGTCGACGGCCCGTTCGTGGACGACCGCGGCGGCGCCAACTACTACGTCAGCGGCGTGGTGTCCGGCCCGCTGGTGGAAGACACGGTGCTGTTCAAGCTGGGCGCCTATTACAACAACGACGAAGGGTATTTCACCAACCTGTTCGACGGGTCGAACCAGGGTGCGGCGGAAACCTACATCGTTCGCGGCGCGCTCGAACTTCGCCCGCGCGACGATGTGACCCTTCTGGCCAAGGTCGACTTCTTCGATTCGACCGGTGACGGGCCCGCCGGCCAGAACCGCGGCCTTTTCCGCCGTGACACGTTCGATATCTCGATCGACAACCGCGGCAGCTACGACACCGAAATTACCACGGCCAGCCTCCGCGCGGACGTGGAAGTCGGGCCGGGCACGCTGACCAACATCTTCGGCTATCGCGATTACAATTCCGAAACCGATGGCGACATCGATTCGCTGCCGATCTTCGGGTTCCACTCCACGACCGAGTTCACGCAGGAGCAGTATTCCAACGAACTGCGCTACGCGATTTCCGAGGCCGATTACGACCTCACCTTCGGCACGTTCTACTTCACGCAGGACATCGGCTATACCGAAGTGCGCGACCTGCCCCCGCTCAGCCCGCTGACTTTCTATGGCGGCGGCACGCAGGAACATACGGTGCTGGGCGCGTTCGCCTCTGCCAAGTACTACCTGACGGAGCGCCTCAGTGTGCAGGCCGGCCTGCGCTGGTCGCGCGAAGAGAAAGACGACACGGTCACCTACATCCGCCCGCGGCCGATGTGTTCCGTGGTCGACGGAACCTGCCCGACCAGCGGCCGGAACCCCTTCATCCCGACCGAGAACAACGGCTTCGAAGACGGCAATGTCTGGGAAAACCTCAGCCCGAAGCTCGGCCTGCAGTACGAACTCGACAATGCGCAGGTCTATGCCTCGTGGACCCGCGGTTATCGCTCGGGCGGCTACAACTTCCGCATCACCAATGCGAACGTCTTCGAGAACGTCGTGGTCCCGGCAACGGACGGCAATTTCTACTTCGACGAAGAGCAGGTCGACAACTACGAGCTCGGCGCGAAATTCCAGAGCATGGACGGCCGGATCACGCTGAACGGCGCGGTATATTACACCGACATCGCCGACATGCAGCGCGAAGTGAACCAGTCCAGCCCCACCGCGGGCGTCAGCCAGTTCATCCTGAACACGGCCGATGCCTCGATCTACGGCGGTGAGCTCGAAGGCCGCTTCCGCGTCCTCGACAGCCTGCTGCTGACCGGCAACATCGGCATCATTGATGCGAGCTATGACGAAGTGCGCTTCGACATCTCCGGCGACGGGGTGATCGATGGCAAGGACCTGGCGCTGAAACTCCCGCGCGTGCCGGATCTCACCTGGGGCCTGGGGCTGATCCACGAATTGTATCTCGGTTCGGACAGCGAAATCCTGACCCGCGTGAACTTCCAGCATCGCGACGAGTTCGCCTACACCGACAGCAACCTCGGTTACATCCAGGAAGCCGACATGCTGGACGTGAACATCACGTGGAACACGCCGATGGAAGGGCTCAGCTTCTCGATCTACGGCAAGAACCTGCTCGACGAAGTGCAGGCCGGCGGCGACACGCAGTTGCCGTTCGGCGGCCCGCTGTCGACCGGCCAGGCGGTGCCCTTCGCGTTCTTCCCGCAGGGCGGCACGCTCTCGCCGCTGAGCAAGGGCCGCACGCTGGGTGCGGAAGTAACCTTCGAATTCTGACGCAGCGCAGGTACGAAGCCGAAAGGGGCGGTCCGGCAACGGGCCGCCCTTTTTCGTCGCCTAACGGCCGGCGGCGCGCTCCAGCCGGGCGCGGGCCTCGTCCTCGCCGATCAGCGGGAGCAGGGCCCCCATGTCGGGTCCCGAAGGACGCCCGGTAAGGGCGAGGCGTAGCGGCAGGAAGAGTGCTTTGCCCTTGCGGCCTGTGCTGTCTTTCAGCGCGCCGGTCAGCTGCCCCCACGGATTGTCGCCCCATTCGAGCGCGCCGGCCGCTTCGCCGACATAGGCGCGATCTTCGTCGGATAACTCGGCTTGCTCGACGGGACCGGTGACGACCTGCCACCAGTCGATGACTTCGCTCGCCTTCTCAAGGTTCGGCCGGATCGCAAGCCACGCCGCCTCGGTGAAGCCGTCGGGCAGATAGCCGCGCACCCGTTCGAACGGCAGCTGGTGGACGATCTGCGCGTTGATCCGGTGAAGCTCGGTTTCGTCGAATTTTGCCGGTGCTCGGCCGAATGTCGACAGGTCGAAGGTATCGACCAGCGCGCCGCGATCCGCGATCGGTTCGACCGGCTGCGATGTGCCGAGCCGGGCCAGCATCGCCACCAGCGCTTCGGGCTCATAACCTTGCGCGCGAAAGTGATCGCAGCCCAGCGAACCGAGGCGCTTGGAGAGCTTCCCTTCGCTCCCGACCAGCAAGGCTTCGTGCGCAAAAGAGGGCATTTTTGCTGCACCAGCTTGTGCAGTAATAAGTGCGGTAAACATTTGAATTTGCACGGCAGTGTTGGAGACATGATCCTCCCCGCGCAGGATGTCGGTCACGCCCATGTCGAGATCGTCGACCGCGCTCGGGAGCATGTAGAGCCAGCTACCGTCGGCGCGCCGCACCACCGGGTCTGACAGTTGTGCCGGACCGAATTTTTGCGGTCCGCGAACGCGGTCGTTCCACTCGATCGGCGCGTCGTGATCGAGCTTGAAGCGCCAGTGCGGAGCAATCCCTTCAGCCTCTTTCGCGGCCCGCTCCTCGTCGCTCAGTGCAAGCGCCCCGCGGTCGTAGATGGGCGGCTTGCCGCGTCCGAGCTGGATTTTGCGCTTGAGCTCGAGTTCCTGCGACGTCTCGTAGGCGGGATAGATGCGTCCCGCAGCCTTCAGCGCCTCGAATGCAGCATCGTACAACTCCAGCCGCTTCGACTGCCGCGCCTCCCCGTCCGGTTCCAGCCCGAGCCAGGCCAGGTCTGCGCGGATGGCATCGACATACTCCTCACGGCTGCGTTCGGCATCGGTGTCGTCGATGCGCAAGAGGAAGCGCCCGCCGTGCTTCTTCGCCAGCATCCAGTTGTGCAGCGCGGTGCGGATATTGCCGACATGGAGGCGGCCGGTCGGGGAAGGCGCGAAACGGGTAATCGTGGTCATGCGCGCGGCCTTAGCGCGGGCATGGTCCTATTGCGAGAAGAGCGTGACGCTGTGATCGCCCCCCTCGAACAGCAGCCCGTTCTCCGCCGTGCGCGATACAGCGGGGCTGCTGCCGAACACGGCATCGAGCGCTTCTTCCGCGGGGTAGCGTCCGCGGTCGCACACGGCGATCGGAACCGCTTCGGTGGACATCCTCCCATTCGTGTATGTGTAGGTCCAGGTGCCGCCGACGCATTGGGAGCCGTAGCGGATCGTGTCACCGGTGATGGCCACGGTGATGGCCCATCCCAGGTCGACCTCCGCTCCGTCCGTGCCGGAGACCCTGTAGTTCCCGACGAGGGAGGCCGGCGCGTTGCCCACGGCGATCTTATCCTGGGAAGCGACGGGCTTGGTCGCAGGGTCTCCGCTCGGCACAGCGGCCTGCTGCCCGCAGCCGGCGAGTGCGCAAGCGAGTGCGGCTATCGGCACCCGCCCCATCATCCGCTGCGGAAGCCGTGCGTTATCGGATACCGCCGGTCGCGGCCAAAGTTCTTCATCGTGAGCTTGACCCCCGGCGGGGCCTGGCGGCGCTTGTATTCGGCGAGGTGGAGGAGATGTTCGATCCGTTTCACGGTGGCGCGGTCCAGCCCTTCGGCGGCCAGCGTGTCGACCGACTTGTCCTGCTCGATCAGGCCGTGGAGGATCCGGTCGAGCACGGGATAGGGCGGCAAGCTGTCGCTGTCCTTCTGATCCGGGCGCAGTTCCGCGCTGGGCGGCTTGTCGATGATGTTCTGCGGGATCACCTCGCCCCCCGGCGCACCGTCCACGGCAACCCGCGGGATCGCCGTATTGCGCCACGCACACGCTTTGAACACGGTCATCTTGTAAGCGTCTTTGAGCGGGTTGTAGCCGCCCGCCATGTCACCGTAGATCGTGGCATAGCCGACGCTCATCTCGCTCTTGTTGCCGGTGGTAACCAGCATCGGGCCGAACTTGTTCGACAGCGCCATGAGGGTCACGCCGCGGATGCGCGACTGGATATTCTCTTCGGTGAGATTGACCTCTGTATCGGCGAAGTCTTCTTCCAGCATCGCGTCGAAACCGGCGATGGCGGGCTGGATCGGAATGATCGAATAACGGACGCCCAGCGCCTGCGCGCAGGCCTTTGCATCGTCGAGGCTGGTGTCGGACGTGTAGCGGCTCGGCAGCATCACGCACCACACGCGGTCCGCGCCCAGCGCATCGACGGCGATGGCGGCGCAGGCCGCACTGTCGATACCGCCCGACAGGCCGAGCAGCACACCTGAAAACCCGTTCTTGTTCACGTAATCGCGCAGGCCCACGGTCATCGCGCACCACACGTCTTCCGGATATGGGGCGAGGCTGGCGAGCGTTTGGGGTTCGCAGCGCCAGCCGCCGGTCTCGCGCCGCTGCCACTCAGTGATGGCGAGTGCCTCATCCCAATCGGCCATCTGGAGGTAGACCTCGCCATCGTCTCCCACCACGAAGCTGGCCCCGTCGAACACCAACTCGTCCTGCCCGCCGACCCGGTTGAGGTAGGCCATCGGCACGCCCGTTTCGTCGGCACGCTTGCAGGCGACCTGCTCGATCCTGAGCTCGTCCTTGTCGATTTCGTAGGGGCTGCCGTTGACGCACAGGAAGATTTCCGCGCCCGCTTCGGCAAGGTGCTTGCACACCTCGGGATGCCAAACATCCTCGCAGATCGGCAGGCCGAGCGAGACCCCGCGGAATACCACCGGCTCCGGCAGCGGGCCGGGATCGAACAGGCGCTGCTCGTCGAACGTGCCGTAATTCGGCAGTTCGTGCTTGTGCCGGATCGCGGACACTTCGCCGCCGTCGAGCAGGGCCACGGAATTGTAGAGCATTTCGCCCTCGCGCACGACCGTGCCGACCAGCATGGCCGGGCCACCGTCCGCCGTATCCTTCGCCAGTTCCTCCAGCGCCGCCGCCGCCCGCTCGATCAACGCGGGGCGCAGCACGAGGTCTTCCGGCGGATATCCGATGATCTGCATTTCGGGAAAGACTACCAGGTGCGCGCCCGCCGCTTTCCCCCGCCAAGCGCGCATGGCAGCGACATTGGCGTCGATATCGCCCACGCGCTGGTCGATCTGGGCAAGGGCGATGCAAAGCCGGTCGGTAGCCATGAGACGTGTGTGCCCCCAATGCGCCGGCAGGGCAAGTAAGGACGCCGATGTGCGCTTTCCGCACGCTGCAAAGGTTAATTTCGCCCTAACGTTTACTTTATTTTCAGTATCTTGGCGTACCTATCGGTGACCTTCCCCGCCCTATACCGCACGGTGTGATGACAAGGATTGCCTCGATGGGATTGAAAAATCGCCTGGCCAAGCTGCGCAGCGGCGCCCGCACCCTGTGGAAGGATACCGGCGGGCAGTCGTTGATGATCTTTGGCCTGATGGCCGTACCGCTGTGCGGTGCCGTCGGCATCGGGCTGGACGTGGCGCAGTGGACGGTCTGGAAACGCCAATTGCACAGCGCCGCGGATGCGGCTGCGCTGGCAGGTGCCACGGCCCGCGCCGAAGGAAAGAATGTTGACCAGGCCGTGAAACGCTCCCTGGCCCTCAACAACTTGCGCACATTTACTACCAAGGCGATCGAGAATGCGCCGACTACCGGCAGCTACAAGGGCGATGCCACCGCGGTGCGCGTCGTGCTCGAAACGAGCCAGCAGCTCGGGTTTTCGGGCATGTTCCTGAAGAAGACGCCGGCGCTGCAGGCCGAAGCGACCGCGATCGCCGCAAACGAGGTCGCCAATTGCGTGATCACGCTGGATACCTCTGGCACCGGTCTCACGATCAGCGGCAGCGCGACGGTCGACATGGACTGCGGCATGTCTTCGAACTCGGACGCGGACATCACCAGCAGCGATCCCGTCTCCGCCGGGGCGATCTCCGCCGTCGGAAATATCAACACCGGTGGGGGCCTTTCGACGGACACCAAGCTGAATCCCGGCATCCAGCCCGTGGCCGATCCGATGGCCAGCAAGGTACCGGATCTTTCGACCGCACTGCCGTGCACTTCCAACTATTGGCCGCTGGTCAAGAGTAATTGGACTGCCTCGCCAGGCTGTTACAACGGCATACAGATCAGCGGCGGCATCGTGACCCTCGAACCGGGCGTTTACTACATCGGCGAAAAAGGCATCAAGATTGCCGCCGGGGCAACCTTGCAGGGTGCGGGTGTGACCCTGGTGTTCACCAACTTCTCCTCGCCCTTCAACGATACGAAGGTCGGATCCTTTGATGCGAACGGTGGTGCCACGATCAAGTTGTCCGCGCCCACATCGGGCACCTGGGCCGGCATCCTGATGTACCAGGACCGGCGCGCGGCGTACAAAAGCACGCAGTCGATGAATGTCACCGGCAACACGCTTTCTGCCTATCAGGGGGTGATTTACGCGCCGAGCAACGAAGTGAAATTCACCGGCAACAGCTCGATGAGCACGCCGTGCATGCAGATCGTCGCCAAATACGCCAGCTTCGAAGGCAATACCTCGGTCAGCAACAGCTGCCCGGCCGGGTCAGGCGCGTCGTCCTTCGGCGGCAATGTCCTCCTGAGGCTGGTGGCATGACGAAGCTGTTTTCCTCCCTCCGCCGCCTGTGCGGCAACGAAGACGGCGTCGGGGTGATCGAGACCGCGATCCTTGTCCCCGTCCTCACCTTCATGGCGCTGGGCTTCGTGGACCTGACGCTCGGCTTTTCGGAGAAGCTGAAGGTCCAGCAATACGCCCAGACCGGCGGCGAACTGATCGTTGCGAATATCGCCGATGTCCCGACGGACTCCGACATCAAGACGCAGCTGGCGGCCGCCAGCGGATTGCCCCAGTCGGCGTTCACGATAACGCGCTGGACCGAGTGCAACGCGGCGAAAATCAACTTCAAAGCCAAATGCGCCGATGTCAGCGCGGTTGCCGCGAACTTCGTCAAGATCGACGTGGTGAAGACTTACAAGCCAATTCTGGGCGACATCGGCCCCTACGGCTATATCGGCGACACCTCGCTCAAAGGCGCGATTACCATTCGCGTGCCGGAGGACGTTTGATGGACAGGTTCTTCAACCGCATCCGCGAGGACGAGGCCGGCGCGCCGCTGGTCGAATTCGCTCTGACCCTGCCGATCATCATGGTACTCTTCATGGGCACGTTTGGCATCGGCAACTACATGTTCGCCAAGAACGCGGTGAACCATGCCGTGGACGAGGCGGCGCGTACCGCATCGATCTATCCCACGCCGACCGATAACGCTATCAAGAGCGCCTATACTGCTGCCCTTACGCGGGATTTCTCCGCAGACGGCGGCACCACCTTCACGCCGACCCACGGCGCGTCGGGCACTATTAAATACGTGGACCTCAAGGCCACCGCATCGATCCATGTGGATTTCGCATTCTACACGAAAAAGGGCGTCAAGATCGAAGCCAAGCGGCGGGTATTCCTCGCCAACTGAGCTTCCGGCTGCCGCCCATCCCGCGCAGCCGGAAACCAACGTAAAAGCCCCGCCGGAGGATCGCTCCGGCGGGGCTTTATGTTGGTCGGTCGGCTAGCGATCCGAAGCGCGATTACTCGCCGTCGGTGGGCTCCTGCGTCGGCTCGTCGGAAGCGGCATCGCTGCCTTCTTCCTTGGCTTCTTCGGTCAGGTAGTCACCGGCATCTTCATTGGTGCCGTCGGTTTCACCCATAGCCGCGCCGATCGGCGTATCGCCGGTCTGTGCTGCCACGTCGTCCTGCGCCAGTTCGGCCTCGTGCTCTTCCTCGGCCGTATCGGCCAGCACCAGCGCTTCCTGCATCTTGCGATACTGGGCGCGCAGCGCGGCGTCGCGGCTGGAGGCGGTCACGCGGACGCGGTTCATGCCCGCACCGGTCCCGGCGGGGATGAGGCGGCCGACGATCACGTTCTCCTTGAGACCGATCAGCGAGTCCTTCTTGCCTTCGACCGATGCCTGCGTAAGCACGCGGGTCGTTTCCTGGAAGGACGCGGCAGAGATGAAGCTGCGGGTCTGGAGCGATGCCTTGGTGATGCCCAGCAGGATCGGGGTGCCCTGCGCATGCTTCTTGCGCGGGGCAAGCTTGGCATTGGTTTCCATCATCTCGGCATAGTCGACCTGCTCACCCGGCAGCAGCGTGGTGTCGCCGCCATCGGTGATCTCGACCTTCTGCAGCATCTGGCGCACGATCACCTCGATGTGCTTGTCGTTGATCTTCACGCCCTGCAGTCGATAGACTTCCTGGATCTCGCTGACGAGATATTCGGCCAGCGCTTCCACGCCCAGCACTTCCAGGATGTCGTGCGGGTTCGGGCTGCCCGAAACCAGCGTATCGCCCTTCTTGACGAAGTCGCCTTCCTGCACGTCGATCACCTTGGTCTTGGCGATCAGGTACTCAACCGGATCACCCTCTTCCGGGATGATCGCGATCTTGCGCTTGGCCTTGTATTCGCGGACGAATTCGACCTTGCCGCTGATCTTGGCGATGACCGAAACGTCCTTCGGCATACGCGCTTCGAACAGTTCGGCCACACGCGGCAGACCGCCGGTGATGTCGCGGGTCTTGGCGGCTTCGCGGCTGGCACGGGCGAGGATGTCACCGGCCTGCACTTCCTGGCCGTCCTCGACCGACAGGGTCGTGCCTGGCGCCAGCATGTAGCGCGCGGCATTTTCCTCGTCGCCATCCGTCCCCTTGGCACCTTCACCGAGCAGGGTGAGGCGGGCCCGCAGGTCGTCCTTCTTGGAACGGCCCGTGGCGCGATACTCGGTGACCACGCGCTGGGCGATGCCGGTGGCTTCGTCCACGCGCTCTTCCAGCGTCTTGCCTTCGACCAGGTCCTGGTACTTCACCACACCGGCCTGTTCGGTGATGATCGGCAGGGTGAACGGATCCCATTCCGCCAGCCGGTCGCCTTCCTTCACCTTGGCGCCATCCTTGTGCATCAGGACGGTACCGTAAGGCAGCTTGTGGATTTCCCGCTCGCGGCCCTCGGCGTCGATCACCAGCAGTTCGCCATTGCGGGCGAGGCTGAGGATACGGCCCTTCTTGTCCTTGATCGTCGGCATGTCGCGATACTGGACGGTGCCGTCGCTGGTGGCTTCGAGGTGGCTGGTTTCGTTGACCTGCGCCGCGCCGCCGATGTGGAACGTCCGCATCGTCAGCTGGGTGCCGGGCTCGCCGATCGACTGCGCGGCAATGACGCCGACAGCCTCGCCGATGTTGACCGGCGTACCGCGGGCAAGATCGCGGCCGTAGCAGGTCGCGCAAACGCCCTGTTCGGCTTCGCAGACCAGCGGCGAACGGATCTTCGCCTGCTGCACTTCGGCAGCCTCGATCTCCGTCACCATGGCTTCGTCGATCAGCGTGTTCTTCTTGACGATGACCTCGTCCGTCGCGGCGTTGACGATGTCTTCCGCCGTGGTCCGGCCGAGAATACGCTCGCCGAGCGAAGCGATCACGCTGCCGCCCTGAACGATGGCACGCATTTCGAGCGCGTTCTTGGTCTTGCAGTCCGTTTCCACGATGACGCAGTCCTGCGACACGTCGACGAGGCGGCGGGTCAGGTAACCCGAGTTCGCCGTCTTCAGCGCCGTGTCGGCCAGGCCCTTGCGGGCGCCGTGGGTGGAGTTGAAGTATTCAAGAACGGTCAGGCCTTCCTTGAAGTTCGAGATGATCGGCGTTTCGATGATCTCGCCCGACGGCTTGGCCATCAGCCCGCGCATACCGGCGAGCTGCTTCATCTGCGCCGGCGAACCACGCGCACCCGAATGGCTCATCATGTAGATCGAGTTGATCTGCGCCTCGCGGCCGTCTTCGTCCTTCGGCGTCGCCTTGATCTTGTCCATCATGGCGTTCGCCACCGTGTCGCCGCAACGGCTCCACGCGTCGATCACCTTGTTGTACTTTTCCTGCTGGGTGATCAGGCCGTCCTGGTACTGCTGCTCGTAATCGGCAACCAGCGCCTTGGTCTCCTCGATCAGTCCGTCCTTCTCGTGCGGGATGATCATGTCGTCCTTGCCGAAGGAAATGCCGGCCTTGAAAGCGTGGCGGAAGCCCAGCGTCATGATCGCATCGGCGAACAGCACCGTGTCCTTCTGGCCGGTGTGACGATAGACCTGGTCGATCACGTCGGCGATTTCCTTCTTGGTGAGAAGGCGGTTCACGACGTCGAAGGGCACCGTATGGCTCTTGGGCAGGCATTCGCCGATCAGCATGCGGCCCGGCGTGGTGTCCACGCGCTGCATGTACTCCTTGCCCTTCTCGTCCGTCTGCGGGACGCGAGTGGTGATCTTGGAGTGCAGCGTCACGGCGCCGACTTCCAGTGCCTGGTGAACCTCGGCGATGTCGGCCAGGATGCGGCCTTCGCCCGGCTCGCCGTCGCGGTCCATGGACAGGTAGTAGAGGCCCAGGATCATGTCCTGCGAAGGCACGATGATCGGCTTGCCGTTGGCGGGCGAGAGGATGTTGTTGGTCGACATCATCAGCACGCGGGCTTCCAGCTGGGCTTCCAGCGAAAGCGGCACGTGGACGGCCATCTGGTCACCGTCGAAGTCGGCGTTGAAGGCCGAACACACGAGCGGGTGCAGCTGGATCGCCTTGCCTTCGATCAGCACGGGCTCGAACGCCTGGATGCCAAGGCGGTGGAGCGTCGGGGCGCGGTTCAGCATGACCGGGTGTTCGCGGATGACTTCGTCGAGGATGTCCCAGACTTCCTTGCGCTCCTTCTCGACCCACTTCTTCGCCTGCTTGAGGGTCATCGACAGACCCTTGGCGTCGAGGCGGGCGTAGATGAACGGCTTGAACAGTTCGAGCGCCATCTTTTTGGGCAAGCCGCACTGGTGCAGCTTGAGTTCCGGACCGGTCACGATGACCGAACGGCCCGAGTAGTCGACGCGCTTACCCAGAAGGTTCTGGCGGAAGCGGCCCTGCTTGCCCTTGAGCATGTCGGACAGCGACTTCAGCGGACGCTTGTTGGCGCCCGTGATCACGCGGCCGCGGCGACCGTTGTCGAACAGGGCGTCGACCGATTCCTGCAGCATGCGCTTTTCGTTGCGGACGATGATGTCCGGCGCGCGCAGTTCCATCAGGCGCTTCAGGCGATTGTTGCGGTTGATGACGCGGCGATACAGGTCGTTGAGGTCGGACGTCGCGAAACGGCCGCCGTCCAGCGGCACCAGCGGGCGCAGCTCGGGCGGGATCACGGGCACGACTTCCAGGATCATCCATTCCGGGCGGTTGCCGGAATCGATGAAGCTTTCGACGACCTTCAGGCGCTTGATGATCTTGGCGGGCTTGAGCTTGGACTTGGTGGTCGCAAGCTCTTCCATCAGGTCGTCACGCTCCTGCTCCAGGTCGAGGTCCATGAGCATGAACTTGACCGCTTCGGCGCCGATGCTGGCGGAGAATGCATCTTCGCCGTACTCGTCCTGCGCCTCGATCAGCTCGTCTTCGGACAGCAGCTGGTACTTCTCCAGCGGGGTCAGGCCCGGCTCGGTGACGATGTAGCTTTCGAAATAGAGCACGCGCTCGAGCTGCTTCAATTGCATGTCGAGCAGCAGGCCGATGCGGCTCGGCAGCGATTTCAGGAACCAGATGTGCGCAACGGGCGCAGCCAGTTCGATGTGGCCCATGCGCTCGCGGCGAACCTTGGTCACGGTCACTTCGACGCCGCACTTTTCGCAGACGACGCCCTTGTACTTCATGCGCTTGTACTTGCCGCACAGGCATTCGTAGTCCTTCACCGGACCGAAGATGCGCGCGCAGAACAGGCCGTCACGCTCGGGCTTGAACGTGCGGTAGTTGATCGTTTCCGGCTTCTTGATCTCGCCGAAGGACCAGCTGCGGATACGTTCCGGCGACGCGATTCCGATCTGGATCTGGTCGAAAGTTTCCGGCTTGGCGAGCTGGTTGGTGAATTTCGTAAGTTCGTTCATTTCTGTGTTCCCTTCCGGGCATTCATATCTTCAGCGCGGTTCGGAACCATGGACACGCCGATGGCAGCCATGGCCAAGCCGATAAACGATACCAAGAATCCAGCGACTGTAATGACATCGCCGTGTTGGCCTGCGACCAAAAGCGCGCCGACCGCAGCCAATCCGCTACCTTGCATGGCGATCAGTCGGCTCCTCGGCATGACAATGATCTCGTTGAGGTAAGAAGTCATTTTTTCCATCATTCTGCCGCGATCTGCATACCGTCTTCGTCCTCGTCGCCGTCGGTGAGCGAGGACAGTTCGACGTTGAGGCCGAGGCTGCGCATTTCCTTCACGAGCACGTTGAAGCTTTCCGGGATGCCGGCCTCGAACGTGTCGTCGCCCTTGACGATCGCTTCGTAGACCTTGGTCCGGCCGATCACGTCGTCGGACTTCACGGTCAGCATTTCCTGCAGCGTGTAGGCGGCGCCGTAGGCCTGGAGCGCCCAGACCTCCATTTCGCCGAAGCGCTGGCCGCCGAACTGCGCCTTACCGCCCAGCGGCTGCTGGGTGACGAGGCTGTACGGGCCGATCGAGCGGGCGTGGATCTTGTCGTCCACGAGGTGGTGCAGCTTCAGCATGTAGATGTAGCCCACGGTCACCTTGCGGTCGAACGCGTCGCCGGTGCGCCCGTCGAACAGCGTGACCTGGCCGGATGACGGCAGGTTCGCTTTTTCGAGCATGGCCGTCACGTCGCTTTCTCGCGCGCCATCGAACACCGGGGTACCCATCGGCACGCCGTCCTTCAGCAGGCCGGCCATCTCGACGATTTCATCGGCCGTACGGCTTTCGATCTCGTCGTGATATTCCTCGCCGTAAGCGTCCTTCATCCGGTCGATGACCGCCTGCGGCGGCTTTGCTTTGTCCGGATCGGGATTGGCTTCACGCCATTCTTCCAGCGCCTGCGTGATCTGCTGGCCGAGGCCACGGGCAGCCATGCCGAGGTGCGTTTCGAAGATCTGGCCCACGTTCATGCGCGACGGCACGCCCAGCGGGTTCAGCACGATGTCGACCGGCGTGCCGTCCTCGAGGAACGGCATGTCTTCCTGCGGCAGGATGCGCGAAATCACACCCTTGTTGCCGTGACGGCCGGCCATCTTGTCGCCCGGCTGCAGCTTGCGCTTCACCGCGACGAAGACCTTGACCATCTTGAGCACGCCCGGAGCCAGCTCGTCGCCGCGCTCCAGCTTCTCCTTGCGGTCTTCGAACTTCTCGTCGATCCGCTTCACGCTCTCGTCGTACTGGGTCTTGATCGCCTCGACCTGGCCTTGCGTCTTGTCGTCGGCCACGGCGAACTTGAACCATTCGTGCTTCTCGACCGTGTCGAGCAGCGCGGCGTCGATCACCGTGCCCTTCTTCACGCCCTTCGGCGCGGCAGAAGCGGTCTGGCCTTCGAGCATGTCGGCAAGGCGGTTGTAGGTCGCGCGGTTGAGGATGGCACGTTCGTCCGCCGCATCCTTCTTGAGCCGCTCGATCTCCTCGTTCTGGATCGCACGCGTACGATCGTCCACCTCGATACCGTGGCGGTTGAACACGCGCACTTCCACCACCGTGCCGCTGGTGCCCGGGGGCAGGCGGAGCGAGGTGTCGCGAACGTCGCTGGCCTTCTCGCCGAAGATGGCGCGCAGGAGCTTTTCTTCCGGCGTCATCGGGCTTTCGCCCTTCGGCGTGATCTTGCCGGCCAGGATATCGCCCGGGTGCACTTCGGCGCCGATGTAGACGATGCCCGCCTCGTCGAGGTTGCGCAGCGCTTCCTCGCCGACGTTGGGGATGTCGCGGGTGATGTCTTCCGGACCCAGCTTCGTGTCGCGGGCCATCACTTCGAATTCCTCGATGTGGATCGAGGTGAACACGTCGTCCTTCACGATGCGTTCGCTGATCAGGATCGAGTCTTCGTAGTTGTAGCCGTTCCACGGCATGAACGCGACGAGGCTGTTCTTTCCCAGCGCCAGTTCGCCGAGGTCGGTCGACGGGCCGTCGGCGAGGATTTCGCCGGTTTCGACCACGTCGCCCACCTTCACCAGCGGGCGCTGGTTGATGCAGGTCGACTGGTTGGAGCGCTGGAACTTCTGCAGCGTGTAGATGTCCACGCCGCTCTCGCCTTCTTCCACGTCACCCTGCGCACGGATCACGATCCGGGTCGCGTCGACCTGGTCCACGATGCCGCCGCGCTTGGCAGAAATCGCCGCGCCGCTGTCACGCGCCACGGTGGCCTCCATGCCGGTGCCGACGAACGGCGCTTCGGCCTTCACCAGCGGCACGGCCTGGCGCTGCATGTTCGAACCCATCAGCGCGCGGTTGGCGTCATCGTTTTCCAGGAACGGAATGAGCGATGCGGCCACCGAGACGAGCTGCTTGGGCGAGACGTCCATCAGCGTGACATTCTCGTTCGGGGTCATCACAAATTCGCCGTTTTCGCGGGCCGAGACCAGCTCTTCGACGAACTTGCCGTCCTTGTCCGTGTCGGCCGAAGCCTGCGCCACGGTGTGCTTCTGCTCTTCCATGGCGGAGAGATACTGCACATCGGAGGAGACCTTGCCCTCCTTCACCTGGCGATACGGCGTTTCGATGAAGCCGTACTTGTTGACGCGCGCGAAGGTCGACAGCGAGTTGATCAGGCCGATGTTCGGGCCTTCAGGCGTTTCGATCGGGCAGATGCGGCCATAGTGCGTCGGGTGGACGTCGCGGACTTCGAAGCCGGCACGCTCACGGGTGAGACCGCCCGGGCCGAGTGCGGAAACGCGGCGCTTGTGGGTGACTTCCGACAGCGGGTTGGTCTGGTCCATGAACTGCGAGAGCTGCGAGGAACCGAAGAACTCGCGCACGGCAGCCACGGCGGGCTTCGCGTTGATGAGGTCATTCGGCATCACGGTGCTGACATCGACCGAGCTCATGCGCTCCTTCACGGCGCGCTCCATGCGCAGCAGGCCGACGCGGTACTGGTTTTCCAGCAGCTCGCCCACCGAACGGACACGGCGGTTGCCGAGGTTGTCGATGTCGTCGACCTCGCCCTTGCCGTCCTTCAGGTCGACAAGTTCCTTCACCACGGCAAGGATGTCTTCCTTGCGCAGCGTGGTGACGGTGTCTTCGGCGTCGAGGCCGAGGCGCATGTTCAGCTTCACGCGGCCCACGGCAGACAGGTCGTAGCGGTCGCCATCGAAGAACAGGCCTTCGAACAGCGCTTCGGCGGTTTCCTTGGTCGGCGGTTCGCCCGGGCGCATCACCTTGTAGATCGCCTCGAGGCCTTCCTCGCGGTTTTCGGCCTTGTCGACCTGCAGCGTGTTGCGGATCCACGGGCCGGTGGTGACATGGTCGATGTCGAGCAGTTCGATCGCGTCGACGCCGGCGTTGTCCAGCTTCTCGAGGTTCTCGGGGCCGACTTCCTCGCCAGCTTCGACATAGATGCGACCGGTCTTCTCGTCGATCATGTCATAGGCGGCATAACGGCCGAAGATTTCCTCGGTCGGGATCAGCAGCGTATCGAGCCCGTCCTTTTCCGCCTTGTTGGCGGCGCGCGGGCTGATCTTCTTGTTGGCGGGGAACACTTCCTCGCCGGTCTTGGCATCGACAAGGGCGAAGGCCGGCTTCGCGCCGCGCCACTGTTCGGCCACGAACGGGATCGTCCAACCGGCAGCATCGTCGGCGCCCTTGGCACCGGCGGCGCGCTTCCAGGTTACGCGGTCATAGAAATGCTCGAGGATTTCCTCGGCGGTCAGGCCGAGGGCGTAGAGCAGCGCGGTGACCGGCTGCTTGCGCTTGCGGTCGATGCGGACGTTGACGATGTCCTTGGCGTCGAATTCGAAGTCGAGCCAGCTGCCGCGGTAGGGGATCACGCGCGCGGCGAAGAGGTACTTGCCGCTGGAGTGGGTCTTGCCGCGGTCATGGTCGAACAGCACACCCGGCGAACGGTGCATCTGCGACACGATCACGCGCTCGGTGCCGTTGATGATGAAGGTGCCGTTGCCCGTCATCAGCGGCATGTCGCCCATGTAGACGTCCTGCTCCTTGATATCGAGGACGGAGCGCGTCTCGGTTTCCTGGTCCACCTCGAAAACGATCAGGCGCAGCGTGACCTTCATCGGGGCGGCGTAGGTAATGCCGCGCTGGCGGCATTCGGTGGTGTCGTATTTCGGCGGCTCGAGCTCGTAGTGCACGAAGTCGAGTTCGGCGGTGCCGGCGAAGTCGCGAATGGGGAAGACGCTGCGGAGCGTCTTTTCGAGGCCGGAGACATAATCGATCGAGGGATCGGAGCGCAGGAACTGCTCGTAGCTTTCGCGCTGGACTTCGATCAGGTTCGGCATCGGGATGACTTCGTGCACGTCGCCGAAGATCTTGCGGATGCGCTTCTTGCTTGCGCCGCCCCGGTTGTTGAGGGCTGCGTTGGGGGCTGTCTTGCCGGCCTTGGTCGCCATAGAAATAAGTCGCCTTGCGTATCTCTGCCGCGCGCAAACGCTACGCCCGGCGGGGTGATTCGGTCATGCGGGGTGAGCCACCTGAGAGCGGACGCAAACAGCGACCGCAGCCCGCACGAACCCCTTGCGGGCCCGCAGCCACAGTCGCTTTTCCAGCTCTCACGGATGGCCCGTCGCTTCCATCCTTCTGCCCGCCCCCGCGCATGGGCGTGCCGTTCTCGAAGCGATCGGTCAGGGCGGCATATAGGGGGCCGGGCGGGGAGCGTCAACCGGAGGGTAAAGACAGATAGGGCTGCGCGAAGGCGGGCAGTCGCATTTCTCGTATTATCGTTTTTCGATATTATCGGTTGACAATAAATTTTTGGCTGCATATCGTTTATCGGCAATCAACATCAAGGAGATCGATAAATGGCCCGCTTCGCACAGCAAGTCGCCGTCGCATTCATATTTGTGAGCCTTGCCATCGGTCTGGTCGGCAAAGACGCCGCCATGCCCCCGGGAGCGTCGTGGATGTCCGGCTCCACGGTCATGCTCGTCGCTTCGGGCGTGACCGCTCCGCTCGTCAACGACCTCTACGGCGCCTTCGCGATAGGGCCCGTCACGGCCTGACCCGGCGAAGAAGGGATAATCATATGCCAAATATTTCAAATGATCCGTTGTTGGGCCTTGGCAAGGCTTTCGCAATCATTCTCCAGATCGCCAGCGCGCTGGTAGGCGGACTAGCCCTGCTCTTGATCCCGCTGGCCATTCTCATCAACCAGGGCATCATCACGGGCATCTTCGATGGCCCAAATGCCCCCCTCTTCGTCCAGTATCCCATTTCAGGCGTGGCATTGCTGCTTGCGATAGCACTCTTCCTTGCCGCCTGTTTTCTGTTCTTCGGCAAGCTTCGGGCGATGATCGGCACCATTGGGGAGGGCGATCCCTTCACGCCCGAAAACGCACAGCGTCTTAGGATGATGGCTTGGCTGGCGCTGGCCATACAGGTCCTGGCCCTGGTAGTCGCGTGGCTGCGCGTTCATTCCGGCTCCCTTTGGGCCGGCAGGGAAGGCCCGGGGCTTTTTGTCGACTTCGGTCGAGAGGACATCATTGGCGCGATGACGGTCATCGTCCTCTTCATCCTCGCCCGCGTATTCAGCCACGGTACCGCGATGCGAGAAGACCTGGAAGGAACGGTGTGATGGGAGCCGACAATGAAGGAGCAAATATCGTGGTTAGGCTCGACGACCTGCTGCACGAACGCCGCATGACGCTGACCGAGCTGGCGGACCGGGTCGGCCTGACCCTCGCCAACCTCTCGATCCTGAAGACCGGCAAGGCCAGGGCCATCCGCTTCTCCACGCTGGAGGCGATTTGCCGCGAGCTCGATTGCCAGCCGGGCGACCTGCTTGGATACAGGAACCGGTAGCGCCGGCGCTGGTTGCAGTCCCACACGGCGACGATCGCCACGTCGCCGCAACAGAGGGGAATATCATGAAGAAGCTTATCGCCGCCGTCGCCCTGCCCGCCCTGTTCACCGTTGCCGCTTGCGACGGTCCGGCAGAGGAAGTGGCCGAAGAGCGTGACGACGTGATGGAAGCAGAAGCCGAGGTCATGGATGCGCAGGCCGGTGTCGCCGAAGCGCAGGCCGACCTTGCCGAACAGAAGGCGGACGTCGCGGAAGCCGAAGGCGACAGCGTCGGCGCCGCCGAAATGGAAGAGCGGGCCGACAACATGGAACAGGCCGCCGACACGCTGGAAGACACGGCCGACGGCATGTAACGCCCCGTCCCTATGCCGCGCCGAAGTCGCTTGACTCGCAGGCGCAAATCCTTAGAGGCCCGCCGCAGACCGGTGGGCCTCTTTTGGTTCGCAGGTCATCCGTCCGAGACAGTCGGTGAGGCGGGGCGCAAGCCTTCCTCTTAATTTCCGACCGAGATGGGAAACGAGATTTGCGCGGCAGGCCACACCTTGCCGCACCGGGCGCGAAGGCGCCCCTCCTTCCCTTCGATAAACGGACTCGTCCGCGCGGCACCAGCCGCGTGGCAACTTGAGCCGGTCGCATGCGGAGCCATCCGGGTGCGATCATTTAGAAGGAGTATGGCATGGATCGTTCGCAGAAAACCGAAGCGGTCGCCCAGCTCAACGAAATCTTCAACGAGAGCGGCGTGGTCGTTGTGACCCGCAATCTCGGCCTGACGGTGGCCCAGTCCACCGAACTGCGCACGAAGATGCGTGAAGCCGGTGCGTCCTACAAGGTTGCGAAGAACCGCCTTGCTACGCTCGCCCTGAAGGACACGCAGTACGAAGGTCTCGAAGACCTTCTGAGCGGCCCGACCGCCCTCGGCTATTCCGCCGATCCGGTCGCTGCCGCAAAGGCTGCGGTGGACTTTGCCAAGTCGAACGACAAGCTGGAAATTCTCGGCGGTTCGATGGGCGGACAGATGCTCGACGAAGCAGGGATCAAGGCACTCGCCTCGATGCCGAGCCTCGACGAGCTGCGCGGCAAGCTGGTGGGCCTCGTCAACGCCCCGGCAACGAAGATTGCCCAGGTCGTCAACGCACCCGCAGGCAAGCTCGCACGTGTCTTCGGCGCATAT
The DNA here is from genome assembly GCF_035481675.1 of Pseudoblastomonas aquimaris. Taxonomy (NCBI): domain Bacteria; kingdom Pseudomonadati; phylum Pseudomonadota; class Alphaproteobacteria; order Sphingomonadales; family Erythrobacteraceae; genus Pseudoblastomonas; species Pseudoblastomonas aquimaris. Next base: position 146,777 of record NZ_JAYJJW010000002.1, on the reverse strand, counting down.
GCCGCCAAGGACGCTGCGTAAGCGGTTTTTCCAATACGAAACATCTCATGGGGCCGGATCGCAAGGCGACCGCGCCCGACAGAACTGGAGTGAAATATTATGGCCGATATCGCCAAGCTCGTTGAAGAACTTTCGAAGCTGACCGTCCTCGAGGCTGCCGAACTGGCAACCGCGCTGGAAGAAGAGTGGGGCGTGAGCGCCGCTGCAGCCGTGGCAGTCGCTGGCCCCGCCGGTGGCGGCGAAGCCGCTGCACCCGCCGAAGAGAAGGACGAATTCGACGTCATTCTCACCGGCGACGGTGGCAAGAAGATTCAGGTGATCAAGGAAGTCCGCGCCATCACCGGCCTGGGCCTTACCGAAGCCAAGGGCCTCGTCGAAGGCGCGCCGAAGCCGCTCAAGGAAGGCGTGAACAAGGCGGAAGCCGAAGAAATCAAGGGCAAGATCGAAGCAGCCGGCGGTACCGTCGAACTGAAGTAAGCCTTTCGCTTACCGATCTCGTTTCGAGATATGCGAAGGGGCGGTGCCGCAAGGCGCCGCCCCTTTTGCATGTTGGGCAAAGGGCTTATGCACCCTGTCGCAAACAAAATCCTCGCAACTGTCCTTAGAAAACACCGGGAGCGATGAACTTGAGTCGATTTGTCACTTTTCGGAACTTCACTATCGCTGTTTGTCTGTGCTTGACAGCATCCGCGAGCTTGGCACTAACCCCGCTCATCAATCCGCAGGTGCCGCTTTATCCATTTATCGTAAGCAATTGGGTGCTGATGATCGTCGTCGTGGGGGTGTTTCGGCGTTCCAGAGCGGAATGGGTCACACGTTCGGAGAGCATTTGGTGGGATAGGCTTACGTCGCTGGTGATCGTTTCGTTCACCATCGCAGGGTTTTTCGCAGTGCATAACGGAGAAACGCTCATTCGCGCTGGAGACCTAGCTCTGGCGAACTAGGTAATCGCTGAGGGGACTAGACCGCAGATCCCCGCCCCGACTCCAGAATTGACGAACATTTCCCCGACAGCCCCGGGAAACAAACCCCGCTCAGCCTGAGCCTGTCGAAGGCCATGCCCCGACTTCGCATCAGTCGCCCTGCCGGTTTCGGGCAAGAGCCGAAATCCGGCTCCAGTCTCCGGCTATCAGGGCTTCCTTCTTTGCCCTGCTCCAGCCCTTGATCTGCCGCTCGGCTGCAAATGCCTCGTCCCGCGTGGGAAACCTGTCTGACCATACGAGTGTGACCGGCAACCGCTTTGCCGTGTAGCCACCGAGCGCACCGGTCCGATGCTGTGCAATCCGGTTTTCGAGGTCGTCGGTGTGGCCGGCATAGTAGCTCCCGTCGTTGCAGCGGAGCAGGTAGGTGTAGAAGTCCATGGCAGGTGGCTAGCTTCGGCGTGTGGCCTTCGACAAGCTCAGGCTGAGCGGAGGGGGTTCTAGGGGCCGGAGCGCCGCCCCCCCACGCACCTAGTTCGTGGCAGGGCCCATCTGGTCGGCGTAGAATTCGTCCCGGCCGGCCATGATGTCGTCCGCGTCGATCTGGCGTTCCAGCCGGTCGCAGTCGCGGTGGCGGAAGGCGGCCTCGGTGTCGTCGATATCGGCGCTCTTCAAACCCATCCGGCCGAGAGCCTTGCGGCCCATTCGGATGGCGGATTCCAGCACCTCGCGCTGGACGTGGTCGACTTCCGACCCGGCCAGCGTCATCAGCGTGCGGCGGTCGAAGGCGCGCACCATGATCGCGGCCTGCGGGAAGGCGTCCTTCACCGCGGCGACGAGTTCGGGCGTCACCTGGTCCCCGTCGATGCAGAAGACCAGCAGCTTCGCCTCGTCGGCCCCGGCCTGCCGCAGCAGGTCGATCCGCGTCCCGTCGCCGAACCACACTTTTGCGCCGAATTCGCCGGCGACGTCGATCTGGTCCACCTTGCGGTCGATCAGCGTGACCGGCACCTCCGCGGTCACCAGCATCTGTGCCACCGTCTGGCCGAAGCGGCCGAAGCCGATGACCAGCGCATGGGCGCCGCCGCCGTCCGGCGCATCGCGTTCCCGCTCCTCGCCCGGCTTGCGGATGCGGTCGTTCAGCATCATCAGGAACGGCGTGGTCGCCATCGACAGCGTGACGATCGCGCCGAACAGGCTGGCGATCTCCGCATCGATCAGCCCCCCGGCCTGAGCCTGGGTGAACATGACGAAGCCGAATTCGCCGCCCTGGCTCAGCAGTAGGCCGAGCGCCAGGGCTCCGCGCCAGTCCATGCCGAGCAGCTTGCCGAGGCCGAAGATGATTGCCGCCTTCACCGCTATCAGCGCCAGCGCCATGCCGACCACAAAGCCGGGGTTCTCGGCAATCGCGCCCAGGTCCAGCATCATGCCGACCGACAGGAAGAACAGGCCGAGCAGGATCGAGCGGAACGGCTCGATATCGGCTTCCAGCTCGTGCCGGTAAGGCGTGTCGGACAACATCACCCCGGCGATGAAAGCCCCGAGCGCGGCCGACAGGCCCAGCGCTTCCATCAGCGCGGCGGCGCCGATCACCACCGTCAGCCCGGCGACGATGAACATCTCGCGTTCGCCCAGTCGGCCGATCAGCGCGAACAGCGGGCGCAGCAGGAAGCGCCCGGCGAGCACCAGGCCGATGGTGGCGGCAATGCTCATCAGGGCAAGCTGCCAGCCGGGCAGGCCTTCCTCAGCGCCCGGCGCCACGCTGAGCGCGGCGATGATCGTGATCAGCGCGATGATCGACAGATCCTGGAACAGCAGGATCGAAAAGGCGCGCTCGCCCAAGGGCGTGTTGAGGCGGCCGCCCGATTGCAGCATCGGCAGCACCTGCGCGGTGGAGGACAGGGCGAGCGGCAGGCCGAGCGCGAGCGCGGCGGTCCAAGGATAGCCCGTCACCAGCAGGATCAGCCCGGTCAGCGCGACGCCGCACAGCGCGACCTGCGCCAGCCCGACGCCGAAGATCGCCTTGCGCATGCGCCACAGCCGCGCCGGGTTGAGCTCCAGCCCGACGATGAAGAGGAGCAGGATGATGCCGATCTCGGCAAACGTCAGCGTGACCTCGGCATTGCCGGCAAGGTTCAGCACCTGCGGCCCGACGACCGCGCCGGCCACGAGGTAGCCGAGCGTCGCGCCCAGCCCCAGCTTGCGAAAGATCAGCACGAAGACGAGGCCGAAGCCGAGCAGCGTCAGGACTGCGAGTAATATCGAATGTTCGCCGCCGTGCATCGGTTGGCCTCCCCCGGATTGCCCGCAAGGTAGGCGCTGGCAGCGGCCGCGCCAAGGCCGCCGTCAGCGGACGGCGTAGCTCAGCCGCAGGCCCATCATGTCGATGCCTGGGTTCTGCTGGGCGTTGAACAGGCGCGCGTGGCTGATGTGGACCCAGCTTGCCTCCAGCGACAGCCGGTCGGACAGGCGGGCGCCGATGGCGATTTCCGGCTCGAACAGCACCCGGCTGCCGAGATCGGTGCGCTTGCCGGTGACCTCGCTGACGCGCAGCGACGGGCCATCGTGCACCACCAGTCCCAGTCCGGGCCGGACATAGGCCGCGCGGCCGAGCGGCACCTGCCACGAGAGGCCGCCGCCGGCGAAGCTGGTGTCGCCTTCGCTGTTGAGCGATGCAATCAGATAAGGTTGCGGCGAACCGATGAAATCCAGCGCCTCCTCGCGTTCGAAGCGGTAGCCGAACTGGAGGTCGACGCCGCTTTCCTCGACGGCAAACGTGAGAGGGGTCTCGACCTCGTGAGCGTAGACGCCGCCATAGACCTCTTGCGCCTGCGCAGTGGAGGTAAGGAGACCGGCGAAAAGGGCAAAAATAGCGGAACGAAATCTCATGGGGCTGCCATGTCGCTGTTGCCGGCTTGCCGCAAGCTGAAGCGAAAATTCGCGCCGTGCCCTGCCCGCCCTATCGCCCGCCCGCGCCCGCGCCTATCCGGGCCGGCTTTATGCAGCGCATCGAAGCCTTGCCGCCGGGCCGCACGCCCTGGCGAACCGAGCTGGCGGCCACGTTACGGCTGAGCTGGCCACTGGCGCTCGCCAACCTGTTGCAGATGCTGACCTACGCGATTGACGTCATTTTCATCGCGCGGCTGGGCGAAAGCGAGCTGGCCGCATCGACGCTGGCCGTGTCGCTGTTCGGCCTCGTCGTGTGGGCGTTCTGCGGCCTGACCGGCGCGGTCGCCCCCGTCATCGCCGCCGAACTCGGCGAGCGCGCTCCCGCCTTGCGCCCGGTGCGCCGCGCCACCCGCATGGCCTTGTGGCTGGCGGTCATCACCGGCGTCATCGGCATGGGCCTGTCGATGCTGATCGGCCCGCTCGCCCGCGCCACCGGACAACAGCCGGAAATCGCCGCGATGGCCCACACCTACATGGGCGTGGTCGTCTTCTCGATGATTCCCATGCTGCTCGCCAACGTGCTGCGCAATTACGTTTCCGCGCTCGGCCGCCCGATTTTTGCCACGGTCATCACCGGCATCGGCGTGGGCGTGAACGCGCTCGCCAATTACGCCTTCATCTTCGGCAACCTCGGCGCGCCGGCGCTGGGCCTGGTCGGGGCGGGCATCGCCACGGTGACGACGTCGCTGTTCGTCATGTTCGCCTACGTCCTTGCCATCCGCATGGACCGCAGGATGCACCGCTACCGCATCTTCGGGCGGTGGTGGGCCCCGGACTGGGAGCGGTTCTGGCTGATTGCCCGCGTCGGCACGCCGATCGCGCTGACGATCACGGCAGAGGCGGGCATTTTCGGCGCGGCCGCTTTCCTGATGGGCGCCATCGGCACTTCGGAGCTGGCCGGACACACCATCGCGCTGCAGATCGCCGCGCTGATGTTCCAGGTGCCCTTCGGCATCGGCCAGGCGGCCACGATCCGCGTCGGCTATTTTTACGGAGCGCGCGACCCGGCGGGCATGGCCCGCGCGGGCTGGACGGCGATTGCGGTGGGCACCGGCTTCATGGCCTGCACCGCCGCGCTCATGGTGTTCGCGCCGCGCACGCTGATTTCGATCTACGTCGATCCCGACGCGGCCAAGAACGCCGCGCTGGTCGGCTTCGCCCTGCGCTACCTCGTCATCGCCGCGGCCTTCCAGCTGGCGGACGGGGTGCAGGCCGTCGCCGCAGGCGCGCTGCGCGGATTGCAGGACACGCGCGTGTCGATGTGGATCGCGCTGTTCGCCTATTGGGTGCCCGGCTTCGGCGTGGCGCTGGCGCTGGGGTTTGCCACGCCGCTGGAGGGCACCGGCGTGTGGATCGGGCTTGCGACCGGGCTGGCCGCAGCGGCAATCCTGCTGCTGGGCCGGTGGATGAGGCGCGAGACGCTGGGCCTGACTCATCGCGCGGCGGGAGAGCCGGCGGAGCCGCAAATCCCGCTGCCCTGAAGGGCGTTCTCCCGGCCGGTCCAACATGCGCCACGCCCCGGCGAAAAGCGCGAAACTTTTTTGCCGCCGCACCTGTTGACTCGGTGAAGGCGCCGCCCCATCTGCGCGGCGCTGGCACTCTCCATCCGGGAGTGCCAATCGACACATCAACCTTTGCTAAGGAAAGAGGTTCACATGGCATTTCGTCCATTGCACGACCGCGTTCTGGTCCGCCGCATCGAAGCCGATGAGAAGACGGCAGGCGGCATCATCATCCCCGACAGCGCCAAGGAAAAGCCGAGCGAAGGCGAAATCGTCGCCGTCGGTTCGGGCGCCAAGGCCGAAGACGGCACGGTCACCCCGCTCGACGTCAAGGAAGGCGACCGCGTCCTGTTCGGCAAGTGGTCCGGCACCGAAGTCAAGCTCGACGGCGAAGACCTGATCATCATGAAGGAAAGCGACATCATGGGGATCGTTTCCTGACGATCTTCCGGGCCCCGCCCATTGGCTAGGCCCGCCGCAATTCCCGAATCCAAGACATTCCAAACGGAGAAACCAACATGGCAGCCAAGGACGTAAAGTTCAGCCGCGACGCGCGCGAAGGCATCCTGCGCGGCGTCGACACGCTCGCAAACGCAGTGAAGGTCACGCTCGGCCCCAAGGGCCGCAACGTCGTGATCGACAAGAGCTTCGGCGCACCGCGCATCACCAAGGACGGCGTTTCCGTCGCCAAGGAAATTGAACTGAAGGACAAGTTCGAAAACATGGGCGCGCAGATGCTGAAGGAAGTGGCATCGAAGACCAACGACCTCGCCGGTGACGGCACCACCACCGCCACGGTGCTGGCGCAGTCGATCGTGACCGAAGGCATGAAGTCGGTCGCCGCCGGCATGAACCCGATGGACCTGAAGCGCGGCATCGACCTCGCCGTGGGCAAGGTCGTTGAAAACCTGGCGGGCCGTTCCAAGGACGTGTCCGGCAGCGAGGAAATCGCGCAGGTCGGCATCATTTCCGCCAACGGCGACCGTGAAGTTGGCGAGCGTATCGCCGAAGCCATGGACAAGGTCGGCAAGGAAGGCGTGATCACCGTGGAAGAGGCCAAGGGCCTCGAATTCGAACTCGATGTCGTCGAAGGCATGCAGTTCGACCGCGGCTACCTGTCGCCCTATTTCGTGACCAACCCCGAAAAGATGACGGTCGAGCTCGAAAACCCGTACATCCTGATCAACGAAGGCAAGCTGTCCAGCCTGCAGGCCATGCTGCCGGTGCTCGAAGCCGCGATGCAGAGCGGTCGCCCGCTCCTCATCATCGCCGAAGACATCGAAGGCGAAGCGCTGGCCACGCTGGTGGTCAACAAGCTGCGCGGCGGCCTGAAGGTCGCAGCGGTCAAGGCACCGGGCTTCGGCGATCGCCGCAAGGCCATGCTGCAGGACATCTCAATCCTGACCAAGGGCGAGCTGATCAGCGAAGACCTCGGCATCAAGCTGGAAAGCGTCACGCTGAACATGCTCGGCCAGGCCAAGCGCGTGTCGATCGACAAGGACAACACGACCATCGTGGACGGTGCCGGCGACGAAGCCGACATCAAGGCCCGCGTCGAGCAGATCCGTGCCCAGATCGAAACGACCACGTCGGACTACGACCGTGAAAAGCTGCAGGAACGCCTGGCGAAGCTCGCCGGCGGTGTTGCGGTGATCAAGGTCGGCGGCGCTTCGGAAGTCGAAGTGAAGGAACGCAAGGACCGCGTCGACGACGCGCTGCACGCAACCCGCGCAGCCGTGGAAGAAGGCATCGTCCCGGGCGGCGGTACCGCCCTGCTCTATGCCTCCTCGGCGCTCGACGGCCTAACCGGCATCAACGACGACCAGACCCGCGGCATCGACATCGTTCGCCGCGCGCTGCAGGCGCCGGTCCGCCAGATCGCCGAAAACGCCGGCCATGACGGTGCGGTGGTTGCCGGCAAGCTGATCGACGGCAAGGACGAAACCCTCGGCTTCAACGCCGCGACCGACACTTACGAGAACCTCGTGAATGCCGGCGTCGTCGATCCGACCAAGGTCGTCCGCACCGCGCTGCAGGATGCAGCATCGGTCGCCGGCCTGCTGATCACCACCGAAGCGGCCATCGTGGACGCTCCGGAGGAAAAGGCAGCCGGTGGCGGCATGCCCGACATGGGCGGCATGGGCGGCATGGGCGGAATGGGCGGCTTCTAAGCCCCCGACCACTCACGCACGAGAAACGGGCCCGGCGGGAGCGATCCTGCCGGGCTTTTTCTTGCCCGCCCGAGGGAAACGGACCGAAAATCGGCCAAGCATCCAAAAGCTTAGGCACTTTTTGCCATTTGGTGCATTAAGGGCCGACGGGGATCGATGAACGCGCATCACGCCATTCCGGAACCATCCACCGCCATGCCGGGCGCGGCAGGCGGCGGCGTGCGCGCGCGGCGGACCGGCGCGCGGTTCCATCTGCGCGATGTCACGCGCGGGGAGCACGACGCAACCGAAGCGGCTTTCGCGCCGTTCGACCTGTCGAAGCCAGCCGCATATCGCGCGTTCCTGCAAGCCCACGCCAGCGCGCTTGCCGCCTTGGAAGCGCCGATGGAGGGCCGTGGCTGGCAAAACCACGCATCGCGCCGCACTCTCCTTGAAGCCGACCTCGCCGATCTGGGCGACGCTGCGTGTCCTTCGGCGATGGAGCAGCCCGCCCTTTCGGGCGACGCACACGTCTGGGGCGCGCAATACGTTTTGGAGGGATCGCGCCTGGGCGGGCAAATCCTCGCGCGGCAGGTCGCCAAGGGTAATCCCACGCGCTATCTGTCCGGCAACGCCGAAGCGGGAACCGACGACATGAGACCGTGGCAGGAATTCTGCGCCGCGCTGGAAGACGAGGCGCGCCGCCACGGGCCGCAATGGCTCGCCGATGTCGAGGACGGCGCACGCGCGACCTTCCGCCTCTTCCGCGAGGCGGCGAACACTTTTGCAGGACCGACGACTTGACCGAAATGCTCCCCCGCGACGCCGCGATCGGCATCACCAATTGCGACCGCGAGCCGATCCACATCCCGGGCGGGATCCAGGACATCGGTTTCCTCGTCGCGCTCAGCGCCGACTGGCTGGTCCAGCGCGCCGCCAACACGGAGAAATTCCTCGGCATCGCGCCCGAAGACATGCTCGGCAAATCCCTGCCCGATGTCTTCGCCAAGCAGGCCGTCGACCTCGTCCGCGACCGGATTTCCATGCTGCGCGGCAAGGATTCGGTGGAGCGGCTATTCGCCGTGCCGCTGCTGGAAGACGGTTCGCTGTTCGACCTTGCGCTGCATTTCTCCGGCCGCTCGGTCGTGCTGGAGGCGGAGCGGTCGAAGGGCGACCAGGTCGAGGTGTCCTCCACCACTCGCAACATCCTCGGCCGGCTGGCCGCCAGCCGCGACGTCGACACCCTGCTCAACGAATGCGCCCGGCAGGCCCGCGCGCTGCTCGGCTTCGACCGGGTGATGATCTATCGCTTCGCCGCCGACGAAAGCGGCGAGGTGGTGGCGCAGTCCGTCGCGCGCGGGTTCGAGAGCTTCCTCGGCCTCAACTTCCCTTCCACCGACATCCCGCAGCAGGCGCGAAAGCTGTATGTGCGCAACACGTTCCGCATCATCGGCGATGCGACGGCGGAGCAGGTGCCCATCGTGCAGCGCGGCGAGGGCGAACCGCTCGACCTGTCGCTGGCGCTCTACCGCGCGGTTTCCCCGATCCATCTCGAATACCTGCGCAACATGGGCGTGGCTGCGTCGCTTTCGATCTCGATCATCGTCAACGGCAAGCTGTGGGGGCTGATCGCCTGCCACCACCACCAGCCGCACATGCCGTCCTTTGCGGAGCGGAGCGCGGCCGAACTGTTCGGTCAGATCTTCTCGCTCCAGCTCGAAAGCCGGATCAACGCCGAGAGCACGGATTACGAATCCAAGGCCCGCCACGTCGGCAACCGGGTGATGACCGCGGCGGCGCAGGATCCCACGAAGCTGCTCGACGCCGAATGGCTGCTTCAGATGATGGACGATGCGATCGAATGCGACGGCATCATGGTCCACATGGAAGGCGAGATGTCGTCGGCCGGCATCCACCCGAACGAGGGCATTTTCCAGCGCCTGGTCGACACGCTCAACACACGCGAAGCGCAGATCATCCATCATTCGCACAATTTGTCGACCTACCTCGGCGGCGAAGAGCTCGACACGCCCGCTGCCGGCTTCCTCGCGATCCCGATTTCGCGACGCCCGCGCGATTACATGGTGCTGTTCCGCGAGGAGCAATTGCGCTCCGTGCGCTGGGCCGGTGAGCAGGCGAAGCACGTCACCCAGACCGAAGACGGTCTGGAACTGACCCCGCGCAAGAGCTTCGAGGCCTGGAAGCAGACGGTGACCGGGCAGTCGAAACCCTTCAATCTGTCCGAAGTGCGGGTTGCGACTTCGCTGCGCAGCACGCTTCTGGAAATCGTCCTGCGGCTGAGCGAAGCGGCAAGCGAGGATCGGCGCAAGGCGACCGAGCAGCAGAAATTGCTGATCGCCGAGCTCAATCACCGCGTGCGCAACATCCTCGCCCTGATCCGCGCGCTGATGAGCCAGACCAAGCGCGAAGAAGGCAGCATTTCCGACGTCGTCGATACGCTGGAAAGCCGGGTGAAGGCGCTCGCCACCGCGCACGACATGCTGACGGCGGAAAACTGGGCCCCGACCCCGCTGCGCACGCTGTTCGAAGTCGAGCTGCAGGCCTACATGTCGCCCACGAAACAGCGGGTTACGATGGACGGGCCGGACGTCTCCATCCTGCCCGAAGCCATCCCGATCATGGCGCTGGTTATCCACGAACTCGCCACCAACGCTGCGAAGTACGGCGCGCTGAGCGACAGCGGCACCATCGCGCTGGACTGGCATTGCGACGACGACAAGAACCTGGTGCTCAACTGGCGCGAGAAGGGCGGCCCGGCCGTGCAGAAGCCGGAGCGACAGGGCTTCGGCACCACCATCATCAACAACTCCATCCCGCACGAACTGGGCGGCGAATCGGCGATCGAGTACAAGACGAGCGGCATCGAAGCCTGCTTCACCGTTCCTGCCAAGCACGTCGTGGTCATCGAGGATGAACAGGTTGAAACGGCGTCGGCCGAAAAGCCCGATGTCCGCTCCATCCCGCTCGGCAAGGAGCGGATGCTGCTGGTCGAGGACAGCATGCTGATCGCGCTCGACGCCGAAGACCAGCTGCGCGACATGGGCGTGGGCGAAGTGGTGCTGGCCGCCAGCAACAATGCCGCGCTGCGGGCGCTGGACGAAGGCATCACCATCGCCATGCTCGATTTCAACCTGGGCGACGAGACCAGCCTGCCGATCGCGGAAAAGCTGCGCGAGAAGGGCGTGCCCTTCTTCTTCGCATCGGGCTACGGCGCGGGCGACGTGCTGCCGGCGGAATTCGCCGACGTGCATGTCATCACCAAGCCCTATTCCCGCGACCAGATCGAGCAGGCCATCGCGCAGATCCGGGGCTGATTACCGGGAAGCTGACCGGTCCTATTCTCCGGGAGTGGGCGTACCCGGATTAACCTTGCCCTCGAAGGCGGGGACGGGCCGCGCGGCCGCGTCCGCCTCGGTCGCGGCGATGCCGTTGGCTTCGATATCCTCCAGCAGCCAGCGCATCTCGTCGATTTCCCTGCGCTGGGCACGGATGATGTCGTTGGCCAGTTTGCGCACGCGCACGTCCTCGATACCCGCCCGTTCGCTCGTCATGATGGCGATCGAATGGTGCGGGATCATGGCCGACATGTAATCGCTGTCGTCCACCGTCACTTGGCTGCGCACGAGGAACAGGGCGAGCGCAAAGGTCACCGCCGACACGCCGATGATGATCCAATTCTTCGCCCGGTTACGGTACATGCCCCACATGAAGGCGAGCATCACGACCGCCATCACCGCGCCCATGACGAACATCATCCAGAGCCGCGTCTCGCTCCAGAACACATGGTCCAGCGCATAGGTGTTGAGATACATCAGGCCGAGCATGATGACGGTAGAGGTGCCCACCATCGCCATGAACCGTCCGTAATTGCCTTCGTGTCCGCCGTGGCTGGTGCCGCGTTCATCGGCCATCGCGCTTCCCCTTGTTATCGTTGTTGCCTCCAACCAAATGCATGACACCCACCGGTCAGTTCCGAAGCAAAGCGAAGAAGGCCCATGAACCGAAGCGCAATCCTGTCCCGCCGCAATTTCATGCTCGGCAGCGCCGGCCTAGCCGGAGCCGGCCTCGCCATGCCGGCATGGGCGCGCGGGGCGAACATGGCGGAGGCCGGCAAGGGCCCCGGCACGGTTTCGGGCGAAAGCATCGACCTCACCATCGGGCGAAGCACCTTCCGCACCGGCGGGCGCAGCGGCCATGCGGTCACGGTCAACGGCACCGTGCCCGGCCCGCTTGTCCGCCTGCGCCAGGGGCAAAACGTGCGGCTCGACGTCACCAACACGCTGGACGAGGACAGTTCCATCCACTGGCACGGCCTGCTGGTCCCGTTCCAGTTCGACGGCGTGCCGGGTGTAAGCTTCCCCGGTATCCGCCCGGGCGAGACGTTCACCTACGAATTCCCGATCCGGCAGGCGGGCACATACTGGTGGCACAGCCATTCCGGCCTGCAGGAACAGATGGGCCATTACGGGCCGATCGTGGTGGAAGCGGCAGACGGTTCCGATGCCCGCTTCGACCGAGATTACGTGGTCCTGCTGAGCGAATTCACGCCGATGCATCCGCACGAGATCATGCGCAAGCTGAAGGTGTCGGAAGGCTATTTCAATTACACCAAGCAGACCGCGACCGAAGGCGACATGCCGGTGTCCGACCGCATGATGTGGGGCGGCATGCGAATGAACCCGCGCGACATTTCTGACGTCACGGGTTCGACCTATACCTATCTTGTCAACGGCCACGGACCGCTGGACGACCTGGAGTACCTCTTCACACCGGGAGAGCGGGTGCGGCTGAGGATCATCAACGGCAGCGCGATGACGTTCTTCAACGTCCGCCTGCCCGGTGTCCCGATGACCGTGATCCAGGCCGACGGTCAGGACGTGCAGGATGTCGTCGTCGACGAATTGCAGATCGGCACGGCGGAAACCTACGACGTCGTCGTCGAGCCGGGCGCGGGCGCGCACACCATCGTGGCGGAGGCGATGGATCGCAGCGGCATGGGTATCGCCACGCTGACTAGCGAGAGCGGCCGGAAGGGCATCGTACCCCCGCTGCGCGAAGTGCCGACGCTAACCATGGCCGACATGGGCATGGCGATGGACCATTCCGGAATGGCAGCCAGCGGAGAGATGGCCGGTAACGACGGGAGCATGGCTTCGGGCATGGACCATCCCGCCGGTCACGCCATGGGCGCGATGGACCACGACATGCGCAAGCCCGATATTTTGCCGCCCGATGTCGAGGCCGGGCCGGGGGTCGACATGGTAGCCCCGATGCCGGTGGACCGGATGGATTTTCCCGGACTCGGGCTCGACAGCGTCGACCACCGCGTGCTGCGGTATACCGATCTCAAGGCCATGCGCCCCAATTCGGTGCGGCCGCCCGAACGGGAAATGGAAATCCACCTCACCGGCAACATGGAACGCTACATGTGGTCCTTCGACGGCAAGGTCTTCACCTCCGTCACCGACGACCCGATCCGTTTCGGGTTCGACGAGCGGGTTCGCGTGACGCTGGTCAACAACACGATGATGGCCCACCCCATTCACCTGCACGGCCATTTCTTCGAATTGGTCAACGGAGCGGGCGAAGCGCACCAGCCGCTGAAGCACACGCTGGTCGTGCAGCCGGGCAGCAAGGCGACGTTCGATCTTACCGCGAACGAGCCCGGCGACTGGGCTTTCCATTGCCACCTGCTGTTCCACATGCATGCCGGTATGATGCAGGTGGTCACCGTGCGCCCCTTCCCGGAGGCCGGATGATGCGCAGCCTGCCGATCCTTTCAGCCGCGATGCTGATCAGCCTGTCCGCGCCCGCGGTCGCGCAGGACCACGCGCAGCACCCGCCTGCCGCGCCGCACGAAATGGACCATTGCGCGATGGGCCACCTGCCGCCCGACCAGTGTCCGCCGAAGGACGCTGACGATCCGCACGCCGGTCACAGGATGGAGGGAGCGATCCCCGCTCAAGGCGATCCGCATGCCGGCCATGCGATGGGGGGTGCGATGGCTTCCGTCCCGGAAGCCCCGCCACCGCCGCGCGCTTTCGGTGGCCCGCGCCACGCTGCCGACGCCATCTGGGGCGAGGCTGCGATGGAACGGGCGCGCGAGCAGCTGGCGCAGGAGAACGGCGGCCAGGCTTTCGGCACGCTGATGGCGGAGCGGCTGGAATATCGCGCGGGCGATGAGGACCTTTACCTGTGGGACGTGCAGGGTTGGTACGGCGGCGATATCGATCGCCTGTTCCTGAAGTCCGAAGGCGAAGGGGAATTCGGCGGAGGACTGGAAAGCGGCGAGGTCCAGGCGCTGTGGAGCCACGCCATCGGCCCGTTTTTCGACCTGCAACTGGGCGCGCGATACGATTTCGCGCCGCTCGACCGCACCTACCTCGTCGCCGGCGTTCAGGGCCTCGCGCCCTACATGTTCGAAGTGGATGCGGCCGCCTTCCTGTCGGACGAGGGCGACCTCACCGCGCGGGTCGAGGCGGAATACGACCAGCTGATAACCCAGCGCCTCGTCCTGCAACCGCGCATCGAGATCGGACTTGCCGCGCAGGATGTGCCGGAGCTCGATCTGGGCTCCGGCATCACGAAGGTCGAGGCGGGGCTGCGCCTACGCTATGAAATCGCGCGCGAATTCGCCCCATACGTGGGCCTTTCCTACGAGGCGGCCCTCGGCCGCACGGCGGATTTCGCCCGTGCCGACGGGCGCGATCCGGACGGGATCGCGCTGGTTGCCGGGGTGCGCGCCTGGTTCTGACGCGCACCCGCGTGCGGCAAATCAGCCCCCGTTGCGGCTTTCGTTGACCGCGTCGATCGCGTCCTGCGGCCAGGTGACCTGCGTCTGCGTCTGCGGGTTGAAGACGCCGCCGGGATAGATCGCTGCCTTGGCGGCGTCGATCTCGGCCTGGGTCAGGAACTCGCTCGGCGTCAATTCGAACACGTCGAGGCCGCGGGCGATTTCCGTGCCGTAGATCTTGCCGTCGTACCAGTAGGCCGACCAGTAGCCGCCCATCGTCAGGCGCGGTTCGAACACCGGACCGCGGTCGAAGAAGGCGATTTCGAACGGGTTGGCGGGATCGGTGAAGTCGATCACGCTGATGCCGCCCTGGTACCAAGCCTGCACGAAGATATCGCGGCCCGGCACCGGGATGATCGAACCGTTATGCGCGACGCAGTTTTCCTTGTCGCTCTGCGGCGCGGGCATCTTGAACTTGCCCTGCTGCACCAGCGCACGGCCTTCGACGGAATAGAACGCGTCCGCGCCCCAATCCATCCGGTCGCCGGCCTGGCACCGCGGACGGCCACCGCCGCCCCACTCGTCGGTGAACAGCACCACGCTGCCGTCGTTGTTGAACGTGGCGGAGTGCCAGTAGGCGAAGCCCGGATCGGTCACGGCGTCGAGGCGGACGGGGTTCAGCGGATCGGTGATGTCCATCAGGATACCGTTGCCCGAACACGCGCCCGCGGCGATGTTCTTGGCCGGGAACACGGTGATGTCGTGGCACTGGTCGGTCCGGTAGGTGTCCTGCGTGCCGTTGCCGTGGTCGCCGCCGGTCCACAGGCCCGCGACCTCGCCCGTTTCCTGGTTGGCGAAGACGCGCGGGCTGCGCACGATGCGCGCGGCGGCGGGATTGGCCACCGGCACTTCGATCACGTCGATGCTGAAGTAGGACGTGCCGTCGCCGCCCGGGATTTCGGTGCAGCCGGGCAGTTCCTCGCCGGACCGCACGCGCGCGGTGCCGGAGTTGTAGATGACCAGCCGGTCGGCATCGGCGCTGACGATGGAGTGGGTGTGCGAGCCGCGGCAGGTCTGCACCTGCCCGACCTGCACCGGCGCCGTCAGGTCCGAAATGTCGAAGATGCGCAGGCCGCGGAAACGCTCTGCGCTCACATCGCCGTCCACGCCCTGCCGGCCGCAATCGACGCGGCCGCGGGTCTGTTCGACCGACATGATGAGGAGGTCGCCCGCGATCGAGACGTCGCCCTGCCCGCCGGGGCAGACAACCGAGCTGATCAGCTGCGGCGCGGCATCGTCGGTCAGGCGATAGATGTTGAAGCCGTGGTAATTGCCCGCGACCATGATGTCGTCCTGGAACGCCATGTCGGTCTGGCTGAAGCTCAACAGCGGGCTGCGCGGACTCCATTCGGTGCCGGCGGCGGGGTCCTCTGCGGTCGCCTCGCTCGCTTCGCCTTCGGCTGCGGCCATCGCGCGCTGCCTGGCGAGCGGCAGGCCGGCGGGGTTGTCCGCATCGAAGAAGCCGGCGGGCTTGGGCAGGCTGGCGAGCAGCGTCATGTTCGAAATCGCCGTGCCCGCATCGCGGAAGCCGGCAGAAAGGCCCGCGCGCGGATCTTCCGAAAGGCCGGCGAGCAACACGTTCATCCGCTCGATCTCGCTCGACTGGTCGTTCTTCACGTCGCTGGTGAAGCTGTAGAGCTGCGGGTCGTAGGCCGCGCCGGGGGTGGAGAAGAGCTCGTCCACCATGGTGATCGCGCCCATGTGGTGCGCGGTCATCAGCTGCAGGAACAGGCGGTCGAACTCGGTCCCGCTGAGGCTCGCCAGCCGGGCGATATCCTCGGCCGAGGCCATGCCCTGCATCGCGAAGCCGCCATGCATCGCGTGCATCGCGTGGGGGCCGCTGGCGGCGGGAACGGCGAAGCCGCGATCGGCCAGCCAGGTGTTCATGAAGGCGATCTCGTCCGCCTGCCCGGCAAGGATACGGTTCGCGATCGTGATCACGTCATCGTTGCTGGTGCGCCCGTCGACCAGTTCCGACAGGACGGTGGCCTGGCGATGGTGCGGGATCATGGCCTGGAGGAAATGCCCGTCCGCCTCGATGAAGCGGGTGTCGGCGATCTGCGTCGCCTCGTCCGCGCTCAGCGCGCGTCCCTGCGCGCCCGGGGCGCCCGGCTGCACGATCGGCACGTCCTGCGCCATGGCGGTACCGGCCATCAGCATGGCGGCAATGGTCATACCGGCGCTGGCGCGCCGAAGGGTCTTGGTTGTCATAAATATTCTCCCAGCTCGGCGCGACATAGGCACGCCTTGGCCCCCGCTCGTCAAGCGGCGATGCAACTTTGGTCGGCGAGCATCGTTGGTTCGTCGAAGACATCATTCCAGATGAGGAGAAACTGAATGGAATTGCCGCACAAATCGCATGTCGCCGTTGTCGACGGGGAACGCTTCGTGCTGTTCCGCAACGCCGGCAGCTCGGCCGAACCGCGCCTTGAAGGCGCGCAGGAGGTTTCGGTCGAAGGCGAGAACTTCAGTGCCGGCGTCAAGCACCAGGACCCGGTCAGCCAGCGTCACGGCCGGACGGACCTGGAAGAACTCGCCCACGCGACCGCCGCAGCCGAATGGCTGAACCGCGCCGCTCTGGACGGCACGATCGAGAAGCTGGTGGTGATCGCCGACCCCAAGTCGCTCGGCGAAATGCGCCGCCATTACCACGGCAAGCTGGAAGAAAAGCTGGTCGGCGAGGTCGACAAGACCATGACCGGCGAACCCGCCGACAAGATTGCAAAGGCCATCGCTGTCGCCTGAGACCACCGCCGTAACATCGTTTCGTCGGGCTAAAGGAATCGGCCCGTCGCGCATCCATTGTGCGCGGCGGGCCGTTGCGGTTAATATTCTGCCAATAACCAATCTGATAGCTTGCGAATCATGACCTCTTCCACCTTGCGCAAACTCTTCCTTTCCCTTGGCGCGATGGGCGCCGCCCTTGGCCTGCCGGCAGTTGCCGCGGCCGACGATCTCAAGGCCACGTTCGATGCCTCGCTCGGCACCGAAGTGCGCGCCCCGGCCGATTTCAGCGCGCAATACCGCAGCGAGCTCGAACGCCGGATCGCCGCCATTGCCGACGGGTCGCGTGGCCGCATCGGCGTGTTCGCAATGGATTTGCAAAGCGGTGAGACTGTATCGGTCCTCGGCGACCAGCGTTTCCCGATGGCGAGCACCAGCAAGATCGCGATTGCCGCGACGTTCCTCGAAGGGGTCGACCAAGGCCGCTGGAGCCTGACGAGCGAATTCCCGCTGCTGCACCCGACCCGCTCGGCCAAGTTCAGTTCGTCCGTCGCGCCGGTGCGCACCGGGGACTATCTCAGCGCGATCGAGCTGATCGACCTGATGATCACCCGCTCCAGCAACCCGGCGACCGATGCGCTGCTGCGCGTCGTCGGCGGGCCGCAGGCGGTCAACGACTGGATGCGCCGCGCTGGGATCGACGAGTTTACCCTCAGCCGCGACATCGCCACGCTGGTTCGCGACGACGGGGAATACGACCCTGCCACCATCATCGACCCGCGCGACAGCGCGACGCCGCGCGCGATGGTCCAGCTGATGAGCGGAATCTGGCAGGGACGCTGGCTGAGCGATTCCAGCCGGCGGGTCATCATTTCGGCGATGGAGCGTTGCCGCACCGGTACGCGCCGCATCCCGGCCCGCATGCCGAGCTACGTCACGGTCGCCCACAAGACGGGATCGCTCAACAACACGTCGAGCGATATCGGCATGATTACCGGCCCCGACGGGCGGACGATCGCGGTGGCGATCTACGTCACCGGCCAGGGCGCGCGCGGCAATCGCGAGGCGCGGATCGCGGAAATCGCGAAGGAAGTGTTCGACGGATACCAGCAGCCGGCCCGCGTCTGGACCTCCGCCACCTACGCCAACTGACCGGTCAACAGGCCTGCGGCCCACACCGTTCGTACTTCCACCGCTGGCGCAAAAAGAAAGGGCGCGGCCTTGCGGCCACGCCCTTCCCGAAAACTCGAAAGTGAGTCTGCGGCTTATTCAGCAGCAGCTTCAGCTTCGCTTTCGCCTTCGACGGCTGCTTCGGTTTCGACAGCAGCTTCTTCGACAGCAGCTTCGCCTTCGGCAGCCATTTCTTCGCCTTCAGCAGCCATTGCGTCGGTGTTGGCTTCCATGTCAGCAGCAGCCGAATCGACGGTTGCTTCTGCGGACTCTTCGGTGCCTTCCGAGCAAGCGGCGAGCGACAGGGCGGTGGTGGCCACAGCGGCCAGAACGATCTTACGCATAGGTCAATTTCCTTGAACAGCGATTTTAAATCGCCCCGCCGGGCGGATGCCGCGGCGTTGTGGGCGGAGCCTGCGAAGCCGCAGGACACGCTCCCTAAATAAAGGCGGAAATGTGGCAATGCAAGCCCTATGCGCAGAATCGCAGTTTTCCGCGATTCTTGGGCTCGATTCGGCGCATTTATACACAGGCGGTGGCACAATTATGGCAGATTGTGTCGCGATTCGAAGCTTCCAAGCCCGACAGCCCGCGAAATCCGGCTGACCTCGGCCCCGCGCACTGCTAGCACCGCCGCCATGAGCGACAACAGCAAGCAGCATCTCTACCTGGTCGACGGGTCGGCCTATATCTTCCGGGCCTATCACCGCCTGCCTCCGCTGACCAACCCAGAAGGCACGCCGGTGGGCGCGGTCTATGGCTACACCACGATGCTGTGGAAGCTGGCGGACGACCTCGACAAGGCGGATGGCCCGACGCATCTCGCCGTGGTGCTGGACAAGTCGAGCAAGTCTTTCCGCAACGACATCTATCCCGAATACAAGGCGCACCGGCCCGACCCGCCAGAAGACCTGGTGCCGCAGTTCCCCCTCATCCGCGATGCCACCCGCGCGTTCAGCCTGCCGATGGTCGAAGAACCCGACGTAGAAGCAGACGACATGATCGCGAGCTATGCCCGCGCGGCGCAGGATGCCGGCTTCGATGTCACCATCGTCTCGTCCGACAAGGACCTGATGCAGCTGGTGGGCGAAAAGGACGGCGCCAAGATCGACATGCTCGACACCATGAAGGACGCGCGCATCTACATCCCCGAGGTCGAGGAAAAATTCGGCGTGAAGCCGGAGCAGCTGGGCGATGTCCTGGCGCTGATGGGCGACAGCGTGGACAACATCCCCGGCATCTTCGGCGTCGGCCCGAAGACGGCGAGCAAACTAATTTCCGAGAACGGCACGCTGGAAGCTGCTCTCGATTCGGCCGGGGAGATGAAGAAGTCCAAGCTGAAGGAGCGTCTGATTGAAGGGCGCGACATGGCGATGCTGAGCCGCGAGCTGGTGGAATTGCGCTCCGACTGCCCGCTGCCGATCCCGCTCGACGACATGAAGCTGGACGGCATTCCGGCCGGGCCGCTGGCCGAATTCCTCACCCTGCACGGCTTCACATCGCTGCTCAAGCGGCTCGACGCCGGCTCCGGCAGCCCGGCGCGCACGACCAATCTCGACCCGGCAAAGGCGGATACGAAAGCCGCCGAAGCGCAGGCTGACGGCGCGCGCCAGCCGTTGCCGGATTTTCCCGCCGTCGACCGCTCCGCTTATGAATGCGTGCAGGACGAGGATGCGCTGGATGGATGGATCGCGCGCGCCTTTGCCGCCCATGCGGTGGCGGTGGATACCGAAACCAGCGCGCTCGATGCCATTTCCGCCGACCTCGTCGGGATCAGCCTCGCTGTCGGCGCGAACGAGGCCTGCTACATCCCGCTCGCCCATTTCAACGAAGGCGGCGGCGGCGAAGACATGTTCGCCGAGAAGCCCAGGCAGGTGGACCGCGACGTCGCGCTCGCGAAGCTCAAGCCGCTGCTGGAAAGCGATGCGGTGCTTAAGATCGGGCAGAACATCAAATACGATCTCATTGTGCTCGCCCGCCACGGGATCGCGGTTGCGCCCATCGACGACACGATGATCGAAAGCTTCGTACTGGACGCCGGGCGCTCGCTCGACGGGATCGGCGGCGGGCACGGGATGGACGAGCTGGCCGAACGCCACCTCGGCCATACCTGCCTCAAGTTCAAGGACATCTGCGGCACCGGCAAGAAGGCAATCCCCTTCGGCGAGGTGCCGCTGGACAAGGCGACCGAATACGCCGCCGAGGATGCCGACGTGACCTGGCGTCTCCACCAGCACCTGTCCTATCGCATGGCCCCCGAAGGCGCGGTAACGATCTACGAACGCGTCGACCGCCCGCTGATCCCGGTCGTCGCCCGGATGGAGCGCGAAGGCATCAAGGTGGACCGCGACCGGCTGGCGAAGCTGTCGGGCGAATTCGCGAAGGAAACCGACCGGCTGGAAGGCGAGATCCACGAACTGGCGGGCGAGGAGTTCACCATCGGCAGCCCCAAGCAGCTGGGCGACATCCTGTTCGACAAGATGGGCCACAAGGGCGGGCGCAAGGGCAAGAGCGGCCAGTATTCGACCGACCAGGCCACGCTGGAGAAGCTGGAAGCGCAAGGCGTGCCGATCGCGCGCAAGGTGCTGGAATGGCGCCAGCTGACCAAGCTGCGCAGCACCTATACCGACGCGCTGCAGGCCGCGATCAATCCCGATACCGGCCGTGTCCACACCAGCTACAGCCTGGTCGGCGCGCAGACCGGGCGCCTCTCCTCGACCGATCCGAACCTGCAGAACATCCCGATCCGCACCGCCATCGGCCGCCAGATCCGCGAGGCGTTCGTGCCGGAAAAGGGCAACGTGCTGCTCGCCGCCGACTACAGCCAGATCGAATTGCGGCTGGCGGCGCACATGGCCGATGTCGACGCGCTGAAGGATGCTTTCGCGAAAGGCGAGGACATCCACAACCGCACCGCCCAGGAAATGTACGGCGAGGTCACGCGCGATACCCGGGCCCAGGCGAAGACGATCAACTTCGCCATTCTCTATGGCATTTCGCGCTGGGGACTGGCCGGAAGGCTGGGCGTGGAGGCGGACGAGGCGCAGGCGATGATAGACCGCTATTTCGAGCGTTTCCCCGGCATCCAGCGCTACATCGCCGAAACGATGGAGACGGTGCGGGCGCGCGGCTATTCCGAAACGCTGTTCGGGCGCAAGACGTGGTTCCCGCGCATCAATTCCAAGAACCAGGCCGAACAGCAGGGCAGCGAGCGCGCCGCGATCAACGCGCCGATCCAAGGCACCAGCGCCGACATCATCAAGCGGGCCATGGTGCGCATGCTCCCCGCCCTCGCCGACGCCGGCCTGCCCAATGTACGCATGCTGTTGCAGGTGCACGACGAGCTGGTGTTCGAGCTGCCGGAAGGCGACGTTGCCGCCGCCGGCCCGGTGATCGAGCGCGTCATGGCCGAAGCCGCCCTGCCCGCCGTGGAGCTCAGCGTACCGCTCGGCATAGAGATCGGCACCGGGCCCAGCTGGGACGCCGCGCATTGATGTGAGCGCGGCCATTCTTTAAGGGCGCCGCCATGTTCGAACGCTACAATCCCGCCAACTGGACCATCGCTTGGGACGAGGTGGCCATGGCCGCCCTCGCCTTGCTGGTCGCGGTGACAATCGCCTATATCTTCTACCGCATCGTCTTCGCGGTGATCCTGAAGCTGACTGCCATGTCGGAAACGACGGTGGACGAGATGGTGGTCAAACAGATCCGCCGCCCGATCAAATGGTCGCTGATTGCCATTGCTGTCACCATCGTCGCGCAGGCAAACCCGGCGCTGTCCGCCGTGTGGGAGCCGCTCGGCCAGTTCCTGCGCCCGGCGCTGCTCGGCTGGATCGCCTACACGCTGGTCAAGTCGTTCACTGCCGCGCTCGAGTTCCGGCTGGAGACGAGCCACGATCCCGTCGCGGTGCGCAGCCGCCGGACGCGCCTCGCCATCTTCAGCCGCACCGCGACTTTTGCCATCGTTTTCATCACCGTGGGCCTGATGCTGCTGACGATCCCCGGCGTCCGCTCCATCGGCACGACGCTGCTCGCGTCCGCCGGCCTGGCCGCGCTGGCGATCGGCGCCGCCGCGCAGCCCGCGCTGAAATCGCTCATCGCGGGCCTGCAGATGGCGATTACCGAACCGCTGCGCATCGGCGACCTCGTGGTGATCGACGGCCACACCGGGCGCGTCGAGGAAATCCGCATGAGCTTCGTCATCGTGCGCACGTGGGACGAACGCGCGGTGGTGGTGCCGACCAACCAGTTCCTCGACCAGAGCTTCGAGAACTGGTCTCGCAAGTCGGAAAAGCTGACCGGGCCGGTCATGCTGCACCTCGACCCCATCGCCGAGATCGAGCCGATCCGCGAGGAATTCCAGCGTTACGTACAGGCCCATCCGCTGTGGGACCAGCGCACGGTGCAGATGGTTATGACCGAGGCGCATCCCGAAAGCATCGAGCTGCGGCTGGGCCTCAGTTCCAACACCATCGGCGACCTGTTCCAGCTGCGCTGCGACGTGCGCGAACACATGATCGGCTGGCTGAAGGCAAACCAGCCGGAGGCGCTGATCCGCCACCGGCTGGAAGTGGAATCGGCCAACCAGCGCGTGGCCGGCGCCTGATCGTCCGGCCCCTAGGCCAGCCCTGGCCCTAGCCCTCTTCGGGTGCAGCCTCCTCGTCCGCTGCATCGCCGCCGTGCTTGCGGTCGCGCGTGGGGGTGAGCATCCCGTCGGACAGGAAGCCGATCGGCATGATTTCCGCCGCGCGCTTCTTCAGCTCGCCGCGCATCTTGCGGTATTCTTCCTCCATCTTCGACGTCACGGTGGCGCGGCTGTCCTCCAGCGCCCCGTCGAAGTCGGCCATAGTGACCGTGTCCGCCGCTTCGCCGCTGCGGCCGATGGCGTTGAGGCCGGCGCGGCGCACCACGTCTTCCAGGTCCGCCCCGGTGAAGCGCGCCGTTTCCTGCGCCACCTTGTCGAGGTCGACATCGTCCGCCAGCGGCATGTTGCGCGTGTGGATCTTGAGGATGTGGACGCGGCCCTTCCGGTCCGGCGTGCCGACATAGACCAGCTCGTCGAAGCGACCCGGGCGCAGCAGCGCGGGGTCGACCAGCGTCGGCCGGTTGGTCGCGCCGATCACGACGATAGACTGCATCTCCTCCATCCCGTCCATTTCGGCGAGGATGGTGTTGACCACACGGGCGGTGACCTGTGGCTCGTTGCCGCTGGTCCCGCGCGCGGGCACCAGGCTGTCGATCTCGTCGATGAAGAGCACGCAGGGCGCAACCTGCCGCGCGCGGGCGAACAGGCGGCTGATCTGCTGCTCGCTCTCGCCGTACCACTTGGAGAGGAGGTCGCTCGATTTCACCGAGATGAAATTGGCCTCCGCTTCCTTGGCAACCGCCTTGGCGAGCAAGGTCTTGCCGGTACCCGGGGGGCCATAAAGCAGGAAGCCGGTCGCCGGGCGGATGCCCAGCCGGCGGAAGGCATCGGGATTGCGCAGCGGCAGCTCCACGCCTTCGCGCAGCTTCTCCTGCGCATCGTCGAGCCCGCCGATGTCGGCCCAGCCGATGTCGGGCACCTGCACCATGACCTCGCGCATGGCGGAAGGCTGCACCCGCTTGAGCGCGCTCATGAAATCCTCGCGCGTGACGCTGAGCTCTTCCAGCACTTCGGGCGGGATGGTCCGCTCGTCGAGGTCCAGCTTCGGCATGATCCGCCGCACCGCCTCGATCGCCGCCTCGCGGCCCAGCGCGGCGATATCCGCGCCGACGAAGCCGTAAGTCGCCTTGGCCAGTTCCTTCAGGTCCACCTTGTCGCCCAGTGGCATGCCGCGGGTGTGGATCTGCAGGATTTCCAGCCGCGCGCCTTCGTCCGGCACGCCGATGATGATCTCGCGGTCGAACCGGCCGGGGCGGCGCAGCGCCTCGTCGATGGCGTCGGGCCGGTTGGTGGCGGCGATGACGACCACGTTGGCGCGCGCTTCCAGCCCGTCCATCAGCGTGAGCAGCTGGGCGACGAGGCGCTTCTCCGCCTCGCCCGGCACACGGTCGCGCTTGGGGGCGATGGAATCGATTTCGTCGATGAAGATGATTGCGGGCGCGGCGCGGGTCGCTTCCTCGAACACCTCCCGCAGCCGCTTCTCGCTTTCGCCATAGCCCGAGCCCATGATTTCCGGGCCGTTGATGACAAAGAATTCGGCATCGCTTTCGTTGGCGACCGCCTGGGCGAGCCGGGTCTTGCCGGTTCCGGGCGGGCCATGCAGCAGGACGCCGCGCGGCGGATCGACGCCGAGGCGGGTGAACAGCTCCGGATAGCGCAGCGGCAGCTCAACCATCTCGCGCAGCTGCTGGATCGTGCCTTCCATGCCGCCGACATCGTCGTAGTTGATGATCGCGCGGGCATCGCGCGGTTCTTCGAACTCGGCGCGCATCTCCACCTCGGTGTCCTCGTCGATATGGACGATGCCCTTGGGACTGGTGGAGACGACCTGCAGGCGGATCTGCGTCAGCGCAAAGGCGGGCGCGTTGAACATGCGGCGGATTTCCGGCGGCATGTCGGCAACCGGCTGCTGGCCCTGCGTCGCGACGAGGTCGCCGGTAACGATCGGCTTCTTGAAGAAATTGCGCTTGAGCGCCTGGGGCGGCCCCTGGATGCGCATTTCGCGGCGCGCAGGGGCGAAGACGACGCGGGTTGCGGGGCGCGATTCGGCGCGGGAAATCTCGACATGCTCGCCGCTGCCGGTTTCCGCATTGCCGCGCTGCAAGCCATCGAGGCGGACCACGGCGAGGGCCTCGTCCTCCGGATGGGCGGCGACCGCGATGGCCGCCGTCGTGCGCTTGCCTTCGATCTGGACCACGTCGCCTTCGGTGATGCCCAGCTCCTGGAAGGCGGAGCGCGGCATGCGGGCGATGCCCTGCCCGCTTTCGGCCTGCCGCGCGGCGGCAACCTGCAGGCGTACGGTGTTGGTTCGTGTCGCGGTATCGGCGTCGTCGGCCATGAATGCCCGTCCCTCGTTATGGTTATTCGCTGCGGGCGAGATGGGATCGCCCTTCAGGATTGCAAACGGGCACGGCGCGCGGGGTTTCCGGCATGGGACAAGAAAAAGGCCCGGTCGGACAAGCCAACCGGGCCGGAAAGTTTTGGGAGAGGATGCCTAAAAGGCACGAGGAGATATGCGCGCAGCGGCACCATCTCGCAAGTGCGAAAGAACGAAGCATGGTTGCATCCTTTGCAACTGAGAAGCAGATAATTGAATTTGCACCTTTTTAGGGAGAAGTCTGCGAACTTCGCATTCGAATGTATTGCATTGCAGCACAAAACCCCTCTCGCCCGGTGCACCGGCGTTGGGGGGTGACACGCCGAGGGCACGCTCCTAACAGTCGGGCACAGTGCCAAACGCTCCGGAGGCCCGATGCAGAAGCTTTATCCCGACGCCGCCGCCGCCCTCGACGGGCTGCTGACCGACGACATGC
Source organism: Pseudoblastomonas aquimaris (assembly GCF_035481675.1). Classification (NCBI taxonomy): domain Bacteria; kingdom Pseudomonadati; phylum Pseudomonadota; class Alphaproteobacteria; order Sphingomonadales; family Erythrobacteraceae; genus Pseudoblastomonas; species Pseudoblastomonas aquimaris. Next base: position 121,090 of record NZ_JAYJJW010000002.1, on the reverse strand, counting down.
TGATCGCCAGCGGCGGCTTCGGCCTGTGCGGAATCCCTGAGCGGCTCCTGGTCGCGATCCGGGAAAGCGGGGTGAAGAACCTCACCTTCGCCAGCAACAATGCCGGGATCGACAACGAAGGCATCGGCATGCTGCTGCGCACGCAGCAGGTGAAGAAGATGATCTCTTCCTACGTGGGCGAGAACAAGGAATTCGAGCGGCAATTCCTCTCCGGCGAGCTGGAAGTGGAATTCTGCCCCCAAGGCACGCTGGCCGAACGCATGCGCGCGGGCGGTGCGGGCATCCCGGCTTTCTACACCAAGACCGGCGTCGGCACGCAGGTGGCCGAAGGCAAGGAGGTGGCGCAGTTCCCCAATCGCGAAGGCGTGATGGAGGACTATATCATGGAGCGCGGCATCTTCGCCGACCTCGCCATCGTGAAGGCGTGGAAGGCGGACGAGACGGGCAACCTGGTCTTCCGCAAGACCGCGCGCAATTTCAACCTGCCCGCCGCGACCTGCGGCAAGGTCTGCGTCGTCGAGGTTGAGGAAGTGGTCAAGGCGGGCGAGCTCGACTCCGATTGCATCCACTTGCCCGGCGTCTACGTCCAGCGGATGATTGTGGGCGCGCCCTACGACAAGAAGATCGAATTCACGACCACCCGCCAGCGGGAAGCGGCATGAAGACCGCGCCCGCCCTCGCTCTCGCCTTCGCAGCCCCGATCGCGCTCGCCGGCTGCGCCATCAATTCGGGCGACGTCCACAACGCAAGCCCGGTCGCAGCGCCCGCGGCCGACCCTGCCGACATCGTTGCGATCGATGCCGCGCTGGACGATGTCTACGCGGTCATTTCCGGTCCCGCCGGTCAGGAACGCGATTTCGAGCGGATGCGCACGCTTTTCACCCCGGACGCGCGGTTGAGCGCGATTACGCCGCGCGGCCTCAACGGCATGACCGTGGACGGCTATATCGAGCAATCCGGGCCGTTCCTGGTTTCGAGCGGCTTTACCGAGCGCCAGCTTGCCCGCCGGATCGAGATCTACGGCGACCTCGCCCATGCCTGGTCGAGCTACGAAGGGACCTTCTCCCGGCCCGACGGAAGCCCCGGCAGCGTGCGCGGCATCAACAGCTTTCAGCTGATGCGGCAGGATGACGGGCGCTGGCTGGTCCAATCGATCTTCTGGCAGGCCGAAAGCCCCGACAACCCCCTGCCTGCGGACATGGCGGGCAACTGAAGCAGCGTGACGACGAGGCGGTTCTTGGCTGTGCGGATGGCGGCGCTGCTGCTGGTTCCGGCGCTGGGCGGCTGCGTGGCGCTGGCCGGGCCGCTGGTCGGCGGCGCGATTGCGGCCACCGCCGCTTCCTCGAAAGGTCGCGTGACGGTGGAAGAGCCCGCGCCGGTGCCCACGGCGGCGGCGCCAGCAGAGGCGCCTTATGAGGTCGTGGCCGGTGCCACCGCCCTGCCCGCACCTCTCGCTGCGCCTCCTGCACCCGCGCCGGCGGCCGGGGCACTGGCGGACCTCGCCGCGTTCGCTGGCGAGCAGCTGGACCGTAACCCGGTGTTGCTGCCGCGCCTTTCTGCCATCCTGCGCGAACCGTCCGAACTCGACGGCTTCCGCACGTTCTGCGGCGTGATGCCGCCGGCGATGATCGTCGATATCGACAGCGCAGCCGGGAAAGCCGTCGCGCCTTCGACCCTCTACGGCGCGGAATTCTCGCCGGCGCTGGCCAAGCTGCGCGAAGACGGCATGGCCATCGCCTGGCTGTCCGACGCGCCGCAAGCCGAAGCGCAGGATGTGCGCGCGAGATTGCTGGCGGACGGACTGGCAGAGGCTGCGGAGGATCGGCTGCTGCTCGACACCGGACAGCGCAAGCAGCTGCGCCGCCTCGCGCTGTCGGAAACGCATTGCGTCGTCGCGATCCTCGGCACGGAGCTGGGCGATTTCGATGAGTTGTTCGATTATCTCAAGGATCCGGCCGCCGCGTGGCAGCTGGAAGAAATGATGGGCGAAGGCTGGTTCCTGCTCGGCGACAGGCCGACCGGACAAGCCGCGCTCGCAACCAGGGAAATGGAGACCGATTGATGTCAGGCGAAACCAGGGGCTGGACCCGCGACGACATGGCCGCCCGCGCCGCGCAGGAGCTGGAAGACGGGTATTACGTCAACTTGGGCATCGGCATCCCGACGCTGGTCGCGAACCACATTCCCGAAGGCATGCAGGTCACCCTGCAGAGCGAGAACGGCATGCTCGGCATCGGGCCCTTCCCTTATGAGGGCGAGGAAGATGCCGACCTCATCAACGCCGGCAAGCAGACCATCAGCGAGCTTGCCCACAGCGCCTATTTCGACAGCGCGGCAAGCTTCGCGATGATCCGCGGGGGGCATATCGACCTCACCGTGCTGGGAGCGATGGAAGTGGCCGAGAACGGCGACATCGCCAACTGGATGATCCCGGGCAAGATGATCAAGGGCATGGGCGGCGCGATGGACCTCGTCGCCGGGGTGAAGAAGATCATCGTGGTCATGGATCACACCGCGAAAGACGGCAGCGCGAAGTTCATTCCCGAATGCACCCTGCCGCTGACCGGCAAGGGCGTGGTCGACATGATCATCACCAACCTCGCCGTGTTCCAGCGGCCCGACCACGACAGCCCGTTCAGGCTGGTCGAGCTCGCCCCCGGCGTGACCGCCGACGAAGTGGCCGCCAGCACGACCGCGCATTACGTCAGCTGAGGGCGGGCAGCCACTAATCCGCGTCGGCGGGAAGCCTGACCTCGATGCCCCGGTCATCGCCCCAAGTGGGCACGGACATCACGATCCGGCCGGAATTGACGATCTCGACCACTCTTTTGGGGGACGGAAGGCGGTCCTGGGCGGGAAAGGTAACGTTGACGTCTTCAAGATGCAGGACGACCTCGTAACGCGCCGGCTTCTCATCGTCTGCCGAGGATAGCAGCGCGCCGAGCCCGCTGCTGCGGCCCGCGGTTACCGACGTGCCGCTGTCGCCGATTGCGATCAGCAAACTGTCGGCGCTCGCGTCCGCGCGGTTGACGCGCTGGGTCGAGCCGACGCTTCCTTCGAGGCACCACTGGATTTGCCGGCGCGCCTCACCGATGGCCTCGCTGTCCTCGCTTCCGTCCGCCTTGTCCTGCGCGATCATCCCGACCAGCCCGGCACCCAAGGCAGCGGAGAAATCCTGCGGCAAGTCCTTCGATGTCCCGTCGAAGGCGAGAGGCTGCGGGCAATCGATGACCGGCAAGGGCGCGAGGCCGCGGCCGGCTTGCTCCGGCCAGGTCAGCTCCGCCAGCGCCGCCCGCATCGTGTCGGCCAGCGCCGCCGCTCCCCTGCGCTCCGAAGTGGCGCGAAGCTTGACGAGGAAGCCGCCGACCTCGAACAGCGCGACGCCGGTGCTCGACAGGCCGCTCTCTTCGGGCAAGCCGTAACTTACCATCAGGCCTGACGGCGTGTCGCGGCCCGGCAGGGCTACAGGCTCGATCCCCGCGGGCATGGTCGCCCCGGCGAACTCGGGCCGCATTTCCAGCGCCATCCTGCTCTGCGCGAACCAGACGGGGACCCCGCCGCCGACGCTGCGATAGACGTAGACGGTCAGGAATTCGCCGCGCGGTGCATCGTCGAAAACGATGCCGGTGTTTAGATCGTCCTCGGAGTAGGAGACGCCCCGCGTCCGCGTGATACCGCCAAGCTCCGCGGGCACGACGATGCCGGTGTGCGGATGGCGCCAGTCCTCGCCGATCTCCAGCGGAATGACGTCCTGCGCATGCGCTGCGGTGGCAGGAACAATCAGTGCGGCCAAGGCAAGCGCCGGCCATTTCCAGTTGTGCGAACCCATCGGTAACCCCTTTCCAATTCAGAAGCTTGCACGCCCGGTGTGCCGCGGCAAGGAAAATGGTCCGGGGCCACAACCGCGTCCGGACCTAGCCCGGCTTGACCGCATCCGCAATTTCTGTAATTACAGAAAGAGAGGAAGGAAACCGAGTCGCCATGAACCCGATGGACATCCCCGAAGCCCGCGCCTTCATCCTCCACTGGGGCGAGATGGGCACGGAATGGGGCGTCAACCGCTCGGTCGCGCAGATCCATGCGCTGCTCTACCTGTCGGATCGGCCGCTCCATGCCGAGGAAATCTGCGAGCGGCTGGGCATGGCCCGCTCCAACGTGTCGGGCGGTGTCAAGGAACTGCAGTCCTACCAGATCGTCCGCCGGGTCCATGTGGAGGGCGACCGGAGGGACCACTTCGTCGCCGATACCGACCTGTGGGACATGCTCATGAAGATCACCGCCGAACGCAAGCGGCGGGAGATCGACCCCACGATCCAGCTGCTGGGCGAACTCGCCGAAAGTCTCGAAGGGCGCGGCGACGTACCGGACCACGTGAAGGATCGGATCGGCCGGATGCACGACTTCATCGGCACGCTGGCGACCTGGTATGCCGACGTCCGCCGGCTTCCCAAATCCACACTGGTCACGCTGATGAAGCTGGGCGGCAAGGTCGCCCGCCTGCTGCCGCGCGGCGGCAAGACCGCCGACTGATTTCCGCGCATGAAAGGAAGGCCCGCAATGCCGAAATTCTCAGGCCCTTCGGTTTCGCAAATTACAGAAACTTCTGGCGCAGTAGTCGGCCACCGCATGATCGCCGCGATCGGCTGGAGCGTTTTCGGGGCATCGCTGGCGCTCTGCCTGGCCGGCAGGGGCCGCAAGCATTCATCGCACCCGTCGCACAAGCGCGAGAATCCCATCCACGACCTCACTCACTGAAGGAGACGGAAAATGGTCGAAATCAGCTTGGTACTTTATCTCGTCATCAGCATTGCGCTGACGGTCTGGGTCGCGCGGACGCTGTCGAAGAACGGCATCGTCTTCCTGATCGAATGCTTCGGGCACGACGAGGTGCTCGCCCGCTCGACCAACCACTTGCTGGTCGTCGGCTTCTACCTCGTCAATCTCGGCTGGATCCTGCTGACGCTGCGCTATGGCGCAGAGCCGCAGAGCGTGGCCGGGGCGATCAAGTTCCTCGCCAGCAAGATCGGCCTTGTTGTGGTCGTGCTGGGCGCGATGCACTTCTTCAACATGAATGCCATCGCGAAATTCGGCCGCAAGGTCGGCCAGTGGCTGCGCGAGGACATGGCGGCTCAACCGGCGGTCTAGTCCGGCGGTCTGGGCCCGCAGGCGAGGCCCTGCCACGCAAATGAAAAGGGCGGCTCGCGGGCCGCCCTTTTTCGTGTTTCAGCCCAGTGCGGCCTTGAGGTCGTCCACCAGGTCGGTGCGTTCCCACGGGAAATGGTCGCCATCCGCATCGCGGCCGAAGTGGCCGTAGGCGGCGCTCTTGCGGTAGATCGGCTTGTTGAGGCCCAGGTGGGTGCGGATGCCGCGTGGGGTCAGGCCGCCCAGCTTGTCGATGCCCTTCAGCGCCTGCTCGATCGCCGCGTCGTCCACCGTGCCGGTGCCGTGGGTATCGACATAGAGCGACAGCGGCTTCGAGACGCCGATCGCATAGGCGAGCTGGATCGTGCAGCGCGTGGCATAGCCTGCCGCGACGATGTTCTTGGCGAGGTAGCGCGTGATGTAGGCGGCGCTGCGATCGACCTTGGTCGGGTCCTTGCCGCTGAACGCGCCGCCGCCATGCGGGGCCGCGCCGCCATAGGTGTCGACGATGATCTTGCGGCCCGTCAGGCCGGCATCACCGTCCGGCCCGCCGATCTCGAAGGCGCCGGTCGGGTTGATGTGCCACTCGGTCTCGTCCGAGAGCCAGCCTTCGGGCAGGATCTCGCCGACCACGCGCTTCACGTAGGACTTGAGCTCGGCTTCCTTGTCACCCTCGTGATAGCCTTTTGCGTGCTGGCTGGAGACGACGACGGCGGTGCAGGCGACCGGCTTGCCGCCTTCGTAGCGCAGCGTGACCTGGCTCTTGCTGTCGGGCTCGAGGAAGGGCGCGGTGCCGTTCTTGCGGTCCTCTGCCAGGCGATGGAGGATCTTGTGGCTGTAATCGAGCGGGGCCGGCATCAGGTCGGGCGTCTCGTCGCAGGCAAAGCCGAACATGATGCCCTGGTCGCCGGCGCCTTCGTCCTTGTTGCCGCTGGCATCCACGCCCTGCGCGATTTCCGCCGACTGGCCGTGGAGGTGGTTCTCGAAGGTCAGCGTTTCCCAGTGGAAGCCATCCTGTTCATAGCCGATTTCGCGCACGGTGTTGCGCACGACCCGTTCGATTTCCTCGAGCGCGCCATCGGCCCATTCGCCGTTCTCGAACACGCCCTTGCAGCGGATCTCGCCGGCCAGGACCACGCGCTGGGTGGTGGTCAGCGTTTCGCACGCCACGCGCGCTTCGGGGTCCTTGGCGAGAAACAGGTCGACGATGGCGTCGGAAATCTGGTCCGACACCTTGTCGGGGTGGCCTTCGGACACGCTTTCGGACGTGAACAGGTAATTGTCGCGCATTGAATTGAACCCTTTGGGAAAATTGGCCCCCAATCGCGGGGGAGATAAGTCCGGGAATAATTTGACGGGCGACTTAACCGCCCGTCCGCCGCCTGACAACCGCTGCGAGGAGCATCAGCAGCAGCGACCAGCCCACCGCCAGCCAGTTGCCTGCCTGCGCGAACGGCGTGGCGGCGTGCGCCGGCGGCAGCAATGCATCGATCCGGCCGCGCTCCTGCCACGGCAGGTGCTCGCGCAGCACCCCGCGCGCGTCGATGATGCCGCTGATCCCGGTGGTGGTGGCGCGCAGGACCGGCAGGCCTTCCTCCATCGCCCGCAGCCGCGCCTGGGCAAGATGCTGCGGCGGGCCCCAGCGGCCGAACCAGCCATCGTTGGAATCGTTGAAGATGAAATCCGGCCGGTTGCCGTCTTCCACCGTCTCACCGCTGAAGACGATTTCGTAGCAGACCTGCACCCCGACCTTGCCGAATTCGCCGAGGTCGAGCGTGCGCGCACCGGGGCCGGGGAAGAAGTCCAGGGTGCCCGGCACCAGCCGGGTTGCGCCGAGCGGCTCCAGCAGCCAGCGCAGCGCGAGATATTCGCCATAAGGGACGAGGTGCGCCTTCTGGTAGGTGCCGCGGATCGTGCCTGCGTCGTCGATTGCGTGGACGACATTATAGGCGCCGACCGCCTCCCCGTCCTCCAGCGCAAGGTCGATCGAACCGGTGAGCAGCAGGCTGCCGGGCCCGATCAGCTCCGCCACCCGCGCACGGGCAAGCTGGGCGCTGCCGCCCCAGTTCTTGCGCAGGTAATAACGCTCCGGATAGCCGTCCTGCAGGTAGTCGACCATGCCGGATTCCGGCCACAGGACGAGCCGCAATCCGTCCGTGCCTTCGCGGCGCTGGCTCAGCGTCGCGAGCTTCTGGTAATTCGTTTCGTAGAAGCGCGGATCGGCCAGCGTCGGCTGGCGGATGTCGGGCTGGGCGATCGTGACGCGCGTGGTCCCTTGCTTGCCCTCGCCTGCCGGCACCAGCATGCCGATCGTCACCAGTCCGCCAAGCAGGCCGGCCGGGATCCAGCGGCCCTTCGCGGCCAGCAGCCAGAACACCGCGCCGAGCAGCATGGCGAGGGCCGACAACGCATAGGTTCCGGTAAAGGGCAGCACGGCGGCAAGCCCCGGCGCATCGTATCCGCCCAGCAGGATCGAGCCAAGCGGGTTCCACGCGAAGCCGGTGAACACCCAGCCGCGCAGCCATTCGGTGACGCCCCATGCCCCGGCCATGGCAAGGGCAAAGGCCCAGCCGCCGCGCGGCCCGGCCAGCCAGCGGGCGGCAAACGCGCCGATGGCAGGATAGGCCGCGAGATATACGGACAGGATCGGCACCGCCGCCCAGCCGAGCGCGGCGGGCATGTTCGACTGGTAGGTAAAGGCGGTCGCGATCCAGTTCAGTCCGACGGTGAAATGCGCGAAACCGAACCACCAGCCGAGCCAGGCCGCAGCCCGTGGGCGCTCCGTCCGGGCGACCAGCGCGCAGAAGATCGCCAGGCAAAGCAGCGCGAGCGGCCAGAGCGAGAGCGGCGCAAAGCCGGTCGCCGACACCGCGCCAAGCACGGCGGATGCGATGCGCGGGTGGCGCGCGATGCGGGTTGCGACGGGATCGAAGCGGCTCATCACGGTCCGCAATGGCGGCGCACTGTTACCGTTTCAAGCCGCTATGCGCCCTGCTCAGCCCAGCGCCTCGCGCGGGCCGTCGTCGTCGGCCGCCTTCTTGCGGACCGTGCGGCGACGGGGGGCAGGCTTTTCACCCGCATCATCGCCAGATTCGTCGCCCTTCTCGTCTCCGGCAATGGCAGGCGGCAAAACCGCGAGGTCGAGCGAGGCATCGTCGCTGCCCTTCCCGTTCGAATTCCCATTCGCATCGGCCTTGCGGCGCGGCGTGCGGGCCTTGCGCGGCTTGTCGTCGCGCGGTTCAGGGCGCGTTTCGGGGCGCGCGCTGCGCTCTTCGCCATCGTCGGCGTCATCGCCATCGTCGTCATTGTCGCGCGAGCGGCGGCGGGGCTTGCGATTGTCGTCGTCGTCGTTCCGACTGCGGCGCGGGCGGCGGTCCTGCCGATCATCCTGCTCGCCGTCGTCATCGTCGTCCGACTGATTGCGCCCGCGCTCTTCGTCGCGCTTGGCCCGGGCCTCGTCCTGCCGCGCCTTCGTGTCGGCGACGACGCGGAAGTAGTGGTCGGCGAATTGCAGGTAATATTCGGACTGCACCCGGTCGCCGTTCATCGAGGCGTCGTGGGCCAGCTTCTTGTACTTGTCGAGCAGCTGCGGGGCGTTGCCCCGCGCGCGACTGTCGATCCGGTTGGCCTGGCCGGGATTGCCGCCCCCGCCGCGGTTGTTGTTGCCACGGCCCCGACGCCGGTTGTTGTTGTTATTACGGTTGTTGTTCAAGGGAAAACCCGATCCTTAAGCAATGTCGCGCGGGCAACTCTCCATTTGCACCCGCGCCCATGACGCTTGCAGTCCGGCGCGCGCCGCATGCGCGCAGCCGGTTTCTCCTCGCTTGCGATGTGCGCAGGCACCCGGCCCGCGCGTTACCGCAAATTTTGGAGTACAGCCGCGCCGGAGGGGAATGTTCGTCCCTCGGGAGGCCGTGTCACAAGAGTTAGCTACCGATTCAACCCTTGCCAAGCCCTAATTACCGGCTTTCCCCACGGTCAAGCGAGAGAATCAGCGCGCGCGGACGCCCGCCGAGGTCCTGCCGCAGCGTCACAGAGAAGCCCGCTTCCGCCGCGATGGCGCCTACGGCCTCTGCCTGCGTGTGCCCGATTTCCAGCACGGCGACCCCGTCCCCGGTCAGCAGGGCGGGCAGCTGCGGGATGAGGATGCGGTAGTCGTCCAGCCCTTCGGGTCCGGCGAACAAGGCGCTTGCCGGCTCGTACTCGCGCACGTCGCGCTGCAATTCGGCGTCATCCTCGACGTAGGGGGGATTGCAGATGACGAGGTCGAACCGGCCGAAATCGTCCGCCCAGCCCGCTTGCGTCCAGTCGCCCAAGCGAAAATCCGCGCGTTCGGCCACATGGCGGTTCACCAGTGCGTTCTCGGCTGCAATCTCCAGCGCCGCCGCAGAGGCATCGATTCCCACTCCCGTAGCTTTCGGCAGCTTCCTGAGCAGGATGATGAGGAGCGCGCCCGAACCGGTGCCGAGATCGAGCACCCGCGTTGCACCGGGCGCAGCCTCCAAAGCCGCATCGACCACGCTTTCGCTGTCCGGGCGGGGGATGAGAACATCGGGCGTCACCCGGAATGGCCTGCCATAGAATTCGGCGGATCCGACGATGTAGGCCAGCGGCTCGCACGCCGCCCGCCTGTCCACCAACGCCTCGAAACCCTCCGGCGCGTGCCAGTTCTCCACCGCCAGGCCGCGAACCAGGAGGTCCGAGCGCGAGACCCTGAGCGCGTGGGCCATCAGCAATTCGGCATCGAGCCGTGCGGTATCGCTGGTTGCGGAAAGCCGCGCCGTTGCCTCGCGGATGGCTTCGGCGGCGGTCATGCTCGCGAGCCTCGTGACTGTCCTTCGGAAGCGAAGCTCTCGCGAAGCGACACCGGCTCAGGACGAGCGGATTCTCGATCAAGTATCCTCCACGCCCGCTCAGCCTGAGCCTGTCGAAGGCCAAGCTTGACTGCTCGAAAGCCCGTCACCCGTCCATCGCCGCCAGCCGCTTGGCCTCGTCCTCGGCGATCAGCGCGTCGACGAGTTCGCCGAGACCCGGCCCGGCGATGATCTGCGGCAGTTTCTGCAAGGTCAGGCCGATGCGGTGGTCGGTCACGCGGCCTTGCGGGTAATTATACGTGCGGATGCGTTCCGACCGGTCGCCGCTGCCGACCATCGCCTTGCGCGCCTCGGCCTCCGCGCCCTGCGCCTCTTCGCGCTGCTGTTCGTAGAGCCGCGCGCGCAGCACCTGCATCGCCTTTTCGCGGTTCTTGTGTTGGCTGCGCCCGTCCTGGCAGGTGACGACCGTGTTCGTCGGCAAGTGAGTGATGCGGATCGCGCTGTCGGTGGTGTTGACGTGCTGGCCTCCCGCGCCGCTGGCGCGATAGGTGTCGATCTTGAGCTCGGTCGGATCGATCTGGACGTCGACCTCGTCCGGTTCGGGCAGCACGGCCACGGTGGCAGCGGAAGTGTGGATGCGGCCGCCACTTTCGGTTTCCGGCACGCGCTGGACGCGGTGGACGCCGCTCTCGAACTTGAGCTTGGCGAACACGCCGGTGCCGGTGACGTTGGCGACGATTTCCTTGAAACCGCCGACTTCGCTGGCGCTCATGCTGACGGGCTCGACTTTCCAGCCCTGTTCGGCGGCGAAGCGTTCATACATGCGGAACAGGTCGCCGGCGAACAGCGCCGCCTCGTCCCCGCCCGTGCCGGCGCGGATTTCGAGCATGGCGGGCTTCGCATCGGCGGAATCGCGCGGGAGCATTGCGATGGCGAGCTGCCGTTCGGCTTCGGGTAGACGCGCGCGGATGTCCGCCAGCTCCTCAGCCGCCATATCCTTCATTTCCGGGTCGGCGAGCATCTCTTCCAGCCCGGCGATTTCGCCGCGCATGTCGCGCACGCCCAGCGCCAGCTTCGCGACCGGCTCCAGCTCGGCATAGTCGCGGCTCGCCTGCACGAATGCATCGCCTTCAAGCTGGCCCGACGCCATCCGCGCTTCGAGCTCGGCGAAGCGATGGGCGATCTGGTCGAGGCGTTCGGCGGGTACTTGCACTAGATATCTTTCACTTCGTCATCCCGGCCATCGAGCCGGGATCCCGCTACTTACCGTCCCGCCGGAAGATTGAAAGCGGGACCCCGGATCACGTCCGGGGTGACGGTCAGCGCGACTTCAGTCGCTCCACTAGCGGACGCACCGTTTCTCCAAAATGCTTTGCAGAATCATTCTCGAACAGCAGATCGAATACCCCCTGGGGTATCCATTCGCGTTTCATCGGAGCTTGTTCCCCGGATTTCATATCGCGCACGGTCACTATGCCATTTGCAATTTCGTCCTCGCCCAATAACAGCGCGTAGCGAGCACCGGCCGCCGAAGCTTTTTGCATTCTTTTCTTCATGTTGCCTTTGAACGCATATTCGCAAGAGATGCTCTCGTTGCGCAAAGCGGCGACAATCTGCTGCGCCTCATTCTCGGCATCATCACCTATTGGAATGACCGCAACAGTCCAATCGTCGCTCCATAGGGCCTTGCCTTCGTCCACCAACATCGCCAGCCGCTCGATGCCCGCAGCCCAGCCCACAGCCGGCGTCGGTGCGCCGCCGAGGCTTTCCATCAGCCCGTCGTAGCGTCCGCCGCCGAGGATCGTGCTCTGGCTGCCGAGCTTGCCGGCGGCCTCGCTACCCTCGTCGGGAATAAATTCGAAAGCCGTGTGGCGATAGTAATCGAGGCCGCGCACGAGGCTTTCTGCGCGGGTCCACTTCACGCCCGCCGCATCCAGCCCGGAGGTGACCGCCTCGAAGAAGGCGCGCGCCTCGTCCGACAGGAACTGGTCGATCTTCGGCGCATCGGCCACGAAGCGCCGGTCGCGGCGGTCCTTGGAATCGAGGATGCGCAGCGGGTTCTTCTCCAGCCGCTCCTGCGAATCCTCCGAAAGCTCGTCCTTCACGGCGCGGAAATGCTCGACCAGCGCAGCGCGCCATGCCTCGCGGCTGTCGCCGTCGCCCAGCGTGTTGAGATGCAGCGTCACGCCTTCGATGCCGACCTCCTTCAGCAGCTGGTCGGCCATCGCGAGCAGTTCGACATCCGCCTGCGGCTCTGCCGCGCCGATTATCTCCGCATCGATCTGGTGGAACTGGCGATAGCGCCCCTTCTGCGGCCGCTCGTAGCGGAACAGCGGGCCGTGGGTCGCGACCTTCAGCGGCGCGTGCTGCTGCCAGCCGTTGGAGAGAAAGGCGCGCGCTATCCCGGCGGTGAATTCGGGCCGCAGGGTCAGCGAATCCCCGCCGCGATCCTCAAACGAGTACATTTCCTTCGACACGACATCGGTCGTCTCGCCGATCGCGCGGCTGAACACCTCGGTCTTTTCGAACACCGGCATTTCCACGCGGCGGAAGCGGTAGAGCTTGCGGACGCGTTCGAACGTGTCGACGACGAAGGCGAATGCCTCCGCTTCGGCGCCGAATATGTCCTGCGTTCCGCGAATTGCCTGCAGGTTCTTGGGGGGTGTCTTTGCCATGGCCGCGCAATTAGGCGAGGCGCGGGCATTCTGCAATCGCGCTGCCGAAACACCCTTTCGCATGTGCAGCATCGCGGCTAGAGCGCGCCCCACTATGGACATCAGCAAGATCCCCACGGGCGACAACCCGCCCGAGAGCCTCAACGTCATCATCGAAGTGCCGACCGGCGGCGAACCCGTGAAGTACGAGTTCGACAAGGCATCCGGCGCGCTGTTCGTCGACCGCATCCTGCACACGCCGATGCGTTATCCGGCGAATTACGGCTTCGTGCCCCACACGCTCAGCCCCGACGGCGACCCGCTCGACGCGTTGGTCATCGCGCGCAGCCCCTTCATCGCCGGCAGCGTCGTGCGCGCCCGGCCCATCGGCGTGCTCAACCTGGAAGACGAGCACGGCGGCGACGAGAAGCTGATCTGCGTGCCGGTGGACACCACCTTCCCCTATTACTCCGACGTCGGGGAAACGAAGGACCTGCCGAGCATCATCTTCAGCCAGATCGAGCACTTCTTCACCCACTACAAGGACCTGGAAGCCGAGAAGTGGGTACGCGTCGGCAACTGGGGCGACGCGGCCGAAGCGCGGCAGATCGTGCTGGAAAGCATCGAGCGGGCCAAGGGTTCGTAATCCTCCCTGCCGTTCCCTCCGCCGGGACTGCGTTCCGGCTGCGGGGCAGGTCCGGGCGGGCGCCCTTCTGCTATCACCGCCTGGTTAGTCGACCTATTCCACCGGCCTGCCGCTATCGAGCAGGTCGGTCTCGCCCCCTGCGGCGCGTTCGCTGTCGACCATGCGGGCGACTTCGTTGTCCGGCGCGACATCGTGGTCGGCGGCGTCGGGCGAAGGCTTGGGCGCGGGCTTCCTGGGCTGCGGCGCCGCTTCCTTCGGTTTGCCTTTCGACGCCTCGATATTCTCGAACGGCAGGGTCGCGCTGCGCGGGTCGAAGCGCAGGCGATAGATCGGCTCGGGCAGGCCGAACCCGGCCTCCTCCAGCGCGACCTTGACCGCGGGGATCGTGCGGCTGCGCGCCTTGTGCCAGTCGGTCTGCGACTGGTCGATCCACGCCAGCACCTGGATGACGACGTTCGAATCGCCCACCGCGGTAACGCGCGCCTCGGGCGGCGGATCGCCGAGCACGTAGGGGAGGCCTTTCAGCGTCTCGATCGCCAGTTCGCGCGCGGCCATGGCATCGTCATCCGCATCCACGCCCAGCTCGAATTCGAAGCGGCGCTGCGGATTGCGGGTGTAGTTGAGGATGATGTCCTTGAAGACCTGCCCATTGGGGATGCGCAGGTGGTTGCCGTCCAGCGTCATCAGGATGGTAGCGCGGCTGGTCAGGCGGATGACCCGGCCTTCCTTGTCGCCGATGACCACATGGTCGTTGGCGCGGAACGGCTGGCGCAGGCTGAGCATCAGCGAGGCGACGTAATTTTCGACTGTATCGCGCATCGCGAAACCGAGCGCGAGGCCGATGACGCCCGCCCCGCCGAGCACCGCGCCGAGCAGAGCGGAAGCGCCCAGCATGTCGAGCGCGATGACGAGACCACCGACGATGAAGACGAAGCGGATCGCCGTCTGGATCACGCCGACCATGAAGCTGTTCGGCGCAACCCGCGCCCACAGCGGCTTGAACCCGGCAATCAGGTAACCGAGCATCGCGATCAGGAAAGCCACCACCAGCGCCGCGGCGATGAGCGGCAGCATGGCGACGAAATCGCGGAATTTCTCCGCCACGCCGCCGAGCCCGAAATCCTGGCCGAGCGAGGTATCGCGGGCGATATCGTTCTGCACCGTCACGACGTCCTCGCCGCGGGCGGCGATTTCCTCCGCCCGGGTGATCGATTCGGCATCGGGAGCCAGCCCGCCGAGCGTCACGACGCCTTCGTTGACGCTGACCTCGACCTGCTCCAGCGCCGGGATCGCGGTGTAGATCGCGCGCAGGCGGGCGGCGGTCGCCTCGTCGGCGCTGGCGTCACGGGTGCTCGAAATGGCGCCTTCGGGTTCTGCCGTCGCTTCGGCCGGCGCAGGCTCGCCTAGCGGGATGGCAGCCTGGGAGGAAGCGACGGGAATGATGGCCAGCGCGATGAGCACGAGCACGGCGAAAAGCGCGGCTCTAACTCGTTGATATGGGGCGCGCTGGTACAGGATGGTAAGCCAAAGCATGGCCGGCGAACGGGCGGTCGCTGCCATAGGTTCCGCGTAAGGCTGCCTCAGGCGAGAAGGACCTTTGCGAGCGCCGTGAGGGCGAAGGGCAGGCCGATGGCCACGCCCCACAGGATCAGGACGTCGCGCGTGAAACGCGATTTCACGCCGGATGCAGCTTCGCCCTGCTCGTCGAACGCCAGCCAGCGCGCTTCGAACTTGCGGCAGGCCGGGATGATCAGCGCGACGAGGATCACGAGCGAGAAATAGGGGAGGAGCGACATGGAGCTGCCGCTCTTGTCGAGCGCGCCCATGGTGACGAAGATCAGGAGTCCGGTATAGACCAGCAAGGCGTAGGCGACATGGTCGCTCATCCGCTGGCCCAGTGTCTTGTGATGGCGCTTGCCGGTCGTTGCCGGTGCATCGCGATGGCCCGTGCGACGAATTGCCTCGCCCATGGCTCTCTCCTCTCTCTATCCCACCGGGCATCCTGCGCCCGCCACGGGCACCTCGTCAAGGGCAGTAACCCTATGGACGTGCATACGTGTTCGCAGTTGCAAAAATACGGATGTTTCGCCATGAGGGGATTTCACGACATTTTCTGGGCGTAGCGGTCGGGAAATCGTGCCATAGTTGCAATTGTAACTATCGGCCCGCTTCCCGTTCAGGCCGCCGCTTCGCCGATGGAAAACCGCCGGAAGGCCCCGTATTCACGCCTCGTCAGGGCAGGAGAGCAAATGGACCGCACGCTGCGCCTCGAAAACACGACCCGGGACGGCCTGTACGATTCCCGGAACGAACACGACGCGTGCGGGGTCGGCTTCATCGCCCATATCAAGGGCAAGAAAACCCACGACATCGTGACGCAGGCGCTGCAGATCCTTGCCAATCTCGACCATCGCGGCGCGGTCGGCGCGGACCCGCTTCTGGGTGACGGCGCGGGCCTGCTGATGCAGGTGCCCGATCCGCTGCTGCGCAAGTGGGCCGACGGCGAAGGCGTCACCCTGCCGCAGCCGGGCGACTATGCCGTCGCCATGTGCTTCCTGCCGCAGGACGAGGCAGCGCGCGATTTCGCCGTGGCGCAGCTCGAGAAGTTCGTCGCCAAGGAAGGCCAGCAGGTCCTCGGCTGGCGCGACGTGCCGACCACGCTCGACGGGATCGGCAAGGCGGTGCTCGAATCGATGCCGGTGATCCGCCAGTGCATCGTCGCCCGGGGGGACAATTGCGCCGACCAGGACGCGTTCGAGCGCAAGCTGGTCGTGATCCGCAAGCAGACGCTGAACCCGCTCGCGGCGCTGGCCGAAAAGCACGACCTGCCCGGCCTGAAGCAGACCTACATGCCGAGCTTTTCCAGCCGCACGCTCGTCTACAAGGGGCTGCTGCTGGCGACGCAGGTGGGCACGTTCTACGACGACCTGCGCGATCCCGACTGCGTGTCCGCGCTCGGCCTCGTCCACCAGCGTTTCAGCACCAACACCTTCCCCAGCTGGCGGCTCGCCCACCCCTATCGCTTCATGGCGCACAACGGCGAGATCAACACCGTGCGCGGGAACGTGAACTGGATGAACGCGCGCCGGCGGACGATGGAATCCGAATTGCTCGGCCCCGATCTCGACAAGATGTGGCCGCTGATCCCGCACGGGCAGAGCGACACGGCCTGCCTCGACAACGCGCTCGAGCTGCTGGTCGCGGGCGGATACAGCCTCGCCCACGCGATGATGATGCTGATCCCGGAGGCATGGGCGCGCAACCCGCTGATGGATGCCGATCGTCACGCTTTCTACGAATACCATGCCGCGCTGATGGAGCCGTGGGACGGGCCGGCGGCAGTTGCGTTCACCGACGGGCGCCAGATCGGCGCCACGCTGGACCGCAACGGCCTGCGCCCGGCGCGCTACCTGGTGACGAAGGACGACCACGTCATCCTCGCCAGCGAAAGCGGCGTGCTGCCGGTCGCGGAGGAAGACATCGTGCGCAAATGGCGCCTGCAGCCCGGCAAGATGTTCGTGATCGACCTGGAGGAAGGCCGCATCATCGAGGATGCCGAACTGAAGGCCGAGCTGAGCAGCGCGCATCCCTATGCCGAATGGCTGGAAAAGGCGCAATACAAGCTGGCCGATCTCGACACGATCGACCCCGAACTGGCGGAAACGCCCGAACATTCGACCACGCTGCTGCAGCGCCAGCAGGCGTTCGGCTACACGCAGGAGGACCTGACCAAGTTCCTCGAGCCGATGGCGATCCACGGTGAGGATCCGATCGGGTCGATGGGCACCGACACGCCGATCGCCGTGCTGAGCGAGAAGAGCCGCCTGCTCTACGACTATTTCAAGCAGAACTTCGCGCAGGTCACCAACCCGCCGATCGACCCGATCCGCGAAGAACTGGTGATGAGCCTGCTGTCGATGATCGGC
Organism: Pseudoblastomonas aquimaris; assembly: GCF_035481675.1. Lineage (NCBI taxonomy): Bacteria > Pseudomonadati > Pseudomonadota > Alphaproteobacteria > Sphingomonadales > Erythrobacteraceae > Pseudoblastomonas > Pseudoblastomonas aquimaris. The sequence goes on along the minus strand of NZ_JAYJJW010000002.1, from coordinate 103,908 downwards.
CCGCGCCCGAACCTGCTCGGCCGGGATGCCGGCACGCACAAGCGGCTGGAAGTCAGCCAGCCGATCCTGAACAACGAGGACCTGGCCAAGATCCGCAGCGTGGAAAGCGCGCTCGACGGCGCGTTCCGCACGGCCACGGTCGACATCACCTGGGATGCCGCGTCGGGCGTCGAGGGGATCGGCCTCGCGATCAAGGAAATGTGCTGGGCGGCGACCGAGGCGGTGTTGCAGGACCACAATATCCTGATCCTGTCCGACCGCGCGCAGAGCCGCGACCGCGTGCCGATGCCCGCGCTGCTCGCAACTGCGGCGGTCCACCACCACCTCGTGCGGCAGGGCCTGCGCATGCAGACCGGCCTTGTCATCGAAACCGGCGAGGCACGCGAAGTGCACCATTTCTGCGTCCTTGCCGGTTACGGCGCGGAAGCGATCAACCCCTATGTCGCGCTGGAAACGCTGGAAGACCTGCGTGCCCGCAAGTTCCCGACCGTCGATGCGGACGAGGTGCGCAAGAACTACATCAAGGGCGTGGGCAAGGGCATCCAGAAGGTCATGTCCAAGATGGGCATCTCGACCTACCAGTCCTATTGCGGGGCGCAGATCTTCGATGCCGTGGGCCTCAACCACGATTTGATCGACCGCTATTTCACCGGTACCGCCACCACGATCGAAGGCATCGGGCTGACCGAAGTCGCTGAAGAGGCGGTGCGCCGCCACGCCATCGCGCATGGCGACAACCCGATCTACAAGTCGATGCTGGATGTGGGCGGCATCTACCAGTACCGCCTGCGGGGCGAGGATCACGCCTGGACCCCGGCCAACATCGCCAATTTGCAGCACGCGGTGCGCGGCAACCTGCCGGAAAATTACAAGGCCTTCGCCCAGTCGCTGAACGACCAGGCCGAACGTTTGCTGACCATCCGCGGGCTGATGGAATTCCGGCGCGCCGACAAGCCGGTGCCGCTGGAGGAAGTCGAACCGGCCAGCGAAATCGTCAAGCGTTTCAGCACCGGGGCCATGAGCTTCGGGTCGATCAGCCACGAGGCGCATTCCACGCTGGCCGTGGCGATGAACCGCATCGGCGGGCGCAGCAACACCGGTGAAGGCGGGGAGGAGCCGGAACGCTTCCAGCCGCTGGCCAACGGCGATTCGATGCGCAGCCGCATCAAGCAGGTCGCTAGCGGCCGCTTCGGCGTGACCACCGAATATCTCGTCAATTCGGACGATATCCAGATCAAGATGGCGCAGGGCGCGAAGCCCGGCGAAGGCGGTCAGCTGCCCGGCCACAAGGTGGACAAGCGCATCGGCAAGGTCCGCCATTCGACGCCGGGCGTGGGCCTAATCTCGCCCCCGCCGCACCACGACATCTATTCGATCGAGGATCTGGCGCAGCTGATCCACGACCTGAAGAACGTGCAGCCGAGCGCGCGCATTTCGGTGAAGCTGGTGTCCGAAGTGGGCGTCGGCACGGTCGCCGCGGGCGTTTCCAAGGCGCGCGCCGACCATGTCACCATTTCCGGTTACGAAGGCGGCACGGGCGCATCGCCTCTGACCAGCCTGACGCATGCGGGCAGCCCGTGGGAAATCGGCCTTGCGGAAACGCAGCAGACGCTGCTGCTGAACGATCTGCGCAGCCGCATTGCGGTGCAGGTCGACGGCGGCCTGCGCACCGGGCGCGACGTCGCCATCGGCGCGCTGCTGGGCGCGGACGAGTTCGGCTTCGCCACCGCCCCGCTGATCGCGGCAGGCTGCATCATGATGCGCAAGTGCCACCTCAACACCTGCCCCGTTGGCGTGGCGACGCAGGACCCGGAACTGCGCAAGCGCTTCACCGGGCAGCCCGAACACGTCATCAACTACTTCTTCTTCGTCGCCGAGGAACTGCGCGCGATCATGGCCGAAATGGGCTTCCGCACGCTGCAGGACATGATCGGCCGGGTCGACCGGCTCGACATGCGCCGCGCCCTGTCGCACTGGAAGGCGAAGGGCGTGGACCTCGGCCGCATCCTGCACCAGGTCCCGCTCGAAACGGGCGAGCAATATTACCAGACCGGAACGCAGGACCACGGCCTTGCCGCCGCGATGGATGTCGAGCTGATCGAGGCGGCAAGGGGCGCCATCGACGGCGGCGACCCGGTCGTGCTCCAGCGCACCATCGGCAACACCAACCGCACGGTGGGCACCATGCTGTCGGGCGAGATCGCGCGGGCGCATGGCCATCGCGGGTTGCCGCAGGACGCCATCCGGATCGAACTGACGGGCGTCGCCGGGCAGAGCTTCGGCGCATGGCTCGCCCACGGGGTGACGCTCAGCCTGACGGGCGATGCCAACGACTATGTCGGCAAGGGCCTGTCGGGCGGCCGCATCGTGGTGCGCCAGCCCGACAGCGTCGGGCGTGAGCCGACCGAGAATATCATCGTCGGTAACACGGTGCTTTACGGTGCGATCGCGGGCGAAGCCTATTTCGCCGGCGTCGCGGGCGAACGGTTCGCGGTGCGCAATTCGGGCGCCGTCGCGGTGGTCGAAGGCGCGGGCGACCATGCCTGCGAGTACATGACCGGCGGCGTCGTCGCCGTGCTGGGCGCGACGGGCCGCAACTTTGCCGCGGGGATGAGCGGCGGGGTCGCCTATGTCTACGATCCGGACGGCGACTTCGCGAAGCGTTGCAACACCGCGATGGTCGATATCAAGGCGATTTCGCCCGGCCGCGATGAAGAAGACGGCACCGGACGGCCCAGTCAGCGCGCCGCCAGCGTGGACGATACCGGCATGGGCGACATGCTGCGCCACGATGCCGAGCGGCTGCGCATCCTGGTCGAGCGGCACCAGCTCCACACCGGGTCGGCCCGCGCCGCCGCGTTGCTGGAGGATTGGGACGCCGCGCTCGGCAAGTTCGTCAAGGTCATGCCCCGCGATTACCGCGCCGCGCTGCAGGCGCTGGAAGCTGAGCGGGAAGAAGCTGCCAGCGTGGCGGCGGAGTAGGTAGAATGGGCAAGGAAACCGGATTTCTCGAAATCGAGCGGCGCGAGCGGGACTATCTCGCGCCCGAAGAGCGGCTGAAGAACTACGACGAATTCGTCGTCTCCCCGCCGGAGGACATGCTGCAGGGGCAGGCCGCGCGCTGCATGAACTGCGGCATCCCCTATTGTCACAACGGCTGCCCGGTGAACAACCTGATCCCGGACTGGAACCACCTCGTCTACGAGGCGGACTGGAAGAACGCACTCGACCTGCTGCATTCGACCAACAATTTCCCGGAATTCACCGGCCGCATCTGCCCTGCCCCGTGCGAAGCGAGCTGCACGCTCAATATCAGCGACCAGCCGGTGACCATCAAGAGCATCGAATGCGCGATCATCGACCGCGGGTGGGAGGAAGGCTGGGTCAAGCCGCAGCTGCCGCAGCGCAAGACCGGCAAGTCGGTGGCCGTCGTCGGCTCCGGCCCCGCCGGAATGGCCTGCGCACAGCAGCTGGCGCGCGCCGGCCACGCGGTCACCGTGTTCGAAAAGAACGACCGGATCGGCGGGCTGCTGCGTTACGGCATCCCCGACTTCAAGATGGAAAAGCACCACATCAACCGCCGTGCGGTGCAGATGGAGGCGGAAGGCGTCGAATTTCGCACCAGCACGGAAGTGGGCGTGACCGTCAGCCTCGCCTCGCTGCGGGAGAATTTCGATGCGGTGGTGCTGGCCGGCGGGGCGGAAGAACCGCGCCAGCTCGACATCCCGGGCGCAGAGCTTCCCGGCGTGCGGCTGGCGATGGAATTCCTGACCCAGCAGAACAAGCGCAATGCGGGTGACGACGAAGTGCGCGCCGCGCCGCGCGGCAGCCTGACCGCGACCGGCAAGCACGTGGTCGTGATCGGCGGCGGCGACACCGGCAGCGACTGCGTGGGCACATCCAACCGGCAGGGCGCGAAAAGCGTCACCCAGCTGGAAATCATGCCCAAGCCGCCGGAAAAGGAAGACAAGGCGCTGACCTGGCCCGACTGGCCGCTGAAGCTGCGTACTTCGTCCAGCCACGAGGAAGGGGCGGAGCGCGACTGGGCCGTGCTGACCAAGCGCGTGGTCGGCAAGAAGGGCGAAGTCGCCGGGCTGGAATGCGTGCGCGTCGAATGGAAGGATGGCCGCATGCAGGAGATCGAAGGCAGCGAATTCACGCTGGAAGCCGATCTCATCCTGCTCGCAATGGGCTTCACCGGCCCCAAGCGGCGCGGCCTGCTCGACCAGTCGGGCGTGGCGCTGACGGATCGCGGTGCGGTTTCGGCGGACGAGATGGCCTATGCCACCAGCGAGGCGGGCATTTGGGCCTGCGGCGACATGCGCCGCGGCCAGAGCCTGGTCGTCTGGGCGATCCGCGAAGGCCGCCAGGCTGCCCGCGCAGTGGACGAGGCGCTGATGGGCAAGACCGAACTGCCGCGATGAGCGGGCGATGCCGCACGGCCGGCCGCATGGCTGTGCGGCCGGGGCACGGGTGCATCAATCCGGAACAAAACGGAACGCCGCTCTAGGCGCTCCGGCCGCCGCGTGTTAGCCATCCCGCGATGGAAGCCGACCACGCCTCCGACACCGCGTTCGTGATCAAGGCCGTCGAGCTGGCGGCGCTCAACTTCCTCCCCGACAGCCATCCGCGCCCGATCGAATCGGAATGGATCAACCGCGCGACCGACCAGGTGCTGCGGCCGATGTCGGTCGAACAGATGCTGCGCACGCTGCACCGGCCCCACCTGTCGGACAGCGCGGCCCGGCTGCGGGAGAATGCCGGCCTGCGCCTGTGGTTCGCCCACGCGGCAGCGCGCCACGCCTTCGCCCGCGATTTCGCCGCCGCGCACGAGGCCTTGTCCACGCTCGACGAATACACCGTGCTCGCGGTGTTCGAGCGGCGGCAGCAGGCCGACCGCGCCATCGGCGAACTGCTCTATGCCGGCGTTCCCAAGGACCGGATCAGCAAGTTCTGGCGCGCAAGCCGCTTCATGGACACGCAGATCGGCTGGCAGCAGGGACACAGCCCGATGCAGGTCGCGGGCACGGTTGCGGGCACCGGCCTTGCGGGCGCGTTGTTCGGCCTCGCGGTGTTTTCCATTCCCGGCGTGGGGCCGGTTGCCGCCTCGGGCGCGATCCTCGCCTCGACCTATGGCTCGATGGCGACGGTCAGCGGCATGCTCGGCGCGACCGGCGGGGCGATCGCCCGCATGCTCGACGATGTCGACGTGGACGAGGTCGCGGCCAACCACCTCGAAAGCCAGATCCGCACCGGCAAGACCTTCCTCACCGTCGATACGCGCAGCCTGCATGCCGAACCGGCCGACGTCGCAGCATTGCTGCGCGCGGAAGGCGGCGAGGTTATCTGAGGCCGGGGCGAAGGCGGCGCGCGGTCAGGCGGCCAGCGTCTCGTCGCTCGCCACCAGTTCGCGCAGCGCGGCAAAGCATTCGGGATCGACGGCCTTGCCGACCTCGCCCGCCATGACGCCGAGCGCCTTTTCCACCGGCATCGCCCCGCGATAGGGGCGGTCGGCGGTGAGCGCGTCGTAGAAATCGCAGGTCGTGATGATCCGCGTCTCGCGCCGGATCTGCGTGTCCCTGAGTCCGAGCGGATAGCCCGCCCCGTCGAGCCGTTCGTGATGGGCAGAGGCGATCTCGGCCATTTCCGCGAACGGGCCGATGCGCCCCAGGATGCGCGCGGTGTGGGCGGCATGCTCGCGCATTTCGCCCCACTCCCCGTCGTCCAGCTTGCCCGGCTTTTCCAGCACCGCGCTTGAGACGCCGAGCTTGCCGATATCGTGCAATGCCGCCGCACGGCGCAGCTGGCGCACGCGGCCTTCGGGAACGTCGAGCTTGCGCGCCAGCCCTTCGGCAAAGTCGGCGACCCGCGTCGAATGACCCGCCGTGTAGGGGCTCTTCGCATCGACCACGCGCCCGAACGCGGCGGTAACCGCGTCGAGGTAATCCTCGTCCACCGCGACGAGATCGCGCGGGGCGCGGGCATTGACGATGGCATCGACCAGCGGCGATTCGAGGTCGCGCCAGAAATCGGTTTCCCCGGCGAGGCCCCGGAAGACCAGCACCAGTTCGGGATCGAGCCAGCCGCCCATCCGCCGCACGACTTCCATCCGCGCCCCATCGCGCCCGCCGGCCTGGTGGAACACGTCCGCGATCTGGGCGAGCAGCGCCACGCGCGAGGCGAGCGGGATCGCGGTGCCGGCAAGCCCGTCCGGGCGGCCCGACCCGTCCCAGTGCTCGTCGAGGTGGTAGATGCCCCGCGCCACGGTGTCGTCGAGCTGCAGGTCGCGCGCCACGTTGGCCCCGCGGGTGCAGCGCGACACGATCATTTCCTGCGCCACCTCGTCACCGTTGCGCAGGATGTTGGCGATGGCGCCGATCTTCTGCCCGAAGCGCGCGGTCTTACCCGTCTCCCCGAAGACGAAGCGCAGGGTGGACGGCAGGCCGGTCGGGATGGTCTTCCAGCGCTGCTTGAACTCGCGGTCGTCGGCCAAATAGAGCTCGGCAATCCGGGCGGCGTTCGAACTGCAGCCGAGGTCCTTCATCAGCGCGGTCATGTGACAGTGGCCGCGGTCCACGCTGTCGAGGCCGAGGCGGTCGGCAATGCGCCCGGCGATGTAGGCACAGCGGACGGAATGGCCGGCCGGCTGCCCTTCCGTCAGGTCGAGCGCATAGCTGAACGCGCCGAGGAGGTCGCCGATGGCAACCGTCCCGGTGGCCCCATTCGTAAAGATTTCATGCCGCATCGGGGCGCATTAGGCCCAAGCGGCTTAGCAAATACTCCCGCAGCATGGTTAACGCTGAGTATGCGGGAGCGCGTTTATCAGGGCCGCCAGTCGATCCCGCCGCGTCCCTTGGCATCGAGGAAGGCATTTGCACGGCTGAACGGGCGGCTGCCGAAAAAACCGCGCCGGGCGGACAGCGGGCTGGGATGCGGGCTCTCGATCACCAGGTGCCTCCCGTCCGAAAGGCCGGGAATGCGCGCGGCCTTCTTCTGCGCGTGGCTGCCCCACAGGATGAACACCGACGGCGTGTCCTGCGCGGCGATGGCGGCGACGCAGGCGTCGGTGATCGCGTCCCACCCCTTGCCCGCGTGGCTGCCGGCCTTGCCGTCCTCCACCGTCAGCGTGTTGTTGAGCAGCAGCACACCGCGCTGCGCCCAGCGCGTCAGGTCGCCGTGGCCGGGCCGGACGATGCCGAGATCGCTTTCCAGCTCGGTGTAGATATTGCGCAGCGACGGCGGGATACGGACGCCTTCGGGCACGGAGAAGCTGAGTCCCATCGCCTGCCCCGGCCCGTGATACGGGTCCTGCCCCAGGATGACGACCTTGGCATCCTCCGGCGCGGTCAGTTCCAGTGCGCGCAGCCGCTGCCCGCGCGGCGGGTAGATTGCCTTGCCCGCCGCCTCCTCGGCCTGCAGCCAGCCGCCCAGCGCCCGCGCTTGCGGAGAGGCGAGCACCGGCTCCAGGATTGCGCGCCAGGCGGGGGGGACGGGATCGTCGGTCATCGGCCCGCCCTGCCTAGGCCCGCCGCAGCGCACCCGCCAGCGCCTCTTCCCCTCAATCCCCATGTCGCCTAAGGCGCTCAGCCTATGGCTGTATATTTCCACGAAGAAGACCTGCCCGAAGGCGTCCTCGCGCCGGGCCCGATTGCCGTCGATACGGAGACGATGGGCCTCGTCACGCCGCGCGACCGGCTGTGTGTCGTCCAAATCAGCGATGGGCAGGGGGACGAGCATCTCGTCCGCTTCAACTCCGGCAGCGATTACGACGCGCCGAACCTCACCGCCGTGCTCGCCGATCCGGAGCGGCTGAAGCTGTACCACTTCGCCCGTTTCGACCTCGCCGCCATCGAATATTACCTCGGCGTGATGGCCGCGCCGGTGTTCTGCACCAAGATCGCCAGCAAGCTGGTGCGCACCTACACCGATCGCCACGGGCTCAAAGTGCTGGTGGAAGAGCTGGTGGGCGAGAATATCTCCAAGCAGCAGCAGTCGAGCGACTGGGGCGGCAAGGAGCTGTCCGAAGCCCAGCGCGACTATGCGGCGTCGGACGTACGCTATCTCCACCGCATGCGCGAAAAGCTGGTCGAGCGGCTGGAACGCGAAGGGCGGACGGAACTCGCGCAGGCCTGTTTCGATTTCCTTCCCACGCGGGCGCGGCTGGATATCGCCGGCTGGGCCGACCACGACATCTTCAGCCACATGTAAGGCGGCAGGGACCACAAGCAGCAGATGACCGCAGCCGCCGACCAGATGCGCAACCGCCGCCAGCGCCTCGCCGCGCCGGGCGGCGCGCACGACCGGCTGGTGCGCATCCTTGCCGTGGCACTGCCCGCGGCGGTCGGCGTGGTCGCCGCGCTGATGGTGGTCACCCCGCTGGCACCGCGCGGAGAGATCAGCTTCCTGCTCGATCGCAACAAGGTCGCCATCGCGCCCGACCGGCTGGCAGTGCGCCAGGCAATGTACCGCGGGCAGGACGACAACGGCCGGCCGTTCTCGGTCATGGCAGCCAGCGCGGTACAGGAAACCAGCACCGACACCACGGTCGAGATGGGCCGGCTGGAAGCGCGCATCCTGCTCGATGCCGGGCCCGCCATCCTGCAGGCGACCGGCGCGGTCTACGACTTCGCCAAGGAACTCATTTCGGTGGGCGACACGGTCGAATTCGAAGCGGCCGACGGCTACCGGATGACCGCGCGCAACGTGACCGTCGACATTGCCGAACATACCGTCACCGGGTCTGGCGGCATCGAAGGCGCCATTCCCGCCGGCAGCTTCAGCGCCAACGCCATTCGCGCCGATCTGGACGCGCGCGAGATCACCCTGTCCGGCAATGCGCGGCTGCGCATGGTGCCGGGCAAATTGAGGATGCCGTGATGACCGCCTACCTCCGCCGCTTCGTTTTCGGTTTCCTTGCCGCCACCGCCGCGCTGCTGGGCCTGCAGCAGGTCGCGGCGCAGGCGATCGCCGACCACAACTCCAACGCGCCGGTGGATTTCGCCGCCGACCGGATCGAGCTGCAGGACCGGCAGAACCGCGTCGTGCTGTCGGGCGATGTCGTGATCCGGCAGGCAGGCCTGACGCTCACGGCGGCGAACACGATCATCAACTACACCGACGCCGGAACGCTGCAGATCCAGCGCATCACCGCGACCGGCGGCGTGAACGTCACTCGCGGGAACGAGGCGGTGCGGGGCAATGTCGCGGTCTACGATTTCAATCGCCGCATCATCACCGTGTCAGGCGCGGTCGGGATCGATCGCGGATCCGACCGGCTGCGCGGCGGTAACCTCGTCATCGACTTGCGCAGCGGGCGTTCCGCCATCGAAGGCAGCGGCGCACCGGCCGCCAATGGCGAGCCGTCGGGCCGCGTGACCGGGCGCTTCTCCGTCCCCGACTGATGCAATGAGCGAGGCCGCGCGGACCGCCCTGCTCGCCCTCCTCGGCGACGATGCGGGACCGGCGGGCGCGCTGGACGAGCGCGAATGGAGCGCGCTCGCGGCGATGGCTGCGGACCACCGGCTCGGCCCCCTGCTCCATCGCCTCCACTCCGGAAGCTTGCCTGCCTCCCTTGCGGCGGAATGCGCCGCCGCCCATCGCCGTGCGGCGCTGTCGGCCATGGCGCTCCAGCGCGCGCGACTGGCTCTGCGCGACGTGCTGGGCGAGCGGGGCATCGAGCCGTTATTCCTGAAAGGAAGCGCGCTGGCGCTCCATGCATACGCGGAGCCTGCGCTGCGGCCGATGCGCGATCTCGACGTGCTCGTCCCGCCGGACAAGGCACAGGCCGCGTGGTACGCCCTGCTTGCCGCGGGATACGAACCCGCCGAGCCGGTCCGGCACGATTTCGCAACGCTCGCCGCGGCGCATCACCATTTGCCGCTGCTGGTCGGACCTGACGGCGTGGAGGTGGAGCTGCACATGCGGCTGTGGAGCCGGGCGGACGACCCGCTGATGCCGCGCGAGCCGGAGGATGTCTTCGGCAAGATGGTCGGGGTCGATGGCTTGGCCTTCCCGTCACCCGAACACCAGTTCGCGCATCTCGTGGTCCATGCGGTCCATGTCCATTCGCTCGATGCCGGGCCGCTGGTGCTGGTCGATATCGCGCGGCTTGCGGAGGCACATCCGCTCGACTGGGACGCGATCTGGGCCGAGGCCGACAGGGCCGGCTGGGCCCGCGCGGCTGCCCTGATCGTGACGCTCGCCGAGAGATGGGTGGCGCCGGGACTGCTCGCCCGGAGTCGATGCCCGCTGCTTGTGCCCGACAGCGTAGTCGCGGCGGCGCCGGACCTGCTCCTCCAGCCCCTTGCGGAACGGCATCGGGCCATCATGCTGGCCGGGCTTGGCAAGAGCGAGCTGCCGCAGACCCGTGCCACTGCCCCGCGGCCTTGGCGCGATCCGCGCTGGCTGGCGAACCGGGCGGGACGGCTGGCGAACGCGGTCATGGATCCCGGCGCACGGCGGAGGGCGGCGCAGATGACCGCGCTCCACGCCTGGCTGGGCGACTAATTCGGCGTCAGTGGCGCGCGATTATCGGCGGGGTGCTGCCTGCCGGGCGATCGCGGTCAGTTCCTGCACCAGCAGCACGTCGGCGCTGCGGCTGTCGCCCAGCATCCGGCGATGGAGGTCCACCAGCCGCTGCGTCAGCCGCGCCAGTTTCGGCCCGCGCCATGCCCTCAGCTGGACGGCGAGATCCCGTTCGTCCTTGAAGAAGATGCGCCGCGCGCGCTTTTCGCCTTCGATGAAGGACTGGATATCGCCGCGCGGCCCCATCCGGGCGGCAAGGCCGGCCAGCTGCGCCGCGCGTCGCTCCATCGCCAGCACCAGCCCGACGGAATTCAGCCCGACCTCGCGCATCCGCCGCATTTCCGCCGGCAGCTTGTGCGCCTCGCCCGACAGGACCGCGTTGACCAGCGGCATGAAGCCGTCTTCCTCGGTCGTCGCGCCGATGGCGCCCAAGACTTCCGCATCGACCACCTTGGGCGACTGGATCGACGCGTCGAGATATAGCGCCAGCTTGTCGATCTCGCTTTGCGCCAGCCGCGAATCGAGGCCCGTGCCGCGCGCGATCCGTTCCGCAATGTCGCCGTCGAGCCGCAGGCCCGCCTTGTCCGCCATCTGCCGCACCACGGGCGTGAAATCGTGCAGCGTCGGCTGGTAGAACATCGCCACCAGCGCATCCTTGCGCTTTTCCAGCAGCTTGGCCGTGCGCGACTTGTCGGTGGCGGAGGTCGCCACGACCAGCACGGGGCAGGGCTCCACCCCGTCGGCCTCGACCTGCTCGATCAGCGTGCGCAGCGGCTCCGCCATTTCATCGCCGCTGGCGCGCACGCGGATGTGGCGGGTCTCGCCGAACAGCGATGAAGACCGTGCCTCGTCGCCCAGCAGCGCGGGGTCGCGCTTGAGGTCGCCGCCGGACAATTCGACCTTCTCGCCCGGATCGTCGAGCATTCCGGCGAGCGTGTCGGCCGCCGCCGCGGCTCCCGCTTCGTCTGGCCCGCAGAAGAAGAAATAGCGGCACTGCGCCGCGGCCCCCTTCGCGGTGCGGGCGAAATCGCGCTGAGTCGCCTTCACGGCTCGCGAAGTTCGAGGCTGAGGCGGGTGACGATCCGGTCGGCCACTTCGAGCGCGAGGTTTTCGAGCGCCCGCTCCTCCGCCGCGACCGTCGCATACTCGGAGGAGACGACGTCGATCCCCGCGTCGGACCCGGCAGTCGCGTCGAGCAGCACGGTGTCGCTGGCGACGTCGACCAGCTGGTAGCGCGCGCGCAAGGTGCGCCGTTCGCGGCCGATGGTCTCGTCGGTCAGCAGGCCCAGCCCTTCGAGCTGGTCGTCCAGCACGATGTCGAGCCGGTAGCGGGCCGAACCCTGCCCGGATGTTCCCAGCCGGTCGATCAGGGCGTTGCGGACCAGCCAGCCCGCCCGCCCTTCGATGGCCGGGACCTCGATATCCGCCAGCCCGCGCGCGACCGCCCCGTCCCCGCCGCCGGCATAGAGCGGCTGCAATCCGCATGCGGGCAGCGCTAGGGCCATGGCCAGGGCAGCGATGGGGGCAGCAAACGGGGCGGCAGCAATTCGCATCAGGTGACGATATTCACCAATCTGTCGGGCACGACAATGACCTTGCGCACCTCTGCCCCGTCGATCGAACGCCGGACCTTGTCGCACGCCAGAGCGCGCGCTTCCAGTTCCTCTTTTGCGAGACCCTTGGGCACGGTGAGCGTGTCGCGCAGCTTGCCCTTGTGCTGGACGGCGATGATCACTTCGTCCTCGACCAGCAGCGCCTCATCCACCTGAGGCCACGGGGCATCTGCAACGAGACCGGCCTGGCTCATCGCGGCCCAGCCTTCCTCGGCGACATGCGGCATCATCGGCGCGACCATCTTGAGCAGCGCCAGGATCGCCTCGCTGCGCGACGCGGACGGCGCGGCTTTCTCCACCGCACCGGTCAGTTCGTAAATCCGCGCCACCGCCTTGTTGAAGCCCAGCGCCTCGATGTCCGAGGCGACCGCGGCGATCGCCTGGTGGGTCTTGCGGGCCAGAGGCTTGTCCTCGCCCGCGGCAGCCGCATCGTACTGCCCGAAGATGCGCCACAACCGCTGGACGAAGCGCCAGCAGCCTTCGATCCCGCTTTCGGACCATGGCAGGTCGCGTTCCGGCGGGCTGTCGGACAGCATGAACCAGCGCACCGCGTCCGCACCATAGCGGGCGATGATCGTGTCGGGGTCGACGACGTTCTTCTTCGACTTCGACATCTTGACGACGCGCCCGGTGGTGACCGGGTACCCGTCTGCCTTCAGCACGACGGCTTCGCCCTTTCGCTCAACTTCCTCGGGCAGGAAAAAGGTCTGCTGGCCGCCGTCGGGATTGCGCCGGTAATAGGTCTCGTGTGTCACCATGCCTTGCGTAAACAGACTGGCGAAAGGCTCGGCGAAATCGAGCTTGCCGATGTGGGCGAGCGCGCGGGTCCAGAAGCGGGCGTAGAGCAGGTGCAGGATCGCATGTTCGATCCCGCCGATATATTGCTCCACCGGCAGCCACTGAGCCACCTCGTCCCGGTCGAAAGGCCTGTCCGCCGGCTGGCTGGCGAAGCGCAGGAAATACCACGAGCTGTCGACGAAGGTGTCGAGCGTATCGGTTTCGCGTAACGCGTCGCCGCCGCAGCCGGGGCAGGTCACGTTCTTCCAGCTATCGTGGCGCGCCAGCGGGTTGCCGGGCTCCTTGAAATCGACGTCTTCGGGCAGGGTGACGGGCAACTGGTCCTTGGGCACGGGCACGATTCCGCAGGCATCGCAATGGATGAAGGGGATCGGCGTCCCCCAGTACCGCTGGCGCGACACGCCCCAGTCGCGCAGGCGCCACACGGTCTTGCCTTCGCCCCAGCCTTCGGCCTCAGCCTTGGCGATCACCGCGGCCTTGGCCTCGTCCACGCCCATCCCGTCGAGCGCGCCGGAATTGACCAGCACGCCGTCGCCAGACTCCGCCTCGGTGCCGAACTTCTCGTCCGCCTTCGACGGGTCGCTGGCGACCACGCGCAGGATCGGCAGGTTGTATTTCATCGCAAATTCGAAATCGCGCTGGTCGTGGCCGGGCACGCCCATCACCGCGCCGGTGCCGTAATCCATCAGCACGAAATTGGCGATGTAGACGGGCAGCGTGCGCCAGCTTTCACAGGGATGGCGCGCGGTAATCGTGGTCCGGAAACCTTTCTTCTCGGCCGATTCGACTTCCGCCGCGGTCGTGCCGCCGCGCTTGCATTCGGCGATGAAGTCGGCCGCCGCGGCGTCCTTTTCCGCCGCCGCCTGCGCCAACGGGTGGTCGGGCGCAACCGCGAGGAAGCTGGCGCCGAAAATCGTGTCGGGCCGGGTCGAATAGACCGCGACCGTCCCGCCGTTCGACAAGTCGAAGGACAGCTCCATCCCGCGCGACTTGCCGATCCAGTTTTCCTGCATCAGCCGCACCTTGTCGGGCCAGCCGTCGAGTTCGCCCAGCCCGTCCAGCAGGCCCGGTGCGAACTGGGTGATCTTCAGGAACCACTGCGACAGCTTGCGCTTCTCGACCTCGGCACCGCTGCGCCAGCCGCGCCCGTCGATGACCTGCTCGTTGGCGAGCACGGTCTGGTCGACGGGGTCCCAGTTGACCTCGCTTTCCTTGCGATAGACGAGGCCCGCTTCGTACAGGTCGAGGAACAGCGCCTGTTCGTGGCCGTAATATTCCGGATCGCAGGTGGCAAACTCGCGCGTCCAGTCGAGCGCGAAGCCGAGGCGCTTCAGCTGCGCCTTCATGTTGGCGATATTGTCGCGCGTCCAGCCGCCCGGGTGCACGCCCTTTTCCATCGCCGCGTTTTCCGCCGGCATGCCGAAAGCGTCCCAGCCCATCGGGTGGAGCACCGCGTGCCCCGTCGCCTTCTTGTAGCGCGCCAGCACGTCGCCCATCGTGTAATTGCGCACGTGGCCGATATGGATGCGCCCGCTGGGATAGGGGAACATCTCGAGGATATAGCTCTTGGGCCGCGGATCGGCGGCGGGGTCTTCGGGCGCGACGAAACACGCACCCTCTTCCCAGGCACGCTGCCACTTGCCGTCGGCCTGCGACGGATCGAATTGCTCGGTCATTCGGTTAGCCCCCGTCAGGTCCGGATCGCGCGCGGAAATTGTGCGGCGGCGATCAGCCGACCGCGTTGCGGCGCAATTCGCGGGCGCGGGTCAGGATGATGTCTTCCAGCTTCTGCACGGTGGCGGCCTGGACCGGTGCGGCGACCCATGTGCCGCCCTGGTTCACCTGCCGCGTGGCGCCGACCCGCAGCGCATCGGCGCGCAGGTCCGTGTCGAGGATCGCGACCGACAGCTTCACCCGCTCGTTCGGATTGCTCGGCGGCGAATACCAGTCGGTGATCACGATGCCGCCGGCCGCATCGGCCTGCAGCAGCGGGGCGAAGGACAGCGTGTCGAGGCTGGCGCGCCAGAGGTAGGAATTGACCCCGATCGTATTCACCTGTGCTGCCGCCAAGGTGGCAGCCGGACGGTCGCCGCCGCCGCAGGCGGCAAGTCCGGCAAGCGCCGCAGCGCCGATCGCGCCGCGCAGCAGGGTCCGGGTGAACGAAGGGGTGGTGATGGCGGTCATCGCAGGCAAACTCTCTTTATACGCGGGGGCCGCCGGGCAGCCCGTCCGAATTGCAGGTCGCCAGCGTCTCTACCCACCCCGTGCCCGCGCCACAAGCCCGATGGGCCGCATGCGGGAACGGTCGGCGGACCGGGGTCGGGTCGAGGCAAAGCCGCCAGGGCGTGAACGCCTGCTGAAGCGCCGCCACAGGACGGGCGCCAATGTTGACAAAGGGCAACACTCCGGGCCCCGATTGGCGCAATTTTTCGATAAGGACTCGCCAGTTGCCCGGCACGGGCGTAACGCTATCGACTCGAAGGGGCGCCTGCCGATAGCGGCAAGCCGAAATCAGGAACCGTTCATCACTTCGGGTATTGAATGGTTGCTCGACATTCGGTGGGCATTGGCCCTGAACAATTGGCGGGCAATAGCCCGGACAGGGGACGAGAGAGCAACGATGGCACGGCTTGGAACATCGGCAAGGGCAGGCGGTTTCGCCGCCGGCTTGCTGTGCGCCGTCGCCGCGTTCGGCCTCGTCCTGCCCGCCTCCGCGCAGGTTCGCAGCGTGGCGAGCGACGTGGTCGACCTTGCCGCACGCGGCAGTTTCGCCTCTTTCACGCCCGCATCGGTCGACGATCGCCTGGCCGCCTATCTTGCCGAGCGCAGCACCGGCAAGGGCCGGATGATGCGCTTTACGCCCGCAGGGTCCGCCAGCCGTCCCGATCGCTCCGTCACCGTGGCCGTCCGCGTGGACGAGGAAACGGCCCGCGCCATCTCGGTCCGCAGCGCGATCCGGCAGGTCGCCGAACGGCCCCCGACCGCCGCGACGCTTGCCGTTGCGCCGACCAGCTACAGCCTCGGCATCGCGAAGGATTACCAGAGCTTCGCGCCGACGCAGGTTACCCTGCCCGACAGCGTGGCCAAGGTGCAGATGCCCGACCTGTCCAAATTCCGCCCGGCCCGCGGCGAAGAGGGTAAGCCGAGCCGCTTCGGCGCGGATATCTCGCTCGCCAGCGAAACGCCCGCCGGCCGCGCGCCGCGCTCCATGTCCGGCCTCGGCGACCAGAGCGTCGATATCGAAGGCCGCTACAGCGTGACCCGCAATCTCGACGTGACCGCCGGTGTCCGCGTGTCGCAGGATCGCGAACGGCTGGCCCCGCTCGAAGACAGCAAGGATGCCGGCGCCGTCTATGTCGGCACCAAGCTGCGCTTCTAAACCGTTTCCGCTACATCGCTGAATTCGTATGAGCGCGCCTGCGCTCTCATCCGCGCGCTTGCCGCGAAGCCTCCCCATGCCGTAACGTCACCTGACCCAAGCGACCGCAAAGCGGCGCGGCATCTGAGAGGACACCCATGGCACGTATCGCAATCGTCACCGGCGGCACCCGCGGCATCGGCAAGGCCATCTGCCTTGCGCTGAAAGAGGATGGCCACACGGTCGTCGCCAATTACGGCGGCAACGACGATGCGGCGAAGCGGTTTTCCGACGATACCGGCATCCCGGCGGTCAAGTTCGATGTCGGCGACCACCAGTCGGTGCTGGACGGATGCAAGCAGGTCGCGAGCGAGCACGGCTATGTCGACATCGTCGTCAACAACGCCGGCATCACGCGCGACGGCACGCTCCACAAGATGAGCTGGGACGACTGGAACGAGGTCATGCGCATCAACCTCGGCGGGTGCTTCAACATGGCCAAGGCGTGCTTCCCAGGCATGCGGGAGCGCGGCTGGGGCCGGATCGTCAATATCGGCAGCATCAACGGCCAGGCCGGGCAATACGGCCAGGTCAATTACGCCGCCGCCAAGTCCGGCATCCACGGCTTCACCAAGGCGCTGGCGCAGGAAGGCGCGCGGTCCGGCGTGACGGTCAACGCCATCGCCCCGGGCTATATCGACACCGACATGGTCGCCGCCGTCCCGCCGCAGGTGCTGGAGAAGATCGTCGCCAAGATCCCTGTCGGCCGGCTCGGCCAGGCGGAGGAAATCGCCCGCGGCGTGCGCTTCCTGGTGAGCGACGAAGCCGGCTTCGTCACCGGCTCCACCATGAGCATCAACGGCGGCCAGCACATGTATTGAACCGGCGCTGCCGGCGCGGCGTCACTCGACGAAGACGCCGGCAACCCGCCATGTGCCGCCTTCGCTGACGAGCGATACGGTCTCGGTCATCGCCGCCTCGCGGTTTTCGAACCGGGTGGCGAATTTCACGATCGTGTAGCCCTGCGGCGTGGGCGGCGTCTCGACCGACACGAGCTGCCGCGAAACGGTCGCACCCAGCGGCGTGCGGACGGACGCGGACACACGGGTCCACGTTTCCAGCGTGTTGAGTTCGCGGAACGCCTCGCTCGTCAGGGCATAGCTTGCGTCCGCATTGCCGGCATCGACCAGTTCCAGCCAGCTGCGCGCAGCCGCCTGCATTTCTTCCTGCCGCACTTCTTCGGACGCCGGCGCGTGGCCCAGAGGGGAAGGGATGACGCCCATGGCGAGGGCGGCGAGTAGAAGGGTCATGAGCGTTACTCCTGCAAGAATGAAAAGCCGGCGCCGGCCGTGTGCCGGGCCTTGTCTGGCCTCAGCACCGTCTGCCGCAGCCGATCGCGCACCCGCATCCCCCAATTCCTTGGGTACGAGCGAATCGGGGTGCGCTCCCTCCTCTTCCCGCAGCAGGCGGGCGGCTTCCTTGCTGCTGGTCACGCCAAGCTTGCGCCGCGCATTGCGCAGGCGTTCGTTGACCGTGTGGACCGACAGGTCGAGCGCGAGCGCCATCGACTTCGCATCGTGGCCGAGCAGCAGCAGCCGCAGCGGCTCCTTTTCCTTCTCGGTCAGCTGCGGCGCGTCGCTTGCCATGGCACCGGACTATGGCCGCAGCGGTTTTCCGGCCACCCCAAAAAATTCGTAGGTCCGGCGGGCAGGCAGCGGCTAGGCTGGCGACCGATGGCCACCGACTACCACCCACCGGTCAAGCGCTCGGTCGAGATTGCCGGGCACAAGACCTCGATCAGCCTCGAACCCGTGTTCTGGGACCTGCTGCGAAAGGCGGCGGAGGCCGAGGGCGTTCCGGTCAACGCGCTGGTCGCGCGCATCGATGCGGAACGCATCGTGGCCGACGTGCCGCCCGGGCTGGCGGGTGCGGTGCGGCTGTGGCTCGTCGCGCGCATGACGCGGAGCGATTAAGGCGCGATTCACGGGTGCGGTCGCAATTCTCCGCCGGAAACGGAGGGGAGCCTTTTCATGCGAGCAATTATGGTTCTGCTGCTGGCGGCAATGGCCCTGGGCGGTTGCGCAGGCACGATCCGCGACCGGATCTACCAGCCGATCCCGCTTGCCGAGACGCCGGTCGAATTTGCAGGCGAAGCGCCGCGGTCGGTCTCGACAACCACTGCCGACGGCCTGGTCCTGCAAGGATATTACTGGCCGGCCGAAGAGGGCGACGACACGCTGGTCGTCTATTTCCACGGCAACAGTTTCAACCAGCTGGTCGGCGCGCAGCGGGCCGAGCCGCTGCGTGCAGGCGGTCACGGCGTGCTGGTCGCGTCCTATCGCGGCTATGGCGGCAACCCCGGTTCGCCGAGCGAGGCCGGCCTGTTCGCCGACGGCGAGGCGTGGCTGGCGGAGGCGCGCAGGCTGGCGCCCGATGCGCGCATATTCCTGTTCGGCCATTCGCTGGGCGGTGCGGTGGCGCTGGAAATGGCCGCACGGCAGGATGTCGAGGCTGTCGCCACGCTGGGCACCTTCGCCCGCTTGGCCGACCAGGCCCCTGCCCTGGCGCGCGGGCTCGTGCCCGACCGGTTCGACAATGTCGCCGCGATCGCCCGCGTCAGCGAACCGGTGCTGCTGCTTCACGGCACGGAAGACGCGGTGGTGGATCCCGCAGCAGCTATAGAGCTGGAGGCCGCCGCTACCGGTCCCGTCACGCTGGTCCGCCTGACCGGCGCCGGACACCAGGTCGACCTCGCCAAGATCGCCGGGAGGCTGTGGGAAGCCTGGCTCGGCGACTGACACGAAAAGGGCGGCACAATAGCCGCCCTTTCCACATCGTTTCGCGAAGCGTCAGTACTTCGCCGTCGCGTCGCTGGCCGGATAGGTTTCATCCAGCGCCTCGTCGGTTGCGCTCATCGGCTCGTGGCTTGCGGTCGAATCGGCGCCGGCATTGCGGAAGGTGCCTTCCGGCTCGCCATCGGCGAATGCTACGCCGTTCTGGTCCGTCTTGTGCTGCTCGTAAGCCTTGTAACCGAGGTAACCGAGGGCGCCGAGCGTTGCGAGTTTCAGAATTGCCATATGTAATCTCCTTTCCCCACCAACGCGCGAAAGGAAATACGGGTCCGGAAAGTCACTCCGGTAATCGCACGGCCCGCACGACATAGCGCCCGGGCGGCAGCGCCAGTCGCACGTCTTCCCCCGGCTCGAAATAGACGCGGTCTTCAGGCACCGCGTCGAAAGGCTCCCCTTCGCGAAATGCCTCGACGACAAGCGGCGCGGCCGAGCCGGCAAACGGCTGCGGAATGCCGACGGCCTGCTTCCCGTCGAAACGCCATGCAGCGCGGCCGTATCGGAAGCCGTCGAGGGGATGATCGATGGCGAAGTCGAAAGGCGCTGACCCGTCGTCCGGCATGGGCAGCAGGCGAACTTCCTCGCTGCCGCCCCGGCAGATGGTCTGACCGATGGTCAGCGGATCGATACCGGTCAGCCGCCGCAAGCGTGCCGCCATCCAGATCGCGCTATGCTCGTCCTCGATCTCGCGCTCGTCGGCGTGCGAATATCCGACATGCACGACCAGCTTTTCATCCGGCCCCATCGCCGACAGGATCGCGCCAAGATTGTCCGCCTGTGCCTGCTCCCGCGCGGCGACACGGACCCGCCAGTCCTCGTCCCGGGGAGCATCCGGATCGTGGACCTGTTCGTAGGCGGCCAGCCGGTAACCGGACTGCCGGGCCGTCCTCACCAGGCGCCCGAATACGGGTTCCCCGCTATACCAGCCGTCTCTCATGTGCGGATAGGTGAGCATGGCATGGTCATCGACCGGATCGGGGCCATCGTCGCGGTTCGCGAAAGTCTCCGCCGCGAAAACCGTGTATCCCAGCGGGCGAAGCCGCTCGACCAGGCGGCGCGAGAAGTCGCGGTGCCGGGTCACGTGGTGGCTCTCGTTGATGATGACGACCCGCGCGCCTGCCGCCTCCGACACCAGGGCATCGAGAATCGCGTCGGTCCCGGATACCGTTTCGCCTTTCGCGGCGCAGGCGGCGGGATTGTACTCGTTTCCGCCGGAGACGCTGGCCGCACGATCTTCACGCCCGAGCAACGACCAGCCTTGTTCGATCATGCCGCCGGATACCTCGCCTTCGGTAAGGGCGGGGACCTCGTAGATCATCGGCGTCGCGGTGTCGGCAGCGGCGACGGGTGGGCCGGCGACCATCAATTCGACCGCCGGTCGGTCCGGTGCGGAAACGCATCCGGCAAGCGCGAGCGCGGCGACTGCTACGATCGCCCGCATCCGATTACTCCGCGCCGACCCGCTCGATATCGGCGCCGACCAGCTGCAGCTTCTCTTCCAGCCGCTCGTAGCCGCGGTCGAGGTGGTAGAGGCGGTTGACGTTGGTCGTGCCCCCAGCCGCGAGACCGGCGATCACCAGGCTCATCGAGGCGCGCAGGTCCGTCGCCATCACCTCGGCACCGGTCATGCTGGCCACCCCGTGTACGATCGCCGTGCGGCCCGACGTCTCTATCCGCGCGCCCATGCGGGTAAGTTCCGGCACGTGCATGTAACGGTTCTCGAAAATGGTCTCGGTCAGCACGCTGGTGCCTTCCGCGCGGCACAGCAGCGCCATCAGCTGCGCCTGCATGTCGGTCGCAAGGCCGGGATAGGGCGCGGTGTTAAGGTTGGTGGCCAGCAGCTTGCCGTTCGCGGCAATGTGGACGCCGTTCTTCACCTCTTCGCACTCCACACCGATATTGCGCAGGGCATGGAGCGTGGCGGCCATGTCGCCCGCCTTGGCCCCGTCCAGCGTGACTTCGCCGCCGGTGATGGCGGCGGCGCAGGCATAGGAGCCCGCCTCGATCCGGTCGGGCATGACGCGGTAGGTCGCGCCGTGCAGTCGCTTGACCCCGTGGATCGTGAGGTCGGAGGACCCGATGCCCTCGATCTCCGCGCCCATCGCGACGAGGAGATTGCACAGGTCGACGATCTCCGGCTCGCGCGCGGCGTTGCCCAGCCGGCTGGTGCCGTTCGCCAGCGCCGCGGCCATCAGCGCATTCTCTGTTGCGCCGACCGAGACCACGGGGAAATCGAAATTGCCGCCGGGCAGGCCGCCGTCGGGCGCATGCGCGCGGACGTAGCCTTCGGCGAGCTCGATCTCCGCCCCGAACGCCTTCAGCGCTTCCAGGTGCAGGTCGATGGGCCGGTTGCCGATCGCGCAGCCGCCGGGAAGCGAGACGGTCGCCTCGCCCATGCGCGCCAGCATCGGACCGAGCACGAGGATGGAGGCGCGCATCTTGCGCACGAGATCGTAAGGCGCGACCGTGTTGGTGACGCGCGTCGCCTCGTAGGTGACCACGCGGCCGAAATCCTCCGGCCGGTTGCCCTGAATGCTCACGGTTACGCCGAACTGCCCCATCAAGTGCTGGAAGCCGTCGATATCCGCGAGCCGCGGAAGGTTGCGCAGCGTCAGCGGCTCTTCGGTGAGCAGCGCGCAGGGGATGAGGGTGAGTGCGGCGTTCTTCGCGCCCGAAATCGGCAGCGCGCCCGACAGGCGGTTGCCGCCCTTGATGACCAGTTTGTCCATGGCGAAGCGTTTAGCGCGAATCGCGTGTGCCGCAAGGTCGGCGGTTGCGGCGGGCGCGGCGGCGACCTATCGCAAGGCCCCATGAGCAATCGCAAACCGATCCGCAAAGCCGTGTTCCCCGTCGCCGGGCTCGGCACCCGCTTCCTTCCCGCGACCAAGGCGATCCCGAAGGAATTGCTCCCCATCGTCGACAAGCCGCTGATCCAGTATGCGGTGGACGAGGCGCGCGAAGCGGGGATCGAGCAGATGATCTTCGTCACCGGGCGCGGCAAGACCGCCATCGTCGAACATTTCGATGTCGCCTACGAACTCGAAAGCACGATGGAAGAGCGCGGCAAGGACATGTCGGTGCTCGATTCCAGCCGCTTCACGCCGGGCGATATCATCACCGTGCGCCAGCAGGTGCCCATGGGCCTGGGCCATGCGATCTGGTGCGCAAGGGCGATCGTGGGCGACGAGCCGTTCGCCATCCTCCTGCCCGACGAGATGATGTGGGGCGAGCCGGGGTGCATGAAGCAGATGGTCGATGCCTACGAGGAAACTGGCGGCAATCTCGTGAGCGTGCTGGAAGTGCCGCACGAAGACGTGTCGAGCTACGGCGTGATCGATCCGGGCGCGGAAAACGGCGCACTGACCGAGGTGAAGGGCCTGGTCGAGAAGCCCCCGGTGGACGAGGCACCGTCGAACAAGATCGTCTCCGGCCGCTACATCCTGCAGCCCGAAGTCATGCGCATCCTCGAAGACCAGGAAAAGGGCGCGGGCGGCGAAATCCAGCTGACCGACGCGATGGCCAAGATGATCGGGCAGCAGCCCTTCCACGCCGTCACCTTCGAAGGCCGCCGGTTCGACTGCGGCAGCAAGCTCGGCTTCGTGGAAGCGACGCTCGCCATCGCGCTGGAGCGCGAGGACATGGGCGGCGACGTGCGCGAAATGGCGCATCGCATCCTGGGCGACTGACGCCGAGGGCCCGGCCGGTCAGTCGGTGCCGGCCGCCTTCGCCGCGAATTCCTCGCGCAGTTCGCGCTTGTAGAGCTTGCCGTTCGCCTCGCGCGGCAGTTCCGGGCGGAAGTCGAACTGCTTGGGCATCTTGATGCGGCTGAGCTCGCGGCCGAGGAAGTCGCGCAGTTCCGCCTCCAGCGCATCGCCCGCATCGCCCATATCGACCGGCTGCACCACCGCGACCACGCGTTCGCCGAGGTCGGCATCGGGCGCGCCGATGACGGCGGCGTCCATCACCTTGTCGTGGGTGACGAGCAGGTTCTCGATCTCCTGCGGGTAGATGTTCACCCCGCCCGAAATGATCATGTGGCTGGCCCGGTCGGTGAGGTAGAGATAGCCGTCTGCATCGACATGGCCGATGTCGCCGATGGTCATCCAGCCATCGCGGTGCATGGCCTCCGCCGTCTTGCCCGGATCCTTGTGGTACTGCGGCAGGATCTCGTTCTCGAAATAGACGAGGCCGTCGGTCCCGGCAGGCACCTCTTCCCCGTCAGCGCCGCAGATGTGCAGCTTGCCATAGATCGCCTTGCCCACAGAGCCGGGATGGGCGAGCCAGTCTTCCGCCTTGATCAGCGTCATGCCGATCCCTTCGGACCCGGCGTAATATTCGTTGATGATCGGGCCCCACCATTCGATCATTTCGCGCTTTACCGGCACCGGGCACGGCGCGGCGGCGTGGAGTGCGCGCCGGTGGCTGGATAGGTCGTATTTGCTGCGCACCGCCTGGTCCAGCTTCAGCATCCGGACGAAATGCGTCGGCACCCACTGGCTGTCGGTGACCTTGAATTGCTCGATCGCCGCCAGCGCGGCTTCGGGATCGAACTTCTCCATCACGACGACCGTACCGCCGAGGCGGTGCACCGTACTGCACCAGCCGAGCGGCGCGGCGTGATAGAGCGGGGCGGGCGATAGATAGACCATGCTGCCGTCGGCGGGCATGCCCGCACCCATCGTGGCGAGGCCCATCAGCGCGACCGGCGCCGTGACGTCGTTTGTCGGGGGCGCGGCCGGGCGGATGCCCTTGGGCCGGCCGGTCGTCCCGGAGGAATAGAGCATGGTGAGGCCGGGCGCCTGGTCTTCGATCGGCTCGTCCGGCTGCGCGGCGATGGCGGCGTCGAGATCCTCGCCATCGCCGCCGCCCATGACCAGCACCGGCAAGTCGGGCAGCAGCTTGCGGACTTCCGCCACGACGCCGGCGTAGGCGGCCGACGTCACGAGCAGGCGGCTGTCGCTGTCTTCTAGGATATAGGCGATCTCCGGCGCGGTGAGGCGGGTGGCGACCGGTACCATCATCGTGCCCGCGCGCTGCGATCCCCAGACGAGCTCAAGGCTCCGCGGATGGTTTTCCATCAGCACCGCAAAGGCATCGTCGCGCTTCAGACCGCGGGCGCGGAGCAGCTGCGCGATGCGGTTGGCCTGGCGATCGAGCTCGCCATAAGTGACCGTCTCGCCGCTGCCGGCCATGACGATGGCAGGATGGTCGGGGCGCGCCTGCGCATGAAGAATGGGGTGCATGGTATCAGCCTCTCATGCGCGCTCTTCATGGCGCGTCATGGGCCGAGTTTAAGCGATCGATTAAAATGCGCAAGGGGCGAAGATTGCCCCCGGTGCCCGCGCAAAGAAAAAGGCGACGGCCCGTGAGCCGTCGCCTTGTAAGGTAAGCACCCTCTCCAAAGTGCTTGCGAGGCTGGTTAGCAGCCCCGCCCTGTCGGTGCAATTGCGGTCAGCTTATTCCGCGCCGCGGATGGCGCCAGCGCCGTTCGAAGCCACGCGGATCGTCGAAGGTGCGTCTTCGATCATGTAGGGGCGCGGATCGACGGCAACGCCGGCGATGCGGATTTCGTAGTGCAGGTGCGGGCCGGTCGAGCGGCCGGTCGAGCCGACGTAGCCGATGATGTCGCCCTTGCGGACACGCTCGCCTTCGCTGACGGCGAGGCGCGACATGTGTGCGAAACGGGTCTGGATGTCGTCGCCGTGTTCGATCGAGACATAGAGGCCGTAGCTGCTGAAGCGGTCGGCGCGCGACACGATGCCGTCGGCGGTGGCGAAGATCGGCGTGCCGGTGGGCGAGGCAAGGTCCACGCCCTTGTGCGCGGCGCGGCGACGCAGGACCGGATGGTCGCGCATGCCATAATCGCTCGACAGGCGGGTATCGACCACCGGCATGCCCGACGGCACCATGGCCGACGGGGCGGCCGAATAGCTTGCCGCCATTTCGGGCTCGTCTTCGCTCTGCCAGTCGGCGAACAGTTCGCGGAATTCACCGTCCGATTCGCCCAGCGCCGACTGGGTGTTGTCGACGATCAGCATGTCGTTGCCCTGTGCTGCGGCCGGTGCGGCGAATGCGCACGTGACGGCTGCGGCGGCGAGGGTTGCGGCGGTGCGTAGCGACTTGAGCATCCGGGCGAGTGTCCTTCCCGACGTGCGATCCAGCACGTCTGTTGCGTCCCTGCGCAGCATCTTTCCTGCTGCGCTTCACAAATTTTTCCCTGGGAAGGAACAAATCCCCTCCCGTCCTGTTGTGATGGGTAACCGGAACTTCTTACCGTGCAACCGCCGCGTAGAATTCCCGCGACAAACCGGCTGCCTGACGCGCTGAGTCGTTGAACGGCGGTTTCAGCGCGCCGCGAAAATGCCGGTTTACTAACAAATTCCAAAGATTCGGGGGGTTCTGCCCGCGTCGTGACGCCACGCGCAGAAAGTGCTTCGTGCCGTAGCCGACATGGCGAATCTCGTCGTCAAGGATTCGCTGCAGGATCCGTGCGCCGGCCGAATCGCCCTGTGCCGCTACGCGGTCGCGGGTTGCCGGCGTGATGTCGAGGCCGCGCGCCTCCAGCACCATCGGCACGATGGCGAGCCGCGCCGCGACGTCATGACGCGTCTCTTCTGCCGCCTGCCACAGCCCCGCATGGGCCGGCAGCGCGCCGTAATGGCTGCCGTGGTTGCGCAGCTTGCGCGCCAGCAGGCCGAAATGCATCGCCTCGTCCGCCGCGACATCGAGGAAATCGTCCACGAACTCCCGATCCATGTCCGCCCCGAACCGCCCCGCCATGTCGAGCGCTAGGTCAATGGCGACGAATTCGATATGGGCGAGGCTGTGCCACAGCGCGATCCGGCCCCGCTCCGACCCGCCCTTGCCCCGCCGCGGCATGTCGCGCGGGGCGAGCAGCTCGGGCCGGTCCGGCCGGGCGGGCCTGTCCGGCATCGCGGTTTCGAAGGCGAAGGCCAAAGCGCCGTGGCGCCAGTCCCGCACCAGCGCGCGCGTCGCCATCGCCTTGTCACGGGGATCGGGCGTCAGCAGCACCGCGCGGATCGCGGCGGAGACGGTAGCGTGTGACGTCAAAGTGCCTTCGCGGCGGCGAGCACCTCGTCCGCGTGGCCCTTCACCTTTACCTTGCGCCAGACGCGCGCGATCGTCCCATCCGCTGCGAGGAGGTACGTCGTGCGCTCCATGCCCATGTAGGTGCGGCCGTACATCTGCTTTTCCGCCCAGATGCCGAGCGCGTCCGCAAGACCATCGGTCTCCGGGTCGCTGGCCAGAGGGGCGGCGAGATCGTGCTTGGCGATGAACTTGCCGTGTTTCTTCGGCGGGTCCTTGCTGATGCCGAGCAAGGTCACGCCGGCGGCATCGAATTCGCCCTTGAGCGCGGAGAAATCCTTGTTTTCGGTCGTGCAGCCGGGCGTGTCGTCCTTCGGGTAGAAAAAGACGACGGCCTTGCCGAGGCTGCCGGTGTCGATGCTGCCGCCCTCGGGCGTTTCAAGGGTGAAGGCAGGGAAGGCATCGCCTTCGCCGGGTCTGTCGGTCATGGTGTCAGCTCCAGTGTTTGCCCGAAAATGTCATGCCACTCGCGCGCGATGTCGCGGCGCGCCCCCGCTATCCGATCGAGCAATGCATCGCCATCCCCCACCCCGCATGCGCGCGCGAGGGCGAGCATGGCGGCGGGGTGCGCAGCGACGCCATCGGGCGCGAGCAGCCGCCCGCAGACGAGAACGCGGGTGAGGAAATCGTGCGCGCGGGAAAGCGACGACGTCACCGTGCCGGCCGCCTCCAGTTCCGCAATGGCGTCATGCAGCGCGGGTTTGAATGCGGCGGCGTCACGCAATTGCAGGAAGTGGACGAGGAATTCGCAGTCGACCAGCCCGCCGCGCAACAGCTTGACGTCGAGCGGGCCGCGCGGCGGCTTGTGCTCCGCCATCTCGGCCCGCATTGCCAGCACATCCTTGCGCAAGCCGTCCGCATCGCGCGGTCGGCACAGGACTTCCCGGACAAGGCCGGCCAGTTCGGCCCGCCGCGGGTCGGAGCCGTAGACCGGCCGCGCGCGGCACAGGGCCATATGCTCCCATGTCCACGCGTCATCTCGCTGGTAGCGGGCAAAGCTTTCGAGGCTGGCGGCGAGCGGTCCCTGCTTGCCCTGCGGCCGCAGCCGCGTGTCGACCTCGTATAAGGCGCCTTGCGCGGTCGGGACGCTCAGCGCCGCACCGGCACGCTGGGCGAGGCGATTGAAATAAAGCGTCGGGCCGAGCGGCTTCGCACCGTCCGATTCCCCGTCGAGCGATCCGGTGAAGAGATACACGATGTCGAGGTCACTGGCGTAGGTGAGCGACCCGCCGCCCAGCCGCCCCAGGCCCAGCACCAGCAGCTCGCGCTCGGCGAAGCGGCCGTGCCGCGTGGCATATTCCGCCTCCGCCGCCTCGGTCGCCACGACAAGCGCGGCCTCCGCCACCCGGCCCAGCCCGGCAGCGACATCGAGCGGGTCCTGCGCCGCCTCGATCAGCTGCACGCCCAGCATGAAGCGTTGTTCGCCCACCGTGCGGCGCAGGCGTTCCAGCCGGGCTTCGTAATCGGCATCGGGCGCGCTGCGCATCCGCTGCGCCAGTTGCCCGACCGAACCCGGCAGGGCGAAAGCGCCCTTGTCGATCAGCGCGTCGAGCAATTCGGGCCGGCGCGAAAGTTCATCGGCCAGCGGCGGGGCGAGAGTGAGGATGCGCATCAGCTGGTCGGCCAGCGCCGGGCGCGCCTCCAGGAGGCGGAACAGGTTGATGGCGCTGGGCAAGCGCTGCAGCAGGGTCTCGAACCGGGCGAGCGCGGTTTGCGGATCGGGTGCCTGCCCCAGGGCTTCCAGCAAGCCCGGCAACACCGCGCGAAAGGCGGTCTGCGCCGCAGTGGAGCGCAGCGCCTGGTAGCGCCCGTCCTGCCACTTCTCGATGCGCGCGCTCAGCGCTCCGGTGTCCGCCAGTCCTGATGCCGCCAACGCCTCGCCCAGCGAGGGCGCGGCATCGTCCTCGCCATCGATCAGCTCGCCGTAGATGCGCGCCACCCGCTCGGTGTGCTCGTGGAGGTGTGCGCACCATTCCTGCGCGCCCGCGAATCCTGCCAGCCGGGCGACATTGGCAAGCTCTTCCGCCCCGCTCGGGAGCGTATGCGTCTGGCGGTCCTGCACCATTTGCAGCCGGTGCTCCGCCGTGCGCAGCGCGACATAAGCCTCGCCCATGATCCGCGCGCTGTGCCCGTCGATATGACCCGCCACGGCAAGCGCCTCCAGCGCGGAGAGGATGCGCGGATCGCGCAGCGACGCATCTCGCCCGGCGTGGATCAGCTGGTGCGTCTGGACGAAGAACTCGATCTCGCGGATGCCGCCCAGGCCGCGCTTGACGTTGTAACCGGGTCCGGGCTGCGCCGGACCGCCCTGGTCGGCGCGGATGCGGGCGGTCAGGCGGCGGATCTCGTCGATCGCCCCGAAATCGAGGCTGCTGCGCCAGATGAACGGCCTGATCGCATCTAGGAAGCGCGCGCCGAGCCCGGTATCCCCTGCCGCCGCCCGCGCCCGCATGAAGGCCGCGCGCTCCCACGTGAGGGCGGAGCTTTCGTAATGCGAGATCGCCCCGTCGATGGGCAGCGCCGGCGGCGTGACCTCGGCAGCGGGGCGCAGCCGCAGGTCGACCCGGAAGACGTAGCCGTCCGCCGTCACGCGGCCGAGAGTCTCGACCACGCGCCGGGCGATGCGCTGCGCCGCTTCGGCAGGCTCGTCCCGCTCGCGCCGCGGCAGGGCCTCGGGATCATAGATCAGGATCGGGTCGATGTCGGAACTGTAATTGAGCTCGCGAGAGCCGTGCTTGCCCAGCGCGATGGCGGCAAAGCCCTGCGGCCGGGCATCGGGCGTGCGGTGGCGGATCGCTTCGGCAATCGCTGCGTCGAGCGCCCGGTCGGCGAATTCGGACAGGGTCGCGGTCACGCGCTCCAGTGTGAAGGCCCCGGCCAGGTCACCGATGGCCAGCGCCAGCGCCAGCGCGCGCTTTTCCCGCCGAAGCGCGACGCCGACGTCCTCGATGCCTTCGCCCGCGCCCTTCGCCGCTGCCAGCGCCGCGTCCCCCTCGCCCGCGAGCAGCAGGTCCCGCAAGCCCGGCATGTCGTCCAGCGCGCGCGCGAGGAAGGGCGAATGCGCCCGCGCCCGCGTGATCGCTTCCTGCCAATCGGCTCTCATGTGCCACGCCTGCCTGCGCCCGGCCCCACACGCAAGCCTGACACGCAAGCCCGCTTGCCGCCCGCCGTACCCTCTGCCAGACAGGCGCGCAGCAATACGACCGACCGGACGGGGACCAGACCGACATGAAACGCACATTCCTTGCCATTACCGCCGCGCTTGCGCTTAGCGGCTGCGACATGGCCGCGATCGATGATAGCGGCAGCGAAATCCCCTCGGTCGAACCGGGCGACATCTCGCAGGAAACGATGGTCGAGGTCACCCGCACGCTCAGCGGCGACGATTTCGAAGGCCGCGCCCCGGGCACCGAGGGCGGGCGCAAGACCATCGCCTATCTGATCGAACAGTTCGAAGCGGCTGGCCTCCAGCCGGGCAACAACGGTTCCTGGACGCAGGACGTGCCGCTGGTGGAAATCACCGGCAAGAATTTCACGCCGCTGGCCGTTGCGGGCGAAGATGGCGAGCCGATGGAATTTCAGTACGGCAGCGACTGGGTCGGCGTGACCTACAAGGAAGAGGTCGACACCAAGCTGGAAGACAGCGAACTGGTGTTCGTCGGTTACGGCATCAACGCGCCGGAAAAGGGCTGGAACGACTACGAAGGGATCGACATGGCGGGCAAGACCGCCGTGATCCTGGTGAACGATCCCGACTTCGGCACCGAGGAACTGGACGGCCCCTTCGGCGGGCGGGCCATGACCTATTACGGCCGCTGGACCTATAAATACGAGGAAGCCGCGCGGCAGGGCGCGGCCGGCGCGATCATCGTGCACGACGAAGCGCCCGCGGCCTATGGCTGGGGCGTGGTCGAATCGAGCTGGTCCGGCCCGCAGGCCTACGCCCAGCGCGGCGAGGATGCGCCTGCGACCACCACCATGAACGGCTGGGTGCAGAAAGGCGTGGCCGAACGCATCATGAAGGCGGCGGGGCAGGACCTCGGCAAGCTGGGCATGGCCGCGAAGAAGGACGGTTTCACTGCCGTGCCGCTGGGCCTCACCGCATCCACCAGCTTCCGCAACGACATCCGCAGCTTCTCCTCGCAGAACGTGATCGGCATGCTGCCGGGCAAGACGCGGCCGGAGGAATATGTGCTCCACACCGCGCACTGGGACCACCTCGGCCGCTGCAAGCCCGACGAGACGGGCGACGACATCTGCAACGGCGCGGTCGACAATGCCACGGGCACCGCCGCGCTGGTCGCGCTGGGCGCCGCCCATGCGAAGGCGGGCGCTGCCGACCGGACGCTGGTGTTCTTGGCCGTGACGGCGGAGGAATCGGGGCTGCTGGGCGCGGATTATTACGCCGCCAATCCCGTCTTCCCGCTGGCGCAGACCGTGGGCGGCATCAACATGGACGCCTTCCTGATGGCAGGCCCGGCCAACGACGTAACCGTGGTCGGCAGCGGGAAGAGCGAGCTCGACCGCTTCCTCGACAAGGCGCTGGGCGACGAGAACCGCGTCGCCACCCCCGAACCGACGCCCGAAAAGGGATACTACTACCGCAGCGACCACTTCGCCTTCGCCAAGCGCGGCGTGCCGATGCTGTATGTCGACGGGGGCGAGGACCTGAAGGACGGCGGCAACGCTGCCGGGGCCAAGGTCGCCAAGGATTACACCGACAACCGCTATCACGGGCCGAAGGACGAATTCGACGAGAACTGGGACTGGTCGGGCGTGATGGCCGACCTGCAGCTGTTCTATCGCATCGGCCGGATGCTGGCGATGAGCGAGGACTGGCCGAACTGGGTCGAAGGCGACGAGTTCAAGGGCATCCGCGATACTGACTGCGAAGGTGCGGGCGCGGGTTGCGGGGCCTGACGCACAAACCATGAGCGTGACGATGCCGCCCGAATGGGCGCCGCAGGACTGGCTGTGGATCGGCTTCCCCCACGATGCGGAGGAGTGGCCGGACACGCTGCCGCGCGCGCAGGAACAGATCGCCGCTTTCGCCAACGCGGTCGCCGAAAGCGGGTTGGAAGTGCGGCTGCTGGTCCGCGACGCGGCGAACGAGGCGCGGGCGCAAGGCCTCGTCTCGCCCGCCGTCACGCTGGAGTGGCGCGAATATGGCGACATCTGGCTGCGCGATACCGGGCCGCTGGTCGTGCGCAGCGGCGACGGCCTCGCCGCACGGCGCTTCGGCTTCAACGGCTGGGGCGGCAAGTTCCTGATGGACGGCGACCAGACCGTGGGGGCGAAGCTTGCCCGCGACGCCGGCCTGCCGCTCGAGACCGCGGACTGGATCTTGGAAGGCGGCGCGATCGATACCGACGGCACCGGGCTCGTCGTCACGACCGAGCAATGCCTGCTCAACCCGAACCGCAACCC
The DNA here is from genome assembly GCF_035481675.1 of Pseudoblastomonas aquimaris. Classification (NCBI taxonomy): domain Bacteria; kingdom Pseudomonadati; phylum Pseudomonadota; class Alphaproteobacteria; order Sphingomonadales; family Erythrobacteraceae; genus Pseudoblastomonas; species Pseudoblastomonas aquimaris. The sequence goes on along the minus strand of NZ_JAYJJW010000002.1, from coordinate 72,232 downwards.
GCAGCTTTGCCGCGAAGATATCGAGATGCGCCTTGCCCGCGAACTCGGCTTTAACCGGGTCCTGTGGCTGGGCGACGGATTGCTGGGCGACCATACGGATGGTCACGTCGACAACCTGGCTCGCTTCGTCGGCGAAAACACGCTGGCGCTGCCGGTGCCGAGCGGGGCGGACGATCCCAACGCCGCGATCTATGCCGACGCGCGCGCCCGGGCCGTGTCGTTCGGCGTGAAGGTGGTGGACATCCCCTCTCCCGGCCTCGTGAGCATGGGCGAGGACGCGGAGCCTGCCAGCTACATGAACTTCGCCATCACCTCGAACCTCGTGGTGGTGCCGACCTACGGCTCGGTCCATGACGAGGCGGGCGTGGCGGCCATCGCCGCGCTGTTCCCCGACCGCGCAACCATCGGCCTGCCAGCGGACGCCGTGTTGGCGGGCGGCGGCAGCTTCCACTGCGCGAGCCAGCAGATGCCCCGCGCCTGAGGCGTTTACCTTTCGTTAGGCCACGGCTGGGAAAATGCCCGGCATGAGCAAGGCCATCGCACTCGTCCGGCAGACCGCCACGCAGGCATCGCTGGATGCCGCCGACTTGGCGCGCACCGCGATCGTCGGCGCCTGCGCCATCGCGCTGATCGCCGCCGGCCCGTTCCTGCCGCTCTAGGCCGTATACTCGTGAATCCTACCTACGAGGCGCCGGAATGACGAACATATCGGGCGAAAGCGCGCGCCGGGAAGGCTGTCTGCCTTTCCAAGCGTGTTTTTGTTTGAGATGGAAGTCATTCCCGCGTCCCGCAGGGATTTGACCAAAATGGGCCATCACCGCGTTACAAAGGCTTGCAAGACCGCCGGTATTGCTGCGCCTTTGCTCCTTGTGCTGGCCCATTTTGCTTCAAACCTCGAAGGTGGGATTCACGAGTATACGGCCTAGTTCACCAGCTTGATCAATGACGCGAGCGCCGTCGCCCCCAAGACGGCGGCGGTAAAGCCGCGCCACGCCTTGTCGCCGACGCGGCCCGATGCCGCCATGCCGATGCGGTTGCCGACAAGGATGAACGGGAACAGCAACAGCGCGAGGCCGAGGAAGCGCCACTCGAAAGCCCCGATGGCGAGCCCCGAACCGATGCCCGCCAGCGCGGCCACGGTGAAGATCAGCAGCATGGAGGCCTTGGCGACCTTCCGGGCGATGTCGCGCGCGACGTAATAGGGCACGACCGGCAGGCCGGGCATGCCCGCAAAGCCCGTCAGCAGCCCGCTCAGCACGCCGGTAATGCCTGTGACGACCGGACCGGGCGGCGTTGCCGGGCGCACGGGAAACAGGACCGCCCCGAACGCCGTCATGGCGGCAATGGCGATCAGCACGCGCGCGATGTCGGGCGGCGTGGCGGCAAGTAGGATCAGCCCCGGCGCGGTGGTCAGGATCACCAGGCCGGAAATAACGAGCGCGGATTTTTCCGCATCGCGCACCAGCCGCACGAACTCTGTCGCGCCAATCATCACCGCCAGGCAATTCGTGACCAACACCGCTTCCACCGGCAGCATGGCGAGCGCGAGCACCGGCACCAGCAGGATCGCCATGCCGAAGCCCGCGAGCCCGCGAACGAACGCCGCCGCCAGCGCGGCGATGACCGCCAACGCCAGCTGCCCCGCGCCGTAGCCTGCAAGGATTTCCACCCGGCCGGTCGCGTCAGGCGAGGTCGGGCGGGGTCGCGGCGGCGGTCAGCATGGCGACCGCTTCGTCCAGCGTCATCACCTTCTGGTGCTGTTCGCCCAGCGTGCGGACGGCGACGGTGCCTTCCTCCGCCTCTCGCTTGCCGACCACAAGCAAATGCGGGACCTTGGCGAGCGAGTGTTCGCGCACCTTGTAGTTGATTTTCTCGTTCCTGAGGTCGCTTTCGACGCGGATCCCTGCAGCGGCCAGCCTGGCGGAGACCTCTCCTGCATAGTCGTCGGCGTCGGACACGATGGTCGCCACCACCGCCTGAACCGGGGCGAGCCACACTGGCAGCTTGCCGGCAAAATGTTCGATCAGGATGCCGATGAAGCGCTCGTACGATCCGAAGATCGCGCGGTGGAGCATCACCGGGCGGTGCTTGTCGCCATCCTCGCCGATGTAGCTCGCATCGAGCCGTTCGGGCAGGACGCGGTCGCCCTGGATCGTGCCGACCTGCCACGTGCGCCCGATCGCGTCGGTGAGGTGCCATTCCAGCTTTGGCGCGTAGAACGCGCCTTCGCCGGGCAGCTCTTCCCAGCCGAATTCCTCGTTATCCATGCCCGCTTCGGCCACGGCATCGCGCAGTTCCTGTTCCGCCTTGTCCCAGTCCGCCTCGCTGCCGAAGCGCTTTTCCGGCCGCAGGGCCAGCTTGACGTGGTAGCTGAAGCCGAAGTCGCGATAGACCTCGTCCGCCAGCTGGCAGAACTTGCGCACTTCTTCGACCACCTGGTCTTCCGTGCAAAAGATATGCGCGTCGTCCTGTGTGAACTGGCGCACGCGCATCAGCCCGTGGAGCGCGCCGTGCGGTTCGTTGCGGTGGCAGCAGCCCATTTCGCCCAGCCGGATCGGCAGGTCGCGGTAGCTGGTGATGCCCTGCTTGAAGACCAGCACGTGCGCCGGGCAGTTCATCGGCTTGATCGCCATCCAGTCGGCGTCCTTGGCCACCGAAGGATTCGCCGGACCGTCTCCCAGCTCGTCCACCTCCGGCACCATGTCGGGCACGGCGAACATGTTCTCCGCATACTTGCCCCAATGGCCGGACTGTTCCCACTGGCGCACGTCCATCAGCTGCGGCGTCTTGATCTCGCGGTAGCCGCCGCCGTCCATCTTGCGGCGCATATAGGCCTCCAGCTCGCGCCAGATGCGATAGCCCTTGGGGTGCCAGAAAACGCTGCCGTGCGCCTCTTCCTGCAGATGGAACAGGTCCATTTCGCGGCCCAGCTTGCGGTGGTCGCGCTTGGCGGCCTCCTCCAGCCGCACGAGGTGCGCGTTCAATTGCTTCTTGTTGAGCCAGCCCGTGCCGTAAATGCGCGTCAGCTGCGCATTGTTCTGGTCGCCGCGCCAGTAGGCGCCGGCCACGCGCATCAGCTTGAACGCCTGGGGGTCGAGCTTGCCGGTGCTGGCAAGGTGCGGGCCGCGGCACATGTCGAGCCAGTCGTCACCCGAATGGTAGACCGTCAGCTCCTCGCCTTCGGGCAATTCGCGGGCCCATTCGGCCTTGAACGTCTCGCCGTCGGCTTCCCATTTCGCGATCAGGTCCTCGCGGCTCCAGACCTCGCGGCGGAGCGGCTTGTCGGCCTTGATGATGCGGCGCATTTCCTCCTCGATGGCGGGGAGGTCGTCCATGCTGAAGGGCTCGCGGCCCTCGGGTGCCTTCACGTCGTAATAGAAGCCGTCGTCCGTCGCCGGCCCGAAGGTGATCTGCGTGCCGGGGAACAGCGACTGGACCGCTTCGGCCAGCACATGCGCGAAATCGTGGCGGGCGAGCTCGAGCGCGTCCTCCTCGTCGCGGGCAGTCACCAGAGCCAGCTCGGCATCGCCTTCGAACGGACGATTGATGTCGCGCAGCTCGCCATCCACGCGTGCGGCGATGGCGGCCTTGGCCAGACCGGGGCCGATCGCGGCGGCGATGTCGGCGGGGGTGGCCCCGCGCTCCACTTCGCGCACCGATCCGTCGGGCAGGCTGATCTTGAGCAGTTCCGTCATTCTCTCTCGTCCAATCGCATTGCGCACGCGCCATGGCATAGCGGCGCGCGGGCTGGAAGGCGTCTGTTGGTGTCGGGATCGGGAGGGACGCCGCGCCACCCGGTCCCGGGCGGCACGGTCGGGCGAATCAGGCCGCGACCATACGCCCCGGGCAAGGCCCGGTGGTGGTAGTGGTCGTGGTCAGGATCTTGATCCGCATGGGAGCGATATAGCGCCCCTTAAGCCCCCCGCCAACCCGCGGAAATCCGCCATTCCTGACAAGGTCGGCAATCATTTTGTAAATGACGCTTGACTTGTCGGGATGGGAAGTCTAGTTTCCTTGACATCAGTTAAAGGGAGTTTGACACATGAAATTCGACAAGCCTTCGCTTGCAATCGGTATCGCCATCCTGATGGTTGCCCTGATGAACTACATCGGCGCGCTGACCGACAATCTGGCCTACACCGGCTTCATCGTCGTCCTCGTCATGGGCTACGCCACGGCGCGGCAGGAGGTCTGCCGGCTCAAGTCTGCGCGGACCGCGGCATGAGCGGCCTCGCACAGAACCGCAGCGGGCTCTACGGCGGCCTCATGCTGGCCACGGCCGCGATCATTCTCGGCCTGCGGTCGAGCGGCGCGATCAATGCGACCACGGCCTATATCCTCGCCATCGTGCCCGTCGGCTTCATGCTCGCGGTGCTCCGCCAGGCGACCCGCGCCTCGAACAAGGACGCGCACACCAACAGGGCGGCGCTGCGATACACCAAGGGCATCATCGCGAGTTCGCTTGCCTACATGCTCGGCCTCGGCATCGCGATCTGGGTCTGGCGCAATCTCGATCCGTCGACCGGGCTGACATGGCTCCTCGCCATGCTGCCGGTAATCCCGATTTTCGCCATGCTGTTCGTCATGGGCCGCTACATCGTGGAGGAGCAGGACGAGTATCTTCGCCATCGCGCCGTGATGGCATCGCTTGTCGGGCTCGGCGCAGTCCTCGCCATCGGCAGCTTCTGGGGCTTCCTCGAAACGTTCGAGCTTGTGCCGCACGTTCCGGGCTGGTGGGCGGTGCCGATCTGGGCGATGGGCATGGGTCTCGGCCAGGCGTGGCTCACGATGCGCGACCGGTCGGGAGACGACGCGTGAAGAACCGCCTCAAGGTCCTCCGGGCCGAGCGCGACTGGAGCCAGCAGGACCTCGCCGAACGGCTCGAAGTCAGCCGCCAGTCGGTCAACGCCATCGAGACCGGGAAATACGATCCCAGCCTCCCCCTCGCCTTCCGCATCGCCGACTTGTTCGACATGGCGATAGAGGAAATCTTCCTGCGCGACTGAGGCGCAGCCACACAAAAGGTCCAATAATATGAAGACGTTCCTTCTCGCCGCGCTTGCGGCGCTCACCCCCCTTGTGCCTGCATCGGGCCGGGAAGCTGCCCCTGCGACCGTACAGGTCCCAGCCGTCCCCGCAGTGGAACGCGGCCACATCCGCAGCTGGCTTTACGGTGACACCGGCCCGGTCGTCGTCCTCGTCCCCGGCATGTCGACCCCCGGCGCGGTGTGGAACGATGCGGTCGCGCAGCTATCGGGCGACCACCGCGTACTGGTGGTCGAGGTCCGCGGCTTCGACGGGGAGCGCGGCACCGCCAACGAGCGGGACGGCGCGATCAAAGGGATCGTCACCGACATCGCCGCCGACCTCGTCGCCCGCGACCTCGGCCCCGCGACTATCGCGGGCCACAGCCTGGGCGGGTTGATCGCCATGCGCTTCGGCCTCGACCATCCCGAATTCGCCGCGAACCTGCTGATCCTCGATTCGCTGCCCTTCTTCGGCACGGTTTTCTCCGCCGACATGACGCTGGAGACCGTGCGCCCGCAGGCGGACCGAATGCGGCAGATGCTGATCGATGGCGCAGACGCGATGCGCGCCGCAGGGGTCGAAGGCACGGCGTCGGGCGCCGGGGCCATGGGCATGTCGGTGGACGAGGCGCGCCGCGTCAAAATCGCCAACTGGTCGCTCGACGCGGAACCGCTGGCCGTGGCGCAACTGGTCTGGGAAGACACGATGATGGACCTGCGGCAGGATATCGCCGCGCTCGCAATGCCGGTCACGGTCGTGCACTTCGCAACCGGGGAATACGCCGACATGGCACGCGAACGCTATGCCACCGATTACGCCGCCCTGGACAGCGTGCGGATCGTGCCGGTCGATAACAGCAGCCATTTCGTCCAGCTTGACCGGCCCGAAGTCGTCTATGCCGAACTGCGGCGCCTGACCGGGACGAGCGCCGGCACGAACTAGGTTTCGAACCGCCGCGCGCCGGCCGGGGCCACCATGCGGTGCGTCCCGGCCAGCTGCGTGGAGCGTTCGCGTATCGTGCCCATGAAGCGCCATTCGCACGCGGCGTGTTGCGGCGTCAGCTCCAACGCCATGTAGCCGCGCTGCGACGTGTCCGCCCATTTGAGCTGGTCGTTGCGATCGACAGCCGCGCGGCCGAACTGGTCGGCAGGCAGGCCAGGCAGGTAGGTTTCCGCCCCCGGCGAGGTGACCGAGTGGCCCGCGAACTCCACCCCGGCCGGGGCTCCATCGAGGTCGAGGTCGAATGCCCAGGCGTTGTGCGAATCGCCCGCCAGCACGACCAGCTCCGCCTCCGCCTCCAGCGCCGCTTTCAGCAGCCGTTCGCGCGCGGCGGGATAGCCGTCCCAGGCATCCATGTTGAACGGCAGGCCCGCCCGGCTCGCCGCGACGCCGGCCTGCACCCGCGCCTTGTAGGCATCGGGCAGCAGCGCGGCATAGGCTGACAAGAGGTCGGGCGGGGCGGACAGGTGCCCCATGATGACCTGCTGCGCGAGCACCTGCCAGCGCGTGCCGGCAGCTTGCGACTGCTGCATGCCGCGCGCCAGCCACGCCTGCTGGGCGGCGCCCATCAGCTCGCGCGACGGATCGGCGTAATCGGTCTCGCGGAACCGGATGAGCGCCCCTGCGACATCCTCCGGCGAGGATTTGCCGGCGAGCACGGTCGCCAGGTCGAGCGGCTTCGCACGCGCTTCCAGCCGGGTTTCGAGGCGATAGAGCGTGGCAAGGTCGCCGACCTGGTAGCTGGCCCACGGATCGTCCGATACCGGCAGCCATTCGCGATAGGCGCGCATCGCCGCGCGCTTGCGCACGTCCCACTCGCCTTCCGTGTGCGGCTGGTGGTTTTCCGCCCCGCCGCGCCAGCTGTCGTTCGCGCTTTCGTGGTCGTCCCAGACCGAAATCATCGGATAGAGCTGGTGCAGGCGGCGCAGGTCGGGGTCGGAGCGGTAGGCCGCGTGCCGCAGCCGGTAATCGGCCAGCGCGACCGTCTCCCCCGCCGGCATGATGTCGCGTCCGCCCAGCGCCTGCTCGGCGGAAGGATAGGTGCCGCGGCCGTATTCGTAGAAATAGTCGCCCGTGTGCACCGCGCAGTCGAAATCGTCCGCCGCGGCAGCGTGGGCATAGGCGTTGAACCAGCCGAAGCCGATATTGGAGCAGGAGAAGACCGCCATCCGCCAGCGCCCCGTCGGCCCGGTCGGCAAGGTGCGCGTGCGGCCGGTCTCCGACATCCGGCCATCGGGCGCGACGAAGCGGTAGTAATACCACCGGCCCGCTTCCAGCCCTTCGGCAAAAGCCTTGGCGCACCAGTCGCGATCGGGGCTCGCCACCGCTTCGCCCACCGCGCGGGCGCGGGCGAAATCGAGCGTGTCGCTGACTTCCATCGCCAGCCGCGTCTCCGCCTCCGCCACGAAGCGGGTCCACAGCAGCACCCGGTCCGCACCCGGCTCCCCGCTGGCGACGCCGTGCGTGAAGCCGCTGGCGAGCTGGGCTGAAAGCGGCGCGGCGGCGATCGCCAGCGTTCCCCCGGCAAGGCCGAACAGCGAGCGGCGGGTGAGGGCGGAAAGCGGCGGCTGGCCGGTCTTGGAAGATATCATGGCGGCAGTCATGCGCGCCCGCGATGACATTGTGAAGTCGCTTCTGTAGGGCCCTTGCGTGATGACCGATACGCAATTCCTCCAGCTGGCGGACGGCCGCCGCATCGCCTTTCGCTACACCGCCGGAACCGGCCCAACCATCGTCTTCCTGCCGGGCTACATGTCCGACATGGCGGGCGGCAAGGCGACCGCGGTGTTCGACCGGGCGCAGGCGCGGGGGCAGGCCTGCCTGCTGCTCGACTACAGCGGCTGCGGGATAAGCAGCGGGGACTTTGCCGACGGCACGCTGTCGAAATGGCGGGGCGAGGTGCTGGCCGTGCTGGACCACGTCGGCGCGGACCGCGTGCTGGTGGTCGGCTCTTCCATGGGCGGGTGGCTGATGCTCCTTGTCGGCCTCGCGCTGAAAGAGCGGCTGGCGGGCATGGTCGGCATCGCCGCCGCACCCGACTTCACCGATTGGGGCTACGGCGAGGCGCAAAAGGCCAGGTTGCGCAGCGGGGAGACGGTGTTCGAGGAAAATCCCTACGGCCCCGAGCCCACCCCGACCCATGCCGCGTTCTGGCAAGACGGCGAGGCGCTCAAGCTGCTGGACGGCACGATCCCCATCGATGCGCCGGTCCGCCTGATCCACGGACAGCAGGATGCCGACGTGCCGTGGGAAGTCTCGCTTCGCCTCGCCGCGGCCTTGCGTTCAAGCGCGGTGCAGGTCTCGCTTGTAAAGGACGGCGAACATCGCCTGTCGCGCCCGCAGGATATCGCCCTGCTGCACACGGCCATCGACGACCTGCTGGAGCTTTAGCGACGCATGCCCTTTTCCGCCCTTCTCATGTCCACCCTCATGATTGCCCAGGTGGTGCCCGACGTGCCGACCGATCCCGCCGAGACAAGCCCCGTTGCCGCGCCGATGACGACCGAGGAAGCGCGCCTCGCCGCATGCATGGACATGCTGCGCGAAGACGTGCCTAGCGCGATTGCCGAGGCCAGCCGCTGGGCAAGCGAGGAGCCGGGCGCCGGCCGCGCGCTGCCGCTGCAGTGCCTGGGCACGGCCTATATGTGGATGGGTCGCCACGCCGCCGCGGCCGAGGCTTTCGGCGAAGCGCGCGACATCACGCCTGCCGAACAGCGCCCGGCGCGCGCCCGCTACGGCGCGATGGCGGTGATCGCGCTGGAAGCCGCCGGCGACATGGCGGGTGCGGTCGAAGCGGCGACGGCGGCGGAAGCCGATGCGATCGCAACCGGCGACACGGTCCTTGCCGCAGCGATCGCCCGCGATGCGGCGAGCCCGCTGGTCCAGCTCGGCCGGGCGGAAGAGGCGGATGCCGCCCTCGCCCGCGCGCGGGGAAACAACCCCCAGGATCCGCTCACCTGGCTCATCAGCGCCCGCTTCAGCCGCAGCCAGGAGCGGCTGGCCGAAGCGCAGGGCTTCATCCAGACCGCCGCCGCGCTGAGCCCACGCGATCCCGAAGTCGGGCTGGAAGCGGGCATCATCGCCGCGCTCGCCGGGCGCGACGGGGCGGCACGCCTCAGCTTCGCCTCGGTCATCGAAGTCGCGCCGGGATCCCCGCTGGCGGAACGCGCCCAAGCCTATATCGACCAGCTGCCCGCGCCCGCAGGCCGCTAGTCACCTCACCAGCCGTTTGCCTTGGATGCCGTAAGGGCATCGGGCCTTTCGTGCATACGAATGAATTATCGCGATTGCGCCTGTTGCCGCCGCTGGCGCACGGGCGTAAGGGCGGGCCGATTGCTGCCGGCGGCGGCAATTTTGTTGCGGCAATCGTGCCGCTTCCCGCCGGCACGCCAGGGTTCTTGAGGAGCAGCGCAGATGGGTAAAGGCCGGACGAAGCGGACGGACGACGTGCCCGGCAAGCTGGTCGACGCGCTCGGCAAGCAGATTTCCGCCTCGCTCCTCCTCGGCGACCCCGCCTTTCCACCCTCGGCGCGCAAAGATGCCGCAGCCTTTCTGCTGGCCGCCGCCGCCGGCCGCAAGCCGGGCAAGCACAACATCACGCTGGAATCCGCTTCCGAAGAGCGGCGCTTCATGCGCATTGCCATCATCAACGACGACATGCCTTTCCTGGTCGATTCGGTCGCGGCCGCTATCGCGGAACATGGGTTGACCATCGACCGGCTGGTCCATCCCGTGGTCCGCGTGTCGCGTGACGAAGGCGGCGCCATCGACGGGATTTCCGCTTACGACCGGCGGGAGAACGGCAACGGCGCGGCTGCGGAATCGATGATCTATGTCGAATGCTCGCGGGCCGATGCCCGCCAGCGCCGCGCGCTGTGCGAACACCTGGCCGAAACGCTCGACGATGTGCACGCGGCGGTGAAGGACTGGCCCAAGCTGCGCGCCGCGATGCAGCGCGATGCAGCCGCACTCGACGGCTGCAAGGGCGAAGGCGCGGAACTGATGCGCTGGCTGGACGACGGCAACCTGACCCAGCTCGGCCACATCATCCACCAGCGCGGCGGGGAGACCAAGGCACCGCTCGGCATCTGCCGTGCCAGCGCGAGCCCGCTGCTGGCACCCGAATCGATCGAGCGCGCCTTTGCCTGGTTCGCCGACCGCGACGCGTGCGAGGCCGCGCCGCTGGCGATCAAGGCCAACCGGATCAGCAACGTGCATCGCCCTGTTCCGCTCGACCTGTTCATCGTGCCGCTGTTCGCGGATGACGGCACCACGGTGACCGCGCTGTCGATCCATGCCGGCGTATGGACCAGCGCCGCGCTCACCACCCGCCCGCAGAACGTCCCGCGCATGCGCGCGCAGCTGGAAGCGCTGACGGGCAAGCTTGGCTTCGACCCGCAGGGGCATGCCGGCAAGTCGCTGGTCCATTCGCTCACCACCCTGCCGCACGACCTGGTGATCGGGTTCACCGACAAGGACGTCGAGCGCGTGGCGACGACGATGATGCGGCTGGTCGACCGCCCGCGCCCCCGCCTCGCGCTGGTGGAAGCGCCGCTGGCGCGCCACCTGTTCGTGTTCGTCTGGCTCCCGCGCGACCTCCTCAGCACGGCAGTGCGCAACCAGGCGCAGACGCTGGTCAGCGAAGCGGCGAACGGCAAGCTGCTCGACTGGAGCCTGGAAGTGGACGGCGGCCAGCTGGCGACACTGCGCTTCGTCCTCGACATCCGCGAAGGCGGCAGCGTGCCCGATGCGGCAAAGCTGGAAGAAGAGCTGGAAGTGATGCTGCGCGGCTGGGGCGAGGCCGTGGAGCGCGAGCTCGGCAAGACCGAGGAAGCAGGCCGCGCCGCCGCCATCGCCGGGCGTTTCGCCGAAAGCTTTCCGCAAGGCTACCGCCTGCGCAACACGGCGGCCGAAGCCGCGCGGGACATCACCGCGCTGCGCACGCTCGACGGCAAGAGTGCCAGCAAAAGCGAAGGCGCGCCCGATCGCGGCGTCCGCCTCTATCGCAAGGACGACGACGCCGACGGGTCGCTGCGCCTCAAGGTCTACCAGCAATCGGGCAGCCTGCCGCTTTCCGATGCCGTCCCCGCGCTGGAGAACTTTGGTTTCCGCGTGCTGGAAGAAGTGCCCACCCTGCTCGACCGCGGCAAGCTCGGCACGATCCACGATTTCCATCTCGACCTCGGTGCGCAGCAGGATACCGATGCCTTGCTGGACCGCGCGGGAGATATCGAGGCCGCCATCGCCGCCGTGCTGAATGGCGAAGCGGAGGACGATGCGTTCAACGTCCTCGTCACCACGACCGGCATCAGTGCCGCCGCGACCGGCTGGATGCGCGCGTTCTACCGTTACCTGCGCCAGACGGGCATGACCTTCGTCATCTATACCGTGGTGGGCGCCCTGCGCGGCGCGCCGCAAGTCACCCATGCGCTGATCGACCTGATCCACGCGCTGCACGATCCCGACTTCAAGGGCGACCGCGAGGAGGCCGCCGCAGATGCCCGCCGCGCGATCCGCACCGGCCTGTCGCGCGTCCAGGCGATCAACGATGATCGCCTGCTGCGCCTCTATCGCGACACGATCATGGCAATGCTGCGGACCAACATCTTCGCCCCCGCGGCGGCAGAGGCGCTGGCGTTCAAGTTCGATTCCGCCAAGGTGCCGGGCCTGCCCAAGCCGCTGCCGTGGCGCGAGATCTTCGTCTATTCGCGCCGGGTCGAAGGCATCCACCTGCGCGCCGGCCCCGTGGCGCGCGGCGGCCTGCGCTGGTCCGACCGGCGCGACGACTTCCGCACCGAAATCCTCGGCCTGATGAAAGCCCAGCGGGTCAAGAACGCGGTGATCGTCCCGACCGGCGCGAAGGGCGGCTTCTATCCCAAGCAATTGCCCGATCCCGCGCAGGACCGCGACGGCTGGGCGGCCGAAGGGCAGGCGAGCTACGAAGTCTTTATCCGCACCCTGCTGTCGATCACCGACGACCTCGACGGCGACAAGGTGATCCACCCGGAACGCGTCGTCATCCGCGACGGGGACGATCCCTATTTCGTGGTCGCGGCCGACAAGGGCACCGCGCGCTTCTCCGACGTGGCCAACGCCATCGCCGAAGACCGGGATTTCTGGCTGGGCGACGCCTTCGCCAGCGGCGGCTCCAACGGATACGACCACAAGGCGATGGGCATCACCGCCAAGGGCGCGTGGATTTCCGTGCAGCGCCATTTCCTTGAAATGGGCGTCGACGTGCAGTCCGATCCGGTCCGCGTAATCGGTTGCGGCGACATGTCGGGCGACGTGTTCGGCAACGGCATGCTGCTGTCGAAAGCGATCAAGCTGGTCGCCGCCTTCGACCACCGGCACATCTTCATCGATCCCGATCCCGATCCGGCGAAAAGCTGGAAGGAGCGCAAGCGCCTGTTCGACCTGCCGCGGTCGAGCTGGGACGATTACGACAATGACCTCATCTCCAAGGGCGGCGGCGTGTTCCCGCGCGACGCAAAGCAGATCAAGCTGACCGCCGCGATGCGCAAACTGCTGGATGTCGAGGACAAGGCGATGGAGCCCGAAGCGCTCATTTCCGCAATCCTCAAGTCGCCCACCGACCTGCTGTGGTTCGGCGGCATCGGCACCTATGTGAAAGCCTCGGCAGAGAACAACGCCGCCGTGGGCGATCCCGCGAACGACCCGATCCGGGTCAATGGCGACGATTTGCGGGTGAAAGTGATCGGCGAAGGCGCGAACCTTGGCGTCACGCAGGCCGGGCGGATCGAATTCGCGCTGGGTGGCGGGGCGATCAACACCGACTTCATCGACAACTCCGCCGGGGTCGATTGTTCGGATAACGAGGTCAATATCAAGATCGCGCTCGCCGCCGCGAAGCGTGCGGGCAAGCTGAGCGAGCCCAAGCGCGTCAAGCTGCTGGAAGAGATGACCGACGAGGTCAGCGCGCTGGTGCTGGAAGACAACCGGCTACAGGCGCTCGCCCTGTCGATCGCCGGCATCGGCGGCGCGAATGCCACCGGCTCGCAGTTGCACCTGATCGAGACGCTGGAAGACGGCGGCAACCTCGACCGGCGGACCGAAGGGCTGGCCGACAACCAGGCGCTGCAACGCCGCGCGAGCGACGGGCGCGGCCTGACCCGGCCCGAACTCGCGGTGCTCCTGTCCTCCGCCAAGCTGGTGTTGCAGGGCGCGATCGAGGCGAGCGACCTGCCCGACGATCCGGTGCTGCACGATCTCCTGCTGCGCAGCTTCCCGGAGCCGATGCGCAAGGGGTTCAAGACGCAGATCGAAAACCACCGGCTCCGCCGCGAGATCATCGCGACCAAGCTGGCGAACGCGATGGTCAACCGCCTGGGCATCGTCCACCCGTTCGAACTGGCGGAGGAGGAAGGCGTCGAGCTGGCGCAGGTGGCGGCGAGCTTCGTGGCCGTGGCGCACCTCTTTAACCTGCGCGACCTCTGGGCCGAACTCGACACGGCCAAGATGGAAGAAAGCGCGCGCCTGTTCCTGTTCGACCGCCTGGCGGCCGCCTCCGCCAACCTGATGTCGGACGTCCTGCGCACGGCAGCCGGGCGGGTGCGTCCGGCAGCCATGGTGAAGGAGCTGGGCAAGAGCGTGGACGTGCTGGCGAGCGACACCGAACAGTTGCTCGGCCGCGAACTGAAAGCCCAGTCCGCCAGGCTACGCCAGCGCTTCACCGAAGCGGGTGCCAGCGATGCGATGGCGGCGCAGGTATCGCGCATGTTCGAATTCGACGGTGCGGTCGGCCTCGCCCAGCTGGCGAGCGACAGCGATATCCCGGCCCGCCAGATCACCCATGGCTTTACCGAAATCGGCTCCGCGCTCGGCATCGACTGGGCGCAGAGCACGGCAGCGACCATGAACCCGTCCGACGTGTGGGAGCGCCTGCTCGTGTCCGGCCTGGCCCGCGATTTCCAGCAGATGCGTTTCGAATTCCTGCGCCGCCTGTCGCGCCGCAAGGGCGCGAAGGAAGATCCGCAAGGCGCGGTCGAAAATTGGGTCGAGCAGAATGAGGAGGCGATCCGCCAGTTCCGCTCCATGATCACCCGCGCGCAGAATTCGGTCGGGGTGGCCCCTGCCATGCTGGCGCAGATCGCGAGCCAGGCCCGCAACCTGCTGCAACGCTGACGCGGTTAAAGCCGGGTCGCCGCCCAGTCGGCGGCCTCGGCAACCACCGGGTCCGGATCGCTCCGCAACGCCTCCACGGGTGCGCGCAAATCCGCATTGCCGCTGTTGCCCGCAGCAATCAGGCAGTTACGCACGAAGCGATTGCGGCCGATGCGCTTGATCGGCGATCCGGAGAACAGCTGGCGGAAGCCCGCATCGTCCAGCGCCAGCAGCTCGGCGAGCCGCGGCGCGACCAGCTCCGCCCGCGGCACGAATGCCTTGTGGCGCGCTGCCGCGTCGGCGAACTTGTTCCACGGGCAGACCGCCAGGCAATCGTCGCATCCGTAGATGCGGTTGCCCATCGCTTCGCGGAACTCCTCCGGGATCGGGCCGTGATGCTCGATCGTGAGATAGGAAATGCAGCGCCGCGCATCGATGCGGTAGGGCGCCGGGAAGGCATCGGTGGGGCAGGCGTCCTGGCAGGCCCGGCATGATCCGCAGCGGTCGGCGTGGGTCTGGTCCGGCGCGAACGGCAGGGCGACGTAGATCGCGCCGAGGAACAGCCAGCTGCCATGGTCGCGGCTGACGAGGTTGGTGTGCTTGCCCTGCCACCCCAGGCCCGCCGCTTGCCCGAGCGGCTTTTCCATGACCGGCGCCGTGTCGACGAACACCTTGAGTTCCGGCGTGCCCAGCCCATCGCGCTCGGCTTCCGCCACCAGCCAGCGGGCGAGCGCCTTCAGCGCCTTTTTCACCGTGTCGTGGTAATCGCGCCCCTGCGCATAGACGGAAATGCGCGCCCTCTCGTCATCGCCCTCCAGCGCCAGCGGGTCGACCGAAGGCGTGTATGCCATGCCGAGGGCGATGACGCTTTGCGCGCCGGGCCACAGGACTTGCGGATCGGCGCGCTGGTCCTTGCGCGCCTCCATCCACTCCATCGAACCGTGGTGCCCCTCGCCCAGCCACTCTTCCAGCCGGGCCTTGCGCACAGGGTCGCCCGCAGCGTCGGCAAAGCCCACAGCCGCGAAGCCGAGCGTCGCCGCCTGCGCCCGCAACCGGTCCTGCAAGCCTGCCAAATAGCCCGAATTAACCAAACTTGCAGTTGCTCCCGTTCACTCGCGACGGTTAAGTCGCTGCAATGCTTACCGACAGCGGAGCCGCCGTGCCAACCCATTCCCCCGACGAAACCGGCGAAGCGCCCGTGCGCAATGCCATCGTCGCGCGCGGGCTGGTCAAGCGGTTCGACGAAACGCTGGCGGTGGACGGCGTCGACCTGACCGTGCCGGAAGGCGCGATCTACGGCATTCTCGGCCCGAACGGCGCGGGCAAGACGACGACGCTGCGCATGCTGCTGGGCATCATCGATCCCGACAGCGGGACGCGCGAACTGCTCGGCCATGCCAACCCCCGCGATGTCGCGCGGCTGGTCGGCTACCTGCCGGAAGAACGCGGGCTCTATCCTTCGATGAAGGCTTACGAGGCGATCGGATTCATGGGGGCGCTGCGTGGGCTGCCGCTGGCCGAAGGGCGCAGGCGCGGGCGGGAACTGCTGGACGCGCACGGCCTCGGCCACGCGGCCGAGCGCCAGATCCGCCAGTTGTCGAAAGGCATGGCGCAGACCGTCCAGCTGCTCGGCACGCTGGTCCACCGCCCGAAGCTGGTGGTGCTGGACGAGCCATTCTCCGGCCTCGATGCGATCAACCAGGGCAAGCTCGAAAAGATGATCCGCGGGCTGGCGGACGCCGGCACGACGGTGATCTTTTCGACCCACGTCATCAGCCATGCCGAGCGCCTGTGCGAATCCATCGCCATCATCGCCGGCGGCAAGGTGCCGTTCGCCGGCTCGGTCGACGTGGCGCGGGACCGGATACCGGCGCAAGTCCATCTGGAAACCGCGCGCGGCGAGGGCGCCTGGCGCGCCGCGCTGCCACCAAGCGCCGACCATGACCGCAAGGCCGGCGGCGGGCATTTCTGGTCGTTCGACCTGCCCGAAACGGGAGTCGAGCCTCTGCTGCGCGCCCTGATCGAAGGCGAGGCCGGCATCCTGTCGCTTTCCATCGAGCGCGCGGGCCTGCACGATGCCTTTGTCGCCATCGCGGGCGAGGCGGCAGCTGCCGAGATGGCGGGCACCGGCGAGCAGGACGTCGCGGCATGAGCGCGGGACACATCGAAGGCCGCCTGCCGGTGTGGCGCGCGGCATGGGTCGTCGCCCGGCGGGACTTCCTTGCCGTGCTGATGAGCAAGACCTTCATCTTCTTCCTTCTCGGCCCGCTGTTCCCCTTCGTCATCGGCGGGCTTGCCGGCGGCATCGGTGCGGAGGTACGCGACACGGTCGACCGGCCGGTGCTCGGCATCGCCATGGCTCCGGCGGCGACCGTGCAATTCGAGCGCGCCCATGCGCGGCTCCAGGCCGAACTGGGCGACTATATCCCCGGTCTCGTGCGCGTGGATGCGAGCGGCGATTTCGATCCCGGTGCGGCGCTCCGAGGCAGCGAGGTCAACATGGGCGCCATCGTCGGCGGCACGCTGGAGAAGCCGCAGCTTTACGGGCCGGCGGAGCAGGTCGCCGCGTGGCAGGGCCGCGTCGGGCTGATCGCGCGGGAGGCGCGCAGCGGCGGCGCGGCGCCCCTGCCGCAAGTCGCCAGCACCACCACGCAGGGGAGCACCGCCGGCGAGACGCGCACCCGCCTGTTCACCGCGCAGGGCGGGCAGCTGCTGTTGTTCATGCTGACCATGCTGCTTGCCGGGATGGTCCTGTCCAACCTCGTCGAGGAGAAGGGCAACAAGATCATCGAGATCCTGGCCGCGGCGATCCCCATGGACGCGGTCTTCCTTGGTAAGCTGTTCGCGATGCTGGCGATTTCCTTCGTCGGGATCACCGTGTGGGGGCTTGTCGGCGGCGGGCTGCTGTCGATGGCGGGGCGCTCGCTCGCCGATCTCAGCCCGCCCGCCGTGGGCTGGCCCGCCTTCTTCGGGCTCGGCATCGCCTATTTCTCGATGGCCTACCTCCTGCTCGGTTCGGTTTTCCTCGCGATCGGATCGATGGCGGCCACCGTGCGAGAGGTGCAGACGCTGTCCATGCCGGTGACGATGATGCAGCTGATGGTGTTCCTCTTCGCCAGCTACGCGATGGCGCAGCCGGGGTCGGGCGTGGAGATGGCGGCAATGGCGTTTCCGCTGTCCTCCCCTTTCACCATGATCGCCCGCGCCGCCCAGGACGCGGCGTTGTGGCCGCATGTGCTCGCCCTTGTCTACCAGGCCGTGTGGGTCGCGATTTTCGTGAAAGTCGGCGCGGGGCTGTTCCGCAGCCGGGTAATGAAATCGGGCGCGCAGGACCGGCGCCCCCTGTGGCGCAGGATGCTAACCCGCCGCCGCCGGCCCGTTCCCGCCGCGCGGTAAGGCGTTTGTATAAATCCGTCGCATTTCGAAACCCGTCTTGACGGACGGCGCGGCGCGGTGAACACTCCGCCCACCCATCCCGCAGGCATGCACCGGCAGGAGGGCGAGGAGATAAAAGGCATGGCAACGCAGGCACCCCCGCAGGCTCCGATGGAGTTCCGGTCCTCCCCCGCGGCGGTCGAGGCGCTGGACGCCCACCTTGCGGCGAACCCCGACCAGGCCTGGACCCACGAAGACCCCAAGGACGTCAGCCGCAGCGACATTTATTACGAGGATCGCTGGCAGCCGATCTTCCGCGAAATGCGCGAGGAAGGGCCGCTTCATTACGTCGAGCGCAGCCCCTTCGGTTCCTACTGGAACGTGGTCCAGCACAAGGCCATCCAGCACGTCGAATCGCTGCCCGAGCTCTATTCCTCCAGCTGGGAATACGGCGGCATCACCATCCTCAACCGTCTCGACGACGAGACGTTGGCGGAGCAGGGGCGCGAGCGCTTCGAGCTGCCGATGTTCATCGCGATGGACCGGCCCAAGCACACCGGCCAGCGTCGCACGGTGGCGCCCGCCTTCACGCCTGCGGAAATGAAGCGGATGGAAAGCGAGATCCGCGCCCGCACCGGCGAGCTGCTGGATACGCTGCCCGAAGGCGAGGAATTCGACTGGGTCGACACCGTCTCGATCGAGCTCACCACCGGCATGCTCGCGATCCTGTTCGGCTTCCCGTGGGAAGACCGCCGCCTGCTCACCTTCTGGAGCGACTGGGCCGGCGACACGGAGATCGCGCTGGTCCGCGATCTCGACGAGATGCGGCAAGGCATCCTCTTGGAAATGGGCGCCTATTTCCAGCAGCTGTGGGCGAGGCGTTCGCAGGAAGAGCCGGGGCCCGACCTCATCTCCATGATGATCCATTCGGAGGCCATGGCCGAGATGGACCCGCAGGAATTCATGGGCAACCTCGTCCTCCTGATCGTAGGGGGCAACGACACCACCCGCAACACGATGAGCGGCATCGTTCATGCCTTCGACCAGTTCCCCGACCAGCGCGAACTGTTCGAACAGAACCCCGAGCTCATCCCCAACGCGGTGCAGGAATGCATCCGCTACCAGACCCCGCTCGCCCACATGCGCCGCACCGCGACCGAAGATGCGGAGCTGTTCGGGGAAGAGATCAAGAAGGGCGACAAGCTGGTGATGTGGTATCTTTCCGCCAATCGCGACGAAGAGGTTTTCGAAAACCCCGACAAGCTCGACATCACGCGCGAGAATGCGCGGCGGCATATCGCCTTCGGTTATGGCATCCACCGCTGCGTGGGTGCTCGGCTGGCGGAATTGCAGCTGCGGGTCCTGCTGGAAGAAATGCACGCGCGGCGCATGCGCATCGCGGTGACGGGCGAGGTGGAGCGCGTGCGCGCGAACTTCGTCCACGGCTTCCGCAAGCTTGGGGTCACCATGTCGCGCTTCTGACGCGCCGGAATGCAACCGTTCAGCCTGCCGATACGTATATCATGGCAGGAGATACGCATGACTTTGCCAACACGACACGACCGGGGCCCAGCCAGTACCGACCGGCGCGGCTTTCTCAGCTTCCTCGGCATCGGCACCGCCCTGCCCGTGCTTGCCGCCTGCGGTGCGAGCGAGGCCGAGGCGCGCGACTGGCCGGTGACCAAGACGGACGCCCAGTGGCGCCGCCAGCTGACGAGCGCGGAGTACCGCGTGCTGCGGCAGGCGGGTACCGAGCGCCCCTATTCCTCCCCGCTCAACAGCGAGAAGCGCGCCGGCACCTATGTCTGCGCAGGCTGCCAGAACCGGCTCTATGCCTCCTCGACCAAGTTCGAGAGCGGCACCGGCTGGCCGAGCTTCTATCGTCCGCTGCGCGGCGGAATCGCGACGGATACCGATTACAAGCTGGGTTACCCACGCACCGAGGTGCTGTGCGCCGATTGCGGCGGCCACCTGGGCCATGTGTTCGATGACGGGCCGCGGCCGACGGGCAAGCGCTATTGCATGAACGGCGTGGCGATGGACTTCATTCCGTCTTGATCCGCCACAGGGCGAGATCGGTGGGGCTGCGCGGTGCGATCACCGGCTCCAGCCATGCAGGCGCGTTCCCGTCGCGCAAGGCTCCGGCCAGCGTCTCATCGCCTTCCAGCGCGTAGAAATAAAGCTCGTGATGCCCGGTGCAGGTGGCGACCCACTTCGTGCCGCGCGCCGCCAGTATGTTGCGGGACTCCTGCGGTGACGCGGCGAAAACCTCCAGCAAGGCCTTGATGCCGCGATCCCCGCGGTGGTGGCTCGTCGCGACCACGCCTGCGGGGCTGCGCAGCAGGATCTGCGGGCCGAGGTCGAGCGGGGCAAGCACTTCCTCGCCGCGACCGGCGTGGCTCGCAAATGCGGCCCAGTCGGCCTCGCACGTTTCCAGGATGTCCGGCGCTGCGCCTGGCGACGCGTTGACGGCGGACGATGTCAGCAGCGCGCCCAGCGTGAACGGCAGGGCGGGCACCAGGATCAGCGTGCAACCCGCAATCGCGGCGATGCGCTGGCGCGGGACCGGCGAGGTGCGTACCACCTCCACCCAGCGCGACAGCTGCCAGCCAAGCACCGGGGCGGCGAAGGCCACGGCGACCGAACCGGCGCGGCTGACCAGCATGGCGACGCCCAGGGCGGCCAGCGTCAGCGCGGCATATTCGAGCCAGAAACGGCGCAGCCACGCATGGGTCAGGCTGGCGTGGTGCATCATGCCCCAGATGCCCAGCGCGGCAGGCACCACGGTGAGCAGGATGATGGTCGGTTCCTGCTGCCACATCGGCAGGCCTTCGGCGATGGTGGCAAGCCAGCCGTCGCGCACCACCGGATCGACCTGCGCGAAGCCGCCGGTCGCGCACTCCGGCGCGCTGAACGCAAGGAGGGCGAAAGCCGCCGCCGCAGTGGCGGCAAGCCCGCCCAGCCGCACGGCCACGCTTCCGGGCTCGAGACGGGCGAGGCCGAACAGGCTCGCCGCGCCCAGCAGGAATACGGACAGGTGAACCGGCCCGATCGCATCGCAATGGGCGGCAAGGTCGGTGAAGCCGCGCGTGAAAGCGAACAGCAGCGCGCTGGCAGCGGCAAGCGCGGCCATGGCGTGGGTCATCAGCGTATCGTCCTGCGGATCGCGCAGCCAGCGCAGCGCGGCGATGCCGATGAACGCGGCAGCGAGCGGCAAGCCTTCGATGGAGATCGCCATCCACGCCGCCAGCGCCGTGCCGAGCACGAGGCCGCCCTTGCGCTCGTCACGCGCGATCAGTGCGTTGATCGCCACCAGCGCCAGTGCGATCTGCCAGCCGTGGTGGTCGATGCGGCCGGGCCGCAACTGGTTCGCAAGCGGCGCGGCGACGGCAACCACTATGCCGGTGGCGACGACCGCCTTAAGGCCCAGCATCCGCCAGGCGATCCGGCCGGCCAGCAGCATCACCGCGAGCAAGGTCAAGGCCGGCACTGCCGCGAGCGCAACCACTTCTGCCGCGCCCTGCCCGATCAGCGGAGCCAGCAAGGCAGCGATCAGGGCTATCGGCGCATCGACGAGGCGCGACCAGTGCATCGCAATGCCGCCGCTCGCCGCGTCGATCCGGTATTGGGTGAGATCGAACCAGCCTTGCCCGGCCAGGAAGTCGCGGACCTGTACCAAGCGCAGCGCGTCGTCGGGCCCCGGCAGGTCGAGCGCGGCAAGCTTGCTCCATGCGAAGGCGAGCGACAGCGCGATGGCGGCGAGCCAGATGGCGGCAACGCGCACGACCATCTCCCGCCCGAACAGCAGCCGCCGCCGGTCGAGGCCGCTCATGGCGTGCCTGCGGTGCGAAAGACGAAATGGTTGCGCAGCAGCCAGGTGGTGAAGAAACTGACCACGATGGCCGCGACCTTGGCGGCGCGCGGATCGATCCCCGCTGCCGCTCCGCCAGCCACGATCGCGGTGGTGAGGGCGAGGCCGACGAGCGCCGAGAAGACGAACAGCGCCTTTTGCCGCGTGCGGGCAGGTCCGCGGTCCGCCACGTCGGTGCCGAACACGGTGCGGCTCGACAGCAGCCAGTGGGCCAGGATGCCGAGCGAATAGCCGGTCGCGGATGCGGCCCAAGGCGCGGCCGATAAGGCCAGCAACGCGAGGAACGTGCCGACGTCGACCGCCAGCGCGCCGACGCTTGCCAGCACGTAGCGCGTGAAGCGGATGTCGATCAGGCGGCGGACGAGAGGCGCCATGGCAATTGCGTCAGGCGGCCTTGCTGCCCGCAGCGGGCTTCACCCGCTCCGGCACGTCGCGCATGGAATTGAGTGCGGCGGCCTGGTCCTCGCTCACCGTCTCGCGTCCGTTCTCTCTGGCCGGCAGAGCCTTTTCGGCGCCTTCGTCGCCAGCCTCGTGATACTCGGCATCCTCGTTCACGCACCAGATGTCGTACACGCGGCGGTCGGCGAGGATGTTCTCCACCGTCAGCATCGCGGTCATCATCGCGTGGTCCTGGTTGTTGTAGCGGTGCATGCCGTTGCGGCCCACCAAGTGCAGCGTCGGGAACTTGTCCTCCAGCTCACCGCGCATCGCGGCGACGTTCGCGGCATAATCCTCGTCATAGACGGGATAGGCCTTTTCCTGCCGCACCACCGCGCCGCCCTTGACCTTATTGGGGTCGAGCAGGCCAAGCGTGTCCATCTCGCTTGTCGCGAGCGCAACGAGGTCGCCGTCGTCCATGTCCCACAGGCCGTCGCCCTCGAAACAGAAATATTCGAGGCCGACGCAGGCCATTTTCTCGTCGGGCACCATTTCGGGCGACCAGCTGCGGAAGTTCTGCACCCGGCCGACCTGCACCTTGCTGTCGTGGATATAGATCCAGTTGTCGGGGAACAGGTCCTCGCCTTCCACCATCAGCGCGACGGTTAGGAAGTCGCGGTATTTCAGCTTCGAGCCATTGAGCGTCGTGTCGGGCAGCGGATGCAGGCGCGCGGCGAGCTCGCGCATCGGCGCGCTGCTGATCGCGTGTTTCGCGCGGATGATCGTTTCGCCATCCGCACCGCTGGCGGTCATGCGCCAGCCGCCTTCGCCATCATCGGAGCCGACATGGGCTAGCTGCTTGAGCGCGTGGCCCATCAGGACCTCGCCCTTGCCGCTCGCCACGATCTTGTCGCGCGCGGCTTCCCACATCATGCCGGGGCCCTGGCGCGGATAGCGGAAGGTTTCGAGCAGGGTCTTGGCGCCCATCCCGTCGTTCGGTTTCTTGTTGAGGCCGAGGCTGCGCTTCAGACCGTCGACCACCGCGCTCCACAGGCTCAGGCCCTTGATCCGCTGCGCCGCCCAGTCCGCGCTCATTTCGTCGCACGGCATGCCCCACACCTTCTCGGTGTAAGTCTTGAAGAAGATCGAATAGAGCTTGTGGCCGAACTGGTTGGTGGTCCAGTCCTCGAAACTGCGGATGTCCTTGATCGGGAAGAGCTTGTACCTGAGGTAGCTCGCCATGCATGCAGTCGAGCGCCACAGGCCCAGGTTGCGCAGCGCCTCGAAGGCGCGCAGCGGGTAGCTGTAGAACTTGCCCTCGTAATAGATGCGGCTCATCCGCGGGCGCTGGATGAAATCATCGGGCAGGATTTCGTCCCACAGGTCCACGACCTGCTGGCTTTTCGAGAAGAAGCGGTGGCCGCCGATGTCGAAGCGATAGCCGTCGTGCTCCACGGTGCGGCTGATGCCGCCGACGTAATGCGCGTCCTTCTCGATGATCGCGACCGACTTGCCGGCCTTGGTGAGGAGGTATCCGGCGGTCAGCCCCGCGGGGCCGGCCCCCACGATCGCCACGTCGACTTCGATTTCACCGCTGCTCTTGCGCGTTTCCGCTGCCATTCCTGCCCCCGTTGGCCAACCTGTCCGGATGTCTTGGTCGGGAGTGAAGGAAAATGGTTATCCAATGGTTAAACTACGGTCAGATCGCGGCGACGAGCTGGGCGAATTCCTCGAAGCGGAGATAGTTCTCGAACGTCACGCCCGCAGCCCGGCTGTGCGACCAGCACACCTTGGCCTCCAGCTCGGGCAGGACCCGCGCGCCAATGCGGATGCGACTGTGGACGGGCAATCGCCGTTCGCATTCCAGCCGCGCGCCCTGCTGCGAGATATTGGTGATGAGCGCCATCTCGCTGCCGAAGATGCCCTCGACCGTGACCGGCAGCGTGATCGCCAACCGGGTTTGCCGGCGGCGATAACGGCTCGGCTCCTCCACGATGCGGGTGACGTCCGGCCTGCCCACGAATTCGCATGCCAGCAGCATCGGTTCGCGCCTGACGGGCGTCAGCTTGAACCGGTCCCCGTTGCCGAGCACCAGCTCCAGCGTGTCTGTCTTAGGGATATCGTGGAAGACGCGCAGCGAGATGCCCTTTTCGGAAACGTCGCGGATGACACAGAGATATTCGCGCGCGCCGATGACCAGCTTGGCGCTGCGGATCAGCATCGCCTGGCGCGGCTTGGCGCGGCGTTCTTCGGGATGCGGAGCGTGGCGATGGGCGTGCGAGGCCCCGTGCTGGTCCGCGACCTGTCCCTCGTCGATGATCGGTGGCTGCCAGGCCTGCCCCATTCTGTCGTCCCCGTTTCCTGATCGCCGGAAGATTGGCGACGGGGGATGGTGTGGGCGCGGATTGGCTAAAAAGCGGCGGCGGGAGGGCTTGGGGGGATTACGTAGTGCAGTGCGGACGGGAGTCAGCGATTCGTTGGCTGAGCTGAGCTTCGCTCGGGAACTCGGGCCGATAAGGGTGCCGAAATCAAGCTTGGCGCACCTTCGCTTCGCTCGGGAGTTTCAACGGAAAACCATCCCCCGGATGGTTTTCTCTTGTTGAAACTGGTGCGGGCGGTGGGACTCGAACCCACACGAGCAAGGCTCAGGGGATTTTAAGTCCCCGGCGTCTACCATTCCGCCACGCCCGCAGCTTCGCAGCGCCTAGCGCGGCTGCGGCGGCGCCACAACGATGGCAATGATAGAGAGTCGGGAAACCGCGGTCAGTCGCGGTTGAGGCGTTCGCGCATGTCCTTGCCGGGCTTGAAGAACGGCACGCGCTTGGCGGCGACGTCCACTTCCTCGCCCGTGCGCGGATTGCGCCCCTTGCGGGCTTCGCGCTCGCGCGTGGAAAAGGCACCGAAGCCGCGCAATTCGACCCGGCCGCCTTCGGCCAGCCGCGCGCTGATTTCGTCGAAGAACAGCTCGACCACCTGCTCGACTTCCTCGTGGCGCAAATCGGGGTTGTCGTCGGCGAGGGCCTGGATGAGTTCCGATCTGATCATGTCACACCCCTTGAGTTGACCACGAAACCGCTTTTTTCGCTTGTTTATAAGCGGCTGTCGAATCCCGCGCCCCTGGCTTTCCTTGCCAGACGCGGGCGCGCGGGGCAACCTTGCAACATGAATTGTTAAATTAGGCGACAGGGCCGATTAGCAATCGGCGAGCAGGTCGCTGGCCGCGATGCCGAGCCGTTCCATCCGCGCGCGGATTTCGGGCCACTCCTCGGACAGGAACTCGTCGCGCTCGCGCGCCCGCAGGCGGCTGGCCGCGCCCGAAACCACGAACATGCCGACCCCGCGCTGCACCTCGACCAGCCCGTCGTTCTGGAACTGCTGGTAGGCCTTGGCCACTGTCAGTGGGTTCGCCCCCTGCTCCGCCGCGAAGGCGCGGACGGACGGGAGCATCGCCCCCTCCTCGTAGCGCCCTTCGATGATCGCGGCGGCGATCAGGTCGCGCAGGCGCAGGTATACGGGTCGGTTGGCTTGGTTCATGTCGGTCCCCGATCGGCCGATAACCCGACCGATTTCTTGCGCGACCATGGCCCAATCCGCCGGCCGCAAGGTGTTTCAGTGCCATAATACGGCGCAGCGCGTCAAGGGTTCCCACGTCATCGTCGCGACACAAGGACGGCTGCTTCAGGTGATAGAAAGGCGGTTTCGTCTGCAACTTGTCGCTTCACAGCGCCGATTCATCCGCTAGGGTGCGCGCTTTCCACGGGGAACGGCGCGGGACAGGGCCGCACCCGACAGGGACAAGAGGGACTATTCGATGGCATCGCAATCGCTACCGCACGGAGATTCGGCGGGCACTTTCCTGGGGCATCCGAAGGGGCTTTTCGTCCTCTTCTTCGCCGAGATGTGGGAGCGTTTCTCCTACTACGGCATGCGCGCCCTGCTGATTTTCTACCTGACCAAGCACTGGCTGTTTTCGGATAGCGACGCGGGCATCATCTACGGTGCCTACACGGCACTGGTCTACATCACGCCGGTGATCGGCGGCTATCTGGCCGACCGGTACCTGGGGCAACGCAAGGCGGTGCTGTTCGGCGCGGTCCTGCTGACCCTGGGCCATTTCTTCATGGCCTTCGAAGGCGAGCCGGGAGCAGGCAATGCCGATAATCCGGTCATTTACGTTTTCTGGCTGGCGCTGGCGCTCATCATCGTCGGCTCCGGTTTCCTGAAGGCCAACATCTCGGTCATCGTGGGTCAGCTGTACCCCCGCACCGACGTGCGGCGTGACGGTGCCTACACCATCTTCTACATGGGCATTAACCTTGGTGCGGCCATCGGCTCCCTGCTGTGCGGCTATATTGGCGAAACCTATGGCTGGGCCTATGGCTTCGGTCTTGCAGGTATCGGCATGCTCGCCGGCCTGGTCGTCTTCGTGCTCGGGAAGGGCCTGCTTCTCGGCCGCGGCGAGCCGCCGAAGGCTCTGGCCAAGAGCAAGGAGATGAGCGTCTACCTCGTCGGCCTGCTGATGGTAGCATTGTGCTGGATCGCCATCCAGAACCAGGACGCTGTCGGCGTCTTCCTCGGCACCTTCGGCGCGGCGCTCGTTTGCTACGTCCTTTCGATCGCGGTCTTCCAGCTGCCTTACGGAAACTACAACGCCGCACCTTCGGCTGCGTTCTATTCGTTCGTCGGCCTCAGCGCCCTGCTGATCGTGTCGATGTTCTTCGTTTCGCAAGGCAATGCCGGCTGGCAGCTGCCCGCGACGATCGGCGCAGGCGGCGTGCTGAGCGTGATGATCTTGCAGATGATCGCCAAGACCGACCATGACCGCGACCGGATCGTCGCGGCGATGTTCCTGATCTTCGTGTCGATCATCTTCTGGGCGCTGTTCGAACAGGCCGGCTCCAGCCTCAACCTGTTCACCGATCGCCATGTCGACCGCGGCGGCGTGCCGGCATCGGTCTTCCAGTCGATCAACGCCATCTACATCATCCTGCTGGCACCGGTGTTCGCCACGCTGTGGACCGTGATGGGGCGCAAGGGCATCGAACCTTCGACCCCGTTCAAGTTCGGCCTGGGCGTTATCCAGGTCGGGCTCGGCTTCCTGGTCCTGGTCTGGGGCGCGCAGTCGGTGGGCATCGACGTGCCGGTGCCGGTGATCTTCATCTTCCTGATCTACCTGCTCCACACGACCGGCGAATTGTGCCTGTCT
This sequence comes from Pseudoblastomonas aquimaris, assembly GCF_035481675.1. Lineage (NCBI taxonomy): Bacteria > Pseudomonadati > Pseudomonadota > Alphaproteobacteria > Sphingomonadales > Erythrobacteraceae > Pseudoblastomonas > Pseudoblastomonas aquimaris. The sequence goes on along the minus strand of NZ_JAYJJW010000002.1, from coordinate 45,251 downwards.
CCGGTCGGCCTGTCGGCCATGAACCGGCTGGCTCCGGCGCAGATCGCATCGCTCATCATGGGCACGTGGTTCTTCGCTTCGGCCACCGGCAACTTCGCCGCCGGCCTGATCGCGGCAGCAACCGGCGCAGAAGGCGTGGGCGAAGAAGCGGGCAAGCAGGTCGTGCTCGACGTCTACTCCTCGGTCGGCTGGTGGGCCATCGGGATCGGTGTCGGCGTGATGGTCGTCAGCCCCTTCATCAAGAAGCTGATGCATCTCGATACGCTGGCAGACGACAACGTGGGCGACGACCTGGAAGGCCAGGCCGAAGGTCCGGGCGAACCGCAGGGCGCGGGCATCCACCCGGCCACCAAGCCGAACTAATTGGTGAAGGGGCGGGGTCCGGCAGAGTCCCGCCCTTTCCATTTGCTCGAACGACATTTCCGATGGGGGGATTGATGACCACAGGCCTCAGGACAGGCTTCGCGGCACTGGCTGCATTCGCGCTGGCGGGATGCGCGACGACCGGAACGGGCGAGGAGGCGGAAACCGCAGACGCGCCGGCCGAAGTGCCTTTCGCCAGCACCTATTCCGCCTATCCCGGCACACCGACCGCGATCGTGGGGGCAACCATCCTCGACGGGGCGGGCAACCAGATCGATGGCGGGACGGTCCTGTTCGCCGATGGCGAGGTTGTGGCCGTGGGCGACGCTTCGCTTGCCATCCCGGCCGGCTACACCCGCATCGACGGGGCGGGAAAATTTGTGACGCCCGGCATCATCGATATCCATTCGCACCTCGGCGTCTATCCCAGCCCCGGCGTGTCCGCGCAGAGCGACGGGAACGAGGCCACCTCCCCCATCACCGCCGACGTCTGGGCCGAGCATTCGGTCTGGCCGCAGGACCCGGGCTTCAGCCGCGCGCTTGCCAACGGCGGCGTTACCGCGATGCAGATCCTGCCCGGCTCCGCCAACCTCATGGGCGGGCGCTCGGTCACGTTGAAGAACGTGCCCAGCCGCACGGTGCAGGGAATGAAGTTCCCCGGCGCGCCCTACGGCTTCAAGATGGCATGCGGCGAAAACCCCAAGCGTGTTTACGGCAGCCGCGGCCGCCAGCCGTCCACCCGCATGGGCAATTTCGCCACCAACCGCGCCAAGTGGGCCGCAGCCAAGGAATGGGCAGAGGGCAAGCGCGAGAAACGCAATCTCGAGATGGAAACGCTGGCCGGCGTGCTCGACGGCGAAATCCTCGTCCACAACCATTGCTACCGCGCCGACGAAATGGCACTGGTGCTCGATATGGCCAAGGAAGCGGGCTACCGCGTCAGCGCCTTCCACCATGCGGTCGAAGCCTACAAGATTGGCGACCTGCTGCGCGAAAACGACGTCTGCAGCGCCATCTGGGCCGACTGGTGGGGCTTCAAGATGGAATCGCTCGACGGGATCCCGGAAAACGCGGCCCTGCTCTATAACCAGGGCGCCTGCGTGGTGATCCACTCCGACGATGCGAACGGCATCCAGCGCCTGAACCAGGAAGCTGCCAAGGCGATGACCGACGGGCACCGCATGGGCATCGAGATCAGCGATGCGGAAGGCATCCGCTGGATCACCTACAACGCCGCCAAGGCGATGGGGATCGAGGCGATGACCGGCAGCCTGGAAGCGGGAAAGATGGCCGACGTGGTGCTGTGGAACGGCAACCCCTTCTCCGTCTATTCGCGGCCCGAGCGGGTGTGGATCGACGGCGCCCTGATGTTCGACGCGGCCGATCCGGCGATGCGCCCGGTGAGCGATTTCGAGCTTGGGCTGCCCGGTGAAGGAGACGTGAAATGAAGCGCCTGCTGTCCGCCGCCGCCACGCTCGGCCTTGCCCTTTCGGCAGGCTCGCTCGCCGCGCAGGATTTCACCGTCACCAACGCCACCGTTGCCACGGGTGACGGGTCGGAGCCGGTCGAAGGCGGCATCGTCGTCGTCACCGGCGGGCGCGTGACCTATGCCGGTGCTGCCGGCGGGGCCGCCCCGGCGGGCACGGTGGTCGATGCGGGCGGGGGCTGGGTCACGCCCGGCATCTTCGCCTCGCTGACCGACCTCGGCCTCTACGATGTCAGCGGGGTGAGCAATTCGAACGACCTGTCTGCTCGAAGCTCGCCCTTCAGCGCGGCGCTCGATTTCTCGACCTCGATCAACCCGGCATCGACGCAGGTCGCGGTAAGCCGCGCGGGCGGCGTCACCCGGGCGACGGCCATCGGCACAGCGGGCAGTTCGATCTTTGCCGGTCAAGGCGCGATCATCGACCTCGGCGACGATCCCGAGCCGGTGGTCCGGCCGCGCGCCTTCCAGATGATCGAGCTGGGCGAACGCGGCGGTGCGCTGGCGGGCGGATCGCGCCCGGCGGCGCATGCGCTGCTCCGCAATGCCTTGCGCGAAGCACGGCAATATGGCGAGGCGTCGGGCATTTCCGGATCGCGCCGCCGCCCGGCCAGTGTCGACACGGGCGACGACGTGCCGATCGACCCGCGGTTGGTCGACAGCGAGGCGGAGCGTGACGATGTGCTGCTCTCCCGCTTCGATGCCGCCGCGCTGGTGCCGGTGGTGAGCGGGCAGCAGCAGCTCTACGTCCGCGCCGAGCGTGCCGCCGATATCCGGAGCGTGCTGGCGCTGAAAGGCGAATTCCCCGCGCTCGACCTGGTCCTCGTCGGCGTCAGCGAAGGCTGGCTGGTGGCAAGGGAGATCGCGGCGGCGGGCGTGCCGGTGATCGCCGACCCGCTCGACGACCTGCCCTCCAGCTTCGAGCAGCTCGCCGCCACGCAGGACAATGTCGGCCGCATGGTCGATGCCGGGGTGACGGTGGCGGTCGGCAGCTATTCCGATATGGAGCAGCCGCGCTTCGCCCCGCAATATGCCGGCAACCTCGTCAGCCTGGCCCGCGTGCCGGGCCGCACCGGGCTGACCTGGGGAGAGGCGCTGGCATCCATCACCTCCATCCCCGCGCAGATCGCGGGTGTCGGCGGGCGCTACGGCGTGCTCGCACCGGGCGCGGTGGCCGACGTGGTGATCTGGGACGGCGACCCGCTGGAGCTGTCCAGCCGCCCGACCCGCGTCTTCATCGACGGCATCGACCAGCCGCTGACCAACCACCAGACGCGCCTGCGCGACCGCTATCGCGATCTCGACGAAAGCGACCTGCCGAAAGCCTACGACCGATGACCGGAACCAAACGCAAGAGTACCTCTCCCATGCGCACCACGCTCGCCATGCTGGGCCTCGCCATCGCGGCGAGCGGGGCGGCGGTTTTGGCGCAGGACCGGGCGCCCGATTACTCGCAGGATATCGCCTGGCAGCAACAGCAGCAGACCGCGCTCCATTCGCGAAACTCGGCGGACGGCTGGACGGTGATGGACGGCGGCCTGCGCTGGCGCCGGATCGCGGGCGACGGCGTGGGCGAAAAGCCGAGTGTCGCGGACACGGTCACCGTGCATTACGCCGGCACATTCGTTGACGGCACGGGTTTCGACAGTTCCTACGACCGGGGCGAGCCTGCCACTTTCCCGCTCGGCCGGCTGATCCCGGCGTGGCAGATGGCGATCCCGCAAATGGCCGTGGGCGACACGATCGAGCTCGCCGCGCCGGCCACGCTGGCCTACGGTCCGGAAGGCAAGGGGCCCATCCCGGGCGGCGCGACGCTGTTGTTCAAGGTGGAGCTGCTCGGCATCGAGTAAAGCGCGGCGAGAGGAGGCATCATGGAACGCGACCTGATCGAACTGATTGCCGCCAGCATCGCTTTCGTCGGCACGCATTTCGCCATGTCGCATCCCTTGCGCGCCTCGCTCGTCAAGCGGCTGGGGCAAGGCGGCTTCATGATCGCTTATTCGCTGGTCAGCGCTGCCTGCATGGCGTGGATGTATTTCGCATTCACCGGCGTCCACTTGCCCATGACGCCGCTGTGGTCCGGCTTCGACGATGTCAGCTGGGCGGCGGCGAGCGTGCTGACGCTGCTCGCCATGGTGCTGTTCACGGGATCGCTGATGGGCAACCCGGCCCTGCCCGCGCCGGGTGCGCAGGAGCTGGCGATGAGCAAGTCCGCCAATGGCGTCTTTGCCGTCACCCGCCACCCGATGATGTGGGGCTTCGCGCTGTGGGCCCTCGCCCACATCATCGCCGCGCCGACCGCCCGCACGCTGGTGGTCGCAAGCGCCATCGGCTTCCTGGCCCTTGTTGGCGCGCATATGCAGGACCGCAAGAAGAAAGCCCTGATGGGCGGCGCCTGGCGCGAATGGGAAGGCAAGACGACCTACTGGCCGCGCTGGAGCCAGCTGCCGAAAGCGGGGGTGATCCCTCTGGCAGGCGGCGCCGCAATCTGGCTCGCCGCAACCTACATGCACATTCCGCAGGGCGGCTGGGCCGCAGGCATCTGGCGGTGGGTGGTTTAAGCTGCTGCTAGTCTGCTTGTGTGCGGTTGGGCGTGCGATACTGCGCATTGCCGACAATCCTGAACTGGATGCCTTCTAGCGTCAGAACAGACATCGCGCATCGAAAGGCAGCAAACGTCGCGCTCTCGTAGATATCATCCCGGCCTAGCCAGGCTGGGGAGACCGTGAGACCTTCCAGTTCGTTGGAGAAAAGTCCCTCGGCCTCAGAACCACAATATTCTTCTATTCGCTTGGCAAACGCAAATTCTGTCTCATTGTCGAATCGCACGGGAGGCGGGCCAAGGTCCGACCGGCTTTTTAGATAGGCTCGCTTTTCCGTGCGCCTTCGCTCACGTCGTTCCGCTTCGATCGGGGCGCGGATGGGCCCTTCCGCATCATGGAATAGGGTGGCGATCCGATCGTCGGAAAATTCGATCTCATAGAAACTGCGAACGGTAGCACGAGCCACACATTCCAACTCCGCGACAGAAAGCTCGTCATCCGAAATGAAGATTACGTCGGTTTGGGTAAGCTTATCCATGAAGATTTCGAACTTGTTGAGCCCGCAGCTTGCCAGTCTATCTTTCATCTCGGCATGATTGACATGTTCATATAGATCGGCGGTTTGGGGCGCTTTTCCGATCACCCCCAAAAACATCAATAGGATCAATAATCCGCTCAAGCCCGCGCTTCCTCCACGCCGGCGCTGTTGTGGCGTAGCGCCTTCAGCACCGTGTCCACGATGTGCGGGGCGTTGAGGCGGGCTTCGTCGTATTGCTTTGCCGGATCGTCGTGGTCCTGGAACATGTCGGGCAGGCGCATGGTGCGTACCTTCAGCCCGGTATCGGTCAGGCCCTCGTCGCTGGCGTGGGTGAGGACATGCGCGCCGAGGCCGCCGATGGCGCCTTCCTCCACTGTGATCACGACCTCGTGGCTTTTCATCAGCCGGTCGATCAAGTCGGTGTCGAGCGGCTTGGCGAAGCGCAGGTCCGCGACGGTGGTGGAAAGGCCCTTGGCCTCCAGTTCGTCAGCCGCCTTGTTCGCTTCTGCGAGCCGCGTGCCGAGCGACAGGATCGCCACCTTGCTGCCTTCGCGCACCACCCGGCCCTTGCCGATTTCCAGCTTCTGCGGCGTTCCCGGCAGCGGCACGCCGACGCCGTTGCCGCGCGGGTAGCGCAGGGCAATAGGTCCGTCGTCATATTCGGCGGCAGTGTAGGTCATGTGGACCAGCTCCGCCTCGTCCGCCGCGGCCATCACCACGAAATTGGGCAGGGTGGCGAGGTAAGTGATGTCGAAACTGCCCGCATGGGTCGCGCCGTCCGCGCCGACCAGCCCCGCGCGGTCGATGGCGAAGCGGACCGGCAGGTTCTGGATCGCCACGTCGTGGACCACCTGGTCGTAGGCGCGCTGGAGGAAAGTAGAGTAGATCGCCGCGAACGGCCGCATCCCTTGCGCGGCGAGGCCGGCGGCAAAGGTCACCCCGTGCTGTTCGGCGATTCCGACGTCGAAGGCGCGGTCGGGGTGCGCGGCGGCGAACTTGTCCACCCCCGTCCCGCTGGGCATGGCGGCGGTGATGGCGCAGATGCGGTCGTCGCTCTCGGCCAGCTTCGCCAGCGTTTCGCCGAACACGTTCTGGTAGGCGGGCGGGCCGGCCTTGGACTTCGCCTTTTCGCCCGTGACCACGTCGAATTTCGGTACGCCGTGGTACTTGTCGGCGCTGTCTTCGGCGGGCTGGTAGCCCTTGCCCTTGGTGGTCACGACATGGACCAGGATCGGGCCCTGCTCGCTGTCGCGCACGTTTTCCAGGACCGGGATGAGGTGGTCCAGATTGTGTCCGTCGATAGGGCCGACGTAATAGAAGCCAAGTTCCTCGAACAGCGTCCCGCCGGTCACCATGCCGCGGGTGTATTCCTCGGCCTTTTCGAGGCCCGACCACACGCGGCGCGACAGTTTCTTCGCCGCCTTGGAGGCCAGGTTGCGCAGGCCGAGATACTCGCTGGAGGATACCATCCGCGCGAGGTATGCGGACAGGCCGCCCACCGGGGGCGCGATGCTCATGTCGTTGTCGTTGAGGATCACGACCAGCCGGTTGCCCGCCTGCTCGGCGTTATTCATCGCCTCGTAGGCCATGCCCGCGCTCATCGCGCCGTCGCCGATGACGGCGATCGCCTTGCCCGGCTGGCCCTTCAGCTTGTTGGCGACCGCGAAGCCCAGCCCCGCACTGATCGAGGTGGAGGAATGCGCCGCGCCGAAGGGATCGTATTCGCTCTCGCTCCGCTTGGTGAAACCGGACAGGCCGCCGCCCTGCCGCAGCGTGCGGATGCGGTCCCGCCGGCCGGTCAGGATCTTGTGCGGATAGGCCTGGTGGCCGACGTCGAAGATCAGCTTGTCGTCGGGCGTGTTGAAGACATAGTGGATCGCGGTGGTCAGCTCGACCACGCCCAGCCCGCTGCCCAGGTGCCCGCCTGTGGAGCCGACCGCGTCGATCATTTCGGCGCGCAGTTCGTCGGCGAACTGGCGAAGTTGTTCGGGCTTCAGTTTGCGAAGGTCTTCCGGTGTGTCGACAGTGTCCAGAAGCGGCGTATCGGGGCGTTGGTTCATGGTTTTTGGCTTAGCGCCGCGTTTCGTGCTTGTCGATGAACAGTCTGCGGGGCGGCGAACGGCCTCGTCCGGCGACGCGGTTAGCATTTTCGCAAGGACCGGGAATTATCCATCGCTCCAAGGGGGGTAGTCATGGACGCATTGAAATTCCGGCTCAAATTCGTCGCCGCCATGGTGGGGATGTATATGGTCTATTCCGCCGCTTTCGATGCGACGGTCGTCCCGGCGATGAACGAGCATGCGGAACGATCGAAGGCCTTCGCCAGCGGCGATTTCGACGCGCTGCCCGCCCCCGACGGCAGCCGTTTCAGCGACCGGCTAGGTGCAGGCCGGCACGACGAGTTTGCCGCCGAACGCGCCCGTTTCGAGGCCCGCATGGAAGAGCTACGCCGCCAAAGCGAACGCGACCGCTTCTACGACGGGTTCTCGGAAGACAGCTACGAGGAAGGCGCGGACGGCTGGTAGGCGCGCATCAGGCCGCGCATTTGTCGCAAAGGCCGCGCAGTTCCACGACCGGGCGGATGTCCGCAAAGCCTGCGTCCTTGCCCGCTTCGCGCAAGGCCCCGGTGACGCGGTCGTCGTCGATATGGGTTGCCGCGCCGCAATCGTCGCAGATGACGAAGATGCAGTCGTGGTGGCAGCCCGGGTGGGTGTTGACGAGATAGGCGTTGGCGCTTTCGATCCGGTTGGCGAGGTTGGTGCGCACGAACAAATCGAGGATGCGGTAGACGCTGTTGGGGGCCACGCGCTTTTCGCGGCGGCGGGTCATCTCGTCGGCGAGATCGTAGGCGGAAACCGGCTTGTCCTCGCTCGCCAGCGCGCGGAACACGCCTTCGCGCATGGCAGTCCATTGCTCGCCGTGCTCGGTCAGCGTGGCGCGCGCGGCTTCGACCAGCGCTTCGCCGGAATGTTCCTGGTGGTGGGTATGTGCGTGACTGGCCATGCCGCCGATATAGGACGCCCGGCAGCCGCTCGCAATCGGGGCGCGATCAGCCGGTCTTGAAGCTGCTGCGGTAATGCTGCGGCAGCAGGCGGCGCAGCGCGGCGACCTTCGGCGCGTCCCAGCGCACGATATAGCCGTGACGCGGGTTCTTGTGCGCGAAATCCTGGTGATAGGTTTCGGCCGGGTAGAACCGCTTCGCCGTCTCGATCTTCGTCACGATCGGCCGGTCCCAGATGTCCGCCGCTTCCAGATGGTCTAAATAGGCACGCGCGACCGCGCGCTGGTCGGCGCTGACGGGGATCAAGGCAGACCGGTAATGCGCGCCGCGATCGGGACCCTGGCGGTTGAGCTGGGTGGGATCGTGGACGACCGAGAAGAAAATGCGCAGCAGCTGGTCGTAACGCACGATCTTGGGATCGTAGGTGACCTTCACCGTTTCGGCATGCTGGCTGACGCCGGAACTGACGATATCGTATTTCGCCGTCGCCGCATTGCCGCCGTGATAGCCACTGACGGCGCTCGTCACGCCGGGCACGTGGCTGAACACCGCCTCCACGCCCCAGAAGCAGCCGCCGGCGAAATAGGCGTTCTTCAACCCTTCGCTCTCTCGCGAAGTCCGGTCGGCCACCGGCGCGCGCACGGTTTCTTCCGCAGCGACGGCCGCGGGCATGGCCTGACTGCACGCCGCCGTGGCGAGCGCGAGGGCGGCAAAGCTGGCGCGGATGCGGTTCATGCGAGCAGGTTGAATTGGCTCGCCATGATAAACGCGGTCAGGCCGAAGCCTCCGGCGAAGGCGATGTAGGAATCGGTTTTGAAAAGGCCCATCGGTCGTGCTTTCGAATTTCGTCATCGTTGGGCACCTTCTACCGCATGGCCGCTTGCAAAAGGGTGAAGCGACCTGTCGTGCGGCGTTCAGCTTCGGCGAAGCGTGATTGGGGCCCCATTGGCGCGTCACCTGGGCGTCAGTGGTTGAAGTGCCGCATCCCGGTGAACACCATGGCGAGGCCCTGTTCGTTCGCGGCGTCGATCACTTCCTGGTCGCGCATCGAGCCGCCGGGCTGGATGACGGCCGTCGCGCCCGCTTCGGCGGCAGACAGCAATCCGTCGGCGAAGGGAAAGAAGGCGTCCGAAGCAACGGCGCTGCCCACGGTGCGCGGCTGGTCCCAATCGTATTTCTCGGCCGCTTCCTGTGCCTTGATGGCGGCAATGCGGGCGCTGTCGCGGCGGTTCATCTGACCCGCCCCGATACCCGCGGTCGCGCCATCCCTCGCATATACGATGGCGTTCGACTTGACGTGCTTGGCCACCGTCCAAGCGAACAGGCAATCGTCCAGTTCCTGCTCGGTCGGCGCGCGCTCGGTGACCACCTTCAAATCATCGCGCGTGATCCGCCCGTTGTCGCGCGACTGCGCGAGGATGCCGCCGGTGATCGACTTGATCGACAGGCCGCCGCGCGCCGCATCTGGCAGCTCCCCGGTCAGCAGCAGGCGCAGGTTCTTCTTGGCCGCGAAGAACGCCCTGGCTTCTTCGTCCGCATCGGGCGCCACCACGACTTCGGTAAAGATCTTGCAGATCGCCTCTGCCGTCCTGCCGTCGAGCGGCGTGTTCGACGCCACAATCCCGCCGAAGGCCGAGACGCTGTCGCACGCCAGCGCGGCTTCCCACGCTTCGATCTGGCTGCCGGCCTGCGCCACGCCGCACGGGTTGGCGTGCTTGACGATCACGATGGCCGGGGCCTGCCCGGCAAATTCGCTGACGAGGTTCAGCGCCGCATCGGCATCATTGTAATTGTTGTAGCTCAGCTCCTTGCCCTGCACCTGCTTGGCCTGCGGGATGCCGCGCGCCGGGGGACCGTCCGGGATATAGATCGCAGCCGACTGGTGCGGGTTCTCGCCATAGCGCAGTTCGTCCGCCTTGCGCGCGTTGGCGAACAGGCGGTCCGGCAGGGCCTGCCCCTGGTCGGATTGGGCGAACCAGTTCGCGATCATGGAATCGTAAGCGGCGGTCGCGGCAAAGGCCTTCGCTGCCATCGCCTTGCGGAATTCGTAGGAGGTCGCCCCGTCGCGGTCGGCCAGCTCGCGCTGCAGCGCGGCATAATCCGCAGGGTCGGTGACGATGGTCACGTAAGCGTGGTTCTTGGCCGAGGAGCGGACCATGCTCGGCCCGCCGATATCGATGTTCTCGATGATTTCGGGCCGCCCGGCGCCTTTCGCCACGGTCGCCTCGAAGGGGTAGAGATTGACCACCACAAGGTCGATCGCGCCGATGTCATGCTCACCCATGGCGGCGGCATGGGCGGCGTCGTCGCGCACGGCGAGCAGCCCGCCGTGGACCTTGGGGTGCAGCGTCTTGACCCGCCCGTCCATCATTTCGGGAAAGCCGGTGAGCTCGGAAATATCCTTTACCGCCAGCCCTGCGTCGCGCAGCGCCCTGGCCGTGCCGCCGGTGGAAACGAGTTCCACGCCGCGCGCCGCCAGGTCCCGGCCCAGTTCGACCAAGCCGGTTTTGTCGGACACCGAGAGCAGCGCCCGCTTCACCGTGACTGCATCCGTCACAAAATCACCCCATTCGCTTGAGCAGCCAGGAGAAATTCGCCCCGCTGCGCGAGATCATCCCCGCGATTACCAGTTGTTCGATCGCCTGCGGGCGGCCGTCACCGTCCGACCACATCGAATCCTCGATCGACAGCTCGCCTTCCGTGGTGCGCAGCTGCCAGTTGGTGCCGTCGGGCAGCGCGAGCCGCGCGCCCTTGCGATCCTTCGTCAGGCTGAGCTCCACGCCCGGCCCGACGTGGAAGCGGATCGCGTAATTGACCTTGCCGCGCTTGCCCTTGCGGCCCGAAGGCACGAGCACGTCCTCGCCGCGCAATTCGTCGCCTTCGTCGCTCAACATCAGGATGCGCCGGTGGACCAGGCCGAAGCGGCTGGCATAGCCGTCATGGCTCGCTTCCAGCCGGGTTGCCGGCTTCTTGCCGCCCACGCTGCGCCGGTCAATTTCCACTTCGCCGACGCCCGCGCCCAGTTTCCCGCCGATCAGCACGGCGGTGGAATTGGCATCCTCCAGCACCAGTGTCGAATGGGCGGCCGTAGCGCGCAGGCCCTGTTCGATGCGCACGGGAATCTGCCCGCCGGCCATCGCAGCACCGCCGCAATTCACGATGAGGCGATGCGCGCCGCTGGAAAATTCGAACGCCAGCGTCGATGCGCAGCCATAGCGGGCGTGGCGCGCCAGCGGCGGCGGGGCGGCGTCGAACTGCAGCACCGCGCCCTTGGCCGCGACCCGCTGGTAACCCCAGCCGCGCGCCTGCCTGAGCGGCCGGGTGCGCACCCGGGTCGCCTCCACCAGCGCGCGCAGCGTGTTGGCGCTCGTCGCGCCCGATCCCTGCCAGTTGCCGAGCGACCCGTCGGCATGGGTCAGGGTGAGCAGCGGCGGCACGAGCAGGCGCATCATCGCCTCCAGTGCATCGGGCGGATCGCGGCGCACCGCCTCGTAACAGGCGCGGCAGTCGACCAGCAGGCGCAGCGCTTCCATCTGGGCATAGGGGCTGCGCGACAGGACGCCGCCATCTTCGCCCACCAGTTCGCCCAGCGCGCGCACGAGGCCCGCTTCGCCATAGAGGCGGCGCGGCTTGCCATCGGGCAGCAGCAGGCCTGCGGCGGTGATCGCGCACCACGCGGCGACTTCCTCCAGCCGGTCCTCTGCCTTGCCATGGTTGCGGTCGAGCCAGCGCGCGGTCTCGGCGATCTGGGCGAGCAGCTTGGTGCGCACGCCCTTGTCGCCCGACATCACCAGCGGGGCGTGGACCAGCCATGCGAGCATCCGGCGCGCAGCCAGGCCGACGCGCCACGGCATGCCCTTGCCGACCTGCGGATTGGCCTTCAGCCACGCGGCGGCGATTCGCTCCGCCACGCCGCTGCATTGTTCGCGCGGGGCGGAGGAGGAAAGGTCGCGCAGCCACGTGAAGCCGTGGATCGCCTGCTCGAACGGCGGGGTGAGCCGCGCGCTGGGCGTGAAATCCATCTGCGAGATCGGCGCCTTGACGCCGTGGACGAGGAAATGGCCGGCCCTCAGCGCGACTCCGCTCGGCCGGCGGCCCGGCAGCGGGCTTTCGACCGTGGCGAGCAAGCGCAGGGCGGACGGCTTGCGGAACGGGCCGGACAGCACCGAACCCGGCACGCCCATCCGGTATGCCATGCGCATCAACCGCTCGCCCGCGCCGAGCGACGGCGGCGCGAAATCGGCGAGCGCCAGCGCGCGGCTGGCGCCGGCGGCGTGGTCGACGGCAGCGGCGGCGGTGGTCGGCGGATCGGACCGCCGCTTCAGTTCCTCGCGGACCAGGCCTTCTTCCGCGTTTCTCAGCGGGATGGCGCGCGCATCGTCCTCGCCCGGAACCTGCGGATCGCCGAGCGGCAGCTCGATTGTGTCCGGCGCGGTGCGGGAGAGGCTGTCGGTCATCCTATCCGCCCTTCAGGCCGGCGATGTTGGCGGCATAGCGATCGGGGCCGCCCTTGAAGGTGGCCGACCCGGCAACCAGCACGTCGGCCCCCGCCTCGACGCATTGCGGCGCGGTCTGCGCATCGACGCCGCCGTCGACCTGCAACCGGATATCGCGGCCGCTCGCGTGGATGCGGCTCCGGATCGTGCGGATCTTGTCCAGCTGGCTGGGAATGAACTTCTGCCCGCCAAAGCCGGGATTGACACTCATCACCAGCACCAGGTCGACCATCTCGATGAGGTAATCGAGCGTGTCGACCGGGGTTGCGGGATTGAAGACGACGCCCGCCTTCTTGCCCAGCGCCTTGATCGCCTGCACCGTTCGGTGGACGTGCGGCCCCGCTTCGGGATGCACGGTGATGATGTCCGCGCCCGCATCTGCGAAGGCTTCAAGATACGCATCCACCGGCGAAATCATCAGGTGGACGTCGAACGGCTTGTCGGTATGGGGACGCAGGGCCTTCACGACGGCAGGGCCGATGGTGATATTGGGGACATAATGCCCGTCCATCACGTCGATATGGATCCAGTCCGCCCCGGCCGCGTCGATGGCGCGCACTTCCTCGCCCAACTTCGCGAAGTCGGCAGAAAGGATGGATGGCGAGATCAGCGGGGGAGCCATGACTATCCCCGCCGGTTACGCGCGGGGCGAATCGCCGACAAGGCGCAGGCGCGGCCTTTTCCACACCGCTCCGGCCCGCAAACGCATGGCTGAATGGGTTATGCACAGCAAAGATGCACTGGCGCTGCTGGAACGCGAGCTGCAGCGGAGGGCCGGCCATGTGGAAGCAGCGCTGGATGGCGAGGCGCTGGGACGGCGGACATATTTGCTGAAGCCGGGCGAACTGCTGTTCCGCATCCCGCCCGACACGCTCGTCCATTACCGTTTGGGCAGCGGGCTGACGGTTGATCCGGGCAAGGGCACCCATCCGGCCGAGATCGACCTCTTCTGCGATGGCAGTATCGCGGCGGCGGTGACGGCGATCGCCGGGCTCTACCCGTTCCACGGATCGGCGGTGGGGGTAGGCGGGCGCGCGGTCATCCTCACCGGACCGTCGGGCGCGGGCAAGACCACCCTGGCAACGGGGCTCGCGCTGGCGGGAATGCCGCTCCTCGCCGATGATTTGAGCGTGATCGTGGACGGCGAAGACGGCCCGGAGGTCCTCCCGTGGCGCAAGAAGCCCAAGCTGTGGCCCGATGCCTTCGCGATGACCGGTGCGGTGAAGGGCCGGCAGGTCTCGCCCGAATATGCGAAGTTCTTTGCCGAGGGCTTGCCGCGCGCGGGCTGGCCCTTGCCGCTCGGCGCGCTGGTCCTGCTGGAGGACGGCGAGCGGTCATTCGGGCCGCTCGGCGGCGCGGCGGCAATCGCGGCCTGGTCGGCGGAGCATTACTGCAGCGAATTTCTCGCGCTCGCCCGCCGGTGGGATCGCGCTGCCGTTTTCGCCGACGCCGCGGCCAGGGCGCGCAGCGTCTCGGCATGGAGGCTGGCGCTGCCGCACGCGCACGGCGAATATACCGCCAATCTTGACTTCGCCCGCGACGCAATCGAGCGTGCGATGCGATGATTCCGCGCAAGACCAGCGACTTCGCCGAAACGGCCTTCGATGACGAAACCGTCGTCATGCGCATGTCCGACGGCGATTTCTTTGCCATGGAAGGCAGCGCGCACGCGATCTGGAACCTGATTGACGGCCAGCGCAGCCGCGACGAAATCCTCGCCGGACTGCAGCGCGACTATGCAGGCGATCCGGCAATGGGGGAGGAACTCGATGCCTTCCTCACCAGCCTGCGCGGCGCGGGACTGCTGGCGTGAAGCGACGGTTGCACGGCTGGCTGCGCACGGCGGAGGCTGCGCTTGCGCTGGCGGTTGCGCATGGCCTCGTCCGCCTGGTTCCCTTCCGCACGTGGCGGGCCTGGTTCGCGCATGGCAGCGTCCCAAGCCGTCCCTCTCCCGACGCAGCGACGCTGCGGCACCGCTCCGCGGCGATCGAGCGGGCCGCTGCGCGCATGCCGGGCGACGCGCCCTGCCTGCCCCGCGCCCTTGCGATGGCGCTTATGCTGCGGCGGCGCGGCTTCGGTTCGCAGCTTCAGATCGGCGTGCGCCCTCCCGCCGAACGCGACGGGCACGAGGACCTGCATGCGTGGCTGACCCATCGCGGGCAGGTCATTTACGGGGAGCGGCAAGGCAGCGACGTGGCGTTTGCGGCATACGCTCTGGGATCGCGATGATTAACAGAGCATCGTTGGCAGGCGATTCGGTGTCTGTTATGCTGCATCGCAACGCCGCATCCCCGCGGCCCGTTATGGAGGCGAATGTGAAAGAGCAGGGCACGGATGCCAAGCGATGGTCGACGCCCCGACTGGTGCCGATGGGCACCTTGCGCGACGTGGCGGGGAATGGAACCGGGGCCGATCAAGGTAACGGCAAGAACTCCACAAACCGCAGTTAGGTCGCCAGGGGCCGAGCCATGATTGCGCTCGGCCATCACTGGTCCGCGGCCTCGTGGCTCGACACGTCGCGGATCGCCCGCTCGCTGGGCCTGTTCGCCGGCCATCCCGCCAGTAGCGCGCACACGCCCGCCGGGCTCGCCGCAAGCCTGCCGCACCCCCGCGCCGCACCCGATCGCAGCTGGACGCCGGCCACCGGTCCCGACGGATCGCTGTGCCTCTTCAGCGGCTGGATCGACAACCACCAGGACCTTGCCGAAAGCATCGACGTCGCCGATCGCGACGATGCGCATGTCTTTGCCCACCTCGTCGCCCAGCACGGGGATTTCGCCGATCGCCCCGTCATCGGCTCCTATGCCGCCATCGTCATCAAGCCCGACGGCACGCTGAGGCTGTCGCGTAGTCCGTGGGACGCGCCCTCGCTGTTCTGGGCGGCCGACGACCACGCCGCCGTAGTCGCCTCGGTCCCGCGTGTCCTGTTCGCAGCCGGCTTCCCGCGCCGGCTGCACCGGCACCGCTATGCCAATATGCTTTTCGGGATCGAGCACACCGGCATCGAATTCTGGTACGACGGGGTCCACCGCGTGCCGCAAGGCTCGATCGTCACGCTGGGCCCCGACGGGTTCAAGCTCGACCGGTGGTACGACCCGCATGCGCTCCCGCCCACCAAACTGCCCGACGACGCCGATTACCTCGCCGCTGCCGATGCCTTGTTGGACGAGGCGGTCGCCGCCGCGCTGGACGGCGCGGAGAAGCCGGGATTGCTGCTATCGGGCGGTCTCGATTCGGGCATCGCGGCGGAGGCGGTGCTGCGCCAGCTATGGGAATCGGAGCGCTTGCCGAGCTTCACCTTGGTGCCGGAGGCAGGCACCGCGCGGGACCGCCGGCCTGGCATCGTGACCGACGAGCGCGCCGCGGTCGAGGCGTTCGCCGCCATGCATCCGCGCATCGACGCGCATTTCGTCGGCACCGCCGAATTCGACAATCTTGCCGAGCGGTTCTTCACCGCGACCTCCACCGGCCGGCCCGGACAGGCGGCGGCCAGTTTCTACCACAACGCCTACAGCGCCGCGGCGCGGGCAGGCTGCGACGTTCTGCTGACCGGCTTCATGGGCAACGACACGATCAGTAACGACGCGCCCTGGGCGCCGGTCGAATTCCTCGTGAACGGCAAGTGGCGACAGCTCTCCGGCCTGCTCGCCCACCCTGCGCCGGGCGACGAACGGTCGCGGCTGCGCCGATTCGCCGCGCAATCGCTGTTGCCGGTCATGCCGGAGGGGTTTCGTCGCTTCGTCCGCAAGCGCGTCCATGGCGAGCCCGATTTCATGCCCGCCAACGGCAGCCTGGTGCGCCCGGACGCAATCGAAGAGCTGGACCTGCGCGAGCGGGCGCAGCGGAACCACTGCCTGCGAACCGGGGAGCGGCCGGCGACCCGCCGCCAGTGGCTCGACATGGTCTGGCATGGCGCGGACGCAGGCGCGGAAATGCACCACGGGTTCGAGCAGGTGTTCGGCATCCGCCAGCGCGACATCTATGCCTATCGCCCGCTCATCGAATTTTGCATCTCCTTGCCGACCAGCCAGTTCGTGCGCGGCGGCGTTACGCGTTATCTTGCCCGCCGGCTGGCCAAGGGCCGCCTGCCCGAAGCACAGCGGACGGAGCGGCGGCTCGGCATGCATAACGGGGACCGCCATGCTCGCCTGACCCCGCGGCGCGAGGAACTGCGCGAGAGCCTGCGCCGCATGGAAGCGCATCCGGAGCTGGGCGCCGTCATCGACTTCGACCGTGCCTACGCCATCCTAGACAACTGGCCCGCACGCTCGCCCGTGGGTCATGTGGAGGCGCAGGCGCTGCTGCTGGCGCTGCCGGGCGTGGTGCTGGCAGGACGGTTTGCCGACCACCTGGAAGGGCGTAACTAGGGCCGATGGATTCCGCGATCCGCGATCACTTGCCGGCCCGCAAGGCGCTCGGTCTTGCCGCGCTGACCGTTGCGGGCGCCGGGCTTGAGGCGCTGGGCGCGCTGGCGCTGGTGCCGCTGTTCGCGCGGTTGGGGGGGAATGCGGGCCGCGGGGCGGATGGCGGCAGGCTGCTCGAATGGGCCGCTACCCTCAGCCTGCCGAGCGTGCTGGCCCTGTTTGTGGCTCTCGTCGCCCTGCGCGCTGCAGCGGCGCATGCGCGGCAGGTCGTCGCGCTCGATATCGAGATCGCGGTGGTCGACGGCCTCCGGCTGCGCGCCTTCCGCTCGCTGCTCGCCGCCGACTGGCGCGCACTCTCCGCCTCCCGGCAAAGCGAGCACCGCGCCCTGCTGATCTCCGGCATCGCCAGGGTCGGCCATGCGGTGCAGGAAGCGGGCAGCGCCCTAGCTGCCGCCACGACCCTAGCCGCGCTGGGCGCGGCTGCGTTGCTGCTGTCGCCGGTCGCGGCGCTGGCAGGGATTAGCGCAGGCGCTGGTGCAATGCTGCTGCTGTTACCGCTGCAACGCCGCGCCCGACACCTGGGCCTGCAAACCGGCGCAGCCTACGACGCGATTTACGAACGGCTCGAGACCAGCCTCGACGGGTTGCGACTGGTCAAGAGCTTCGGGCGCGAGGATGCGGCAGCGACTGGTCTGGCGAATGAACTGGCGCAGCTGCGACAGGCCGAGCGGGCCTATCTGTCCGGCACCGCATGGGCGCGCACCGCCCTCCAGCTGGGCGGGGCGATCATCCTCGGCGGCGTCGTGTGGTTCGCGGCCGATGCGCAAGGGCTCGCCCTTGCCGTGGTCCTGCCGCTGGCCGCGATCCTCCTGCGCAGCGTGCCGCTGCTCGGCGCATTGGTCGAAAGCCTGCAGCGGTGGAACAACGCAGTGCCGGCCATCGGCGCGGTCGAAGGCCTGCTCGCACGGATGGACGCGGCTGCCGAGACCGCGGGTGCGGACGAAGACATACCGCGCTTGGCACGGGCGCTCGCGCTCGATGTCGTATCCGTCACTTACGAAGGCTCGCGGCCCGCGTTGTCGGGCATTTCGCTTACCATCGCGGCTGGCGAAATGGTTGCGGTGTCCGGCCCTTCCGGCGCGGGCAAGAGCACGCTGGCCGACGTACTGGGCGGCCTGCTTGCCCCCGACGAAGGGGCGCTGCTGGTGGACGGGACGCCGCTGCCGCCGAACTCGCGCGCCGCTTGGCGCCGCCGCGTCGCCTATGTGCAGCAGGAGCCGGTGCTGTTCCCCGGCACCATCGCCGAAAATCTGCGTATGGCGGCGCCGGACGCTTCGGACGAGGCGTTGGCAGCGGCACTGCGCGATGCGTCTGCAAGCTTCGTCCTCGACCTGCCCGGCGTGACCGGGCACCGGCTCGGCGATGGCGGGCGCCAGCTGTCGGGCGGGGAGCGCCAGCGGCTCGCACTTGCCCGCGCCCTGCTGCGCAAACCGGACCTGCTCATCCTCGACGAGGCGACCAGTGCGCTCGATGGGGACAACGAAAGCGCCATCGCCGGGGCAATCGCCCGCCTGCATGGCTCCGTCACCATCCTGGTCATCAGCCATCGGGGCGCGCTCGCCGCACTAGCCGACCGGCAGGTGCGGATCGAGAACGGCCAGATCGTCGCCAGATCACCGGCTCGCCGCATGCCAGCAGCGGGGCATTGACCCTCGCCGCGATATGTTGTTAACGTTCACAACGAGAGTGAGAGAGGGCCGCGCGCCTGCTGCGGTCGCCTGTAGAGGGATGGGGATTGCCGTGAAATTTGCTAGGATTGCCAAGCTGTTGTGCGCCGCCGGATCGGGCCTTGCGCTTGCCGCATGTGCCACCGTCGAAACGCGCGGACCGAATCCCCAGGTCGCCGATGGCGACGCGATGGATGCCCCGCGCGAAGCCGGCGTCGCCAATCCCGAAATCTGGCCGGCGTACGAATATCCGGTCGAAGTGCCCGCGGCAGAGCAGGCGCGGATCGACAGCCTGCTGGCGCGCATGACGCTGGAGGAGAAGGTCGGCCAGCTGGTCCAGGCCGACCTGTGCTGCGTCTCTCCCGAAGATGCCAAGGCCTATAACCTCGGCTCCATCCTCGTGGGCGGCAACAGCGGCCCTTATGGTGACGATCTTGCGCCTGCACCCGAATGGCTGAAGGCGGCGGACGATTTCTACAACGCATCGATCGACACCAGCGATGGCGGCGTCGGCATCCCGATCGTGTGGGGCGTGGACGCCGTGCACGGCCATTCGAACATCATCGGGGCGACCATTTTTCCGCACAACATCGGCCTCGGCGCGATGCGCGATCCCGAACTGATCGAGCGGATCGGCGCCATCACCGCCCGCGAAATCCGCGCGACGGGGCAGGAATGGACCTTCGCGCCCACCGTGGCCGTGCCGCAGGATTTCCGCTGGGGCCGCGCCTACGAAGGCTATTCCAGCGATCCGCAGCTCGTCGCGTCCTATGTCGGCGCGATGGTGCGCGGGCTGCAGGGCGGGCCCGACAACTGGAACATGCTCGCGGGCGACAAGGTCATCGCATCGACCAAGCACTTCTTGGCCGATGGCGGCACCGATAACGGCGTCGACCAGGGCGATTCCTCGATTTCCGAAGAGGAGCTGCGCGACATCCACGGCCTGCCCTATGGCCCGGCGATCAGCGAAGGCGTGTCCACCGTGATGGTCAGCTTCTCCAGCTGGCAGGGCAAGAAGATGACCGGCAACAAGAGCCTCGTCACCGACGTGCTCAAGGACCGGATGGATTTCGAAGGCTTCGTGGTCTCCGACTGGAACGCCCACGGCCAGGTCGCCGGCTGCACCAACGACAGCTGCCCGCAGGCTCTGCTGGCCGGGATCGACATGTACATGGCTCCCGACACGTGGAAGGCGATCTACACCGACACGCTGGCCAAGGCGCTCAGCGGCGAAATCCCGATGGAGCGGATCGACGAGGCGGTCGCGGCGATCCTGCGGGTCAAGGCGCGGCTCGGCCTCTTCGAGGCGGGCGCACCGTCGACACGCCCCCTTTCGGGCGAGTTCGAGCTGCTTGGCGCCCCCGCCCACCGCGAAGTGGCGCGCGAAGCGGTGCGCAAATCGCTCGTCCTCCTCAAGAACGACGGCATCCTGCCGATCGCACCGGGCGGGCGGCTGCTCGTCGCGGGTGAAGGGGCCGACGATATCGCCCGCCAATCCGGCGGCTGGACGCTGAGCTGGCAGGGCACCGGGCATGACAACAGCCAGTTCCCCGGCGCGACCTCGCTCTTCGCGGGGCTGAAATCGGCGGTCGAATCGGGTGGCGGTAGCGCCGTTCATTCGCCCGATGGCTCTTTCGAACAGCGTCCCGATGCGGCGGTCGTCGTCTTCGGCGAAAAGCCCTACGCCGAATTCCAGGGCGACCGGGCGACACTGATGCTCGATGCCGACCTGACCGGCCCCTATGCCACGATGGAGCGCCTGAAAGCGCAGGGTATCCCGGTGGTCGCAGTGATGATCACCGGGCGGCCGCTGTACGTGAACCCGGCACTGAACCGGGCCGACGCGTTCGTCGTCGCCTGGCTGCCGGGCAGCGAGGGCGCAGGCCTTGCCGACGTGGTCGTCGCCGGGGCGGACGGCGCGCCGCGTTACGACTTCACCGGCAAGCTGCCGACCGCATGGCCCGCCACGGGCAGCCTCGACGACGGGGCGCTGTTCGACTTCGGCTACGGCCTGACCTACGCCTCGCCGGCGACCGCATGGGAAACGCTGGCCGAGCTCGACATGGCCGAAGCCGGCGACAGCCGGACATGGTTCGCCAACGGCGTCCCGGCGGCGAGCTGGTCGCTGCTGGTCAATGACGAGGGCGAGATCGACCAGACCCGCATCACCACGGTCCCCGCCGGTGCGCTGGGCGGCCGGATGCGCGTGACGGCAGCGAACTACATCGTGCAGGAAGGCGCGCGCCGCTTCGAGATCGCTTCGGGGGACGCGAACGTGGTGCTGCACAATTTCGATGCGGTCGACCTGTCGCGCGAAGCTGCGGGCGACGTCATGCTGCTGGTGACCATGCAGGTGACCGACCCGGCGGACAGCTTCGCGCTGGCGGTACAAGGCGGGGGAACCCAGGCGATCATCCCGCTCGACATTCCGGCCACCGCGGGCTTCGTGCGTTACGGCATCCCGCTGCGCTGTCTTGCGGGGGCCGGTGTCGACATGTCCCAGCTGACCACCATCATGCTCCAGACCAGCGGCGCCACAGACTATGCGTTGGCCGAGGTGCGCGTGGGCAATGATGCGGAGACGGTGCTGGCCTGCCCGGCGGGCTGAACCGAGGCCGGACGACAACGATACGCCGGGGGGCGGCGATATTTGAAAGACCGCCCCCTGGCGCACCCGACAGGATTCGAACCTGTGACCTCTGCCTTCGGAGGGCAGCGCTCTATCCAGCTGAGCTACGGGTGCTTCGCCGTGGCGTAGGTGCGGCGCTCTAGCAGCGGGTTTGCCCCTCGCCAAGCGCGTTTCCACCGGCCCGCCCCCGGCGTCAACGCTTTGGCAATCGGTCGCGCGCTATGGGGGCATCATGAACGCGATGTCCTTTCACGCAGGGGCCCATCAGGGCCAGGGCTCCCACGCGATGCGCTGGGGAGCGCTGCTCGACGCCGGCGCCGTGCTGGCCGACCTTGCCGGCGTGGCGCAGGAGCGGCCCGATGCCGCTGCCAAGGCCTTCCCGCTGGCAATGAAAGAGGCCGAGGGCCGCCGCCGCGCGGTCATGGAAGGCGCCTTGTCCGATATCGCCGCGGTCATGGAACCCGGTATGGCGGCGCTACTCGCCGTGCTCGCTCGCGGGGCCGATGCACGCCCGGCCGCCCGCGCGCTGTGGAGCGAATTCGCCACCTCGCGCGATGCGCTGCTGGCGATGGTCCCGGCCGGCGGCCACGGCCCGCGCCGGAGCGCTTGACGAAGTTCCCTTTTCGTTCCAACACGGCGGCATGACCGAAACGCTTGCCGCTGCCCCTTCGCCCGACGATCTCGACCCCGCCCGCTGCGACAGCGGTGCGGTGGCACGCGGGATCGCCCGGCTCTTTGCGCGCAACGACACCTGGCTGCTGCCCGAAATGCCGCTGCGGAACGGGCGGCGGGCCGACCTGATGGGCATCGATCCCAAGGGCCACGTGGTCATCGTGGAGATCAAGGTGGCGCGCGGCGACCTGATGGGCGACGCGAAATGGCCCGATTACCTCGACCATTGCGACCGCTTTTACTGGGGCCTCGCCCCGTCGCTGGACCGCGGCTGCATGGAGACCGAGGCGTTCCAGCCGGATTGCTGCGGGGTCATAGTAGCCGATGGCTACGACGCGGAAATCCTCCGCCCGGCGCCGCTGCGCCCGCTCGCCGCCGCCCGCCGCAAGGTCGAGATCGAGCGGCTGGCCCGCACGTCAATGCGCCGCCAGGTCGTGGCCGCCGATCCCTATTGCAGCCCGTGGGGTGAAGCGGGCTGATCGGCGAAAGTCCTGCCAACAGGGTACTGTCCCGTTAACCTGCCCTGCGCTATAGAACGGCGCCATGGGAACGGGGACGACACTGGCGATAACCATCGCGGGCATGGGCGCGATCATCGCACTGCGCTATATCGCGACGAGCGGGATTTTCGCGCTGGCCACCAGCCGGGTGCGCCCGGGTCTTTATGCCTCGCTCCGCCCGCAGATCCTGCGCGAAATCGGCTGGTCGCTGATCTCGGCGTTGATCTTTGCCGTGCCAGCCGGGATCGTGGCATGGGGCTGGCAGGAACGCGGCTGGACGCTGATCTACGACGACATTGCGGCCTATCCCGTGTGGTACATGCCGGTGTCCGTGCTCGCCTATCTGGTTTGCCATGATACGTGGTTCTACTGGACCCACCGGCTGATGCACCACAAGCGCATCTTCCCTGTCGCGCATGCCGTGCACCATGCCAGCCGTCCGCCGACCGCCTGGGCCGCGATGAGCTTCCATCCGATCGAGGCGATCACCGGGGCGGTGGTCATCCCGGCGCTCGTCTTCCTGATCCCGATCCATGTCGCCATGCTCGCTGCGGTGCTGGCGATCATGACCGTGATGGGCGTCACCAATCACATGGGCTGGGACATGTTCCCGCGCGCGCTCGTTCATTCGCGGTTGGGGGGCTGGCTGATAACCGCCAGCCATCATAACCGCCACCACACGCTCTACCGCTGCAATTACGGCCTCTATTTCCGCTTCTGGGACCGCCTGTGCGGAACCGACCGGGGCCTAGACACAGACTTCGCCAGGACACCGACGACGCCATGACATCACGCATCCTCGCCGCACTCGCCATCCTTGCCGCAGCACCCGCGGTGGGCGCTGCCGCACCGGCTCCGGAAGACGGGACCAGTGTCACCGTGTCCGTCAACAACATCCGCAATGCGAAGGGCGTGGTGCGCGCATGCATCACCGACCAGTCGCGCAATTTCCACAAGTGCCAGGGCGGCAAGACCCAGCGCCTCGTGGTCGATGCCAATGCCAGCGTGACCTTTACCTTCCGGAACGTCACGCCTGGCCGCTGGGCGATCGCGCTGCTGCATGACGAGAACAACAACAACAAGGCCGACAGCGTGCTGGGCATGATGCCGAAAGAAGGCTTCGGCTTTTCGCGCGATGCACCGGTCCGCATGGGCCCGCCCAGCTTCGGCAACGCCGCCTTCACGGTGGGCGACGAGCCGGTCAGCCAGTCGATCAAGATGCGCTACATCCTCTAGGACCCACCAAGGCCGGGCGGCGGGAGCACACAAACCCGCTCGCACTTAACGGCTTGTTTACCATGGTCCGGCACAACCCCAGCGAATGACCGAACTGGGGGCACGACGCCATGGATACGCTTAGGGGCAATTTTGGAAACGACGCCGATCCGCTGGATGGCGGCGTGGAGCCCGATATCCACGAGGACGAGACCGGGCGCGAGGATCCGCCCGCAGCGATCGGCACGGACGAGCGCCGCATGCAGGTGCGCGCCTACAATCATTGGGCCGGCCTGCTGGAAGATCGCAACTTCCCCTCGATCGAGGACCTCGATCCCGACGCCTTGCCCGATTTCGGGCCCTATTCGGTGCTGCTCGATTTCTCGACCGGGATCGAGAATCCCGGAATTTCCTATCTCGGCGCCAAGCTGGCCGAGGAATGCGACGCCGATACGTCGAACATGGCCAAGCTGGACGATATCCCGGCCCGGTCGCTGCTGAGCCGGATCACCGACCACTACATGCAGATCCTGGCGAATCAGGCGCCGATCGGTTTCGAGGCGGAATTCGTCAACCAGCGCAGCCAGACGATCCTCTATCGCGGGATCCTGCTGCCGTTTTCCAGCGACGACGACACGATTGACTTCATCTACGGCGTCATCAACTGGAAGGAACTCGCCGACCCGGAAACGGCCGACGAGCTGCTGCTGCAGATCGACCAGGCGCTCGACGAGACTGCCGGTACTGCCGAGCCGGTGCCCGGCCATGCCGCAGAAATGACCGACTGGGCCGACGGCCCGGCCTCGCCCGTCGAATCAAGCGACGAACCGCTCGAACTGACGGCGGGCGATGTTGCGGTGCCCGGCGCTACGGAGACGGTCGACGACATGGGCCTTCCGCTGCCTGCCTATGGCGATGCAGGCGAAGACGACTTCGACACCATGGATCAGGGCGCGGAGAGCGACGAAGACGAACTCGATTACGCGCCCGACAGCGATTTCGTGCTGGAATATGACGACGAGGACGAAGAGCCGAGCGACGAATATGGCGAGCCCGAAGAGCCCGTCGACACCGGCTCCTTCGCCTCGCTGACCGAACATCTCTCCGGCCTCGGCTCCCCGCGGACCAAGAAGACCGCGACCGAACTGGGCGTGGTCCAGTCCGATCCGACACTGGCCGACGAACCGATTTCGGACGGCGAATTCGACCTTGCCGCCTACGGCCTGTCGGACGACGACGAGGAACTGCTGGAGGACGAGGGCGCCGACGACGCGGCCTTCGGTTCGCTCGGTGCGCTGCTTGGCGGCGGTGCGGACGATGAAGAAGCCATTGACGAATCCGCCGTAGAGCAGGACATCCATGCCGAGGAAGAGGATTTCGCCGATGACGCGGTCCTCGAAGACCTCGAAGCGTCCTTCGAACCTGCTGCCACGCGGGAAGCGGCGCCGGCAGCCGACACTACGCCTGAGAATGAGCCAGAGCCAGAGCCTGCCTTCGAAGGCCCCCTCATCGAAGCGCCGCGCCCCGAAGACATGGAGCTGGGCGACTGGCTCGCCGTGGCCCGCGAACAGGCCGAGGCTGCCAGCGTCCGCGAGGATCGCTCGCGCGCCGCGCTCTACGAAGCGGTCGGCCGCGCGCACGACTTTGCGCTTGCCGCCAGGCAGGCGCCCGAGGATTTCGCCGAACTGGTCGAGGACTATGGCCTCACCATGCAGGACCGCGCGCCGATGACTCCGGTCGTGAAGCTGGTTTTCGGTGCCGATTACGACAAGACCCGCATCACCGAATACGCCACCGTGCTTACCCACGCCGAGCGCGTCGGCGTCGGCCGCGGCGAACTGGCGGACTATCTCGCCAGGGCCGACGGCGGCCTCAAGGGCGTGGTCGCGGAAGAACGGGCCTGGAAGCGCGAGAAAGACGGCAAGCCCGCCGCGCCGAAGAACGAAATCAGCAAGGCGCTGGCAAAGCAACTGCGCGCCCTGCCGGTCCAGCATTTCAGCGAGATTGCGTCCGACGGCCAAGAATTCGCGCTGGTCGCCATCCGCCGGCTCGACGACGGGACGATCGCCGTGATCGGCGAAGTGCCGCACGACGCCAAGCTAGTTACCAAGGCGGCGCGCAGCCTGCTCGATCGCTGACCGGGTGAAATCGGGGGTGGGTTCCGGCGGCATGGCCCGCTAGGGCTGCCCCCGATGCCCATTTTCCCGACCGCGCCCGCGCAGATCCACCCTTTCTTCGGCTATCGCAGCGAAACGCGCCTGATGCTGCGCGCCCGCGCGCTGCGTTCGCGCAGGAACGAGCACAACTCCGGCGGCCGCTGGCAGGCCATCCGCACGCTGATGTCGCATTACGCTTCGCACGAGGTGAAAGCCCTCGACGTCCGGATGGACCTCAAATCCCCGGACGGGGAAGTCGTCAGCCACCGCGCCGTTACCGACAAGGAAGGCTATGTCGTGTTCGACATCGGCCTGCCGGGCGAATGGCCCCTGCCCGATCGCCCGCGCTGGGAAGTGGTCGAGCTTCACTGGAAAAACGACGAAGGCGAGCAATGCGTGCCCGCCCATGTCCTCGCACCGGGCGCAGAAACACATCTTGGGGTGATTTCCGATGTCGACGATACGATCATCGAGACCGGCATCACCGGCAGCCCGCGCGCGCTGCTGCGCAACTGGCGCCGCCTGCTCGCGCAGCATCCCGAAGAGCGGATCGCCGTGCCGCACGCCGATACGTTCTACGGTGCGCTGGGCGGGGCGCGGTTCGACCCGGAAGAAGCGAGCCACCTGGGCGAAAGCCTGCCGGCGACGCAGCGACCGTTCTTCTTCGTCAGCTCCAGCCCGTGGAACCTGTTTTCCTATCTCGTCGCGTTCAAGAAGGCGAAGGGCCTGCCGCTGGGTCCGATGGTGCTGCGCGACTGGGGCCTCAACCGCGAGACCTTCGGCTCCTCCAGCCACGGCGGCCACAAGGTCGATGCCATCAAGCAGATCGTCGGTTTCTATCCCGACATGCGGTTTGCGCTGGTTGGCGACGACACCCAGGGCGACGTGACCGCATTCGGCGAGGTGGCCGAGGCGATGCGCGGCCGGATCGCGGCAATCTTCATCCGCAAGGCCGCCGCCGACCCGCTGTCGCCAGAAGAAGTGGCCGCCAAGGCGAGCATCGAGGCGCTGGGTATCCCCATGTGGCTCGGCCCCAGCTACGATGCGGGCAAGCAATTCCTGCGCGCAACCGGGCTGGTCGGTGATAAGGACGCAAAGGATATCGTGGACACGGTCGAAGAGGCACAGTGATGGCAACGGGGGCAGCGCAGGGTGGCAAGACGTCGGGGAAGACTCGTTCGAAAGGCAGGCGCGCGATGATCTGGGCTCTGGTGGTGCTAGCGTTGATCGCCGCGATCCTGTTCGGCATCTGGCGCTGGGCCGTGGCGAACCAGTCCGTCTCAACGCTCGACCGGATCGACGGCATCTTCACCTCCGGCGACGCGGCGCTTGCTGCCGGCCCTGTCAGGTTGGGCGAGGCGGACCGCCAGCGCCTCTATGTCTGGAAACCTTCCGGCGAAGCGGACGGCCTGCGCCCGGTGGTGGTCTGGATCCATGGCGGCGGCTGGAACGCGGGCGACCCGGCCGATTACGCGTTCATCGGGCGCAATCTCGCAGCGCAAGGCTATGTCACAATCGTCGCCGGCTACCGGCTGGTGCCCGGCGGCGAATATCCCGCGATGCTGGAAGATACCGCTGCCGCCGTCGCGTGGACCTATCGCAACGTAGCGCAATATGGCGGCGACCCGGAAAAGATCGCCCTGATGGGCCATTCCGCCGGCGCCTATAACGTGGTGCAGGTCGGGCTCGACCGGCGCTGGCTGGGCGACGAGGGTCTACCCGACAATGCGGTCGACGCTGTGGTCGGCCTCGCCGGGCCGTACGACATCTTCCCCTTCACCAGCGATTCCACCCGCGCCGCGTTCGGCGGCTGGTCGCGGCCGGAAGAGGTCGACAGCTTCACCTATGTGCGCGGCGATGCCCCGCCGATGTTGCTCGCCACCGGCGGCGACGACGAAACCGTCGACCCGCGCCATTCGAGCGAACTTGCCGCCGCGATAACGAAAGCCGGCGGGACCGCGCAGGCAATCAGCTTCGACGGCATGGGCCACGCCGGCATCCTCATGGCGCTCGGTCGCCCGTTCGACCGCGACGACCGCGTGAAGACGAGCGTATACAGCTTCCTCGACGGGATTTTCGCCCAGCCCGCGATGCCCGACGCCCGCCCGGCGTCGGACGCGGCGGGCGAGCGGGACGGGACCGAATAGCCCGCAGCGACACTTCAGTTCCGGTTCAGCCCCGGATGGGCTACAGCTGCGCCAGCATGATGCGCCCCATCACCCGGATTCTCGCGGTTTTCGCGGTCTTCTCGCTCGTCGTCCAGCCGGCCGCGGCGCAAAGCGTGCTGCGCGATGCCGAAACCGAGGCACTGCTCGAAGACATGGCCGCCCCGCTTGCCGAAGCGGCCGGGCTGGAAGACGTCGACATCGTCCTCATCAACGACCCGTCGATCAACGCCTTCGTCGCTGGCGGGCAGCGGATCTACATCCATTCCGGCCTGCTCAACGCGGCCGAGGATGCGGGCGAAGTGCAGGGCGTGATCGCGCACGAGCTGGGCCATATCACCGGCGGCCATGTGCTGCGCCATTCCGAGGGCGCGAGCACGGCGGGCAACATCACCATCCTCTCCCTCCTGCTCGGCCTCGCTGCCGCGGCGGCCGGTGCGGGCGAAGCGGGCATGGGCATCATCGCCGCAGGCCAGCAGGCCGCGATGGGCAATTACCTCTCGTTCAGCCGCGTGCAGGAAAGCTCCGCCGACGCGGCCGGGGTGGAATATCTCAGCAAGGCCGGCATTTCGGGCCGCGGTTCGCTTAAATTCTTCGGGCGACTGCTGAACCAGGAATTCCGCTATTACCGCAACCAGTCGGACGAGGCCGAATTCTACCGCACGCACCCGCTCTCCGGCGACCGGATCTCGCGGCTGGAGGCGGATTACCGGGCCGATCCGGCGTGGGACGTGCCGACCGATCCCGCGTTGCAGGCGCGCTTCGTGCGAGCGAAGGCGAAGCTTTACGGCTTCCTCGCCAAGCCGCAGGACACGTTCCGCGCCTATCCCGACAGCGATGGCAGCGTGCCCGCCCGCTATGCCCGCGCCTACGCCTATCACAAGGATGCGCGCACGCCGGATTCGCTGCGGGAAGTCGACGCGTTGCTGGCGGCGGAGCCCGACGATCCCTTCTTCCTCGAACTGAAGGGCCAGGTGCTTCTGGAAACCGGCCAGCCGGATGCTGCGCTGGCGCCACTCCGCCGGGCGACCGAACTGACCGGCGCGCAGCCGCTGATCGCCTCGATGTTCGGCCACGCGCTGATTGCGACGGAGGATGCGGAGCATTTTGCCGAGGCGGAGCGCGTGCTGAAAGCTTCCGTCGCGCGGGACCGTCTCAATCCCTTCGCGTGGTACCAGCTCGGCCAGATCTATGCGGCTCAGGGCGATATTCCTCGCGCGCGACTGGCGAGTGCGGAACAGCAGGCGATGCGCCAGCAATGGCCGGAGGCGCTCACCAGCGCGCAGGCCGCACAGGCGGGGCTGGACACCGGCACGCCCGACTGGATCAGGGCGCAGGACATCGAATACCAGGCGCGCGACGCGCTAAAACGTGCGCGGGATCGGCGCTGAAACGGGGCAATCTATGACGGACAGGAACAACATCTGGCCAAAACTGGCCGCGGTGGCGGCAATCGGCGCAGTGGCCGGCTTCGGCGGCGGCTGGGCGGCCACGACGCTTGGCGGACCGGCGGACAAGGATTTCGAGGCGTACCTGCTCGCCAATCCGGAAATCCTGCCCGAGGCGATGCAGGCCCTGCAGCAGAAGGAAATGGCCGCGCGGCTCGATCCGGTGCGTGAAGCCGTCATGACGCCCTACCGCGGCGCGGTGCTCGGCAATCCAAACGGCAGCAAGGTCCTCGTCGAATTCAGCGACTATGCCTGCGGCTATTGCCGCCAGAGCGCCAAGGACGTCGAAGCGCTGGTGGCCAAGGACCCGGAACTGAAAGTCGTGATCCGCGAATTCCCGATCCTGTCCGAAGGCAGCGTCCATGCCGCGCGCATGGCGCTCGCGGCTGCCGAACAGGGCAAGTTCGAAGCTTTCCATCACGCCATGTTCGCCGGCGGGTCGCCTGACGAGGCAGGCGTGGAAGCGGCGGCCAATGCGGCCGGTCTGGACATAGAGGCCGCCAACAAGGCGATTGCTGCGGGCAAGTACGACCAGGAACTGGCCCAGAACCAGCAGCTCGGCCGCGTACTGGGTTTCGACGGAACGCCCGCGTGGATCGTCGGCGATGCGGTGCTGGCCGGCGCGGTCGGCGAGCGCGAGCTCGCCGAAGCCATTGCCGAGCAAACGGGCTAAGCGCGCTTCAGGCCGGCGCGTGTTCCTCCAGCGCGTCCTTGACCGGGCCCGATAGCGGCTTCGTCATCACCCGCTCCACCATCGGCTCGAAGAATTCGAGCGGCAGGCTGTCGTAGTCCGGGTCGAAGCTGGCCTGGTCGTATTTTTCGCAGAATTCCGCGCAGGCATCGAAATGGGGGTGGTCGCGGAACTGCTCGCGCTGGTCGCGGTCCATGCCCAGGTAATGGAAGTAGTAATAGCCCTGGAACATGCCGTGGTTCTGGCAGATCCAGTGCAGCTCCTCCGACACGAAGGGCTTTAGGATCGCGGCGGCGATGTCCGGGTGGTTGTAGGCGCCCAGCGTGTCGCCGATGTCGTGCAGCAGCGCCATGACGACGTAGGCCTCGTCCCGCCCGTCGCGGTGGGCGCGGGTCGCGGTCTGGAGCGAATGTTCCAGCCGGCAGACGGGAAAGCCGCCGTGGTCCCCTTCCAGCAACCGCAGATGCGCCAGCACCCGTTCCGGCGTATGGCGCGCATGCTGGCCGAACTCGCGCGCGATCAGCTGCCAGTCTTCCTGCGTGCCTTCGGTCATGGCGGTGAATTTCGCCCGCTCTGCCGCGCCGTGAAGCGTATCGTTGTCGACGTTCATGCTGTGCTCTCCCGGACACTCAAGATGACGACGAAACCTATCAGAGCTGCGCCCGGTCGCCAACGGGGCACAAAAACCCATGTGACGAAGCCGTCCGCGATGCGCTAGGGTGCGCGTAATCATGGTTGCCCTGCCTTTCCGCCCCACGCCGTTCTTCAGGGACAAGAGCCGTGCGTTCTGGAACCTGCAGTTCGTGGGCTGGACGGGCGCGCTCCTGCTGCGCACGGGCGGCGCGCTGGCCGGCGGACAGGATTACGAGTTTTTCGTCGTCCTGCTGATCGAGGCGATCACCGGCTTTTCCATCAGCCTGATCCTGGCGGTGGTGTTCAAGACGCTCCTCGACCAGAAGCCGATCGTCACCTGGGTCGCATCGGGGGCCGTGCTGCTGCTGGCGGTCAGCCTGTTCGCTTTCGTGATGGCGTGGGTGATCGGCCTGTACCGCACGGAAACGGAGACCGCGTTCCTACAGCTGTTCATCGGCTACTACATTTTCCCGCTCACGCTGCTCGGCGCGTGGTCGGCACTGTATTACGCGATCAATTTCTTCCTGCAGATCGAGGAGCAGGCCGACCAGCTCGCCCGGCTCGAGCTGCAGGCCACCAGCGCGCAACTGGCCATGCTGCGATACCAGCTGAACCCGCATTTCCTGTTCAACACGCTCAATTCCATTTCCACGCTGATCCTGCTCAAGGAAACCGCACCCGCCAACGCGATGGTGACCAAGTTGTCATCCTTCCTGCGCCACACGCTGGTGAACAAGCCCAGCGGCACGGTAACGCTGGCGGAGGAAATCGAGACGCTGAAGCTCTACCTTGGCATCGAACGGATGCGCTTTGCCGAACGGCTGCGGACGGAATTCGATATCGCGCCCGAAGTGGAAAAGGCCTGCCTGCCGTCCCTGCTGCTCCAGCCGCTGGTCGAAAACGCGATCAAATACGCCGTCTCCCCGCAGGAAGAAGGCGCGGAGATCAAGGTTCGCGCCCGCCAGCTGGGCAACCGGCTGCAGATTTCGGTTATCGATACCGGTCCGGGCATCGATCCGGGCCGTGACCCCGCCAGCCTGCCCGGCAGCACGGGCGAGGACGACCGCTCCACCGGCGTCGGCCTGGCCAATATCCGCGACCGCCTGCAGCAGGCCTATGGCGAAGAGCAGCGCTTCGACATCGTTTCCCCGCCGGGCGGCGGATTCACCGTGACGCTGGAATTGCCGTACGAAATCGCCGAAGAGGCCGACAAGGCCGCCGGCCAGGCAGGCCGCGCCACCAAGCCGGCCATCGCCGCCCCGTCATCCCCGGCGGAACGCCCCCTCACCCCGCCCCAACTTGGACAAGCCACATGACCATCCGCACCATCCTCGTCGACGACGAAAAGCTCGCGATCCAGGGCCTGCAACTGCGGCTTGAACCGTTCGAGGATATCGAGATCATCGCCACTTGCGCGAACGGGCGCGAGGCGATCCGCGCGATCAAGACCGAAAAGCCCGACCTCGTCTTCCTCGACATCCAGATGCCGGGCTTCGACGGGTTCTCGGTGGTGAAGGGCGTGATGGAGATCGAGCCGCCGCTATTCGTCTTCGTCACCGCGTTCGAGGAGCATGCGATCCGCGCCTTCGAAGCCAACGCCGTCAACTACCTGATGAAGCCGGTGGACGAGGACAAGCTGGCCGATACGATCGAGCGCGTTCGCCAGCGCATCGCCGAAAAGAAATCGGCGGAGGATGCCGACAAGCTGCGCGAAGTGCTCGCCGAAGTGGCCCCCGACGCGGCCGAAGCCGTGGCCGAAGAAGAGGACACCGGCAGCCGTTACGAGAAGCTGATCAACGTGAAGGACCGCGGGCAGATCTTCCGAGTCGATGTCGCCACCATCGAACATATCGAGGCAGCGGGCGATTACATGATCATCTCCACCGGCGACAATTCGCTGGTCCTGCGCGAGACGATGAAGGACCTGGAACGCAGGCTCGATCCCAAGACCTTCCAGCGTGTCCATCGCTCGACCATCGTCAATCTCGACCTCGTCCGGCAGGTGAAGCCGCACACCAACGGCGAATGCTTCCTTGTGCTCGACAGCGGCAGCGAAGTGAAAGTCAGCCGCAGCTACCGCGACGTGGTCGCGCGGTTCGTGCACTGATGGGTTTCGCGCTCCCCGGCTTCGATCTCGACGCCTTCGTTGCCGACACGCTGGCCGAGGACCTTGGCGACTGGGCCGAAGGCGGCGGGAAGGATGTAACGGCCGAAAGCGTCATTCCCGCAGGCGCGCGGTTTTCCGGCGTGATGGACAGCCGCGATCCGATCACCGTGGCCGGCCTGCCGGTGGCGGAGGCATTCTTCCGCCAGCTCGACCCCGACATGCAAATCGACATCCTGGTCGAGGAAGGGGCGCAAGTCGCGGGCGGCACCGACCTGATGCGGCTCGAAGGCAACGCCCGCGCCATGCTGACGGCAGAGCGCAGCGCGCTCAATACGGTGCAGCACCTCTCCGGCATTGCGACGATGGTGCGAGAGTATGTCGATGCGATGGCCAATCCCGATTGCACCCTGCTCGACACCCGCAAGACGATACCGGGCCTGCGCGTGCTCGAGAAATACGCCGTGCGGATGGGCGGGGCGAGCAACCACCGCATGGGATTGTGGGATGCGGCGATGATCAAGGACAACCACATCCTCGTCGCCGGCAGCGTGGGCGAAGCGGTGCGCCGCGCGCGCGATGCCGGGGTGAGCGACATCATCTGCGAAGTCGACCGGATCGACCAGATCGAACCGGCGCTGGAAGCCGGGGCCACCCGCCTGCTGCTCGACAACATGGATCCCGCGACCTTGCGCGAAGCAGTGGCGCTGGTTTCCGGCCGCGTGCCGACCGAGGCGAGCGGCGGCATCAACCTCGACACGATCGCTGCCAAGGCCGCGACCGGGGTCGATTACGTCTCCGTCGGGCGCCTGACGCAGAGCGCGCCGGCCGCCGATATCGGGCTCGATTTCACCCCGCTGGACTGACCGCGCTCAGGACTTGTCGAGCACCTGCACCGGCGATCCGAAATCGGCCAGGCGCTGGCGCACGAAGGCGCGCATCAGCGGCAGGTCGAAACGCGCGTATTCACTCGGCGAAACGCCCATGAAATGCTGGAATTCGCGCGTGAACTGGGCGTGGTCGGTATATTGCGGGTCCATGACCTCGGTCCAGCAGGTTGCGCCCTTGACGAGGTAATCCGCCAGCACCCGCATCAGCCGCTGCCGCCGCAGCAGCAGCTTGGGCGGGAAACCGAAATGCTTGCGGCACACACGCTCCAGCGAACGCACGTGAGTGGCGCTGGCGTCGGCCAGCTGCTCGACCGTCTTGATCGCCGGGTCGAGCAGGGCTTGCTGCACCGCCTTCACCGTGCGCAGATCGGGCGGATCGCTGGCGAGCGAGGCCAGCCATTCCGCGATAAGGCCGAATTCGCGCTCGTCGTCGGGCGGCGCGTCGAGCATGGCGTCGGTCAGCGCACCGAGGCCGGGGAAGATGCGCTGCTCGCGGCCGTCGAACAGCCTGTTGGCGGCATCGTCCGCCGGAGCGCGCGCCATGCGCGCCCAGCCGCAGGGCTTGATGCCGATGCCCCACAGGCGGGCCGAACCCATGGTGAAATGCGCCGGGTGGCTGGTCGGCCCGCTGACGTAGCAATCCGCGCCTGCCAGCACGGGGCCATCGCCGATCCGGCTGACCGGAAGGCTACCGCGCATGATCCGGATGTTGGCCAGTTCCGGCTGCAGCGCGTCGCTGAATTCCCGGCCGCCGGGCAAGCGGATTTCGACCCGGTAGACGCTGGTAATGCAGCAGGAGAATTCTTCGGGAAGCGCGAAGAAGCGCGTGTCGAAACTCGGCTTGTCCATGGCTACGGCTGCCCTGCCCCCTGGCATAGCTGACGATATCGCGGCCCCTTGGATGCCGAATAGCATACGGCCCCGGGGGGCTGGCAAGTTTGGTGGTTCGCGACATCGCCGGGCGCAATTTCCTTGCGCCACCGTTAACCTAGTTTGCCAACCGCGTCGAATGGGGCCGCGGGCCATAGCGCCCCCATGTCGACGAAGAACCTTTCGCGCATTGCGCTGCTCGGAGCGGGCCTGTCGCTGCTCGCCATACCGCAGGCCGCCGCGGCGTCCGGCACGCTGGCCCTGGGCCACAGCGTCCTTGCCGCCGAATTCGTCGGTGCGTGCAATCGCGCCGCGAGCCGACCGGTCGTCAGCGCCGTTGCCGCACCCGCGCCGCGCCAGACCAAGGCCGCGGCGATCCTCGACCAGCCGATGAGCGCGCTGGAGCGTATTCGCCAGCAGCAGGCCGCCGCCGAAACGGTGATTACGCCGAGCCCGGTGGTTCCCGCCGCTGGAGCCGCTGACGTCGCCTCGCTGGAAGGGAATGCGGAGGGCGCCGCCTGCCCTGTCGCCGCGCTTGCCGACGCAGGCGTGGTCGCTTCGCTGCGCCGCTATGCCACTGCCGGCCGGTCGCATTCCGCGCCCATGCGCGACATCGTCACAATGCCGACAGAAGTCGCGCTCCCGGACACGGCCTCACCGGCCCCGACCGGAGCCGAGCCGCTGCTCCTCGCCAGCCGCCGCATCCGCATCGGCCAGACGCCGTTCGACGCCAAGTGGGCCGCAGCCACGCGTCGCGGCATTGCCGGATCGACCGTGCGCGGACTGGTCGAAACCACCGGCGACGCGGAAGAGACGCTGGGCCGGGTCAACGCCTGGGTGAATGCCAACATCCGCTATGTCGAGGACGTGGACGGATTCGGCAAGGCCGACTACTGGGCCGATGCGCCGCTGACCATGGCGCTGCGCCAGGGCGACTGCGAAGATTTCGCGATCCTCAAGATGCAGATGCTGCAAGGCCTCGGCTTCGCGCGCGAGGACATGGTGCTCACCATCGCCCGCGACCGGATCCGCGGCCGCGACCACGCGGTGCTGATGGTCCGCATCGGCGATGGCTACCGCATGCTCGACAATGCGACCGACGCGGTCCTCGACGGGTCGCAGGACTGGGATTACCGCCCGATCGTCAGCCTGAGCGCCGCCGGTTCGTGGCTGCACGGCTACTGAGCCGCGGTCAGTTCTCGGTCAGCGCGCGGTCCATCGCGGTGACGACCGGATTGAAGATGTAGGACAGGATCGATCGGCGCCCGGTGATGATCTCCACATCGCCCATCATGCCCGGCACGATCGGATATTGCCGCCCGCCGCGCTCGAAATAGGCGCGGTCGGTTTCCACCAGCACGACGTAGAAGGCCTTGCGCTCGACCTCGTCGTAGATGCTGTCGGCAGAGACTTCGAGCACCCGGCCCGGCAAGCCGCCATAGGTCGCGAAATCGTAGGCCGAGATTTTCACGTTCGCCGGGTCGCCGACCTTGATGAAGGCGATCTTCGACGGGTCGATCCGTGCCTCCACGATAAGCTTCTCCCCGCGCGGGATGATCTGCATCAGCGTATCGCCCGGGCCGACGAAGCCGCCGACGGTGGTGACCTGCACATCGTTGACGATCCCGGCGACGGGCGCGCGCAGTTCGTTGCGCTGCTGCCGCGCTTCGGCGCCGCGGATCGATTCGTCGTTCACGGCCATGCGGGTGCGCACTTCGCTGCGTTCCTCCAGCGCGGACTGGCGGAATTCCTGCCGCGCAGAGCTCAATTCCGCCTGCGCCTCGCTGATCGCGGCGCGCGCGCGGCCCAGGCCCTGGCGCGCGGCGGACAGGCGGCCCTGGATATCGACGACTTCGCGCTGGGCGCTGAGCAGTTCGGTGCGCGGGACGATGCCCTGTTCGGCCAGCGGGGCGAGCATGTTCACCTCGTCGCGGGCAAGCTTGAGGCTGCTTTCGAGCGCACCGACCGTGGCCTGCCCTTCGCTGAGGTCGCGGCGGCGCTGTTCGATCTGCGCAGCGAGCGCGCTCTGGCGGCTGCGCGCGGCGCTGATGCGGGTGGCGGCCAGCTGGCGCTCTTCCGCGCATACGGTGCCTGCCGAACAGTCGAGCCCGCCGCCGCCGGCCTCCGC
The DNA here is from genome assembly GCF_035481675.1 of Pseudoblastomonas aquimaris. Lineage (NCBI taxonomy): Bacteria > Pseudomonadati > Pseudomonadota > Alphaproteobacteria > Sphingomonadales > Erythrobacteraceae > Pseudoblastomonas > Pseudoblastomonas aquimaris. The sequence goes on along the minus strand of NZ_JAYJJW010000002.1, from coordinate 8,635 downwards.
GCCCAGCCTGCCGGCCCGGGCGGCCAGCCGCTCGTTCTCGGTCCGCAATTGCCCAACGGCAGAGGCGGCTTCGCTGTCGTCCAGCCGGACGAGCAATTCGCCCGCCTCGACCGTCTGGCCGCTGCGCACGAGGATGTCGGACACCACGGCCGGGTCCGCCGACTGGACGAGCTGCGCCTTGCTCGACGGGATGACCCGCCCGTTGCCGCGCGTCACCATGTCGATCTGCGCAAAAGCCGCCCAGACCAGCAGCACGGCGATGCCGACCACCGATACGAAGATCAGCTTCCGGCTCGCATCCCAGTCACGCCAGCGCGATATCACAGGGGCCCGTCCGTTTCGTTGGCGGCCATGGCCGCGGCCTCTTCCTGCCGCTGCTGCGCGGCGCGATAGCCGGCGCTGGCAGTGGTCGGATCGGGGATCGTCATGCGCCATTCGGTGCGGGTGTCGAGCCGGCCGCCGACATCGGTGGGTGCACGGCGATCGGTCGGATCGGGGGCGAGCAGCGGCTCGGCCTCGGCCAGTTCCTCGATCGCGGCGATGTCCTCCACCGCCTCGGCCGCAAAGCGTTCAGGATTGAAGGCGGGCTTGCGCTCCAGCCCGTTCCATCGTGCCGACAGGGCTGCGACAGTGCCCGCGCGGCCGGGGAAGCGGTAGAAGATGTGGCGGCCTTCCTGGTGGACTTTGGCGAGCGTGAACGCCCAGCGCGGCAGGACGTAATCGGCGTGGTAATGCGTGGCGCTGCCGACCGAAACCTCGACCGCGCCTGCCAGCGCCGCTTCGGCCACGTCGCGCGCCTGCCTCCACAGCACCGCCGAGGGCCGCCGTGCAAGCGAGCCGTCGCAGGTGAAGGAGAACTGGCAGCCGGTCCGCCGCTCGCTGCCTTGGTACACGACGCCGCAGACCGAGTTGGGATAGGCCGGGTGCCGCACGCGGTTGAGCACAACCTGCGCCACGGCGCGGCGGCCCTTCATCGGCTCCGTCGCCGCTTCGTAATAGACCGCTTCGGTCAGGCAGGTGAGCGCGGTGCCATAGCCGCTGCCGCCCGCGGCAATGGCATGGAAGGGATTGGCCCCGGCGATTGCGCCCCTAGCGAAAGGGATCGCCGCGTTGCGCGCCTGCGCGCTATCGCCGGTGACGATCAGCTCGGCCTCCTCCCCGGTCGTCAGCCTTGCCACCTGCCGCATTTCCAGTGCCTCGCGCTGTTCGGCGCGAGCCTGCTGGATTTCGAAGACGTTGCCGTCACCGCCCAGGCCGGGCCCGGTCAGCATGACGAGCGCCACCAGCAGGGCGAGGATGATCGGCGCCCGGTGCGCGAGGAGGCCCGCACGGTCCCTGATCGCGGCAGCGGTCATGCCCCCGCCTCCCGCGCCGGTTGCGAGCGGGCGAGGATTTCCGCCTTGGGCCCGTCTGCCACGATCCGCCCCTGGTCGAGGACGATTATCCGGTCGCACAGGTCGAACAGCGCCGGGCGGTGGGTCGCCACGACCAGCGACTGCCGCGCGCCCAGCGTCGCCTTCAGCCGCTCCACGAACAGCTTCTCGGTCACCGAATCCATCGCCCCGGTCGGCTCGTCCAGGAAGAGGAGCTGCGCATCGCCGACCAGCCCGCGCGACAGGGCGACGAAGCTGCGCTGGCCGCCGGAAAGCTGGTGGCCCTGTTCGCCCACCTGCCGGTCGATCCCGCCGGCGTCGCGGGCGAGGAACGTGTCCGCCCCGGTGGCGCGCAGCACTTCCTGCAGCCGTTCGTCCGGCGTGCCGCGCCGGCCCAGCGTGAGGTTGTCCTTGATCGATCCGGTGAACAGCGCCGCGTCCTGGCCGACGAAGCGGAATGCTTCGCGCAGGGCCTGCGGGCGGAACTGGCGGCTATCGACCCCGTCCACCAGTAATGCGCCGTCCGTGGGCTCGTAGAGGCCGCACAGCACGCGGCCGAGCGTCGACTTGCCGCTCGCCACCCGGCCGATCAGCGCCACGCGCTCGCCGGGGCGGATGGTGACGTCGATGCCCTTGAGCGCCGAGGCGGAAGCCCCGGGATAGGCGAAATCGAGCCCTTCGGCCCGCACCGTCGGCTGCGATATGGCGATGTCGCTGGACGATGCGCCGCCGCGCCGCTCGTCTTCCGCTTCGAACAATCGCTCGATGCTGGCGAGCGTTTCCTTCGCCTGGCGGCCGCGGGTGAGCAGGAAGGCGATCTGGCCCGCCGGCGCGAGCGAACGCGAGGCCAGCATGACGATGGCGATGATAGCGCCCATCGTGATAACGCCCGCGTCGAACAGGTAATAACCGCCGATGACCAGGGAGATCGTGGAGATTTGCTGGAAGCTGGTGGTGAGGCTAGTGGCGGCCGTGGCGATCTTGCGCAGCCGCTCCTGTGAGCGGGAGCCGATTTCGGCAAGCGCATGCCAGCGGCCGATCATGCCGCCTTCCGCGCCCATCGCCTTGACCGTTTCCATGCCGGCGATCGATTCCACCAGCATCGTCTGTTGCAACCCGGCGTCGGCCTGCGCGTCGCGCGCGGCCTCCACCGTCTTGCGCTGCAGGATGAAGCCGGCAATCGCCATCAGGATGATCGCCACGACAGGCACGAGCGCCAGCCAGCCTGCGATCCACGCGATGGCGGCGACGAATACCACCAGGAAGGCGAGGTCGACCATCAGCACGATGCTGGTCGAGGCGAAGAAATCGCGCACGACGGCGTATTCCGCCACCCGTGCGGCCAGCGCGCCGGTGTGGCCCTGCTTGGCCGTCAGGGGCGTGGAAAGCAGCCGCGCGTAGATCTTCTGCGAGAGGCGCAGGTCGAGCTTGCGCCCGATCTGGTCGATCACGTTGGCCCGCGCCAGGCGCAGCGCATATTCGAGCGCAAAGGCTAGCAGCACGCCGACCGCGAGCACCCACAGGGATGCCACCGCCTTGTTGGGGATCACCCGGTCATAGACGTTCATCGAAAACAGCGGCAGCGACAGCGCGAGCAGGTTGATGATGAACGAGGCGACCAGCACCGGGCGGTACGCCTTGCGCTCGCGCCGCAGCTCGCTCCAGAACCAGTGCTGCCGCCCCTTGGCATGCCAAGGAGCCTCGCTGTCGCGCATGACATCGGGGTCCGCCCACACGGTGCGGATCCCGCCGGCATATCGCGCGGCGATATCGACCCGCGGCGTCCAGACCGGCTCCGCATCGCCGGCGCGGGCAACCAGCAGCTCGTCTTTAGCGCGTTCCAGGATCGCCACGATCTCGCCGTCGTCGAGCTGGACGACGGCGGGATAGGCTTCGTCCGAACGCGGCAGGCCGCGGCCGCCGGGATCGTCCTGCTTCAGCCCGGCGAGATCGAGCGCAAGGTCCACCTGGTGGAACGGCACCTTGCCCTCGCCATTGCGGGCGAGGGTGGAAAAGCGGTCGCGCGGCAGGGCGACGTCGAAATGGCGCGCGACAGCGGCAATCGCGGCGAGCAGCGGGTCGGGGGTTTGCCCCTGCCCGCTGCCCGTGCGATCCGTACCGTCCAGATCGATGTCGACCACCGCGTTCATGCGTGTCTCAGTCCGCGTATCTGCGGCGCTGGAGCTCGGCCGGTACCGGCGGACCGTAGTCGAAGCGCTCGCGCTCCTCCATGCCCGCCCCGACGCCGGGCTGCACGCCCATCGCCGAAAGCAGCAGGTTGGTCGCCGCCAGCACCTGGTACTGCGCGAAATCTTGCGAGAAGCGCGCGGTTTCGAGCCGGACCTGCGTGTTGAAGCGCGTGTTTTGCGCATCCAGCACGTCGAGCAGCGATCGCCGCCCGATGTTGAACTGGCTGCGATAGGACAGCAGCAGATCGTCGCTCACCTGGCTTTGCCGGGTCAGCACGTCGACGATTTGGCGCTGCGTCGTCATCGCATTCCACGCGACGCGCACATCCTCTTCCGCGATGCGGACCCGGTCGTGCAGTTCGTAGCGGGTCTGGCTGGCACGGCGCACCATCTCCTGCACCCGCGCCCGGCGGATGCCGCCATCGAACAGCCGCCAGCGGACATAGCCCTGCGCGCGGAAATCTTCCGTATCGCCACGGAACCCATCGATATCCTCGCCATAACGGCCGACGACCTCGACCCCGATGGTCGGCGACAATTCGCCCTCGGCCTCGTCCACCGCGGCATTGGCCGCATCGACATCCGCCAGGCTTTCACGCACCAACGGGTTGTCCTTGCGCGCCCGCGCCACCGCATCGGCAAGCCCCGTCGGCATGGACGCAGCGAGGTTCGGCGGCAAGACGACTTGGTCGATATCGAGCCCGGTCAGCCGGCGCAGCGAAATGCGCGCATTTTCAAGCGCTTCGACGGCTTGCGCCTCGCGCACCAGCGCCGCCTGCAGGCGCTCTTCGGCCTGCTGCTGGTCGGCGATGCTGATCGATCCCTGCGCAACGCCAGTGGCCAGGTCGCCGACCAGCGAGCGGTGGAAGGCCGCGTTGTCCTGCGCCGCAGCGACGATCCGCTCCTGCAGCAGGATGTCGAAATACTGGCGCGAAACCTGGAGCGCCACGAATTGCGACCGCTCGGTCACCCGCAGCGAGGCACCATCGACGCGCGCAGCCTGGTACAGCACGCCCGCACGGCGCTGCCCGCCGTCGATCAGCGCCCAGTCACCGCGCAGCTGGATCTCGACCGGCTCCAGCCAGTCGTCGGCAATGCCCAGCGCCCGGCGGGTCTGGTTCTCGAGCCGGCGCACGCCGCCGGTCACCTCGAGGTCCACCGTCGGGGCAAATCGGCCTTGCGCCTGTTCCCGTTCGAACTGGATCGCCTCCGTGTTCATCTGCGCCTGGATGATTTCCGGATTGGTCGCCATGGCGACTTCGATCGCATCCTTGAGCGTGATCGGGGCGGCCTCTGCCGGGGCGACCGGAACGACCGCCTCCTGCGCTGTGGCGGCCTGCGGCAGGGCCGCCATAATCAACAGCGAAGCGCCGAGGGCGAATGTCTTGCGAAGTGTCATCGTCTGTCTCCCTCGGTTACTGCGCCGTCACGACGACGCGGCGGTTATCGGGTTCGCGAACACCGTCCGCGGTCGACTTCTGCAAGTCGTTCTCGCCGCGTGCCGAAACCGCCATCCGGTCCATGCCGATGCCCAGCTCGGCCATGTCCCCTGCCACTGCATTGGCGCGGTCGAGCGACAGCGCGTCGTTATAGGCGTCGGAGCCGGAGGTGTCGGTGTGGCCGACCACGCTGAAGCGGGTCCAGCCACAGGCCTGCGCCTGCGAGACGAGGCCGCGCAGGTTCGCCGCAGCCGATGCCGGCACCACGGCGCTGTCCCATTCGAAATAGATCGAAGAGGTCGCGCTGTTCTCGCACTCGGGCCGCTCGACGACGACCTCCTCTTCCACTTCGTCATCGATGACGACGCGCGGCACGCGCTGCATCATCTCGTAGGCGAGCGCGCACTTGCGGATGCTCGGCGCATCCTTCGTCCCGCTCTTGGTATAGCCGATGGCGATGCCGCACTGGACCTTGGTCTCCAGCGCCCACAGGTACCGCGGATCGTCTGCCCCCACGATCGCCGGGTTTTCCGAGGCGGCAAGCCCCGCGTCGTAGCGCATCTCCAACGCATCGCGCAGTTGATCGCCGTCGAGCGCGAGCAAGTCGTCACCCATCGTCTGGGCCGCTGCCAGTCCGGGCAGCGTCATCGCGGCCCCTCCCAGCAACAGCGCGTGGAAAGTCTTTGACCTCATGTCTTTCCCCCTTTTTGTTTCTTACGCGACCGCCGAGTCCGCAGCCGCGGCTGCATCGTCGAGCGGATCGGGCATTTCGAAATTCGCGAAGCCTTCGCCCTGCGGCGCGATGGCCGCGAGAAGGTCGACCGCCGGCGATGTTTCGGCAATCGCGGGCGCATCGGCCGGGCCGACGAGCGCATCGAGCGCGTCGTCCACCACGGTCGCCGCTTCGATATCGGCACCGATCTCGGCCAGCGCTTCGTCGGCTCCCACCGTCGCTTCCGCAAACAGTTCGTTGGGCACCTGTGCGAGCAGCAGCGCTTCCATCATCGCGGCTTCCGCCCCGCCGGCATCGCCGAGCGGGATCGCGCTTTCGAAACCGGACGGCGCCATCGCCGCTTCCAGCGCCGAAACCTCGTCAGCTGCGGCGATGTCGGAAACCGTGTCGAGAGCGGCGGCCTCGAATTCGAAGCCCGGGTCGATCGCCAGCTTCGCAGGTGCCGCAATCGGATCGCCAGCGACACCGCCGTCCGGCAATTGGCCTATGGCCACGCTTTCTACGTCGGCAATGCTCGCCATCGCTAGCTTTGCGCTCGCGAAATCCGCCGCAGCGACCTGCGTGTTGGCATCGGCAGCGAAGCCCTTCATCCCGCCCATGCCGGCGTCCATCGCCATGATGCCGAGCGCCGCCGCCATCGCGCCGCTTTCGCCGCGCTGCTGGCCGTTGCCGGTCGGCTTGAAGCTGTCGAGACCGCCCAGCTGGAACGTCTCGTCATTGTCGTTGGTCGCCGCCTGCCGCGTCGCCGCCGACATGCTCATGCCGCCCTGGTTGATCGCATCGAAAGTGATGTCGAGCTCGCTGGCGACCGTGTCGCCATCGGCATCGACCAGCTCGATCGGCACCGTGATATCGACCGGCTCGTTGGTGATGACCGCCGCGCCCAGCCCCGTGATGGTGAATTCGGACCCGGCGACGTATTCGGTCTGCAAGGTCGTGTAGGCGCCGTCGGTATAGACCCCGATCTGCGTGCCGTTCTTCACCCCGTTATACTGGATCGCAAGGCCGCCGCCGGTCGAAATCGCCGTCAGCGTATAGGTCGTGTTGTTGTAGACCACCGAGTACGTGCCCGGCCCGGTGATATCGATCGTGTAGACCGCATCGTCGGCAGTCGTGTTGGTGGTCGATCCGTAGGTGATCACGACCTGGCTGATCGTCTCGACCGTGTTGCCCACGCCGACCCGGTCGCCATCGCTGTCGTTATCGGTCGATGCCGTCATCAGCACGGTGGTCGTGTTGTTGGCATTGCCGCCGATGCCGTACTGCAGGGTTGCGAACGGGACGGTGTAGTGATCTTCGAACATGTGAGTTGCGGGCCGCGTGTAACCGCCTCCGCCGCTCGACGGCGCGCCGGTCAGGTCCTGCACGAAATCGAACCGCAGTCCCTGGTTCTGGCCGACCGCGAGGCTGCCGCCGTTCGCGCCGCCGGAACCGATCTCGTTCGCATTGCCGTTGGCCGTGTCCCCGATGGCCGTCGGCGTGACGAGCGCGTCCTGGCTCAGGTTCGGGATCGGATTGTTTTCCTCGCCCGCCGGCACATAACCGACCCAGTGGGTGTTGCCGCCCACGAAATCGTAGGCGCTGGAGGTGAAATCGACCTCGCCGACCGAATCGACCGTCGCATAGGTCGTGACCGTGAACTGGTCGTTGGCCGCTGCGATGTCGCCATCCTGGTTGACCTCGATCGAGAATACCCACGCGCTGGTGTCGGCCGGATTGAGGAACGGGTCGGTGGTCGACGTCGTCGCCAGCAGCGTCTGCCCGTCGGCGGAAACGTGGTAGTAAACAGTTGCTCCGCCCGAAGTCAGGCCGCTGTTGCCTTCGATCGCTGCATTGAACTGCACCGTCCCCGGCTGGTCGGCCCCGACATTGTTGTCGATATTGCCGTCGCTATCGAGCGCGGCGCTGCCGCTCTCGCCGGCCTGGTTGTCGATCACCAGCGTTGCGGGATCGAACGGCAGCGGCGCATCGTCGAGTACGGTGACCGCGATGGTCTCGCCCGCCTGGATGCCGTCTGTCGCGGTGCTGTCGCCGTCGCTGTCGGTCACGCGGACCGCGAAGCTCTCGCCGGCCAGCGGGTCGGCCGCGCCCTCGATCCCGTCGCCGTCGGTGGTGACAGTGTCGGGATGGGTCAGCGCGTTCGTCAGCGTATAGGTATAGCTGTAGCCCGTGCCCGGCGAACCGGTCACCACCAGCGTGCCGTTCGCGCCGGTCACCGTGCCGCCGTTCGTCACATCGACCCAGCTGTTGTTGACGGCATCGAAGATCTCGACCGTCTCGATGTCGTCGTTCCCGGTCGCAATGGTGAAGCTGCCGCTCGCGCTCTCGCTGGTATCGCTGTCGTTGCCCGCGTCCCCGTCAGCCAGCTCGCCCGTGCCCGCAGGCAGGCCCTGCTCGTCCACGGTGAGGTCGATGACGCTCAGGGTCGGCGTGCTGTCGGGCGCGATCGTCACGGTCACGGTCGCCGTGCTCGGGTCCCCGTCGCCGTCGGTGATCGTGTAGGTGAAGCTGTCGCTGCCTTCGGCGCCCGCATCCGGCGTATAGGTGAACGTGCCGTCGCCGTTGTAGACGACGCTGCCCTTCGCGCCCTGGCTCGCCACCACGACCCCGGTCGCAAGATCCACCCCGTCCGCGCCGAACAGGTCGTTGTCCAGCGCATCGCTGATCACCAGCGCCGTGTCCTCGGCCACGTTGTACGTGCCGTCGTCGCTGGCGGCGGGCGCATCGTCGAGCACGGTGACCGCGATGGTCTCGCCCGCCTGGATGCCGTCTGTCGCCGTGCTGTCGCCGTCGCTGTCGGTCACGCGGACCGCGAAGCTCTCGCCGGCCAGCGGATCGGCCGCGCCCTCGATCCCGTCGCCGTCGGTGGTGACAGTGTCGGGATGGGTCAGCGCGTTGGTG